>NZ_AUAA01000038.1 GCF_000428485.1 Epilithonimonas tenax DSM 16811 | reverse complement strand
TGGGTTCCTGCAGATGATAACCGGAAATCGTTCCAGGTGTTGGGTTCTGCAGATGATAACCGGAAAGCGTTCCAGGTGTTGGGTGCCGGTGCAAGCGTTCCAGGCGTTCGGTTCTGCAGATGATACCGGAAATCATTCCAGGCGTTGGGTGCCGGTGCAATCGTTCCAGGCGTTCGGTTCCTGCAGATGATACCGGAAAGCGTTCCAGGCGTTAGTTTGTAACTGAATTTTTACAAAATACTCTGAAAGTCAAAAATAAAAAATTATAAAAAATTGTAAATTTGAAAAATTAAACAAAAGGAAGTAATTAACCGATACCGAAAGGCGAGGGATAGGGTTCGGCAGAAAGGACACGTTTTAGTGTACCAGCCTTAATAATTTTGTTTTGACCTCATAGGCTTTGCGTAATTGTGAAGCCTTTTTTATTTGTAAACAAAAACACCGCTAATAAATAGCGGTGTTGCTGGTTTGCATCTAAAAATACTGTGAGAAGACTACAAAAATATGAATTTTTATTTATGCAAATTACATTTGAAATTATTGTTTTCCAAAATCGTAATAATTTTTGATTTCTGAACAGACAAACGAAGCGATAAACTTTGTACAATTTCGGAATCTTCAAAAAGTCTTCTTTGTTGATGTTTTATATTTCTTTTTCTCTCAAACTCTGATATGATGAAATTTTTTGTTTCGTCCTTTATCATTTTTCTGATGTAGGTTTTGAAAATTGCATATCGGGGCGGTTTTTTTCGTTGTAATGATTTTCTAAAATCATTACAATATCCATTGAACCGACATCATTTTTTTGTGCCAAATTTTCGATAATGGTTTTATCATCTATTGGATTATTTCCGGTAAATTTTAAATTTCTTTGCTTTTCAAATTCTGCAATGATAGAAGTATTTGTATGTATTTTCATTTTCTAAATGTTAATTTGTTGGTTTTGGTTACAAATCGGTAACTATTTTAAATTTTACATCTGTAACCGATTGTTTTTTAGATTTTTAATGCGTTTCGTTCGGGTTCAGTTCGGACTACCTAAAAAATAAAATGATGATATTTTTTAGCGTAATGAAAATAAAATGATGATAAAATGTGTAGAAATTAACACGTTTTAGCTGGTAAAGCCTTTGTTTTGGTAATTTTTTAAAAATAAAATGGTAGATAAAAGGTACTATCACGACATTATTACTCTTGATTTAAAAGTTTAAGTACAGTTTAAACTGTACTTAAACCACCATAAATAAAGACTTTATTTAAAATTCATTTTATTTTTTGATGAAAACCGCCCCTATTTAAAACAGTCTGACCTTTTGCAGGTTTTCGGTATATTCAATTCCGGTTTCGGTCTTCTTTTCGATTAAGCTTTCTTTTATCCAATCTTGCGGATTATAAAAACTACCTTTTTGTAATGCCTTTAAACTGGTTACATCTTTAGCAATTCTTTTTAGTAGGGTTACAGCTTTTTCTTGGTCTTCACTTTCTGTGTAATAAGTCATTTTTTCATTTTGGGAATCAATGTATTCATTGCTAACAGTTAGTTGATTTTCTACAATCTTTATATGTTGGATATTGTATGAGTAACTTCCACTATATGAATATTCAGCCGTGAAATTATTAATATCTACTACCAAATCATTTACACCATCGGGCAAAGGGAAAAGGTCATAAACTTTTTGCGGATTCAACTCTAATTGTCCAATTTTTAAACTTTCGCCATTTGTGAGAATTTTCACAAAGAAATTTTTAGGATTATTTATAAAATCCTTTAAGTCTTCGGTTTGCATATCTGAAAGACCTAAACCTTTATATCTTTCAAAAAATGTTTTTAAACCTGCTATAGTACCTTTTACAGATTCAATATTTCTGTAAATCGTTACTTCATCTTTCCATAATAATACTTTTGCCATTTTTTTATTTTTTTTAATTGTTAATTTCTAATTGTTTTAATTTTTTTAATTCTCTTTTTGCTGGAATACCTAAATAATTTTGAAAGGTTCGCAGACTGATATTAAATTGTTGTTCAATAAATTGATGAAAAATTTGTTTGTATGAATATCCATTTACATCAATTTGAGTTTGTGTAATTTCTTGGATTTTCACGATTTTTTTATAATAGTTTTTTTTGCTATAAGCCATCGTAAAGATTATATTTGTTCCAGTTTTCATATTAGAACAAAGGCTATCAATTTACTTTGATAGCTTTTTTTTATGTTGGTGGCGGTTGTTTTTCCATAATATTTTTATATTTGATTTATGTTTGATTTACTTTTTAGTGCGCTTTCATTGAAACAAATAATTGCAATCGTTCTTTTTGGCGTGTTTGCAGTAATTTTGATAGTTTTTTTTAATAATAGAAAATCTTAAAATTGTTGTAATGAAAATATTGTTACTACTCTTTTTTAGTTGTTCATTATCGGCTCAATTGTACCCGAAAAAAGCAAAGGGCGAAGTATTTAATTCTAAGCCTACAAAACCACTGGAAAACGTAAATTATAGCGGTCTTGTAGTCGTTAAAAGGTCTATGTATGGTTTGACCTTTGAAGATAAAAACCTTTCTGCAGATGTTAAAAACAGAATTGAAAAATTCTTTAAAAAACAATACAAAGGATACACAGATTTTAAAATTTACAGTCTTAACATTTACCGAAAAAATTCCGATTGGTTTATTGAAAATCATAAAATCTAACACCATTACCACAATTTAACACCTATTTTATTTGTTCTCTTATAGCCGTCCGATGCATTTAAATCAATTTGCACCGTTTCTATTAAGTATTTGCCGTTTCTTTTTTTATCGGGGAAATTTGGGTCTGTAATTATTGCCGTATCTCCGGCACGTGTAAGGGGAACGCCCCAGCTATCAAAAGAGCCTGTGCAATTTGTATTTACCACACCGTTATAAAAATCGGTTGCGTACCTTTTTAAATCGGCTTTGCTAATTCCAACACCAATATTTATTTCTTTGTTATTGTCGCCTTTTTTCCCGATTTCATAAGTAACTTTTTTACCTGTACCAACTTCTTTACTGGTTACTTTCAGATAATAATCTTTTTGGGTGCGCTCATAAACCAAACTTGATGAAGTCCGCACATTACGATTCATATTAAAATCGTGAATTTTATAGTCTGTTAAATTGATTGGAAGACCAGCGAACAAAACACCATCTTTAAAATAACTTCTAATGAAAAAATCATTTCTAAGCTTTTCTAAAACTTCATACGGTGTAGCACTTTCAATTAAAAATTTTCCAAAACCACATTCTTTGAAAGTTTCTATTTTATAGTTTGGTGCAATGGTTTTTAAAATATCTTTTAAGTCTGCAGATTTGAAAGTTTTGTTTATCCGGTCAGCCTTTTTAAGTTTATACATTTCGTCCATACATTCTAAAACTATAGGTATATCGTCAGTTATTGCCGTAATGTATCCTACAAATTCCGTATTGTAATTTTCATCGTAACCAGCTTCTATTTTTATTTTGTCGCCAATATTGATGAAGTCAATTAGATTTTTATTTGCAATGTTTGATTTGTTATTTTGGAACTGGATAAATCTTCTTGGTAAAACCACTTTTGCGGTATCGCTTAATTTTTCCAAACTATTTTCAATACTTATACTATTTACTTGTTTAAAAACAATATTTTCAGCAATGGTAACACGGATGCAGATATTATGATATAAATAGGGCATAACTTCTTTTTATGGATTTAGAATCTTTGTTTTTTATTTTGATAATCCAAAAGAGAAATCAATTTTTCTGATTCTGTTTTTGTCAGTTCCTTTATTGCTTTGCCCTTTTCTAAAACTGTAATCTTTTGAACTTCTACAGATATTTTTTCCGGCTTTTCTATTTCCGACCAGTTTAAAATTTCGGTGTAGCTTTCTACATTTCCAGTTTCGCAATAGGTTACAGAAAAATCTAAATTTCTTTTTTTGATTTCGTAAGAATTAAAATCAAATATATATTTAGCAATTCGGGTTTTTTGTTGTGGTGTTTTTATCTTCATTATTACTTTGTATTATTTCTATTAATAAAAATATTATTATTGACTGAATGGGAATATTTGTAAATACTATGAACATTAACTAAATGCTTGTATTTAGGGGTATAAATACCCCATAGAGCAAGCTGGAAAGCAAAAACGCTTATAGGTGCGTACACGTTCAATATTTTTATCAAAATTCATCAATTTTTAAAGGGTTTGATTATAACTAACTGAATAGCAGTATTATAGTAAATTGCCCAAAATTCGGCAATTTGGGAATTTATAAGGCTGAAATTAAATTTATTAATCTCCCAATTTTTTATAAAATCCTTTTGAGTTCGGTAAATTTTAGGCGTGAGAAATTGCCGTTTTTCTTCAAGTTCCTGCAATGCTATATTTTTACCATCAACTAAAATTTTCTTTGCTAAATCTTTTTTACTTTGGTGCGTTCCTGCAGGTGCGCAAACTTCTTTATCAAAGTTTAATTTGTTCCATTCTGCAAAGAATTTATTTTGTAAAATTGTTAGGCTTGATGGTTTGGAAAAATCAGAAAAGGAAATATTTTTTTGTCGAGTGCGTTTTGTTTCGATACGGAGACAAGGGGCAATTTTATTTTTTTTCCCTTTATCCATCCTTTCAAAATCTTTGTCATAAATACGAAACACAAGTGTATTATCTTTGTGCATTTGGGTTGTCAAAAACCTTTCATCTTTATAACGTGGATTGATGTACAGCTTTCTTTGTGTACCGTCCAAATTACCAACGCTAAGCGCATTTTGAAGATACTTTATAGGGTCGGTTTCGCCTACAAATACATTTAGTCCAATTTCATAATTTGACACTAAAAAATCCAATCGGGGAATACTGAAATTTTCAAATAACTTTTCAATAGTCATTAAAAAATCCTCCATTGTAAAAACCGTATAATTTTCTAATGTTTTGAATTGTAAATAATTAAAATATTTATGTATAGAACCCTCTATTTTAATTTTATCATCAAATATTTTTATTAAGATGCCACCGGTTAAATTTTTATTTTTTGCGTTGTCATAAATCTTTGAATTATTGGATTCATTAACAAAACATTGCAAGTTATTTTTTTCAATAACCTGCAATTTTTCGTTTGATGTTAAATTATTTTTGATTAAAGTAATGTTGTCAATCATTTTTTTATCTTTGTAAAACTATTAATGACTGGGAAGATGTTAATAGTGTTTAATACACAGCGTTTAGGGTAGTGCCTAAACGCTTTTTTTTTGATTTAATTTCTTTTGTCGTTTTGCAGGAAATAATCTAAATCTGCATTTCTGAAAAGTATTTTTTGATAAGTTCCCAAACCTGCGTTTTTATCAAATCCGGTAATTTTTCCGGCATCAATATAATTTTGCAGAGTATTCCTGGAGCATTTTAATTTTACGCAAGCTTCTTTAAAAGTTAGAAATTCCTTTGATTGCTTTTGTTTTATTGCCAGGATTTCCGTTGCAATAAATTTTAAATCAGATTTCAGATTTTCCCATTCATTGGCTGGAATTGTAATAAATTTTATGTCGTTCATATCACTATGGTTTTACAGTTCCTAATACTTTTGTTTCTATATTTTTGCCGTTAAAATTCTCTACAATTACATTTTCCGAATCTTCGGATTCTTCAAATTGTTGCGCTTCTAATTCGGTTAATAAATCACTCGCATAATTTTGTAAATCAATGCCGTTTCGTTCCGTTTCAATACTATTGACTTTGGTCAGAAAACTATTGATTTTTTTAATTTTGTGGTGCATTATTTCAGCATAAGGAAAAGGCAAATCTTTTGAAATTAGTTCTACAATTGCCATTTCGTCCTGCAGATTATTAATGATTTGTATAGCTTCCATTTTCGGGGATTTGGTGTAAGGATTTATTAATATTTCAATTAGATTAGAATTAATTTGTTTTGCTTTCATTTCCAATATTTTATTAAATGGAAATTCTAAATCTTGCGCGATTTTTTCTAAAATTATAGTTTCGTCTAATAGATTGGTAATTAGGTTTGTTGTCTTCATAGTATTGGATTTATTTAGATTGTTCAGTTAGTACAGATTGGCGTATTTGTTCCATCAATTCAAATTCGGGTAATGGTAAAAGTTGCTTAGTAATTTCCAAAATATCAACTATTCCTTTTGATGAAATACCCAAACAATTTTCTTTTTCTAATTCGGTAAATTCCGAATTGGTATCGAATGAATTTAAAGCAGTTTGGCAGATTCCAATGAGTGAAAATATTTTATATCCTAAATCCGTATAACCGCTAAATTTTATTTTTGCGGTACAGTCGGAATCATTGGAATTACTTGTAAGACTTGTAAGATTTGTTGCAAAGTCAATTTGACTGCAGTTTGTTTTTTGGGAAGTTTGATTTTTCATTATGGGAAGATGTTAAGGTTTGGAAATTAATTTAATACGCTTTCTAAGCGTTCCATTTCATTTTTACGTTCCTGCAGAAAGTCGGTAACGGCTTTTAGGATTTCGGTCTGTCTCGTAGAGCGTGAACCGTTCAAAACTTTGTATAAAGTTTGGTAAGGAATATTAGAGCGGTTTGCAATCGTTTTAATGTCGCCAGCTTGTAACTGGTTTTTTGCTTTTGTAATTAGTTCATTCATTGTTTAAGTAATTTTAGTCAAACATTATTGATAAAAAAAACACTCATCAGAGTATATGAGTGCAAATATATAAAAGTTTGACTAAAAATAGTAAAACTTTTATAATATTTTATATTTTTTCACAATGTAACTATCAAAACGAGTTTTAGCAGTTTCAAAAAAATACTGATATTTAGATTCAAGTTCCGCATTCTTTTTATTTCCTTTAATGAACCATTCAAAAAACTCTATTGAAGAATAGAAAAAAGTTAGATTAATATCGGCTAAAACATCAACATCATTTTTAACTTTTTGTTTTTTAAGAATTTGCAATGCCTTATTTTGATTTTCTTTATTAAAGAATTCATATAGTGAGACACCTCGTATATCTGTGAATTTATTTTTTAAATCATCTAAAATAATCCCAGCATTATTTTTTGTTGAATCATACAAATCAATTTTATCCTCGTTATATGAAAAAATTTGATTGTCTGTTTTCCAAATATCTATTGTATTAGAGAAATTATAATAGGCTGTTAAAAAATTAGTATCAAATTCTTTAAGTTCATTAACTACAAATTCACTAATTATTTTTATTGAATTAATTTCATTTTCAATCAAATTATTATCTTCCAAATTATCAGAATTAAAAATGGTTTCAAAATCATTTTCAGAATAATACTCATTAAAAACTATTGATTTTACTTTAGTTGTTTTTCTTTGTCCGGTAATTAATAAATATATGCTATAATAATTTTGTTTATTAATAACATACGGTTTTAGATTAGTATTTAAAAAATGTTTGATTGTGATTTTTCCCATTTTTATTAGTATTAAGTTAATGCAGTACAAAAGTAGTTAAAAATGAATAATTGTTTGAATAATTATAGTAAAACAATAGATAAAATATAGAAAAAATCAATAATTAATTAAAATATTGATTTTCAGAATATTACATAAAAAGATACCGGACGGTAACCACAACTTATATTTTGATCTTATTTTATTGATTATCAGTTAATTAAATCAAATATTCGTAGTTCCCTATAGGCTACAAGTTTAAAAGCTAACTATTTTATTATTAGATGGTTAGCTTTTTTCGTTAATCACTTTTTGTATTAATATGTATTATTTTAGCTTTTGGATATTTCACACTATCTATAATGCAGGACTTTCCCACCTTTGGACTTATTAACCTAAACTATAAAAACCTGCTAAATTAACGATTTAAATTATTTCTCGTTTACCGATTCCCGTAATAATATCTTATTTATCAAAAGTACATTTGCGGAAATCAAAACTAAATAATATGAAAAAGATTTTTACAATCGCTCTAATGTCCGTTATCACTTTAGGAACTGTTTCTACTGTTACATCTTGCTCTAAAGATGATGATGAAGTTGTAGCGGCGAAATATGATGTCGTGGGAACTTGGGATTTGGTCAAATACAAAGATACCGATGGAACTTTCCAGGATATGACAATTTTAAAATACTGGGTCAAATTCAACTCCGATAAATCGTACTCAAGCTTCTATTTAGGCGATAACTTCTCCGGAACGTACAATTATGACAACAATGATAAAATAGAGGTCACAGTGCAAGGAGAAAAGCTTTATTACAAAATCAATTCTTTGACTGGAAACGAAGCAGAAGCGGAAATGTATTCACAAGACAATCCAGCAGACAAGATTGTTTTCAAGTTAAAAAGGAAATAATCAATTAATAATCAGCCGTTACGGGAATTCTGGTAACGGCTATTTTTTCAAAGTGCTATTTCTCACTTTGGTTAACTCACTGGTATTTAGCGAAGTCGGATTTTCGCCTATCGGTGTAACTAATTGATTTTCAGCAATACCATTTTTGGTGGTAATGGCTTGTATAAAATCGGAATTTCCGATATTTTAAACACCCCAAAATTAGTGTATGTAAAATCCGGACCATATCAACTTTGAAATTCCCCGCACGTACCGAATCTTCCACTCGGATGGAAGATTTTATACTCGCTTCTTCAAAAAGTGGAGCAAGTTGGGGTATCATATCAAAAGTTATAAAAAGTTCGCGCGCGTATTGACTCAAAGAACTTGGATGAAGACTTTACTATTGGTTGCCCAAAATGGCAAGCAAAGAGGTAGATATAATCAAACGTTATAAATTTCCCAGACAACATGGACTCTAAAAATTTCGGAAATCCCCCATAGAGGTGTATTAAATAATATTAAATTTTAAAGCATAGGGACATAAACTAATATAAACTAATACCTTTTTTATGGACACGCAAAATTCCACCGCTGAACTTTCAGCCACACTAAAAATAGACGCTCCCGCGCACTCGTGTAGTGATATGGAAAAAATCTTCAGACCTCATCAAAACTTAATATTTCTTCACACGTATTATGACTTCCAAAAAATCCGATAAACACTTTTTACGCGTGCGTAGTGACCTCCCAAAAACCTTGCAAAATTTTTAAATGTGAGTTTGAATCACATTTCAGCTATGAATAAAATAGTAGGTCCCTTTTAGCTCGTCCATTTCGTCCGATTCTGGCGTTTAAGTTGCAACTTATTTTCTTTTAGCTCGTTCGTTTCGTTCGTTTTTACTTTTTTAGGCGTTAAATTCGTTAACTTTTGCACTTTTAATGTGTCAGATTTGTCAGATTTTAGCCTTTTGGCTCGTTTGATTCGTTTGATTTTCTTCTTTTATAGTGTTGCATTCGTTGCATTTTCTCCTAAAAATAAAAGCCACTAAGTTAAACTTAGGAAGGTTGCGGAAAAATCCGCAGACCCATATAACAGATATAACATATCAAGTATCCGGACAGTATTTCATTATATTACATTATTCAAAATCCTCTCGGAAACCTCCTTTTTATGGACTCGGAAAATTCAGCTACATGGACTCCGATAATTCAAATGTTTTTCTTTTATGGACTCTAATAATTCATTTAAGTACGAAATATTTATAACCTGACACAAACAATACTTGTATCAGCTGATCCATAATTTTTTGGAACTGGTCTATTGAAGCATTAAATAAAAGTTGTTTTTAGAGGTGCATTTACTACATTTCGTACATACTTTATGTGTGAGGAAAAATAACATATCTGAAAATCAACTAGTTATCTTTTTGACTGTTCTTCCTTAAATATTAGATATGTTTTTGCTACAACTTCCTGGCGTTTCTTCTCAACTTTCAAATCTACATATCCCTCGATAGTATGCAGCCTTATGTCTGTGATTTTCTTTCCATCAAGTTCTGCAAGATTTCCCTCAGCGTATAAGTCTAATCCAAATAATTGAATTCCAAACATGCCAGTTGCGCCGGCACCGATTCCAGCAATTGACAATTCCGATGATTTATAAGTGTGTGAAATTCCTTCGCTGTCTAAAAGTATTATAGGCGCATTCTTATCTATGGCCAATAATTCATTTGTAGTCCATTTGATTCTTAAAAATTGTCTGTCGTTTTCTTCCAGAAATGCTATGAATGCAGTTTTACCGGTTCCCATTCCAGCCATCAGGGATGAAGATGTAAGTTTTTCAAAACTGGTTTCTATTTTCCTTTTGTTGTTGAAAGGATCAATCTCGCTTACTTTGATTTTTTGGGCAAAAGTGAATCCTGAAATAAAGATTAATAGTGATAGACTTTTCATATTAATTTTTAATTTCAAAGTAACAGCTTTTTATTTTATCACAATTATGGTTTTCCGTAAAAAAATCCCTAACGATTTGTTAAGGATAATTATTTGTTATGGGTGCTTTGCTCCACCATTTGGGGAAGCAATTCGAGTTCTGTATTTTATTTCAATCCTTTATTTAAGGCAATACTGAACTTCTCAAAATTAATGGTTCCAATCTCGCTAAACTCTCCATTTTCCTTAATGTAGATAGGCGTGGTTTCTTCATCCTTTGTTGATACAAACAATTCTCTTATATCAACATCGAGAGCTTCAGCAATTTTTAATAATGTCTCAGGCTTTGGAAAATTATTGCCTTGTGTAATATTCGAAATGGTTGTAGGGGTTACCCCGATCTTTTCTGCCAGATCTTTATTCTGCATCCCTTTTTCTGCCAATACCTCTTTTAATCTTAAAATATTCATAGTTAATTTCTTTCTGCAAATGTACGAAATCAAAACATTATTTTGATTATTTTAAAAATAATATCACTTTTATTTGGATTGTATCAAAACTTTATTTAGATTTGTACTCAAGAAATCAAAACATCATTTGGATTATGAAAACAATATCTCAAGAAAGAGCCGAAAAGTTAGCAAGAAACATTAACGCAATGGATACTAACTATCAATACGCAAGTAAAATCAGTTCTATCAAATTCTGGTCAAATCTTAAAGATAAGTTGAAAGCCAAACTTGCAACTCTGACCGATGAAGATAAGAGCGTTTTAATCCCTCTATGTAACGAAACAGAAGCGAAATTTTTCGAATTAATTTAATAACAATCAAACACCACAATATTATGACAACCTCAAACACACCATTCAGAAAAACAGTAATGCAAACAGCTTGGCAATTCTTTAGACAAACCGGATTAAGCTTCGCAGAGTGCTTAAAAAAGGCTTGGGCAAACTTCAAACTTCAGCAAAAAATGAAAACCGAAATAGTAAGATTCTACTTTAAAAAAGTCGACGGTTCAGTACGTGAAGCTTGGGGGACATTGAGAGCTGATATTTTGCCAGAAGTAGGCGAAAGTAACCGCAAAAAGAATGAGACTGTACAAACTTACTTTGACACCGAGGTAAACGAATTCAGATGTTTTAAGAAATTCAATTTAGTAGCATAATCACAAACAAAATATTAATAAAATGGAAAATTTAGCACAAAACCACCTAATAAAAGCAGCGTCAAAATTAGAATCTTACTATGGTGTTGATATAGTTGAATGGATAGAAATTATTGATTTTTATATCAACTATTATCATCATTCTGAATTTCTAAAAAGAGAACTTTATTGCGCAGTAGAAGGGTATAAAAATAATGAACTTGGCTGTGGTGTTGACAGCCTTTTGAAAACTATTGACGATTTTGATATTGAAGAAAGATGTTCAAGTGCAGTCAACAGCGATATGTTTGATATGTCATTACTCAAAAAATTCATTAGCAATATGGCTGTTTCATTTGCTTTTAATGAACCTGAGAGACAAGCACGATACGCAGAAGTTAGAAAGCAACACGCACATCTTCACAATGAGAATTTGCACAATGAAAATTAAATAACTTAACCCGGTTTATCGCCGGGTATTTTTATTAACTTAGAACCAAACTATAACTTATGAAAATTCAGATATTACCACTCGGACCACTTGAAAAGAAACCGCTTTTTCTGGTAATGCAAAGACAATATTTTGATCAGATTGATTCAGGCGAAAAAACAGAAGAATACAGGCACGGCGGTAAGTTCTACATTTCGAGATTCTGCAAAAGTGATAAGACCACTGGCAAGATTATAGCAATGCGAAATTACACCTCAGCAATATTGCAAGAAGGTTACAACCCAGGCGCACGTAGAATGGTTATTGAGGTCAAAAAGATTGAGTATGATGGCGAGTTTACTATTTACTTAGGTGGTGTCTCAGAAAGGCTGAATTTTGACCAATCTAATGCAACAAAACGCAAAGCATCAGCCGAACCAAGAAAGCCACGAAAACCAACCAAAAAGCCTAAACCACTTCAAGATAAATTACTTTCTCGAAGAAATAAGATTATTAACAGACCTTGATTTTATAATGTCGTTTTTGGAGATATTTTAAAAGTGCTATTTTAGCACTACTAAACGTCATTCAAATGAATAAAATTATCCGAAATATTTTAGACCAGATTCCAGCAGATCAAATCTACAAGTATCTGAGTGAAAAAGAAAACGCTTGCAAAAAGCAAAATGGTAGTAATCGAGTGGGATCGGTTGCTACCAGCCGAAAGGCTAAAGAAGATGCCATAAGATCAATGACCAGAGAAATAGTAAAATAAATTATCAATCAAGATTATTATGATTACAAGAGATGAATATTTGAAAGCCTTGCAAATTGTAAAACTTTATAGAGAACAATGTTTAGATGATATAAGTTGTCGCCGGCGACAAGATTAGACAACTTGTCTTACTCTCATCATAGAGAGGTAGCATCCGGAAGACTGTATCAAGCTTTAAAACATAGCGAGTTCTTTTCTTGGTCGGACGATTACACTGTTAGCGAAGTATCTTCATTGGTTACTGATTATGGTATCAAGGAAATCCAGAAAAATAGGGGTTTTGGAGGAAAGTATGTCTCCCCACAGGTATACGATGAACTGGAAGAGATTACGGGATTAAACAGACAAACTATACAACAATACAAGAGTACAGCAACTATGTTAGATTCAAATCTAAGAAATGACAATCTTTCATTCACTCACCATCGAGCCGTTGCACCCCTTCCTCCCGAAGAGCAGAAACATTTTTTGCAAAAAGCCAGTGAAGAAAACTTATCCGAAAGAGTTGAATCTCCTTGTCGACAAGGAGATTTAAGTTTTCATTAGCATTACTTATCCCTAACTAATTGATTTTCAGCAATACCATTTTTAATGGTAATGGCTTGTATAATTTCTTTGAAGTGAGAAAATTCTATATCGTTACTCCGGAGTAACGATTCATCGTTTCTGACTTCCGCAGTAGATTCCGCTATGTATTTGAATTTCTTTATTGTGTTTCTGTTATACCCAGTTAAAGCCAAGACCCTGGAGTTTTAAACGTGAGTTGAACTCGCATTATAGACACGTACATTTTTGAACGTATCAATTGCGGACCGAAATGGGATTTTGTCCAATGTTTGGTACTATTACCTAGTATAAGAATTGATGATACCAGCTTTCTGCAAAGTGGGAGAAAACCACTCAACGGAAATTTCCGCTCAGTGAATATACCCCAAAAAGATTAGTCAAAGTTATTTTTTCTCACTTTGGTTTTTACCATTTTGGGAAATACCCCTTCCTTGATTATCAGACGTTCGACATTATGTCGAATACCAATTATAAAGAAAAAACCTCCCATTTCTGAGAGGTTCAACTTTAAGATTAGACGAAGTTTCGTCCGATTACTTACCATATTTAAAAGTGTTCGGAGCATAGGCGCTTCCATCTACATTAAAATGCAGTAAGAAAGCTGATGTTATGAAATTATTTCCGGCATTTTCTCTCAAATCTTCCGATAATTGATTTGCATCTTCAACCAGCTTTTTATGTCGATTATAAAGCTCAATATCTTTTTCCTCAGTGATGTAATAAGTGTAATTATCCTCGATTTCTTTCAAAGCATTTTCTTTGACAAGAATAATTCCCTTCTCGCAATAAACATAATAGGAAAACATAACAGATTGAAGTCCTGAATACAGTTTGAAAGCGAGCCTAATATCATCAATCCAAGTAATATATTCTTCCAATTGTTCTTTTGGTCTTTTTTTGGAGCATTTACTATGTGCAATTTTATCAATTGTGATATCTCCGTAAGTTGACTGGATCAGTTTATTTACGTCATCGTCGGAAAGCTTTACTCCTTCCTGTTTGTATAGCTCGAGGATTTTGGTCATCATATCAACCGTTCTTGTGATATTGCTTTCCTCATCCGAAATTCTACGGTCGTTTGATGCGATTTTGATTCTTTCTACTGTCATTGTTTTAATTATTTATTGTTATTTTTTGATTTTACGTAGGCTTCCATTTCTGGCGAAATTCCTCCTTCCTCTTTTGGTTGGCTAAATAGGGATTGACGAATGTCTGGTTCGGAATTTTGTTTTTGTTCTTTTAGTTCTTTCTGCAATTCCGCTAATGCTTCGGGATTGTCCCGAAAATGTTGCCTTACTTTTTCGCTGAATTCGTCTTTTTGTTCCGGCTCCTTTTTTTCTTCTGGTTTTGGTGGCCACGTTTCCAGGTTGATAAATTTTGAATAGTCCATTGTTTTGATTTTGTTATTTTTATATTAATCCTGCAGCACGTAAAGAACCATCTTTACCGCTTGTGTTCATTATGGTATACATCAATTTCAAGTATCTTGTATTGATTTCAATTTGAGTTAGTTGCGATAAACTGCTACGAAGAACATTGTTTGAATCCTGATGAATTTGCAATGCTTGTCCTTGCATAATTCTGATAGCATTCATTTGTCCGGCAATGATTCCCGCGGTTTCTTCAGTAACGCCTTTAATAGCACCCGAAAGCGAGTTTGTATCATTCATTCCACCGAATATATCGGAATAGGCGGTAAGAAAGCCTTGCATATCATTTCCTGCTTGTAAGACGTCTGCTTTGAATTTTGCTATTTCTTCCGGCGTTAGGCCATTGAATGCGCCAGTTCCATCAGCGTTAAATCCGGACGCGGCAAGAAGATTGTCGAGTATCGGCTTCATCCTGTTTTGCAACATAAGATTGAGCTGATTTTTAAGAAGGTTTTTCAAAACATCGTTAGCTACTTTCTCCATTGATTTGGCTGCATCTTCTCCTTTTTCAAAAGCTTCTACAAGTGCATCTCCCAATTCCTTTGCTGCATCTTTGACATTTGTCTGAAGGACATCCTCAACCATTTTATCTTTGAGATCTTGGATTTGTTGGCCGATTGCTTGGATTTGAGACTTGTATTCCGTTAGTTTGGCTTTGTCAGACTTCTTTTTATCATCCTCTTTTTTCCACATATCCTGAAGCTGTCTTTGTTGTTCTTCAAGATTTTTGATAACATTGATGTCTGCATCATATTTTTGAGAACCGAAAGCCTTTTCCGCTGCATAAGCGACCGCTTCATAAGCAACTTTCAACTCTCCTAATGCTAAAGTCATTGATTTCAATTGTCTTTCTTTCTTCTTTTCGCCATTGAAAGCCTTGATAATCAGTCCGATAGTTTTGATGATTGATAAAACCATTCCGATAACATCACCCTGAGTGTATGATTGGAAACCCTCGTCTAATGATTCCATAATTCCGGTAATATCATCAACTGCATCCTGTGCAGCGTCGGAAAGTCCCCCGAAAGCATCAGCCCAAGCGTTCAAAGCTTCTTTTGCTCGCTGAATGTACTGACCAATGTTCATGTAGGAAGCTCCCATCGATTGCATTGCACTCTGTTTTTTTCCTTGTGCTGCAAAATATTTTTCCTCAGATTTGTTCGCTTCTTCGCTATTTTTCCCGAACTTGGTCACGTTGTCGTTGTATTCTGCCTGTGCAGCAGACGCTTCTTCATTCGCTGCTTTAACGTCCGCAAAACTTTGAATAAAATCTTTGAAAGGATTTGCTGATGCAATACTTTTTAAGTCCTTTATTTTCTTTTGTAGTGCTTCAAAATCCTTTAATGAAAGATTCTTTTTTTGTGCATCTCGGAATTCTTCAAGTCTTTCAATAATTCTTTTAATTGCATCTTTGGAAATGTATTCCAGATTTCCGAAAGCCACTTGCCACACTTTGGATTGTTCCAACGCTTCAGAAGACAAATTGGTCATCTTTTCCTTGAAATGCTTATCAACCGCCGCCTGTTCGATAGGTGTCGAATTCTGGTATCTTGCTGATGCTTTTACGGAATCATATTCTTTTTGAAGGTCAGCCGATTTTTGCTCAAATGTTTTTTGTTCCTCAAGTATTGAATCGTAGTAAGCTGTCCATTCTTTTTTGAGAGATTCCTGACGTTTTACTAATTCCGCTTTTTCCTTATTGTCGATTCCTTCACCGGATAACATTTCAGGTGAATAAAGTTTTGAAGTAATAAACTCTTGTTTTTCCGCAAATGTTTTGAGTTTTGCCAATTCCGCATCCAGTCCATCAGTAAAATTTGAAAACGGGTCTTTAACTCCATTCAATGAATCAAGAATGTTTTTTAAAAGTTCCCATTTCTTCAAATCTTCATCAGAAAGTTGAACACCTGCCAAATATTGATTGTTTAGAGGCTGGAATTTCGAGTTTAAATCATCAAAGTATGAATTGCCTTGTAGGTTCGGAAATTGAGCCTTAGCGATCTCTTCTCCGTATTCCTTGGCTAGTCTGTATCTCACATTCCATTGTCTTTCATCTTCTGCGACTTGTTCCTGAAATGATAGTAATTGTAGTTCCTTTTGTCTTTTATCCCGGGCTTTTTGTAATATTTCTATTTCTTTGTTAGCTTCGGAAATGGATACGGTTTTTCCCGTTTTTACTGTTTCTCCTTTGCTATTTTTAGTTAAAACATTGATAGTTTCACCTGATGCTTTATTTTTAGCCTCATTCCATAGAGAAATTCTTTGTTCCAGATCCGCAATAGATTGTCTGGAAAATATTTCCGCAAGCTTCTCTTTGTTTTTCTTTGGACTAAGGAGATCATCAATCCTTTTTATTTCTGCTCCGTATTTAATCCAGTCTTTGGAGCCAACGACTTGAGCTTGTTTAAGTTCCTGTAATCGCTTTTTTTCTTCTTCGTACCAGGCTTCAGTGTATTTTTTCAGACCACCAGCGGGAGAATCTCCGGAAACGACTTTTTCAATCTCCATAGCGTATGCGCTACGTTGAGCCTTTACAATGTCCAATTCCTTCTTTAATTGAGCTCTCAAACCTTCACTTATCGGCTTTCCTTGTACTTTGCCACCATTCAGCTGAGCTTGTAAAACCGTTTCCTGTTTTTTCAGCAATTCAAGCTTTTTGCTTTCTGCTAAATTTGCATAATTGGCTTCCTTATTTATTTCAACTGATGCTTTTTTTGCTTCGTAAAGTGCATCACGGGTATCATCCCAATTGATTTCCTTTACTCTTTTTGCATATTCTTTGACGTCAATTTGACCAGATTTAAGGAGTTTTCCCCATTCGTTCAATTGTCTTTCTCCTTCGTCATATTTTACTTGGGAAAGTGAGAGATTGAAATCTGATTGCGCTTTTTCCTTTAAGTCTTCGGCTTTTACTGCAATTTCCGCTTGTGCCATTGCGAAGGCTTGCATCTTTTTGATGACGTGATCGAACGCATCTCCCAGCCTGAAAGTCGCCCGATATTGGCTATCTAAAGTGTCCTTGAAAGTGGAATCAATAGCAATTAACTTTTCGTACGCTCTTTTTCTATCTTCAAGTTTTGATTGTTCGTTTCCGAATACCGCTATTAAGCTTTCGATTTTGGCTCTTTTTTCAACTATTCCTTGAGAGAATGTCTGAGTAAATTGTTTGTCAGTTGCTGCATAATATTTGGTTCTATCATTTGCGACCTCAACAATTCCGACCAATTCGCCTAATTCTTTTCTGTAATTATAACATACCGCAACGACCGCGGCAATTCCTGTCGCTAGTAGCAAATAAGGATTTGCGAGTGTTGTCGCATTCAATGCAGATTGAGCAACGGTCGCACCTCTGACGATATTGATTAGATTTGTAAATCCTTGAATAAGTGCGGGCGTGGCCATTCGAGCCTGAGTGACACTTGTCAACACTAATGCGACCCGATAAGCTCCGTATGTCTCGATTAGTGTAAGTAAGACTTTACCCACTTCCTCATAATGTTCAACCAGATAATTTAATCCATCGATTCCGGAACTTAATAAACCTTCATTTGATTGTCCGATCTTGTTCATCATCTGATCCCAGGTATCACCCAGATTTGCAATCTTACCAGACAAAGAAGCTGATTGTTTTTCCATTAGGTTGTAAAACATACCGCCCTCATTGGTCAAATTGAAAAGGACATCTTGCACATCCTTAAATCCTATTTTACCAGCTGATACCATTCCAGTTATCTCACCAGTAGTCTTATTAAATTTCTTAGCTAGTTCCGCGACCATCGGAATTCCAGCCTCAGTAAATTGTCGGAGATCGTCACCCATCAATTTTCCTTTTGCTCTAACTTGGCCATAGACTAAATTGATACGAGAAAGCGGAACCGACAAACCGGCCGCAATGTTTCCCATCCTGGTTAATGTATCTACAACCTCATTCGCCGGAACTTGAAAGGCAAGTAACTGTTTTGCTCCGTTGGAAACATCTTGTAAGGAAAATGGAGTTTTGGCGGCGAGATCCACCATTTGACCCATCAGGTTTTTTGCTTGTACGCCGTCTCCCAACATTGTAGAAAAAGCAATTTCCGTCTTTTGGAATTCTCCCCTAATATCAATAAGTTCCTTTGCAAATCCGATTATTGCGTTTGCGGAAAAATATCCCGCAATACCTAATGAAAGGTTTTTGAAAGATGAATCTATCTGTCTTGTCTCATTTTGGACAGTGTTATTCAATCCGAGAATGTCTCGGCGCATTGTCTCAATATCTTTTTTCCATTGTGTAAGGTCGATTCCTACACCGAAAAAAAGAGATCCTTGGCTATTTTGCATTGTTTTTTTTTAAATCGTGTGGTTGTGTCCGCACGCGTTTCTGTACATATTTTTTTAAGATTTTAGGGTTAAACTTATTTTTGTTAAAATCACTGCCACCATCGACAAATGGCAGTGATCATTATTTCTTATAGATTATGAGTTTCTATGTATTCGTATAAGGCCGGATCTGCTTCTTTTAAGTATGCACGCCAAATAGCATGTATTTTATCTGTGGTCTGTTCCCTTAATCTGACATCACCAGCGTGATAGAGTGAAATTTCCGCTATTTCTTGATCGGTCAAATGGTTAATGATTATTTTCCTAACATGATCAGAGTCTTGAAGATCCGCAATCATTTTTTTTATAGCCAGATGCAGTAAATCTATAAATGACTGATCTTCATTATTTAACTCCATTACTCTTTGATTTTTTTTCAACTGTAATTTTTACTTCATAATCCGCTGATTCAATTGCGGAAATTAAATTTCCCCCTTTCCATAGTGGCTTTTTGCTGTCCACGAATCCGCTAATTTGTTCTACGTGACTATCCATCATATCGATTAATTCCTTAACTTCTTTTGTTGATTTTGGTTTTCCCATTGTTTTAAAATTTTATTTGTTTCTATTAATGTTTTAATTTTCAGACTGTTAAAATTTACTTCTCCGTCACTTGCCTGATTCAGTATAAAATCTATTTGCGATTGTTTTGATAATTTCAGAAACCAGGCGTTATCATTTTCATCCGGTGCTTTCTCCAAGATTTCTTTAATCAAATCGTCCTTTATTATTTCCGCTGTTTCCATAGTGATTAGTTATAGTTCACTCTATATTGGAAATCACCGACTTTCAAAACTTTTCTGATACACATCACGTCCAAAATATCTTCTGCATCCGTATAAGTCATTCCATCATTCTGCAGGTTAATCATTACATCACGATAGGAAACCCAATCTTCAGCAACTTGCTTGGCTAAAATCCTCAGATCCTCAACCTTGAATATTGACAATCCAAATTGAAGTCGTTCCAGTTTTGAATATTCCTCATATTTCTTTTTTCTTTGGAATTCCTCAGGTTTGAACTTCACAAGATAATCCGCAATGTCATAACCAGCTTTCCGAGCATCATCCGAGGCGTTTTCTTCAAGGATATTTGATATTGTTACATTACATATCGATTTTAATTCTTGTGCCTTTATTGACCATTTCTCAAAGCCTCCTAAATCTGGAAATAAAATAACATTGCGACCTTTCAGAGCCTGGCATTTTTCTAATTTCAGATTATTCAAACCGCCAGTCGCTAGCCAAGTATATTGAGGTAAATAAACACTTGCTATAATCGCCGTTTTCTCAGATTCTACTAAAGCGCAAGGCTTTCTGTTATTTTTTAATAGATGCTCTCCAAAAAGACACTGATTGAGATTGAAATTGTCAATTTTGGAATGAACCCAATTAATATGATTATGAACACCCTTTAATCTCTTTCCTGTTACTGGATCATACATCATAATCTTTCCCGTTCTTACCTCTCCATCAGTATTGATTTGCCAGTATATTGTATTTCCATTTGATCCGGTACCGATGTAATAAGTCTCAATTAATTTTGTCGCTGCATCCATTCCAAATAACATAATTAGAAATGTTATGAAGTTGTTTTTATCGTAATCTTTCAAACTCTCTACAAAAACATCTTGTTCTATCAATGAGGTTTGTTTTATCACCAATGCAGGCTTTTTCTTCAGGGTTGTAAAGTCAGTCTTTATACCGTTGGTCAAAAAATATTCTTTAGGAGTAAAATGATAACCGCAACTCGTTTCTCGATTACATCGACCCACATACTCGCTTAAATATTCCTTACTCTCAACATCTATGTATAAAGTAAGTTCACGCTTTCCACAATTAACACAGTGATGTCTGGTCTTTATTCCAGCGTATGGTTCTAAAATGAAGTTGTGATGATTCATAGGTAATTTATGTTATTTGTTCACGATGTATTCAGTCAGTAACGTGAACACTTTGCATAGTTTATAAAAGCGTGAACACCGTAAAACCTTTATTAATAATAGTTTATGAAGTGTTCCGTTCACGTTCAGAGTGTGAACACCTTGAACATGTCGTGAACGTTTTTATAATTTTGAATATTTATTAACCGCTCCTAAAGAAATTCCTAACTCAGTAGAAATTTTCCTTTGAGAATGCCCTTGTTGAATTAATTCCTTTACCTTTTGAATATTGCTCTCTCTATCTTTTTCAGTGAGTTCTTTCAAATGATTTCTTTCTTGTCCAAAATCTAAAAATTCAAATTGTAGAAAATTGACATCTTTATTAATTTGGCAGACAATAACATTCTCGCTATCATAAACAATTTCCGTATTACGAGCTTTAATTTGCTTGATGTATCTGACGTTTTTATCCTGATAACTCTCTCCTATAGCGAAACAACTATCAACAAAGTTTATTAACATTTTACTGCCTTGTAAGTCATTCCTGGTGATTGGTTTACTTAAATCTCTTTTGGGAGTATGAGCTAAAATTAGTATTGAAAGATTGTATTTGTTTTTGAGAGTTTTAAGATGCTTCATTAATGGAAGGGCATCTTTTGCTGTTTCGGTAGCACTTCTCAAATATGTGATATTGTCAATTATTAAGGTTGTAGCGCCGGTAAGTATAATAGATTGCTCAATTGAATTGTTGATTGATTCCTCAAAACTTGTTCCCGCGGGAACTTCAGCATCCGGGTTTATTTCTACTCTTATAAAGTTATCATCAAATACGAAATGGTTATGCAATTTACCTTCTACGTCTTTCTCACTATAGCGAACTTCAAATTGCTTAGCCGAAAGTTCAAAATCAAAGTACAAAACTTTTTGCTTTGGGGTCCCTAATTTAAATCCCTTGATTTGACGTCCTCTACTGAGACTATCTGCGATTTGTACCGCTAAAATCGTCTTTCCTTGATTGGTATCAGCAAATAATATACACACTTCTCCCTCGTGCCAAAATTCGCCATGTAACATCCTTGGAGTGGGTTTGTTTTTTGCTTCATTAACCCAATTATTGATTGGTTTAACTTTAAACATTCCAATATTTTCACTGCTTGAATTTTTCAAAGATTCAGCCTCTTCAATTAATTGGTCTTTTTTTAAAATTCCAAAATCGAATTGTGGTTTTATTTTTTCTGCAGTATCATCCATTTTTTCGATTTTTAACTATTTCTACTAATCTGGGATCTGCTGTTAGGTAATCTGCTTGCCTTCCAGTAATTCTACATTTAGCTTTAAAAAGCACAACTACAAGCTGATTAGCTTCTAATTTTCTCTTATATCTGCATACGTTCTTCTGACTTAATCCAGTTGATTTACAAGCCATCGTTGCCGTTGCTGTATGTGCGGTCAAGAATTGGAGAAGTATTAATTCTTGGATTAGATAATTTTCTTTTTTCATTGCAATAAGTATTTGCAACACAAAGAAATAAGCGTTATATTTGCAATAGACCTCTATTTCAATCACATACTCCCGCCTGCTCTTTTTGCTGCGGGTTTTTTATTTGGAAATGTATTGCGAAACTGGATCTTGGAAATATCGACGACCGCCAATAAGAATAGGCGTTATTAGACCATCTGACACCCAGCGATCCACAGTAGGAACACTCTTTTTTATTGCTTTTGCATACTCAGTCTTTGTCAGCAATTTTGCAGATTTATCATTTTGATGGCTGGTTGAATGTGACTGATCTCCTTTGAGAAAGTGGAGAATTTCGAGATTTTGTTTTTCAATGCTTTCAAGCATTTCTTCAATAGGTTTCTTCATGATACAACATTTTTAATTATTTCAAATTTTACATTTGAAAAAAAACATATCTTTGAAGAAGATTTTTAAGAGCGTCCAAGCTTTAAATCTTCCTCAAAATATCCTGATTCCCCAATCAGGATGTTTTTCTTCTATCTACTTAAAGTATTACTTTAAGTCAACGATACAAATCTATGACTTATAATTTGTTATGTCAATAGGCATTTCTAATTATCAAGTAATATTGTGGTTTAAAAACCGCTTTTTGGACTTATTTTAATTTATATTAATTTAAACCCTTGAAAAACAGTTATTTAATTTTCTGAAAAAGTTATCCCCATTAATGGATTTTATCTTTAAGATCTAGTTTTCTAATCTTTTGTTATATCAATCTGGGAATAGTAATTTTTTATCAACCTTGAGTTGGTATTGTCTTTTTTGCCAATGTATGACAATAAGACACGTTCCTCTGAATGTCCTGACACTTCCAAAATAAGAGATGTTGGAATCTTACTGTAAAAATTTGTACAGTAAGATTTTCTACCAATATGTGATCCCACCAATTTGTATTTAGAATATTTCCCCTTTACATTTCGCCAGATACCCTTCTCAACTTCTTCAAGTACGCTTCCTGATATAATCTCAGTAATTCCAGCAAGTTGACACACTGTTTTTATTTCCTCATTATATCGCTGCTCTGAGATTGGCTCAGGAAAATTCATTTCTCTCTTTGCTAAAATTGAAACAACTTCCGGATGAAGAAGTAATGATATTTTTTTATCAGTTTTGGATTGGGTAAAATCAACAACATAATCCCCTCCTTCTCTTCGCATCAAAGATTTATCAAATCTCATAAAGTCCGAAATTCTTTGCCCCATAAAACAACTGATATAAAGCCAATCCCTGGCATTTTCGTATTCTTTTGGTAATTCAGTATTCTTTATTTGCTGAAGTTCCTCAAATGAAAGATAAACAACGTCTTTCTCCTCATAAGACAAACCAACCAAGCCATACTGTCTATGCAACTGAATTCCATAATTAACAGAGTAATTACAAATTGTTTTTATAATTTTTATTGTTTTTGCGATTGTGTTGTGAGCATATTTTTTTGAATTAAGAAAAGCCTCCAACTCATATTGTAATTCCGGACATATTTCATCCACATTGATAATATAGTCATATCCTTTTTTAATAGATAGGAAGCTTTGGAAGTTCAACACAATATTTTTTGTATCGTTAAGCTTCATTACAGTAGGTTCTGCAATTTTATTAGTTTTTAGTTTTACATAATTATCAAAATGCCAGATTAATGACAAAGGAGCATCGATACTTTTGTCAGCATCCCGTTTCTTATTATTATAAAACTCTTTGATGGATGACTGTAGCCATTCTTTTGTATATTCCGAGACAGTCTCAGATTTAGTCAAAATAAAACTTCTCAGATCATCTTGTTCTATTAATATTCGATTTTTGCGCTTTAAAATTTCAACATCCGAACCTTTGTATTTTTTATACTTAGTCCAGAACCTTTTACCATTAACAGCCGGGTTACTCATAATTTCCTCATTTGAAAAAACGAATATCTCAGTTTTACCCTCGACAAAATCAAGTCCGAAAGGATTTGTTTCAGAAATCTTATCAGAATTTGAAAATTGAAATCTTGCAGTAAATGGAGCATTGATTTTAATTGATCGGAACTGAAAATTTAAAGTTGCCATTAAATAATATTATTTTCCAAATATAGAAATAAAATGTATTATTTTGGATTAATATGTATTATTTTTAATAGCAATTTGAACTTTTATAAATCAATACAATAGCACAAACCCCTTATTATAGCCAATTTAAGCATCATTATAAATCATTTTGAATTATTATAAACCATTTATATTAGCTCCCTATAGGCTACAAATCCAAATGTAAACCAATCACTTACACAAATAAGGGACTATTAAAATACCAATAGTCCCTTTTTTACGAAATTTAATGATGATCTTACCACCTTGTGGAAATTCATATCTCTCTTTTTATTCCAAACTATTTAAAACTAGAATTGATAGCCCGTGTTATTTATTAATGAGCACGAGCAAGATGCTCGCACCAGCTTTGTTGGCGTTTTTTGAGGTCTGATTTCGCTGTTTAAAAGTTGTCTGATTTCGCTTTGTTTTCTTCCAATTGATGGCTTCGCTCAACACTGCGGTTGTGTTTGAAATTGTGACAGACACTTCGTATCGGGCATCCTCCGCAGTTTTTGGCTTGGCCTTTAGATTCTTTCACAGATCTATTTGAAAAATTAAAAGAAGAAAAAATCACCCCTTCGCCATTGTAAATCAAAAAGCCAAATTCATTGATCATGAATTCAGCTTTCCAAGTTTTGAAACATCCACTCTAAAAAATTGATAAAGACCCTCTATTCTTCATCTTGCTTTATCTAAAAGATTGTTACTAAATAACCGTTTTAAGACTCACAAAAAGGCATCAAATTAACCAAGAAACATCAAGTGTCTGCAATGGATCACCACTTGCGGACAACAAAAAAATCCTTCTCCCGCTATGGAAAAGGATTTTCAGTATATACCGTTGTCAATTTTTTATGGCTTAATGAATAAACCAGCAATTGCTTTCGCTTGGTCTCCGGTCAAAATCTCGTCATAAGCCGCAGATCCTGCTTCTGCTCCAAATGCAGTAGCGGTGTTAAAACCAGCCTGAACAGTAACACCTTCTCCGTTATAAACAGCATCGGTTGCTGCCGGCATATTACCACCTTTTGCCAATTCTATCCAACCTTTCTGTCCTCTCAGCCTTCTGACCACAGAAGCGTGTCTTGCTTCCACAGAGTGAATCTGGAGTGCTGCTGTCAAAACATCTTTGTTTGACATCACGTTGCCAGCCTGTCCTTTATATGCTCTTACACCAGTATCTTCAAAAGCTTGAGCCAAAATCAAGAACTGTTGGTAGTCATTCATGGGATCAAAAGCACCATTCACTGTAAAATCAAAATTTGGTTTAGCTACCGGCGCCGTTCCTAAAGCTGTTAAAGTAGTTTTAAGGAATGCAACGTGTGCATTCTCGTGCTTTGAGATCTGATCAAAAATCGCTTTATCACTAGTTGGAATCAAACCTGCTTTTCCGCGGCCCATTGCATAATATTCATCTTCCAGATACTCCAGTGTTAATGCCAATTGCAAAGCCTCTATTAAAGGTGTTGCCACTGCAGCAGAACTGGAAATGGTGGTTTCCGCATGCGCGGGTGTTGACATCATCACACCTAATCCTAGTGGTACTGCTGCAACAGCTGCTTTTTTACCAAAATCAGCGATGCTGGACAATGTTTGTAATCTTGAAGCTTCCCCTGTGAAGAATTTATCGTTTGAGAGCTTATCTAATATTCTAAGAATGTTCATAATAGTAAATTTTTGAAATTAATGATGAATTAAATACCTCTCTCTTTCCACGTAAATGGCGTTTTGATGAAGCCTCCTGCCACTGCAACAATGTCTTTTGGTTCTTTTGCAACATCCAAACCATTCATTGCATTCACCACATCATCCCCGGAGAAGTCTGCAGATTTTGGATTAATAAGATCTCTAATTGCAGAAGCGTGTCTTGCTTCTACTGAAACAATTTTTCCTGCAAGGACCAGATAGTCTGCATTCGTAATATATTTTCCTGCGCCGTTATATGCCGCAACACCAGTATCTTCCAGAGCTTTTGCTGTTGCCAGTACAGATGCTCTATTACTAAAGTTTACACCTGGATATTGGAATTCCAGAGTTGGCAATATACTGTTTGGCGCAGCACCAGTGATTGCTGCTTTGAAAAAATCTCTGTGAATTACTTCATGATTGTAAAGATCCGTTAGGACTGTCTTTTCATCATTTGATATTCCTGAATAGAAATTATTGACCACCTTGGTGTAGAAATCAGCTTCCAGCTGTTCGAGGGCATAAGCATAATTCAAAACACCTACATCTCCCATACCAAGATCGAAAACATTAGTCCCGGGATCTATGATCATATCATCATCATTACAGCCAACAAGTGCAAGTCCGGCAATTGCCAATCCAACTCCACTGAGCTTCAAAAAGTTTCTCCTGTTGGTATCCAAAGTCGCTTTACTATTGGATACACTGATTGTTTTTTTCATAATATTACTTTTATATGTGTGATTAATCTACAAGTTTCAGAAGGATAAAAATAAAATAACACAAGAATACTTGTGTTATTTTACGTAATCACTAAGGCATCAATACGGTGTCGATAACATGAATCGTGCCATTGGACTGGTTCACATCTGCTATAGTTACTTTTGCACTTCCACCTTTTGCATCTTTAATATAAAGATCTTTACCTTTTGCCCAGAAGGTTACATCTTCACCTTCTACAGTTTTCATCATTGCTTTTCCGTTGCCTGCTTTGACAGCTGCCCAGATTTGTTTTGAACCGTATTTACCCGCTAAAACGTGATAAGTAAGGATCTTGGTCAACATTTCTTTGTTTTCTGGCTTCACAAGATTTTCCACCGTGCCTGCCGGAAGTTTGGCGAAAGCTTCGTTCGTTGGAGCTAAAACCGTGAAAGGCCCTTCGCTCTGCAATGTTTCTACCAAACCTGCTGCTTTTACCGCTGCAACAAGTGTTGTATGGTCTTTAGAATTAACGGCATTTTCTACAATATTTTTGGAAGGATACATTGGCGCACCGCCAACCATTACTGTTTTTTCCTTCATTTTCATTGTCTGTGCAGTTGCATTGCTACTGAATGCGAATGATAATGCAATCATTCCGAAAGCTGCGATTTTTGTTCTGGAGTTCATTTTGTCTATTTTTTATATTAACTCGTAGTGCATTATCAAACTAATGCAATTTTAATATTATTCATTTTTCTATTAAATACAAAAACATTTACAAATTGAATGAAAGTTAATGCTGTTATTTTGCTCAATATCCTTGTTTTAAAACCTTCAAATGATTTTGCGTAGTTGTTTCTGATTTTAAATTGGTCACAAAGCTGAGAGAATAATGTCTCTATTCTTTTTCTCGATTTTCTGAAAATATATTTTTGTTTTTGATAATTTTTTTGGTTGTTTCTCATGGGTGTATCCA
>NZ_AUAA01000037.1 GCF_000428485.1 Epilithonimonas tenax DSM 16811 | reverse complement strand
TTTACAATCAAAACATTCAAAAATCTGTGGCAATGCTCAAGTTAGCACATTGGTTTAAAGAAGTAGAAGAATCAGGATTTAAATCTTTCTCAGTACTCAGGAAAACCATAATGATCCATTACAAAGACATTCTCAATTATTTTGAGAGAAGAAGTACCAATGCTTCCGCCGAGTCATTCAATGCTAAAATAAAAAACTTCAGATTGCAACTAAGAGGTGTGCGGGATAAAGCATTTTTCTTGTTTAGGTTGTCTAAGCTTTTTGCCTAGCCCCCAAGTTTTGGAATTGATCCAAAAACAGTCCTGATTATAGCACATCGCCTTTCAACTGTAAAAAAAGCCGACCAAATCATTGTTCTAAAAAATGGACAAATTGTAGAACAGGGAAATCATCAACAATTGACAGCAAATAAAGGTGAATATTATAATCTTGTAAAAAATCAATTGGAATTAGGAAGCTGAATAAACTGTCTTGATTTTATAATTATGGCGTCTTGATTCATAAATCAATACAAAATAAGGGCTAAATCATTTTAGAAGAAGAAATAAATCAAAACCCTGTAAGTTAAAACTCACGGGGTTTTTAATTATGTTTCCTAAAATATCTTGAAATATCAAAAAAATAAAAAAGCCAATTTTACATTGCTTTTGGCTGTAAAATTGGCTGTAATTAATTTAAATCACTGATTATCAAGTGATATTGTAGACCCACAGGGATTCGAACCCCAGATGACTGCACCAAAAACAGTAGTGTTACCGCTACACCATAGGTCTGTCCTTTATTGTGGTGCAAATTTAGAGCTTTTTTCTGAACTTCCAAATTATTTTTAAAAAAAATTGCATAATTTTATAAAATAAATTTTTGCTAAAGCCAATGTTAATCAACCTTTCCCTACCTTCACCCCTCCATCAAATCCCATCTAACGAATTTGAAACCAAAGTTTTAGACTTCATAAAAGAATGGTTTTCGGACTCAAAAACGGTCCAAATTCAAAGCTCCGGCTCTACTGGAACTCCTAAAATTTTTGAAGTAGAAAAATCAAAAATGTGGAATTCTGCAAGGATGACTTGCCAATTTTTGGATTTAAAAGAAGGAAACAGCGCATTAATTTGTCTGCCTATAGAATATATCTCGGGAAAAATGATGGTCGTGAGGAGCATTCTCAGAAAATTAAATCTAAAAATCACGGAACCTTCCACCAATCCTTTGCAAAATAATACCAGCAAGATTGACTTTTGTGCAATGACACCTTTGCAGGTTGAGAATTCTCTGGGTGAACTGCATCTGATCAAAAATCTCATCATCGGCGGCGCTGCCGTTTCTGAGACTTTGAAAAATAAAATCATTCATACACTCCAATCCACAAACACTCAAACCAAAATCTTTGAGACGTACGGAATGAGCGAAACACTTTCGCATATCGCACTGAAGCAGATCTTCCCAAATCAAGAAGATTGGTTCACGGTCTTCGAAGGCGTAGAAATTGATTTGGATGAGAGCAAATGCCTGAAGATCTCAGCACCAAAACTAAACGCAGAAGTTCTGCAGACCAATGATCTGGTCGAGATCAAAGACAACAAACAATTTCGTTTTCTGGGAAGGATAGACCATGTCATCAATTCCGCGGGCGCAAAAATTTTCCCGGAAGAACTGGAGAAACTAGTAAAACAATACCTTCCAAATGAAGTGGTGTTTTTGGGTATAGATGATGAGAAACTTGGGCAAAAATTGATTCTGGTAGTAGAAGGGCAAGAATCTGACGCCATCCACGATCAACTGGCAAGCATCCCCTACAAAAAATCATTTCATCAACCAAAAGATATTATTTTTGTAGAACAAATCCCGCGAACAGAAAACGGAAAAGTCAGCCGTTTGGAATTAAAAAGAATGATTGAATCGAAAACCTGTTAAATCAAATGAAAAACTTCACGTCAGAAATCAGTTATAAAACATCACGCTCTTCCGGCGCTGGCGGACAAAACGTGAACAAAGTAGAAACGGCTGTGACTGCCATTTGGACCGTTTTCGAGAGTTGTTTTTTCACCGATGCGGAAAAGCTAAGCATATCAGAGAAACTGAAAAACCGCATCAATTCCGAAGGCCTTCTGCAAATGACAGCCTCAGAAAGCAGAACGCAACTCGCGAATAAGAAAATCGTGACAGAAAAGATGCTTGAAATGGTAGAAAAAGCGCTTTTCATTCCGAAGTACAGAGTCAAAACCAAACCTTCAAAACGCCAGGTTCAAAAAAGAATAGACAACAAAAAGAAAATATCCGAGAAGAAAGACAACCGGAAATTTAAATTTTAAAATCTCCCAATTCCTGTCTCTGGCTTTATTTTTGGCGAATATTAACCCCAGAAAAAGACAAAATAAAACGCTGAAAACTACTGTACCATCACTGTTGTATCTTTTTTTTCGGGAAATATGAATTTGTTTCCATAAAACTTGTATTTTTACCTCCCTGCATTTTTAAAAATGGAAAAAGAAATAAAGATCAATTTTGAAACCATCGCCAGTTATAATGACTTGTCGGAAGTAGAAAAAACACTGTTTAACAAAGCCAAAGAAGTCCGTAAAAACGGCTATGCACCCTACTCCAATTTCCTGGTCGGCTGCGCACTTTTGCTGGAAAATGGCGAGATCATCACAGGAAGCAATCAGGAAAACGCCGCCTATCCCTCAGGATTATGTGCGGAAAGAACCGCTATTTTCTGGACTTCGGCCAATTATCCCAACGCAAAAATCAAAAAACTATTTGTCATTGGCGGCCCAAAAGATGACCTCAGTTCCACTCCTATCCCACCTTGCGGCGGCTGCAGGCAGTCTATTTTGGAATATGAAGCCAAGCAAAAAGAAGAGATCGAAATCTATTTTACAGCGCCAACCGGAGAGATCATCAAAACAAAATCCATCCGGGATCTGTTACCATTCTCTTTTGACGGAAGCTTTTTATAAACATCAGGAGCATCAGGTTTCGTCTGTCGAAAGACCTTTTCAACCTGCTGTCCACTCTATCTTTTTTGTCATTGCGAAAGACGGTAAGCATTCAATTTGAAGCTTTCCTCCGCACTGCCAAAAAAGGATGCCGTTCCCATCAGGGCTATGTTGGGGTTTTGTATTTCGTTTGAAGTGATCTAAACTTCTAATGGTATTTTGTCATTAAAATCACGTTAAAAGATAAAATGGGATAAAATCTAATCTCTCACGTCTATTTTTAAATCTCAAAAATCTTACTCTCTTCATCAATTCTTTTCACCACATTTTCTGTACGGTCTTTGTGCGTGTCTGTGATGAAAATTTGTCCGAAGTTTTCTTTATTCACCAACTCAATCAATTGCGAAACTCTGGTGTCATCCAGCTTATCAAAAATATCATCAAGCAAAAGAATCGGCGATTTGCCAGTCAGTTCTTTGATACGGTTGATCTGAGCCAGTTTAAGAGAAACCAAAAATGATTTCTGCTGCCCTTGCGAACCTATTTTTTTTATAGAACTGCCGTTCATCTCGAAAATCAAATCATCCTTGTGAATCCCTTTGGATGTGTAAGTCAAAACACGGTCTTTATCAATAGAATCTGATAAAAGTTCTTGAAAAGAATGGTCTGAAAGATGAGAATCATAAACCACGGAAACCTTTTCTTTTCCTCCAGAAATGATGTCGTAATAATGCTGAACAATGGGGTTCAGTTTCTCTACAAACGCCTTTCTTTTCTCAAAAATCCTTGTTCCAAAGTTAGAAATCGGATCATCATAAATCTCCAAAGAATCTTTATCAAACATTCTGTTCTTCGCAAAATACTTCAGCAAAGCATTTCTCTGCTGGATGGTTTTCTGGTATTGGATCAGATCAAAAAGATATACAGAATCGGTCTGGGAAATCATCGCATCCAGAAATTTCCGCCTGCTTTCCCCAGAATCGGAGATCAGATTAGAATCATAAGGCGAGATCATCACACTTGGCAGATAACCAATGTGATCCGCTAATCTGTCGTAGGCTTTATCATTTTTCTTGATGACTTTTTTAGATTCTCTTGGATGGAGAATCCTGATCATATCTTCCTTATCATCATTCTGAATTTCGGATTCTATGACAAAAAAATCTTCGTCTGATTTGATATTATGAAGGTCCGAATTCCCCAGGAAACTTTTCCCGACGGACAGATAATGCAATGCATCCAGGATATTGGTCTTCCCAGCGCCATTGTTCCCGACAAAGCAGTTGATCTGTGGCGAAAAATCAAAAGAAACCTCGGAGTGGCTTTTGAAATTGATAAGTGAAAGTGTATTGATGATCATTTAGGGTTCAAAATTAGCAGGATTTTGTCTGACATACCAAATCCTCAAAACAAGCATTTTATTCGAAGTAAAACGGTAGTGTAAATAACAATTAAAAAGAAGAATAGACTTCACATATGATTCAAAGCTGCATTGCTGCCATACTATGGACTTTTAGAAATCTGTTCTCATTACTTTTGAATGATAAAAACGGATTTTTGCTGCAAGTCGTAGATTTAGTACTGTAACCAATCTTTGGATGATTTTCAGTTTTAATTCGTTCAAATGTGTTATCACGCAAAATTGATGTAAAGATAAAGATTTCATTTCGGATTTCTAATTGCCAAAATTCACAAAATGCGGAATATCTGCACCAAAAGAGTTGAGCGGCAAAAGATTATTGCGGTTGCTGTTGAAGTCGAAAACGGAGTTGTTATCAAAAGGAACACGCGGATAGTAAGTGAAGGAGATCTGAATCCTGTTGAACACCAAATAAGGATTATTGATCAAAACACCGATTCCGATTTTCGTATTGGCGTTCGTTTTCAGAAGTTTGTCATTCGGCATCCCCAACCATCCAACGGCTGTGGTAAGGTACGGACTGAAGTGAAAATTCTTCCAGGTCTTGTTCACAAAAAGCTGAAGCTGATAGCGTAACACCAACTTTTTGGTTCCGATGTAATCGCCATTGTAAGCGGGAAATTCATCAGAACCCGACAGATTGATCCTGTCTTTGTAAGAGTAATTGTGCTGCGGATTTCCTAAGGCCAAAGTGGGCGAAAAGAAATGTCTTGCCTTTGCAAATTTCCAATCCATCAGATTAGTAAAATAAGTCCCATCCAAGCGGAAGGATTCCCGATTCTGACTGTCTTCGTTAAAGAATCTTCCAAACTGTGCCTTGATATTAAAATACCCGATTTTTATAAAATCACCATAAGCTACCGAAACACCGGCGTAAGGCATCACGTCATTACTTCTTGATAAAAGTCCGCCTGTCAAACTGAAAGAATTTCCGTAAGAGATATCCTCAGGCAATTCATACTGGAAAATATTTTTCTCTACCGAGAATTTCCTTTGGATAAAGCTTACGGAAGCCAAAAAACTATTGTAAGACTGGAAATAATCAAACTGATCTATCCCCGGACTGTCTTTGTACTGGTAATTCTGAAAACGTCCGATGAAGGCCATATTACTGGAAATCTTTTCTTCGGGATTTGCTGAAACCGGGATCTGATAACCGCCCCACAGATCCTGACTGTACACTTTAATTTGCACCTCTGGCAAAGCACTTCTGTCCACCAATGGTAGCGCCACATTACGCATAAAATACTCGAAGGTGAAACCGCCTGCCCATTTGGTCAATGGTGAGAAAAAATCCCTTTTGGCACTGACGCTGATTCTCTCATTTTGAAAAAAATCGCGTTCTCCCAAAACCTGCGCATTGATGTAGGAGCCAAACAGATTATAAGCCGTGTAACTGCCTAAAAGATAATCCTGTTTCTCCTTGGAATCGTTTCTGTAAAGGAAATCAGCTTTGTGTCCAAGGCCCAGAAAATTCTCTTCTGTGACGCCCATTCCAATTTTACTGCCCGAATAACTTGCTCTAGGTTTCAAGCTCCACGAATCCAGAATTTTCACCACCACATCGATTGAATCATTTGTAGAAGTGCTGTCTGCAACACTGATATTGACTCGGTTTACAAACGGCATTTCTCGAAGAAGACGTTCGGACTCATATAATTTTTGAGCATTGTATTCTTCTCCTTTTTTGAAAAGCAAATAATTATTGACTGTAGAAACTCTGGTATTGCTGTGAAGATGATTGGCGAACCAGTCGTACCATTTGGTTTTTTCTTTGGTATCTTTGGAACCGTAACCGAAGGGGTCAATTGTTTCTATCGTGATACTTCTGATCAGTTTCCCGTCATACGTTTGCTGAGCTGGTTTTGCTGTTCTGGTTTTTACTGAAGCAGAATCCGCCTCTCTTCGGAAAATAAAACGGTGAATAAACTTGGTGAATTTTCTCTTATCAGAAAACTCTTCGATTTTATAATAGATAGAATCCTTTTTCTCTTGCTCCTGTGCAGAGACCAAAGAAATGCTACATAAAAACAAGAGCACTGCAAAAATATTTTTATGCATCAGATTATATATTCTTCAAAAATTAATTAATAAAAACCTAGTATCAATTTATAAGCCAATGAAGCAACAACACCAACAAAGGCAATCCACTACAAGATTCTACCCAAAAAGAAAAGTAAGATTCGTGATTGTGATTTTCAGAAAAATAAATCACTAAAAATATGAAAATAGCTGTTATAAAGAAACTTAAAGCAAATTCGTAGTCAAGAAAAATGAAGCTAAACAGGCCAGCCACAAAAACCATCACGTAAGCCACATTTTTTGTTTTCTGTACACCAATCAATCTGGGAAAGGTCATCACATCATCACTTTTCATATCTCTAATGTCAAAGGGCAACACCAAAGCAGATATCAACAGCCAAGATATCCAAAATATGGGCCAGTCAAAATCTGGGAGAATGAGCCAAGAATTAATCAGAGCCCACGTCAAACCAACATAAAATATTTTCAATAAAGGAATTTTTCGGATAAATTTTTCTAGAAAAAAGGAATTGTAAAGCAGACCCATAACAACAATCACTGCCCATTTTAACAGCCTGATCTCGTTATGATTAAAGACTATTAACAAAAAACTCAAAATCCCACAGAGACTATTGAACACCAGAATTTTGATGAATATCTTCTTCTGATTCTGATATTTGGTGTAAAGATAACCGCTGAAGTATGTGATGAAAATCAACAGTAAACTTGGCCAGCGGAATATGTGCTGTTCCAACATAAAAAATGCAGCCAACATTGTTCCCATCAGCGAAACATACACCTGACTGTCAATCACATATTTTTTTACTAAATTTAATGTCGACATATTCCTTTAACAAAGGTCGGAAAAAACTATCTTACACAAGAGAAAAATAAACCTATGAAATTATTAAAATCAGTCTCAGTTTTCTTGCTGATGCTCTTCTTCATCAATTTTTCGGCGCAGAATTACTACGATTCTCAATGGAAAAAAGTGGAAGAAAATTACAAAAAAGGAACTTACAAAAGTAATCTTCCGATCATTCTGGACATTCAAAACCAAGCGATGAAAGACAACAATGCCATCCAAATCATCAAATCTCTGAAAGCGGAGTTTAGCATCCTGAAGCAAACGCACGACGATACTCAGAATGATGAAAACTCCCAATTCTTTTCGAAACTACAAAGCACGAAAACCAAACTGAAAGGCGATGAGAAACAATTATTTCACCTTTTGACGTTGGAATTCATCAACGATTATTACGATAACAATTCTTGGAAAATCAATCAGAAAACGAATATCGACAATCAAAATCTGTCACAAATCGAGACCTGGAGTAAACTGGATTTCAAGAATTTCTTGACTAAAAATTATTCAGAATTGGAGAAAGAAAATTCGGTTTTGAAGAACATTCAGACTCAGAAATACAAAGAAATCTTTGAGGCGACAGAAAATTTGGATTACTTCCCTACTCTTTTGGACTGGTCAAATTTCAATTACATCGAGTTTTTGAGAAATCAAAATCTCTTCACACCCAACGAGTTGAAAGTCAATTCAAAGAAAATCAATGATATTTATGATTCGGAGATTTCGGCTAATTCTGGGAATTCAAAACTGTATTTCCAACATCAGAAAATCAATTATAATTGTGAATTGAATCATTGTAAAGATAAACTTGCTCAACTTGAAAAATTGGTAGGCGATGAATCTGCGAAAGGCGACTACAAAGTTCTGATGATTGATGAAATGATTGAACTTCTTCAGCAAAAAGAGGATAACAAAACGGCTTTGGTTTGGGTCAACAAAGCGAAAGAATTATATCCAAAATCGAAGTTCATCAATAATATTCTTAACAAAGAGAATGCAATAAAAAATCCGCAACTTAATCTGTTTTACGAGAAAGAAACGCAACCTAACAAACCGATTCACATCGTTGCGGAAGGTAAAAATGTGAAGCAATTTTCATTGAATATTTATGAAGTAAAAGATGATTCGCAAGGATTTCTAAATTATGTTTTCGATTCTTACAAAACGCCTTTTTCCAAGGTCAAAAAATCGTTGGTCAGAAAGGATGAATTCAGTTTGCCAGCATCTTCGGATTTCAAAACTCATAAAACATCTTTGGAGCTGAAATCACTTCCAGCAGGGATTTATCTGGCGGAATATGTGGTGGAAAATTCGGTTCAGAGGAATTATCATTTCATTGTTTCAGATTCTAAAATTATCTTTTCTAAAAAAGACGACAGCAATCCAAAAGCGAATATTCTGAAACTCGTCAATAACGAAAACGGAAAAGCTTTCATTAATGAAAACCTTGATATCACCGAATATGTACGCGGAAAAGCAGTTACAAAATACACGGTGAGAACCGACAAATCCGGAAATTTCCAGTTTCCAAATTCTGCAAATCAAGAATATTACAGAAACTTCCTCGTGAAGAATGGAAACAATTTTTCGATGATCAATGTTTACGGTTATGACTATGGCAACCGAAACAAATCTGAAAATCAGGAAAGCGCACAAATTTTCTTAGACAGAAAAATCTACAGACCCGGTCAAATCGTCTATTTCAAAGCGATTGCAACAGGAATCAACGGTGAAACCCAAAAAGTGAAACCACTGGAAAAAGTAAAGTTGAATATCACTTTGAACGATACCAACGGCGAAGACTTACAAACTTTAAAATTGACAACCAATGAATTTGGTTCTGTCAACGGCAGCTTTATTTTGCCTAAAAATAAACTGAACGGGAATTTCAATATCGAAGTTGATGACGATAATAATTCCGCTTATAACATTAGCGGTTATGCAGATTTTCAGGTTGAGGAATACAAACGTCCGAAGTTTGAAGTGACTTTTGAACCGATAAAGGTCGAGTACAAATACGGCCAAACCATCGAGCTGAAAGGAAAAGCGATGATGTTTTCTGGCGTTGCATTGAGCAATTCGACCGTGAATTATGAAATCAAAAAGCAGAATATCCGTTGGCGCTACTTCTGGTGGTATCCGCGTGGAAATGATAACGAAAACTCAATTCTTGGAACCGCAAAAACCAATGAAAAAGGCGAATTCACCATCAAAGTAGAGCTTAAAAAAGACGAAACTTTAGAAGGTATTCAGATTGATAATTACGCCATCAACGCTTCTGTGACGGACATCAACGGCGAAACTCAATCTGCCGATACGAATGTGAAAGTGGCTTCGGTTTCTCATTACATTTCGGCGGACAATGTTGACAATATCTTCTCTGATGAAGCTGTAAAACTGACTGTTTCAACGAAAAATTACAACGACCAAGTTCTTGCAAAATCTTACAATGCAAAACTGGAAAAACTGGAAGAACCGAAGCAGATTTTCAGAAGCCAATTTGAAAATACAATTCAGGACTTGCCAAAACTTTCTAAGGAAGAATTTGTGCAAAAATTCCCGCACGATAGATTTGATAAAACTGGTGAAGAGAAAAACTGGAAGGTCGAAAAAGTAATTGTTGATGGGCTTCGAGAGCCTCAGCCTAACAATGCGAAGGGCTTCGAGAGCCTCAGCCTGACAAATTCAGACAACAAACAACCGACAACCAATTTAGATTTGGGGAAATTGGAAGCAGGAACTTACAAACTTCAACTTTACAATATCGAGGGGAAAGACACGATTAAAACGGAGCAATTCTTCAAAGTTTGGGATAAGAAATCGCTTGGACAAAATCAAAAACCTTTCCTGGAAGCCATTAAACCAAAACAGGATTTCAAGCGTGGTGAAAAGGCAAAAGTGTTTGTTTACTCTGCCGTTCCTGATGCTTTAGTCAACGTTTTTATTCAAAATGGAAAAGGTGAAACGGTGACGGAAACGCATTCTTTCAAAAATGGAATTTTGGAATATGAAACTGTGATTCCGAAAGATGAATCGGTTTCGAGGGTTAATTTACAATTTCAATTGGTTGCGTTTAATGATGTAAAAACGGAGAATGTTGACTTGAAAATCGCTGATAGCAAAGATGATTTGAAAATTGAAACGGTTACCTTCCGCGACAAACTTCAGCCGGGACAAAAAGAAAAATGGACCGTGAAAGTTTCTGGCGTGGATAAAGAGAAAATCAATGCGGAAGTTTTAGCAAGTATGTATGACAAATCGCTTGACCAATTTGCTTCTAATAGTTGGAACTGGCAAGGATTTTATGCTCAGTTTTTCCAGAGTTCGTATGATTTGAGAAATGGTTTAAGTCAGGAAAATTTTAATAAGAATTCTAAATATTTAAAGACTTATAATATTAATAGTCCACAGTTTAATTGGTTTGATGGAGAAATTTATGGAGTCAAAATGAGAACAAAAAATATGATTTACTCAGAAATGGCAATGGCTCCAGTTGCAAATCAATTAAGCGGAAAAGTTGCAGGACTACAGATTTCCAGAGATACAATGAGTAAAAATAAAGAAATTGAAGAAGTTGTCGTAGCAGGATATTCTGCTCAGAAAAAAAACGAAAGTTTAGACAAAATCCCGGTTCGTCAAAACCTCAACGAAACAGCATTTTTCTATCCGAATCTTTTGACGGATAAAGATGGCAATGTAAGTTTTGAATTCACTTCGCCGGAAGCTTTGACACAATGGAAATTGTTGTTTTTGGCACATACTAAAGATGCACGTTCTGCAACTTTGGAAAAATCCGTGGTGACGCAGAAAGAGTTTTCTATCACGCCAAATTACCCAAGATTTCTGCGTGAAGGTGATGAACTGAATCTTCAATCAAAACTATCGAGTTTGGTGAATCAAAAACTGAATGGTGTGGCGCAATTGCAGATTTTGGATGCGTTTACGAATGAAGATATTTCTGAAAAATTCGGGATTAGTCAATTGACGGCGGTTTCTGGATTTAATAAAGAACAAACTTTTACAATGAGTGAAAACGGAAATTCTGTCGTGAATTGGAAAATAAAAGTTCCGAATGATGTTTCATCAATTATCATTAAGATCGTTGCCAAAGCAGGAAACTTCTCAGATGGCGAACAAAAAGCAATCGCAGTTTTGCCAAACAGAATGTTGGTGACGGATGCGCTTCCGATTTTTGTGAAAGAAGGGCAGACGAAAACCTTCACTTTGGAAAATCTGAAAAACTCGAATTCTAAAACTTTGACCAATGTTTCCAACACTTTAGAATTGACGACGAATCCGATTTGGGAAATTATGTTTGCATTGCCAAGTTTGAAAAATGACACGAACAATTCTGCGGATGTCATCTTCAACAAATGGTTTGCGGATGTTTTGGCTTCGGAAATCTTCAAAGCCAATCCGAAACTGAAAACGGTTTTTGATGAATATCAATCGAAAGGTTTACTGACTTCAAATCTTGAAAAAAATCAGGAGCTGAAACAATTGTTGCTGGAAGAAACGCCTTGGGTCTTGGAATCGAAAAACGAAACCGAACAAATGGAAAAACTGGCGAGATTGTTTGATGCGAATACGATGCGAAACTCCATTCAAAATGATTGGATTGAATTGCAGAAATTGCAAAATCCTGATGGTGGTTTTTCTTGGTATGCAGGTTATCCGAGTTCTTATTACAATTCACTTTATATTTTAAAAAATCTTGGAAAAATCAATGAATGGCTGAAAGGAAATGTGGCGGATTATCAAAGTTCTGAACAAAAAGAAATGGTCAAAAAACTGGTTTCTTATGTTGATAATGAAGTGAATAAATATTGGAAGACAGATCAGGACAATGTTTGGAACAACTTCGTCATCGATTATCTCGACACCCGAAATTATTGGGAAAAAGAATATCCTTTAAAAAATAAAGGTGCGAATCTGAAAACTTTGGTAACAGCAAAAGCTAAGACAGCAAAAATTACCGATTTCACTTTCTTTGGATTACATAGAGCTGCATTATTATTTAATAATTATGGTTTGAAAGATGTCTCGAAAAAATTAATGACTTATCTGAAAGAAACTTCTACAGATACGGAAACGCAAGGTGTTTATTGGAAACAAAATCTGAACGATTGGGGTTGGTATTCTTCCAAAACCGTGAATCACGCGGGAGCTTTGGAAGCGTTTAATAAATTGACTCCGACAGATGAAACTTTCATTGAAGAAATGAAAATCTGGCTCGTGACTCAGAAAGAAGTGAATTCCTGGGGAAGTTCACGTGGAACTGCGGAAGTGATTTTCACGATTTTGAATTCAGGGAAATCCTGGACATCTAATGAAAGTGATAAAGCAGAAATCAATTGGGGCCAAAAAGATTTATATCCAGTTCCTCAAACTTCTGCAACAGGATATTTCAAAACTTCTGTAGTTTCGGATAAATTAGATAAGAATCTGGCGACAGTTTCCATCAAAAAAGACAGTCCGGGAATTGTGCAAGGTGGTTTGTTCTGGCAATATTACGAGGATTTGGATAAAATAAAATCTTCGGAAAGTTATATTTCCATTACGAAAGAATTGTACAAAAAAATCAAAACCGAAAACGGCGAAGAATTGGTGAGAATTTCTGAAAATTCACCTTTGAAAGTTGGCGATAAAGTAACGGTAAGAATGATTCTGAACACCGACAGAAATATGGAATTCATACACTTGAAAGATATGAGAGCGGCAGGTTTTGAACCACTGGATGTGATTTCGGGTTACGAATGGAAAAACAATTTGGGTTATTATCAATCCACAAAAGATGCTTCCACCAACTTTTACATCGAGTATATGCCAAAAGGAAAATATGTCTTCGAATATGATTACGTTGCGAACGCCAGTGGAAAATTCAGCAATGGAATTACCACTTTGCAAAACTACTATGCACCGCAGATGAATGCACATACGCAGGGAACGAAAGTGACAATCACTCAATAATACCACAATAATGATGTTAAAATGACAACCAAATAGTAATATTTGGTTGTTTTTTTTTATTTTTAGCCCTTGATACGTCAATATAACAAAGGTCAAATTACAGTCAAAAATTAATAATGTAAATTCTTTTTAAAAAGAAATAAATCAACATGTATCACCCTATTTATCAATCAATTAAACCATAATATTTCATTCATAATGATCAAACAATTACTCACAGCAGCTGGTATTATAGGATCTATTTTACTAAGTGCACAAAAGAATTTTTGGACACCGGTTCAAAATTTCACTGGAAAATCTGGGTTAAAAGACAGAAAAACAACTCCCGCAGCGTACAAACTTTTCAGCTTAAATGTTGAAGGTATCAAATCTGAACTTGCCAAAGCCCCAAACCGCAGTTCTCAAAGTGAGAATCTGGTATTGAAATTCCCTAACGCCAGCGGAAAACTGGTAGATTATGTGGTTTTGGAAGCGCCGGTCATGGAAAGAGAATTATCTGATAAATATCCTGGAATCAAATCTTACATTGGTTATCAGAAAGACGAAAATGGAAATTCTATCAGATTCAGCATTTCACCTTTTGATGGGATTAATGTGATGTATTTTGACAACTGGGATGTGAGTTATATGGATACTTACTCCAATGATATGTCAACCTATATCGTTTACAAGAGAAGCAGTTTGCCCGCAGATCCGGAACGTTTCAATTGCGATTTTGAAAAAGCAAATTTCCAAACGCCACCTACTGCGGAGCCCATTGCCCTGAAAGCTCCAATCGTAAGGGACGGAATGTTTAGAAAATACCGTTTGGCTCTTTCCAGCACGGTAGAATATTCTAACTACCACATCAACAGAGCAGGACTCTCCGCCGGAACAACAGATCAGAAAAAAGCAGCGGTATTAGCAGCTATGAATACAACTATGACAAGAGTAAACGGCGTTTATGAAAAAACAGTTTCTCTTACAATGGTCTTGATTGCAAACAACGATCTATTGCTTTCCATCGGCACAGATGCTTATGGACCAGGATTTACAAACAATGACGGTGCAGCCTTATTAGGAGAAAATCAAGCGTTTACAGATGCAACAGTAGGTAATTCTTCTTATGATATCGGCCACATTTTCAGTACCGGTGGTGGTGGTATTGCCTCCTTACAGTCACCTTGCAGTAGCAGCAGAAAAGCGCAGGGTGTAACCGGATCCAGTGCGCCACGCGCTGATGCTTATGATATAGATTATGTAGCGCACGAAATGGGACACCAGTTCGGAGGCAATCACACGTTTCGTGCTAATACAGGATCTTGCAGTGGCAATGCCAACAACAGCACCGCAGTAGAACCAGGAAGTGGTACTACCATTATGGCATACGCAGGAATCTGTTTGGCAAACAATAATGTACAGACACATAGCGATCCTTATTTTCATTCGGTAAGCGTAAACGAAATGTACAACTTCATTTCCAGAGGAACAGATTGTTCTGTGAAAACACCTAACAATAATACAGTGCCTACTGCAGATGCAGGTTTAGACTATACCATTCCTAACGGGACTGCTTTTGCCTTAACAGGTGCAGGGACCGATGCTGACGGCGATACCCTATCTTATCTTTGGGAGCAGACAGACACCGCAACCATCACTGTCAACCCACAACCACCCACTGCAACAGCAACAGGCGGAACAGTTTTCAGATCATACACACCAACCAGCTCCAAAACAAGATATTTCCCGGCAATGGCTTCTATAGCTGCTAACACCCTGAATTCTAAATGGGAAATGATCCCTACAGTAGCAAGAACTTTGAATTTTTCACTTTTGGTAAATGACAACAAGGCTACCGGAAACCAGTCTGCAAGAGACCTGATGAAAGTGACGGTGACAGCATCCGGCCCTTTCAAAGTGACCTCTCAGGATGCTGCCGCAAACTATGTAGGCGGAAGCTCTATGACTGTAACGTGGGATGTAGCGGGCACCAATATAGCGCCCATCAGTACAGAAAATGTTCAGATCTTGATCTCTTCCGATAACGGACTTACCTACAACACTGTGCTTGCAGAAAGCGTTCCTAATACAGGAACTGCAACAGTGACTCTTCCTAATGAAGATAATGGGAATGCAAGAATTATGGTGAAAGCGGTAAACAATATTTATTTCGCTGTCAATGCAGCCAGATTTAATATCAATAAAAACCTTGCCGTGACTGAATCTGCTTTGAATAAAGGTTTTGCCATCTATCCAAACCCTGCAAAAGGTGAAGTGAATATCTCTCTGTCTCATGCAGTGAAAGGTGCAACTTACCAAATTATGGATCTATCAGGAAAATTAATTGCAACTGGATCTTTGGAAACCGAAAAAACAAAAGTCAATATCTCAACGCTGAGAACAGGAACTTACAGAATCGTCATTTCTAATAACGGAGAAATAACAAGTAAAAATCTTATTGTTAAATAACTAATTTATAAAACAAAAGACATAAAAAAAGACCGACGGATGTTGGTCTTTTTTTATGCTTTAAAATTCTATAAGCCATACTGTAGACCTATTTGAAGCGTATTATTACGCAGTTGTTTGGCATCGTTGCTCCAACTTGTGGATCCTGATTTTTTGATATCCGTAAAGCCTGCAATATATCTGGCTCCTATCGTTATATTGTTGACCCTGAAACCTACACCAACTGCTCCACCCAGGTCAAAACTATTGTAATTGGAATTGTTTCTGTATTTTTTCACTGTTACAATATCATCAGTTTTGTTGCGGTCACTATTTCCAATCAGAAAAGAAAACTGAGGACCTGCTTCTACAAATAATTTGGGAATAGGCTCAAACTGAAACATCACAGGCGCAGAAACATAATCCAGACCTAACGTGTGAGACACTTTATCATTGTCATATTTTACACCAATACTGTTATACAAAACCTCTGGCTGAATACTGAAAACACTATTGACAGAAGCGTGCATATAAACACCGACATAGTAGCCCAATTTGGCGTTGGTATCATCCCAACTTCTTTCTTTACTAATTGTAGAAATATTAGCGCCACCTTTTATCCCAAAAGACTGTGCAGAAACCGTCATTGCTGCAGAAATTGCCAAAACCTGAAATATCTTCTTCATATATATAATTGTTTATGATTCACAAAAATATGCATTACGAAACAAAAAAAGACCGAATTAATCGGCCTTTTGTACTATTTAATATTCTGTAATACTAGAATTTGTAAGACAATCCAACTTGGAAAGTATTGTTTCTGTTTTTGTTATCATTATTTTCTAATGATGTATTACCATTTTCGTCATTATTCTTTTTGTTGATATCTGTGAAACCTGCAACATATCTCGCATTGATACCTAAATTAGGTGTAAAATTAAAACCTAAACCAAGAGCTGCTCCCATATTGAAACCACTAAAATTATCTTTCATTTCTCTAGAAGAATAAGACTCGCTGTCCGTAGAAGTGCTTCCTCCAACAGTTGTAGTGGTGGTCGTGTCACCTTTAGCTTTTGCTCCAACAAGGAATCCAAATTCTGGACCTGCTTCCAAATAAAATGCTGGTGTAGCTTTGAATTGGAACATTACTGGTACAGTGATATAATCTAGGTTAAGACTTGCAGAGTTTCTTACAGTTGTATTTGCACCTGCAAAATCAGTTTTATAAGTGTCTACTGTTTTGGCTCCCATCTGGCTATACAAAACCTCTGGCTGGATGCTGAACATTTCTGATATTGGCGCATTCATAAACACACCGCCATAGAAACCTGCTTTAGATTTTGAATCTTCATAACCATCGTCTGAGATTGAAGAAATGTTAAGACCTGCTTTTAAACCGAATTGTGGACTTGTTTGAGCGAATGCAAAAGTTCCTGCTACCAAACCTAATCCTAAAAATAACTTTTTCATAATATCAAATTTTAATTTTGTTTTACGGGAAACATACTTTCAAATACTTTGCCAAAAAATTAAAAATAATTGATACTTTTTTAAATCCAGCAGCCAAATAATTTATTACCAATGCATTAAAAATGATATTTTGTAAATAATATTTTTAATTTACATTCATATCTTTATAGAAATCCAGGGTCAAATTGATTTGGTCAGCGTGTAATTTCTGATCATAAACACAGTTTCCAATACCTGTAATCAATGAAAAATTAATATTTCCATCTTCATTTTTCTTATCATTGAACATCAGATTCAGGATATCTTCATTTCTAAATTCAGATATATCAATGTAGGGATAGAACCTTTGGATCTTACTTATAACATTTGACGACTGCTCCACATCTACCAAGCCAGCCAGAAGCGCCAAATGGGTTTCGCAGATCATACCCAGTGCAACTGCCTCGCCGTGAGGGATCAATGCTCCTTTTCTGAGGAAAAGACTTTCTACTGCGTGGCCAATGGTGTGACCGAAGTTTAGGATCTTGCGGACGTTTTCTTCTTTAAAATCTTTCGTCACCACCTCATTTTTGATCGCCATACTTCTACTGATGTACGGCGCCACGTCTTGTGGTGTGATCTTAAAAAGAGAGCTGAGCTCATTCCAATGATTGCTGTCTGCGATCAAACCGTGCTTCAGCATTTCTGCAAAACCACTTCTAAGCTCCTTAAAATCAAGACTTTCCAGAAATTTTGGATAGAAGAAAATCCTTTCAGGTAAAGCAAATGTTCCGATGATATTTTTAAGATACTGATGATCGATGCCTGTTTTACCACCAATTGACGCATCACACATCGCAAGCAAAGTGGTAGGAATATTGATGAATCTGAATCCCCTTTTATAAGTTGATGCCACAAAACCGCCCATATCCGTCACTACGCCTCCACCAAGATTTATGAGAAGCGATTTTCTGTCCGCTTCCATTTCGGAGAATATTTCCCAAAGCTGCGTTGCTGTTCCGATGTTTTTATTTTCCTCACCTGCTTCTATTTCGATGATCTCAAAAGGCGCATCCGTTTCCAGATTAGCAAGCAAGATTGGGAGACAATGGTCGTGCGTATTTTCATCAACCAAAATAAAGATTTTGCTAGGCATGAGAATGTCTATATATTCATTAAGACTGGTAAAATCTTTATCTAATTCCTGTATCATAACTCTAATTTTAACAAAAATAAAAACAAATTGATTAGCTTTCTCACTTATTGCAACATTAATTTGATTTTAAAAAAAAGAGAAGCAATCAGCTTCTCTTAAGTTCTACAATTTTGAAATATAATCCCTTAATTCCTGAGCAGAATTCTGAAATTGAAACGATGGATAAATCCTAAAATAATTAATCGGATCCACACATTTTTTATAAGCAAATTTTGCAATTTCTAATCTGTCATTGTCATAAGATAAAGCTTCGACTAGCGTCTTCACCTGCTCAGAAGACACCAGGGCATTCTTCAGCTGATGTTTTATTAAAGAAACCTTTTCATCTGCAAACTTCGCGGTTTTTAGGACCTGCAGAAAAGCGTTGAAAGTCTGTTGATTCATCACACGTCCGTCCATACTTTCTTGATTATTACCATAAGATCCTGGATTATGACCGTTGTAACCGCCGTAATCACCATTCCCATAATTTGGATCCCATTGTCCAGAAGCACCATTGTAAGGAGAATTCCAGACATCATTCCATACGTCGCCATAGTTTCCGTAAGCCTGACTTTGAAGCGGGTAAGTTGCCAACAGATACAAGCCTTGACGATTAAAGAAATCTAATACCAATCGGGAATTGTTACGCACATTGATTCTGGTTCTGTAGATCAAATAGCCATTTCCATAAATTGAAACAGGCAGAGAACCCGGAATCAAATCAAAAAATCTGTATTTACCGGAAGAATTGGAAAACATCTGATCGCCTACTTCCACGGTGTAAAAACCACGTTCTGGAATTCTAATGAATACTTCCGCATAGCCCAAAGCATAATTTTGATTCCAGTCATAATTCGGCATTGTTCTGTTACCGGCATTATTGTTTGAGCCACTATGATGCTGACCCTGATTTTGATTTCTGTTACCAGAACTATCATTCAAGCTTCCTATTTTCCCAGACATGTCGCTCCTTTTGGTCTGCATTTCAATTTTTGAAGCTTCATTTTTCAGGAGTTCCCCAGCTTTTCCGGCTTCTTGTCCGAAAGTGCCAAGGCTTAAGACGAAAAGGTAGGTCGTAACTATTTTTTTCATTGCTAATGATTTTATTTCTAATTGCCGAAACAACGCTACAAATATGCCAAATTTCCAATCATTAATGAAATGTTTTAAAAATTAAATGATATATTCTCTAATAGATTGGTAATATTACAATTAAAAAGAGAGAAGCAAAAACTTGCCTCTCTCTTTATTATCATTTAAAAACTTGATGACTACATATGGATGGACCGCTTTCCGGTCGCGTCCAAAGCGGCTTCTTTTACCGCTTCTGCATAAGTTGGATGTGCGTGAGAACTTCTTGCGATATCTTCTGCACTTGCACGGAACTCCATTGCGATAACGCCTTCTGCAATAAGATCCGCTGCTCTTGCGCCAATCATATGGAACCCTAGAACTTCATCTGTTTTCTCGTCAGCGATGATCTTTACAAATCCGTCTGTGTCGCCACTTGCACGGCTTCGTCCTAAGGCTCTCATAGGGAAACTTCCCACTTTGTAAGCGACGCCTTCTTCTTTCAGCTGCTCTTCTGTTTTACCAACTCCGGCAACTTCCGGCCAGGTGTAAACAACGCCAGGGATCAGGTTATAATTGATATGCGGTTTTTGACCAGCCAGGATCTCAGCTACCAAAGTTCCTTCCTCTTCTGCTTTGTGAGCCAACATTGCACCTTTGACAACGTCACCAATAGCGTAGATGTTAGAAACATTGGTCTGCAAATGTTCATTGGTTTTCACTCTTCCTCTTTCGTCAAGTTCTACACCAGCTTTTTCCAGTCCAAGTCCGTCTGTATAAGGTCTTCTTCCTACAGAAACCAGAACATAATCGCCTTCGAAATTGACTTCTTCTCCTTTTTTATTTTTAGCCGTTACTTTTACAGAATCACCGTTTCTTTCCACTGCAGAAACAGCCGTAGAAAGTTCGAATTTCATGCCTTGTTTTCTAAGCACTTTTTGCAATTCTTTAGATAGACTTCCGTCCATTCCAGGAATTATTTTATCCATAAACTCAACCACAGTTACCTGAGAACCTAATCTCAAATAAACAGAACCAAGCTCAAGGCCAATCACACCTCCACCGATCACGACCAAGTGTTTCGGGATTTCTTTAAGATTAAGTGCTTCTGTAGAAGTGATGATTCTTTCTTTATCAAGATTGATGAAAGGCAGACTAGATGGTTTGGAACCAGTTGCGATGATTGTATATTTTGACTCGATCACTTCGGAAGAACCGTCGTTTTTGGAAACTTTGATCTGAGTTGCAGATTCGAAACTTCCCAGGCCTTCAAAAACCGTGATTTTATTTTTATCCATCAAAAAGTTGATTCCCTTTGTTGTTTGATCCACCACTTCGTTTTTGCGGGCAATCATTCTTGCGATGTCAGCAGTCGGCTCATTGATGATGATCCCGTGATTTGCAAAGTCGTGTTTTGCCTTTTCGAAATGTTCAGAACTATCAAGCAAAGCTTTTGAAGGGATACAACCCACATTGAGACAAGTTCCGCCCAAAGTAGAATATTTCTCAATAATTGCTGTTTTGAAACCCAATTGCGCTGCTCTGATTGCAGCAACATAGCCACCAGGACCAGAACCGATAACGGTTACATCAAATTGACTCATATATTTTTGATTATTATTCGAATATAAATTTCCTCAAATTTACGAATTTTGGTTTAACTAAATAGTGATTTTGCTCAGAATTATATTTGAATCTATAAATACGAAGTCAACGTAATTTAGGATTGTTTTTATAAAATTTTTAGGTTTTACGGAAAACCGTATTAATTATATCCGAAAGAAAATTATTTTTGAATAAAAATTTTAAAATGAAAAAAATTACCATTTATTTATTTGCTGCAATATTCTCTTTGTCAAGTTGTAACAAGGTTATTGATAAAAAAGTTTCACTTGAAACTGCTAAAGATGATATTAAAGAAATAAAAGAAAAATACAAAGATGAATATACTGAAGAAGATTTTGACGCTTTGTCAAACAAATTAATAGGAAATGTTTTTGGCGCATTTTTAACAAAAGGAGAAGATGCTGCGAAAGGAGTCAAATTTGAAAAAACTTACAAAGATTATTTAGAAGAGGCGAAAAAAGAAAGATTAGAAAAAGAAAAATTAGCAGCCGAAGCAAAAAAAAAGGAATCAGAAAAAATTGCGAAAATGAATGCAGCTTCTGTTGTTACAATTTACGGATATAATTATCATAAAGCAGATTCTAACAACTATGAATTTCAGGATTATCACATTTTTAAATATGCTGTAAAAAACAAATCTTCAAAGGAAATCAAAGCTATAAAATTTCATTTTAACATCTATAATTCATTAGGGGATGAATTAGGTTCTGGATATGAAATGAGTTTAACAAATGATAAAATCCAACCCAACTCAACTTTCCAAAACAATATGATGTTTGATGCTAATTCCTATAATTCTGATGATAATAAATTAGGTTCTTCCAAATTTGAAGATATAAAATTTGAAATTATTGTAGATAAAATTGTTTTTTCTGATGGAACAACTTTAGAGTAAAACCTTGACTAAAAAATATTCTCTAATTACTAAACAATATAAACAACCTCTTCTTAAACAATTTAAAAGAGGTTTATTTTTTTAATAAAGAATACCACAATTTTAATCTCTATTTTTGCATTATACTTTTTAAAACTTCATTAAAAATGTCACTCGAAACCAATTATCAAAATATCCTTTCCCAACTTCCTGAAAATGTAAAACTGGTGACGGTTTCCAAAACCAATCCGGCTGATAAAATTAAAGAAGTTTATGATCTGGGGCAACGCGCTTTCGGCGAGAATAAAGTGCAGGAACTCTTGGAGAAACAGGCTGTTCTTCCGAATGATATAGAATGGCACTTGATTGGACATCTTCAAACTAATAAAGTGAAATTTGTCGCAGGTTTTATCGCAATGATAGAAAGCGTTGACAGCAAAAAACTTTTGAAAGAAATTGATAAAGAAGCCGCGAAAAACAGTCGGAAAGTTAATGTTTTGCTACAGGTAAAAATCGCGAAGGAAGACACCAAATTCGGATTGACAGTTGATGAAGCTAAAGATATTTTCAATAATTATCTTGAAGGAAATTATCCAAATATAGAGATCAAAGGCTTGATGGGAATGGCTAGTTTTGTGGATGATGAAACTCAGATCCGTGAAGAATTCGGCATTTTGAAACAACTTTTTGATGATCTTTCAGCATTAAAACCATTAGAAACTTTATCTATGGGAATGAGCGGCGATTTTCCTTTGGCTATTGAATGTGGTTCTAATTCCGTGCGAGTTGGATCAGCTATTTTTGGTGAAAGAAACTAATCATTTTTATCGCTCAAATAATTTGAAATGAAAAATTCTTCAAGTCGCAAATTTTAAAACTTTGCGACATTTTTAATAAGTGAACTGAAAATTATTTTTTTTGCGACTTTGCGTAGCCGAATTGAGTTACAAACTTTCATACACCTTCATCACCTCTTGGGCAATCACCTCATCATTGAATTTTTGTACGAACACCAAACCTTTCTCTGCACGGCGTTTTCTCTCTGATTCATTGTCCCAAAGAAAATTAATTTTTGATCTGATATCGTTCACATTTTTTGGATCGATGTACACAGAATCCGGTCCACCAGCTTCCGGGAGACAGCTTGTATTGCTCGTGATCACTACGGTTTCGGAAAATAAAGCTTCTATCACCGGAATACCAAAACCTTCGAAAAAACTTGGATAAATAAATATTTCTGCCAGTTTATAAATGGCAGCCAGCTCGTTCATAGAAACACCTTGCAGGAACTGAACCTGGACTTTACTTTCTACAATTTCTTTTTCTATGAGTTTAAAATAGTTCTTTTTCTTACCACCAACCACTACCAGCGGAATATCTGTTCCCTTCAGTGCTTTGATGATATTTAGAAGGTTTTTTCTAGGTTCAATAGTTCCGACATTCAGAACAAATTTTTCCGGAAGACTAAATTTTTCTTTAATTTGATTTAGAAAGTCTGCTGATTGCTTTTCTTTAAAACTTTGATGACAACCTTGATAAACTATATCAATCTTGCTCTCCGGAACATTTAAATAATGAATGACATCCAGTTTTGTCTGCTCAGAAATGGCGATAATTTTATCTGCTGATTGTGCCGCTCTTTTGAATTTCCAAAAATGGATTTTACGGTCGATCCATGTGTAATATTCCGGAAATCGTTCGAAGATGAGATCGTGGATCGTCACTACTTTTTTGATTGGTTTTTGGTTCCATTTCAAGGGTAATTCGCCGGACAATCCGTGAAAAATATCAGCATCGAGATTTTGCGCATCTTTCCCCATTTTGAATTGGCGAGACAAGGTTCCTTTGGACGTTTTTACGTGCGAAACGTTCGGAAGTTCTAAAATACATTTGCCCCTCTCCGACTTTTTTTTACTAATGAGAACATACTGATTCTGTGGATAAATCTTTGAAAGAATCCGCACCAGATCACGGGAATAATTTCCTAATCCTGATACACTGGAAAAAGCGCGTTTGGCATCGTAAGCAATCTTCATGAGCTCTTTTTTACGTTTTGGTTATTTAAGAAATTCCTGATTGTTCCAAATTCATAGTTGTTTTTCTTTGCCCAAATTATGAAATTTTCAAAGCGGATTTCCATTTGTCTTCCTGTATTTTTAAATGTATATCCCGGCAATTTATACTTCGGATCAGAAATATCATTAAACTCCCAGGGATGAAAATAGATGTTCAAAAATCCTGTCGAACTTAATGATAACTTGGACAGCAACTGATAAAACCAAAGTGGAAAGTTATGAAAACTTAACCAAAACAACGGAACTCTAAACATGGTAGAAACCGAGGCCGGAAACTGAATCACTTTCCCTTGCCAAAATGGTTTTCTGCTGACTTTAAAATGATTATATCTCCCGGGAAGATAAGTTGGATTGATGGAAGAATTATAAACATAGCCCGCATCTGCCACTGCTTTTTCTGCTACAGGACTCATTCTCGGCATTCTAAGACCAGTCACTTCTGTTTGGAATAATTTTTCTAATTCCTGTTTTGATTCTGCCAAATGCTCTTCTTTGAAATCGGAATGAAACCAAGTGTGGGAAGCCAGCTCGTGGCCTTGTGATAATAATTGGGTGATCAGATCCTGGTTTTCTCTGGCAAAAACAACGGTGGAAAAAAAAGTGGCTTTGACATCCTGTCTCTTCAGAATATTAAGAATATTTTGCAGACCTTTTCTTGAAACGGAGATCTGCTCCTGAAAAGGAATCTCGCCCTGGTATTCCAAAGGCATATCGAATTCTTCTATGTCAAAACTGAGTAATATCATTGGGTCTTGGTTTGTTGTTGGATCTGCAGCCCGGCCTGAGTGGAGCTCTTTTTCTTTTTTATCAAAAAAAGAAAAAAGCGGGAACGGAGGACGGATAAAGCTGCCATCAAATTTAAATTATAATTTTTTGGACCGGACAATATAAATAGGACGGTCCTTGATCTGTTTGAATATTTTGCCCATATAAATGCCGAGGATTCCCAATATGATGAGCTGGACACCTCCGAAAAAGACAACAGTCATAATGAGCGATGCCCAACCGGAAATCTCGGTTTTGTTGATGAATGAATAGATCACGTAAGGCACGTACAGCAATGGTAATAATGAAAAAAAGAAACCGAGGTAAGCCGCCAAATACAAAGGCTTCACACTGAAAGCGGTGATTCCTGTGAATGCAAATTTGATCATCCTTCCCAAGCTGTACTTGCTGCTTCCAGCAAAGCGGTCAGCTGCTACGAATGGTATGGCAAACTGTTTGAAACCCATCCACTTTACCAGACCACGAAGAAAAATATCGGATTCTCCGGAACTCCTGATCACATGTACCACAGAAGCATCCATCAGTCGGAAATCGGAACTTCCTTTTTCCAGCTCGACATCGGACAAACTGGAAAGCAAATGGTAGAAAAAATCAGATGTTTTTCTCTTGAAGTAACTGATATTTTTGGAATATTTTCTGATCGTATAGACGATATCAAAACCTTCTTCCCACTTCCGAATCAATTGTGGTATCATCTCTGGCGGATGCTGCATATCGCCATCCATTGAAATAACACAGTTACCTTCTGAAAAATCCAGACCTGCCTTGACCGCATTCTGATGACCGAAATTTCTTGAAAACTCGATGAACTTGACCGCCGCAAATCTATCAGAAAGATCTTCTAAAACTGCTTGGGTATTGTCTCGGCTACCATCGTTCACAAAAATAATTTCATAATCATATTCTGACAAAGTTGTGAAGACGTCATCAATTGCCTGTCTGATATGTGCAAGATTCTCCTCCTCATTGAAAGCCGGAATAACTATGGAAATTTTTTTCATTGAAATGATGATTAGTCTAATTGATAATCCTTCTCGAAATCCTTTGTCAGCAACTCATACATTACTCTGAACCAAATGATGATGCAGGGAATGGCTTTGGTAGCATATTTTATAAAATAGTCTTCTTTGATAAATTTGGGAAACAGATCCGAAAATGCAAAACAAGTGAAAATCATCACAAAAATCAATAAGCCGATGTCAATTTTTGAAAGTTTTTTCTGCATCATAAACCAGATCATCACGCCTGAAACGGCGATAATATAGGTCGGACTTTCTGAGCCTGAACTGAATAACACCAAAAACAACAAGGAGGAAGCGAGAATCATCAGCTGAAAATTTAGATTTTTGTATTGTTTTACCCGGAGATAAGGCAGCATAAACAGTACAAATCCCGGGATAACAAACAGAAGGTTGGACAAATCGGCTCTTCCCAAAATCCGTCTCACGACGCCCATCAAAGAATAATCCTGACGGCTTGTCAATGATTGATTGGACAGATTCTTTTCGGACAAAGACACATACCAATCCACGTAAGACTGAATCCCAAATTCTTTACTCGAAATAAGCATTGGCAATATCAAAAACACAATTACAATGGCTAAAAATGAAATGATAAACTTTGTTTTGTTCTTGATGAAGAAAAAAGCCGACAATCCAACGATCCCATAAAGTTTGACAAAAGTTCCCGTGAGAATGGCAAAGGCTGACTGCGCTTCTTTTCTTTCGTAGATCCAGATGGCGGACAACATCAACAATCCCGTCAAAATGATATTAAACTGGAAATAGGTGGCAGCTGTGATAAATTCCTGTAGGCAAAGCCAGGCAAAAAAAGACTTCTTCTTGTCTGAAAACGGAAGTTTATAAATGGCATAGAGAAAAACCAAAGTGCTGGCAACATTCCATAAAACAGCGCCAAAAGCATCAGGCATCATCGCAAAAGGAGCGATCAACAGACTGAAAAATATGCCGTAATGATTGCTGTCAAAAAACAGATCCGGATATTGCAGAAAAATATTCTTCTCCTGTATTGTATTATGAAAAACGCCTTTGAAAATGAGATAATTGTTATAACCGCCCGTTCCCCGTTTATACTTGCTATAAGCTGTTATAGCGGCAACAATAACATACACTACAAAAATAATCCGATAATCCGAGATCAGTTTCAGGAACTTCTGCTTCACAATGTGCTCTTAGGTTTAGTTTAAAAAAAATGTCATTCCAATAAGAAGTTAGATTCTCATTAGAATGACAAATATAAGTTTAAAATCAATAGCTGTTAAACTGCTACATTATTTTCTCTCAACGCATCATTAAGAGAGGTTTTCTTATCCGTAGATGCTTTTCTTTTGCCAATAATCAAGGCACAAGGTACCTGAAACTCACCAGCCGGAAACTGTTTGGTATAACTTCCCGGGATCACCACAGAACGTTCTGGAACATAACCTTTGGTTTCGATTGGTTCTGGCCCTGTCACATCAATAATTTTGGTGGACATTGTCAAACAAACATTAGCTCCCAAGACAGCTTCTTTACCAACACGTACACCTTCTACAACGATACAACGCGAGCCAATAAATGCATCATCCTCTATGATAACCGGAGCAGCCTGTAATGGTTCCAAAACACCACCGATTCCTACACCACCACTTAGGTGGACATTTTTACCGATCTGTGCACAGCTACCCACCGTTGCCCAGGTATCTACCATCGTTCCAGAATCTACGTAAGCACCGATGTTCACGTAGGAAGGCATCAGGATCACGCCGCTTGCTACAAAACTACCGTGTCTTGCGATGGCATGAGGCACTACTCTAACACCTTTTTCTGCGTAATTTTTCTTCAAAGGAATTTTATCATGAAACTCAAAAGGGCCAACTTCTATGGTTTCCATAGTCTGGATCGGGAAATACATCACCACACCTTTCTTCACCCATTCGTTGATCTGCCAGCCGTTTTCCGTAGGTTCTGCCGTACGCAATTCTCCTGCGTCCAGTTTTGCAACTACTTCTCTTACAGCGTTCTGATATTCTTCTTCTTTCAAAAGCTCGCGGTTATCCCAAGCTTTTTCGATTTTTTCCTGTAAAGACATATTTTTTATAAATGATAATTGATTAATGATAATTGATAAACTGCTAATGGCAATGACCTTTTCTTATTTGCTCAAAAACAATTGTCTGCCGCAAAAATAATAAAACTAAAGCACACTTCTTGCAAAAAGGAAAGCTTTGTTCCAATAGGCCTCATTGAGAGACGAGATGATGACGCCCTTGGATGTGGATGCGTGGATAAAGGTGACTTCACCACTGTTCATAATATCATGTACGATCCCTACATGCGTCACTGCTGAACCACCAGAAGTTGCAAAGAACAAGAGGTCACCAGGTCTCGCTTCGGCGATACTGATGGAAGAACCAGTTTTTCCCTGATCCTGAGAACGCCGAGGCATTTTCCGGCTGTTCTCGTCAAAAACCTTACACACCAATCCTGAACAGTCAAAGCCAGCTTTTGTATTGCCTGCATATTTGTAAGGCGTTCCCAGATAGTTTTCTGCATCGTTGATCACAGCAGCCCTAGCACCAGAGACATTCCCGGAATAACTAGAGTTCAGTTTTTTAAGATTGGCAGATTTGGAGGTCGTCGGTTTTTTGTACGAATATTTTTTTGCAGACTTTGAAGCACCACAAGAAGCCAGAATGATTGAAAATAGAATTACCAGTACAGATCTTTTCATTGAGTCGATTATTATAGTAATTTTTTTTTCGATAGATGAATCATTTGACAGTCTTACAAAAATAGAACAGATATCCAAATCAAACAAGGTTTTGAATTAAAATTAACCGTAAAATAACAAAAAAGAAGCTTGCTTCTGTAGACTTCTATCAATTGATTGTTTGAATCTGAACAAATCCGGATCAATTCCAAAACTTGGGGAGAAAGATAAAAATTAATAATTTTGAAGGATGTTAAATGATGTCGAACTCCTTAAATTATTTTTACCGGAACTTCTCATTGAGTATTTTGAGATTGTAAAATTTGAAGAAGAAAACCAAATCCTGCACATCTATTTTGAAGAGAAAAATACTGCTCCGAAAGAGTTTTCTTCTCTGCTATTACAGTCAAAAGGTTTTGTTCCGGAAATAACCGTTGATGATTTTCCTCTGCGTGGAAAAACAGTAAAACTCCACATCAAACGCAGAA
>NZ_AUAA01000036.1 GCF_000428485.1 Epilithonimonas tenax DSM 16811 | reverse complement strand
TTTCTTAAGCAGGAACTCAATCTAAGCCATCTTGTTTCTGTCAATCAAAACGGCATTGAGGTAATGGTTTACATGACGATGATTGCATCAATGTTACTTTTGATCTATAAAAAAGCAAACGAATTGAGTTATAAAACTTCCAAAAGACGCATCGCAATGGAGCTTCGAGACATGATTACAGCTATTCTGATTGTTTTCGCAGGCGGAGATCCTGCTAAAGTCTTTAAAACATAAAAAATGGTCGGAATTTTCTTCCGACCATGACTACCAATTGAAGTGCTTTTTTTATTTTTGTTAAAATCGAAAATCAATAAAAATGATATCACAAAAATTCCTCGAAAACATTACAAACGAGCTCACTCATATCAAAAACGATGGTCTTTACAAAAAAGAAAGGATCATCACTTCCCAGCAAAGTGCAGAGATAGAAGTGGGCGGAAACAAATTATTGAACTTTTGCGCTAACAATTATCTGGGATTATCCAACAATCCTGAAGTGATGAAAGCGTCAAAAGATGCGGTAGATTCTCACGGTTACGGGATGTCGTCCGTTCGTTTTATCTGTGGCACTCAGGATCTCCACAAAGGTTTGGAAGCAAAAATTTCTAATTTCCTGGGAATGGAAGACACCATTCTTTACGCCGCTTGTTTTGATGCAAATGGCGGTGTTTTCGAACCCTTGTTTTCAGATGAAGATGCGATTATCTCAGATGAGCTGAATCATGCTTCGATTATTGATGGTGTAAGGCTGTGTAAATCTGCAAGATACCGGTACAAAAACAACAATATGGAAGATTTGGAAGCGCAATTGATTGCGGCTTCAGAAAAAAATCACCGTTTCAAAATCATCGTAACAGACGGCGTTTTCTCAATGGACGGGATCGTGGCCGACCTAAAAGGTGTTTGCGACTTGGCAGACAAATATGATGCTTTGGTAATGGTGGATGATTCTCACGCAACGGGATTCATTGGGAAAACCGGTCGTGGAACGCACGAGGCCAATGGTGTGATTGGACGAGTTGATATCATCACTTCAACACTTGGAAAAGCTTTAGGCGGTGCTTTGGGTGGATTCACTTCAGGAAAAAAAGAAATCATTGATATGTTGAGACAACGCTCTCGCCCATATTTATTCTCCAATTCACTAGCTCCGGGAATTGTTGGCGCGGCGTCCAAAGTGTTGGATATGATTTCCGAAGACACTTCATTGAGAGACAAAGTAATGGAAAACGCAGCGTATTTTCGAAAAGAAATGAAAGCCAAAGGTTTCGATATTCCAGACGGCAATGCAGCCATCGTTCCGGTGATGTTGTACGATGCAAAATTAGCGCAGGAAATGGCGGAAAAACTAGTAGCAGAAGGGATTTACGTGATTGGATTCTTTTATCCAGTTGTTCCGAAAGGAAAAGCAAGAATCAGAGTTCAATTATCTGCAGCACATTCCAGAGAACATCTTGACAAAGCCATTGCGGGCTTCGAGAAAGTAGGGAAGGAGTTGGGTGTTATTTCTTAATTCAAAATAAGTTCTAAAAATTTCATCAAAATTATTTCCCCAACCCTAAAGGGAGTAATTTTGATGAAATTTTAAATAAATTCTGCTCCCTTTAGGGCTGGGGCAAACAGAATTTATTTAAAATTCAGTTAAACAAAAAGACCAGCAAAAATTTGCTGGTCTTTTATATTTCAAGAAGAAAATCCCGGGATTATTTTTTACCTCCGTAAGACTTGTCTTTGATTCTTGCTTTTTTACCTCTAAGGTCTCTGAAGTAGTAGATTCTAGCTCTTCTAACTCTACCTTGTCTGTTAACTTCGATTTTTTGAAGTGCAGGCATGTTGATAGGGAAAACTCTTTCTACACCCACATCACCAGACATTTTTCTGATTGTGAAAGTCTTAGTAAGACCAGTTCCTCTCAATTGGATTACAGTACCTTTGAAGAACTGAGTTCTTGTTTTAGCACCCTCTTTAATCTCGTAATACACAGTGATGGTGTCACCGGCTTTGAATTCTGGGAATTCTTTTTTCGTAATGTACTTATCTTGTACGTATTTTACTAAATCCATTTTTTGTAATAAAAAATTTGTTTTGTCAAGCCAAGCAACATTCACGTCCTTCGTCAGAGGTTGATTAACAGGTTGCAAAAATAAAAATAATTTTTAAAACCACAATGACTTATTCGAATTAAATCACAACTTTTTCCTAGCAGAAAATCTTACACTCAGAAATATGATATCATAGGCACTAAGGCAAATAGCCGAAAGCCAACCGCCAGAAGCCAACTGCTACTTGATTTCCAACAGTTCCACATCAAAAACCAATGTGCTGTTCGGTCCAATTTCTTTGCTGACTTCCTGTTCACCATAAGCCAAATGTGGCGGAATTGTAAATCTGAATTTACTCCCAACAGACATCAATTGCAAACCTTCTGTCCAACCTTTGATGACTCTGTTCAATGGAAAAGAGGCTGGTTTTCCGCGCTTTACAGAGCTGTCAAAAACTTTGCTTGTAATCGTAGTTCCGTGATAATGGCATTTTACCGTACTTTTCGCTGTCGGTTTCGGGCCTTCTGTTTCCACAAGGATTTCATATTGCAAACCACTTGGCAAAATCGTTACGCTTTCTCTTTTTCCGTTTTCAACCATGTAATCCTGACCACTTCTCAGGTTTTTTTCAGCCAGTTCTTTTTTTCTTTTGAATAACAAATCTGCTACGCCCATTTTAATTTTTTTTCAAAGGTATTTATTATCCGCTGATTCATCAAAAATTCCGACTTAATTCCCTAAACTATGATAGTTAAAATTAAGATAAGACAATTTTTTAGGAGCTTAATCCCGCTGTCCACTATATCTTTTTTATTTTTTCATAGGTTTTGTTTTCCAAATCAAGCGAAGCACCAAAAAAAATAAAAAAGGATGCCGTTCCCATCGGGGCTAGGGGTTTTGTCAAAGATTCACATTGGGTTATTAAAATTAAGATGTGTCAAGAAAATTGAATGGATAAATGGCAAATTCTATTTAATCTTGTTAATAGCAGATTTAATTTTCTATGTGTCTGTGTTTTTTTAAAAAAATAAAAGCTTCTGATATGATGTACCAAATTACTTTTCCGATAGAAAAATAATACTATCTTTATCAAAATCAAAATTATGAAGAGACTCGTTTTTTTTTCTGCAATTTTATTGTCTCAATTAGGGACTGCTCAGGGTTTTTTAAAAACAGATGGTCAGAAAATAGTAGATTCCAAAGGTGAAAATGTTTACCTGAAAGGCTTGGGATTGGGTGGCTGGATGCTTCAGGAAGGTTATATGCTGAAAACTGACGACTTTGCAGGACCGCAATTCAAAATCAAAGAAAAGATTGCAGAAGTGGCGGGAGAAGATGGTAAAAATGAATTCTACAAAACCTATCTCAAAAATGGAATCACAAAAAAGGACATTGATTCCTTAGCAAAATGGGGATTCAATTCGGTAAGACTTCCGATGCATTATGACCTTTATACCTTACCCATCGAGAAAGAAAAAGTGAAAGGTGAAAATACTTGGTTGGAGCAAGGTTTCAAAATGACAGATGACCTTCTGCAATGGTGCGAGGACAACAAGATCTATCTGATTCTTGATCTTCACGCTGCACCAGGTGGACAAGGAAATGACGCCAACATCTCTGATAACGATAAAACAAAGCCTTCTCTTTGGGAAAGCCAGGAGAATCAAAAAAAGACCATCGCACTTTGGAAAAAACTGGCAGAACGCTACAGAGATCAAGAATGGATTGCTGGCTACGACCTGATCAACGAGCCGAACATCAATTTCACCGGCAAGAATCCAAACGGAACCGACGAGATGTCGAATGCGCCACTTTGGAAACTTCAAAAAGATATTTCGGACGCCATTAGAGAAGTGGACAAAAACCACATTATCATCCTAGAAGGTAACGGTTGGGGAAATAATTACAACGGTTTGCCGAAACTTTGGGATGACAATTTAATTTTAAGTTTTCACAAATACTGGACGACCAATGCGCCAGAATCTATTCAGCATATAATAGATATGCGCCAAAAATTGAATGTGCCGGTTTGGTTGGGAGAAACGGGCGAAAATTCTAATGTTTGGTTTACGGAACTCAATCAGCTGTTGTTGAAGAACAACATCGGTTGGGCTTATTGGCCAATGAAAAAGATTGACAATATCGCAGGCGTTACCAACATCAAGATCACATCCGACTATCAAAAATTACTGACTTACTGGAAAAAAGGTGGTCAAAAGCCATCCAAAGAATCTGCAAAAAAAACCTTGATGAAAATCGCTGATAACTACAAGATGGAAAATGCAGAGGTGAAGAAAGATGTCATCGATGCGATGTTCCGCCAGGTAACAGATGAAGCTACAAAACCGTTTAAAAGTAATGCTGTTCCAGGAAGACTATTTGCAACCGATTATGATCTTGGAAGGTTTGGAAGTGCTTATTCTGACAATGATTTCCAGAATGTTTGGGTGACAACAGGGCAGCGTACAGAGTGGAACTCAGGGAACAAAATGCGGAATGATGGCGTTGATATTTTCTTTTGCAAAGATAAAATCACCAACGGATATTACGTCGGAAAAACAGAGAAAGGCGAGTGGTTGCAGTATACTGTTAAAAGTGCTCTGGCAAGAAAGTATAAAGTCAACATCCGGTATAACAATGAATCGAGTCAAGCTTCAGAAGTGGTCATCAAAACCGAAGAGGGCGACGACTTGGCAACTGCAAAATTACCTCCGACGGGCAAAGGTATTTGGAAAACAATTTCCGTAAGTACTGTTGCATTGGCAAAAGGAGAAAACAAGTTAAGATTGTACTTCGAAGCCGCAAGTGCCAACATTAATTACCTGGAACTGAATTAGAAATCGAAAATATATCTGATGGTTCGTCATTGGTCATCCAGGAAAACAATTGTGAAATTTTATGTTTAATTTTTTTACCACCTGGAGTATAACGTTTTTTCTTGATGGCTTTTGTTCTTTGTGAAAAATATTGATGATCTTTGTGTGGTAAAAATGGGCTTCAAGATCCATCAAGCATTATCATAAAATTCTATCATTCAAAACATTTCATATAATCTGTGGGATGTTTTTTTACTTTGTGCGCATCCGCAACTGGTTCATCCATTGCCAATAACTTGAAATGTTTTGCTTCACGTGACGCCTTTCTATATCTGAAAATGCTTAGTTATTAAAATTCTTTGGTGATCCTGCGTTCAAATTAACCAAATGATGAATAGAAGCGATTCATATTTTATTTCATTAAATTTAAAGATTGGCTGATAAATTGCCTACAGAAAAAGATTAATACTTAATCTTAAAAAATAACAGATACTATGATGAGATCGCTTTACCTGCTTTTATTCTCTATTTCCTTTTCAATGCTTTATTCGCAAAGCACCCTTACTGTCACAAGATCAGATAATCAAAGGCCTATCAAAGGTGCGGTTGTCTCTTGCAACGGCAGAGTTTTGGGCAGGACCAATGATAAAGGAGTGGTCACCTTCACCACCAAGTGTCCAAAAGTAGATGTGGAAATTGATAATTATATTGGCGATGAAGTGGTCGTGGATCAAGTGATGGAACTGGCGCTAGACAGAGATAATATCAAATCAAATCAGATCCAAGACGTCACGCTTTCCAACGAAAGTGACCCACGCGCGTTGGCAATCATCGATCAGACTTTCCGGAAATTCAAAGATAATTCCCCGAATGCCTTAGATTCTTATTCCTACAAATCTTACGAAAAAATGTCATTCGATTTGGATGAAGATAGCATCAGGGATTATTCGAGATTTGTGGAGGCCAGAAAAGATTCACTTTCCAGAGCTACGAATCGACTACTTCCTAAAAAGGAAAAAGACAAAAAAGATTCTATCGAAGGCGAGCAGATGATGTCCGTGGCCAAAGACAGCAAGTTGTTTTTGTGGGAGCGCGCGATGGAATTTCTGTATTCCAAAAATTATGGCGAGAAAGTGAATATTCTTGACAATAGAATCTCCGGTCTGAAAAATCCCGTCTACGAAATGCTGGCTTTAAGGTCCAACAGAGACAAGATCCCACGAGAGATTCTACCCGAAAACAGAAGTCTTTACAGATATTTCCTTACAGATTCAATCGAAATCGACGGGCGGATGAACTACGTCATCAGATTCCGCCAGGTGGATTATAAAGTACCGATCAACAGAAGAAAATTCAATGGTTATATTTACATAGATAAAGATTCTTACGCCATCAAAAAGATAGACAGCAACAGCAAAGTAAAGTCTGATGGTAACATCACTTCCGTTTGGGTTCCTATTAATGATAAATGGTTCCTCAAAACGGAGAACCTGAAAATCAAGATGGGTGTGTCAGAATTCAGCACCGTTCAGAAGAAAGATAATGAAACGGCCGAGGAGAAAAAAGCAAGACTCGACGGTGTGAAGAAGTTCGGAAACTATGCGTACTTGAAAGCCGATTATTTCGATTTCAAAACGCCTGTAGAACTGAAGCCTTCACAATTCAGTGGTTACACGATGAGCGTGGAGAATACAGATGGCACTCAACTTAATAAGTACAGGACAGACAGCCTATCCGCAAGAGAAAAACTGACGTATGTCAAGATAGACAGTCTTGGGAAAAAATACACATTGGACAGGAAAGTTCAAGTGCTGACAGCATTGCTTCGAGCCAAATTCACAGTGGGAATGTTCGATATCAATCCGTTGCAAACCAAATACAATAGATATGAAGGCTTACGATTGGGTGCAGGTGTCAAACTGAATGAGAGATTCAACAAGTATATCTCACCAGATGTTTATCTGGCGTATGGCTTCAAAGACAGTGGTTTCAAATACGGCGCAGGTGTAGATATCAAAACCACCTTGAGTAGAAATTCCTTTTTCCGTTTCGAATATTTCAATGATGTGGCAGCTTCAGGAAGATTCAGCCAGAATCTTTGGAGTGCCAAGATGAACATCAATAATAGTGGAATGTCCATCCGTAATGACAAATATTATCAATACGATGGTTTCAAACTTGGTTACCAAGTAGATATTTCTAATTCTTTAACTTTGGATGTTTCCGGAAAAAAACAGAACGAAGAAGCAGGTTATCCTTACGAATTTATGGGAATGTCCAGAAAATTTGAGAATTTCAGTTCAACGGCTACCATCAAGTTCTCTCCCAACAACCGTAATATTATGACACCTTACGGCAAATATACCTACGAGCAAAACTTCCCGGAAGCCTTTCTTAACTATGAACAGGGTTACAAAAGTCTTGGAGGCGAGTTCAATTACAGTAGGTTTGACGCCCTGATTACGCACCAGTTCAGAAGCTCTTGGGGTACAACACTTACCCGTGTTTATGGTGGCTACTATGTAGGCAAAGCACCAATGTGGCACCTTTTCGAAATGGGCGGTCTGGATGCCAGCAGCGCTACAGGAATCTTGTCTAACTTCTCTTTGACCAGTTACTTAGGATTTGCGACCATGACGTCCGGGAAATATTTTAATGATAAGTTCGCTGGCTATTACGTATCGCACCGTATCCCGTGGTATTTCAAAAGTTTTGGTAAAAACACCTCCAGTTTCAATGTGATCTACAGAGGGATCGTGGGCGATTTGAAGAATCCTGAATACCATTCTGTTGAAAATTTTTCACCGCTTAATCACCTATATCAGGAAATCGGGTTCGAGTACAACAACTTTCTGAGTTCTAGGTTTAATCTAGGATTTTTCTACAGAGTCGGTTATTATGCCACCAGCAGCTTCAAAGATAATTTTGGCGTGCAGTTGAAATTTAAATTACTTGAGTTTTGATTAAAGACCTAATGTCTCATTAGCAAATCCCATCAAACTCGTGCCCTTGAGAATGGGGAAGCATGATATTGATGAGATTTTGTTTTCCCAGTCCTGGAACGGAGCATAATTTTGATGATCGCCGCTCTTACCTTGTGAGCGAAAAATTAATTAACTTTAAATAAAAAATGAACGAGCTATTCAAACAGCAGGTTTATGAGATCACCAGACTCATCCCCAAAGGAAGGGTTTCTACTTACGGCGCTGTGGCAAAAGCGGTGGGTTATCCCAATCATTCGCGCCACGTGGGCAATGCGATGGGCGGCTGTCCAAAGGATGTTCCTGCACACAGAGTCATCAGCAGTACGGGAAAATTATCCGTTCCTTCATTTCGAGAGCGCTTAGAAAAAGAAAATGTGACCGTCCAGGACAACTGGAAGGTCAAAGATTTTAAGACACACTTTTGGGATCCTTTGCAAGAGTTGTGAAAAAATGAAAATGAAAAGACAAAGCCAACTCGTTTGAGATGGCTTTGTCATTATTTAAAACAGAAAGTAATCGACTAAATCATTATTTATACGCTTCCAAAGTCTTGGTAATAGCATCAATCTGCTGGTGGATAGTGGGACTGTTTGGGTTGCTCTTCAGGACTTCCATTTTTTTGGCAAGGCCGTCTTTCAACATTTGGACAATCATCATTTTCACCTGTGGATTGTCCGGCATCTGAGACTTGGCCTGAAGCAAAACCTTAGTGACTTTTTCGGTCGCTTTCAGGTTGTCAGAACTCATAATCCAGTTGTAACCTTCCTCCGCAGATTTACCTAAGTCTGGATTTTGAAACTTGATGAAAGGGTAAAAGGCAACGGTTGTTCCAATTGCTGGCATCTGTTTATCGATTTTATTTTTTACAATGACAGGAAGTAATTTTGCAATAAGATCTTCAGAAGCATTATCAAGATCGATCTTGTCTGCCAATGCGGCAACTTTTGAAGGATCTGTCTCTGCAATTCCTGCTAATGAGGCACCTTTCACAGCATTAGACATTGCATTAATTCCTTTTTCATAAAGGGAAGCATATTTTGCATTCTTGGTCTTGGCCAGAGCAGAAATGGCTGCTGCCTGAACCAAAGTTTTAGGATCGTTGGATGCCAGTTTCTCTACATCTGCAGTCATAGCTTTTGCTTGGTCTGCATTAGAAAGATCGATCTGTTCCAGAGCCTGTTGTCTGATTCTGAAGAAGGGATCTTTAAGCGCTGCTGCCAAAAGTTTGATGACCGCAGGATTTTTCGCGTCTGCTCCTTTTACTGCATCTAGTGCTCTGTGTCTGCTCAAAAACTCTTTTGAATTCGTGAATTGTAGTAAGTTTTGCTCCGGTGTTTTGGTTTCTGTGATGTCAGAAAGCAGGATCCCGTCAGCATTAATATTGATAAGATCTGGTGTTTTGGAAGCATCAAAAGTAAACGTGTTTTTTGCTTTTGCCTCTACCCAAATGTTGGCACGCTTTGGTTTTCCATTGTCATAAACATCGATGGCTAAAGGAAATTCAAATGGTTTTTCCTGAGATTGATTGATGACCACAGTCACTTGTTTCTTCACAGGTTCATAAGTGGAAGTATAGCTCAGCTTGGGATTGCCGCTGCCAAAATACCATTGGTTGAAGAACCAGTTCAGGTCTTTACCAGATACTTTCTCGAAGGCTAATCTTAACTGATGCGCTTCTCCATTTTGATACTCATTGGTTTTAAGATAATCTGTGAGTCCTGCGAAAAAGGCATCGTCACCAAGGTAATTTCGCAGCATATGCAGGATTCCACCACCTTTATTATAGGTAATCGCATCGAAAACGTCTTCACGGGATTCATAATCGAATCTTACCAAATCCTTTTTGAAGAGTGCAGGATTGTGGATGTAAGCCGAGAGATCTTCTCTCAGGTGATAATCTGCATCGTCTTTACCGTATTTGTGCTCCAGCCAAAGGTATTCTGAATAGTTGGCGAAAGATTCGTTCACCGTCAGGTTGCTCCAGCTCTCTGCCGTCACTAGATCACCAAACCAATGGTGGAAAAGTTCGTGAGCGATGGTGTTTTCCCATTTGTTTTCATCTATCAGATCGCCCGGTTTTTGCTGAGCAGATTCCTGATGGAGTGTTGCCGTCGTGTTTTCCATTGCTCCGGAAACGAAATCTCTTCCTGTGATTTGCGCATACTTTGCCCAAGGATAATCGTAACCCAATCTTTTGGAATAGAACTCCATCATTTCTGGTGTTTTCCCAAAGATCTGTTTTGCATAAGGTTCATATTCTTTTTCAACGTAATAATCGACGTCAATGTTTCTCCATTTGTCCTTCACAACAGCATAATCTCCCACGCCCATAAAGAAAAGATAAGTCGAGTGCCTTTTGTCCATCACCCAGTGATCTGTTCTCAGATTTCCGGATTCTTTTTTGGAATCTTTCAGAAGCCCGTTGGACAGTGTGACGTATTGGTCAGGAACCGTCATGTAGATTTCCTGAGTTGTTTTCTGATTGGATTTATCGATGGTTGGGAACCAGGCGGATGAAGATTCGGTTTCGCCTTGTGTCCAGATTTGTGTTGGTTTATCTTTATCCTTGCCTTGCGCATTGATGAAATAAAGTCCTTTCGCATCATTGATGGCTGCACTTCCTTCTTGTTTTACTTCATTCGGACGCGCTGTATATTTGATGTAAACGGTGTAATCCTGATTTTTCTGATAAGTTTTGTCAAGTGTAATTTTCAGAACATCATTTTTATAATCGAATTTCAAAGCTTGTTTAGAACCATTTTTATCCAAAGCCACTTCGTGGATCAGCATGCCTTTGGCATCAAGCGTCAATTCATTGCTTGCATAAAAGAAAGGACTTGCAGTGAGCCATTCTTCGCCGTTCATCTGCTCTTTCTGATAATCGAAACTGACTTTCAGTTTGGTGTGTTTCAGCTCTGTGGTTTTGGCGTGGGTTGCTCTGTAAACGGGATTTCTCCCGGAAGTTTCGGTCTGGGCAAAAACGGTATTAGAATTAAAGATGGCACTCAGAAAAAGTGCCGCGATGAATATCTTCTTCATTTTTATATTGTTATTATTTTGATCAATTGATTAGATGAGTCTTTCATAATTAATTAAAGTTACGGTATTGCCCATTATTTTGTAATGCCATTTGCTTTTTTTAACAGATTAACTTCTTCATCGGTCCTTAAAATGAAGTTGTTTTGTAAAAGTTTTTCAATGGGTTCTTTATTGTCAGGATTTTTGAATCTCATCAATTCGAGTATTAGTGCGTCTTTACTGAAATCTTGATAATTCTCATTGGCGGTTTTTTCAAGATAAGAGATCATACTTTTCTGAAGTCTGTCTTTGTACCGTTCTCGGAAATGTTTGGTCAGATATAAAATGACGTAAGGGTTTTGTTCTCTGAAAGCTAGTTCTTCCAGTCGATTCTGAAAATATTGAGGATAAACCCTATGTCTTAACGCTTGGTTTAAGACATAGGTGCTTGTGTTATTACTATTGATTGAAATACTGTCAAGTTTAGTCAGTATCAAATCTTTTGCTTCATTCCCTTCATTTGTGTTTTTTAAATAGTCATCATAGAAAATTTGGGAAGGATGTAAATCGCCTACGATGCAACCGTTTTGTGAATAGATTTCTTTTTTCACATTTAAAAGCCGGAAGTAGAATATCGGTGTAAGGCTGGGAATACTTTTGGCAACTGCTAAATAAGAATAGAGGGAAACAACATTATTCTTATTAAAAGTTAGCTGGTAAAGTTCTTGAAGTGTGGCTTTCTTCTTTAATTTTTCAAATTCAAAAAAAGGAGTTGCAAGCTCAGTATCTGGATTTTGATGTCTATTTGCTCCTGTATCAAAATAATTAAGTGCTGAAATCTTCTTAACATCATCTTTTAGATTTGGCGGAACATTGAAGGAATCAAAAATTGCTTTTCCTTTTGGACCTACAACTTCAAGCAAGTCGGTGGCGTACGACTCTTTTTTTATATCTTCTTTTTTACAATTAAAGAAAATAATGAGTACGAATAAAAATTGTAAAGAAATTTTCAAATTGCCAGATTATATCGCCACAGGTGCCTTAATTCCCGGATGCGGATCGTAATTCTCCAAAGTAAAATCCTCAAAATCAAAATCGAAAATATCTTTGATCTCTGGATTGAGTTGCATCGTTGGCAATGGTCGCGTTTCTCGTGAAAGCTGCCTGTTCACCTGTTCAAAATGGTTGTTGTAGATATGAACATCGCCGAAAGTGTGCACGTAATCACCCACTTCCAGACCTGTAACCTGCGCAACCATCATCAATAAAAGCGCATAACTCGCAATATTGAACGGAACGCCTAAGAAAACATCGGCACTTCTTTGATAGAGTTGAAGCGACAGTTTCCCATTGGCCACATAAAACTGAAACAAGGCATGACAGGGAGCTAAAGCCATATCTGGGATTTCGGCAGCGTTCCAGGCAGAAACTATCAGTCTTCTCGAGTCCGGATTTTTTTTGATTTGTTCAATTACCTCGGAGAATTGGTCAACCACTTTTCCGTCTGCACCAGTCCAGCTTCTCCATTGTGCACCATAAACGGGCCCCAGATCGCCGTTTTCGTCCGCCCATTCATTCCAGATGGAAACGCCGTTGTCTGTGAGGTACTTGATATTGGTATCGCCTTTGATGAACCAAAGTAATTCATAAATGATCGATTTCAAATGAACTTTTTTTGTCGTCACCAAAGGAAAACCTTTCGACAAATCGTAACGCAATTGGTAACCGAAAATGCTTCGTGTTCCCGTTCCCGTTCTGTCCGTCTTATCCGTTCCGTTATCTATGATATGCTGAAGTAAGTCTAGGTAGTTTTGCATTTTGAATTCTAATTGAAGAGCCAAATTTAATTAAAACTAATTCAAAATCTCCATTCAAACTTAAAATTATCTTTATTGATACAATTTCGTTTTCCTGAAAAAAAAGCACTCACTTTTGATGAATGCTTCTATAATGATGTTTATCATTTTATTATACTGCAGTGTAACCGCCATCGATAAGGTAATATCCACCTGTCATGAAAGAAGATTTTTCAGAACTCAGGAATAAAACCAATTCTGCAACTTCTTCCGATGTTCCAAGTCTTCCCATGGGATGTTTTGCTATCAAAGCATCTTTTTGAGCTTTATCCAGTTGATTTAATAAGGGTGTGTCTATGTAACCAGGGCCAACAGCGTTGCAACGGATGTTTTTCTGTCCATATTCGGCACCGATGTTTTTTGTCAAACCAACAACAGCGTGCTTGGTAGAAGTATAAGCTGAGGAAAGTGGAGCAGCAACAGTTCCGTGGATAGAAGCGATGTTGACGATGACACCGCCGCCATTTTGTTCCATCTGTGTCAGTTCGTATTTACAGCCATAGAAAACGCCGTCTAGATTGATGCCTGTCACTTTTTTCCAGCCATCCAAAGTGTAATCTCCTGTTTGATTGGCTTCTCCACCAATTCCTGCATTGTTGCAGGCGATATCCAGTCTGCCGTAGGTCTCCACTGTTGCTTTTACCAAGGCTTCTACCTGCTCAGGATCAGAAGTGTCGGCTTTTACAAAAGTGGCTTCGCCTCCTGCAGATTTTATATCATCAACGGCAGCTTGGCCGTGTTCTACATTGATGTCAGATACAAGCACTTTGGCACCTTCTTTTGCGTATAATTTTGCGATTGCAAGCCCTATTCCGGAACCTCCGCCGGTAACAAGAGCTACTTTATTGTCAAGAATTTTCATAATAAATGGATTGTTTAATGATGATAAGTATGCAACAATAAATATGCAAAGCAAGCTTATGAAACGTTAATTATTTCATAAATGATTCATTTTGAAGCAATAAGGCTTTTGTTGGTCTTTTTGAAGGATATTACCTGATATCCAGAATCTTCTGACTTATCGTATTCAAAGTAAAGACGTCATTTGTCAGTTTGCCGTTCATCGCTTTTGCCAATGGAGATTCTGGTGAGATGCAGATGATCTTTTCGTTGTTAATTTTGATTTCACCCAAAGAAACCGAGATAAAGAACAAGCCTTTGTCGGTTTTTACAATCGCGCCTTTTTCGGCCTTATCGGAAGGTTTTGGTAAGATGGTTTTGAGAAAATCCTTTTGTTTCAAAATCTCATTCAACTGACCTTGTAGATTGTTGATTTCCTGCTGCAGCATTTCTCTTCCGGTCTCGTACTTGTCGCCCATAGAGCTTTTGGTATCGTTGCTGGATGCGCGGGTTTCAGCGATGAGTTTTTCGAAATTTTCGATTTTTTCGGAAAGCTTTTGCCCAATTATTTTTATTAATTCTTCTTTATTCATTGTTAATTACTAAAGTCAATCCCAACTTTCCAGCTTCATTAATTACAAATTCTCTGGCTTCAATTTTGTCATTTTTGATTTCTCCTTCAAGAATTGCTTCTTTTACTTTCTCTTTCAGAATTCCGATTTCTCTGCCAGGTTTCAATCCGAATAATTCCATAATTTCTTCGCCTGAAATGGGCGGTTGAAAGTTTCTGACCTGGTCTTTCTCCTCCACTTCTTTGATTTTTTTGGCCACATATTCAAAGTTTTGTTTGAATTTGGATTGCTTAGAATAATTCTTGGTCGTAATATCGGATTTGCAGAGTGTGAAAAGGTCTTCCAGATCTTCTCCAGCATCGAAAAGCAAACGGCGCAAAGCAGAATCCGAAGCGTCATCCGTAATCAGCGCAATGGGTCTTGCGTGCATTCTTACCATCTTTTCTACATATTTCTGTTCTTGCCCCAATGGGAGTTTCAAGCGTTTGAAAATCGATTTGATCATTTTGGAACCCAGAAATTCGTGGCCGTGGAAACTCCAGCCGATGCCTTCTACAAACTTTTTTGTCGGTGCTTTTCCGATATCGTGGAGTAATGCTGACCAGCGCAGCCAGAGTTGGTTTGTGTTTTCACAGATGTTATCCACTACAGCCAGTGTGTGGTAAAAATTGTCTTTATGTGTCTGTCCGTCGATATCTTCAATGCCTTTCAGCGCAGTCAATTCTGGAAGAATGTATTTTAAAAGTGACGTTTCTTCCAGAAGTTTCAGTCCTTTGGAAGGCTTTTCGGAAAGCATTATTTTATTGAATTCTACCATGATCCGTTCCATAGAAACGATTTTCATCCTTTCCGCTTCGTCTTTGATGGCTTGGAGAGAGTTTTCCTCGATTGTAAAATCCAAAGTGCTTGCAAATCGGATGGCACGCATCATTCTGAGTGGATCGTCGGAATAGGTCTGGTGTGGTTCCAGTGGTGTTCTCAGTGTTTTTCTGTTCAGATCACCCAGGCCATCAAAGGGATCAATCAGTTCCCCGAAGTTTTCCTGATTAAGGGAAATGGCCATGGCATTGATGGTAAAATCGCGGCGTTTCTGGTCATCTTGGATCGTACCGATTTCCACAGATGGTTTTCTGGAATCCTCGCTGTAGCTTTCTTTTCTTGCGCCAACAAACTCCAGTTCCAGATCTTTGTAGCGGAACATTGCTGTGCCATAAGTTTTGAAAACGGCTACTTTTGTTTTGGGATCAATTTCTTTGGCTATGGCTTCTGCCAGTTCTATCCCGCTGGCTTCTGTGACAAAATCGATGTCAGTTGGTGCTTTTCTTTTCATCATCAGATCGCGTACGAAACCGCCCACGGCGTAAACAGATTGACCGTTTCTGGAAGCGACTTCCGAAATGATTTTGAAAAGTTTGAGGTTTTTGTTTTGAGCTAGGTTGATAATCATTGGCAAATAAAATATTAGGTAATTGTGATCATTAATCGTTTATCAATTATCACTTATAATAATAGGCAAAGGTAATGCTTTTGGGAAAAGTTTGTACTATGCGAAGCGCGTAAGCGATAGTAGCGGTTATCCTTTTTTGTGGGCTTGCCAGCCCATAAAAAAGATAGTAGCGGATAGCGCGGTCTTCCTGTTTTTTGCGTGGGCTTTGGCTTGGGGAAAAACAGGAAGATACGCCCAGATGCTTAATAATCAGGACTTTTTGACATTTATTAGTAGTAGGGAAACTGCATTTAAGCAATTTTGTCCGAAAAAGTCGTTCGGTATTTTTTTTGCGATGAGAGTAAGTACAAAAAGTAGTTTTTTTTCATAGTTTATTTTTCCGGCGGATGATCTTGCAAAAGGTCATCCGCTGGTTTTTTTTATGCTCTTAGGATTTTGATCTGGCTGTTGTTCCAGATTTTGATTACAGAAGATCCCGGAAATTCTGATACCTTGTCGTGGAATTCTTCTATGGTGTAATCTACGGCATTTTTGATCTCTTGTGATATGTCAGAAAATTTCAAAGGTGATGTTTGTCCGCTTAGGTTGGCAGACGTGGAGACCAGAGGTTTGTTGAGTTTTGTGATGAGTTTTTTGCAGAAATCATTTTTTACCAGGCGGATTCCGATGCTTCCGTCTTCGGCGAGTAGTTCTTTGGGCAAGTTTTTCGGGTTGTCATAAACGATGGTTACAGGTTTTTCGCTGACATCCATGATTTGCCACGCCATTTCCGGCACGTCTACTAGGTCTTGCAGGCGCTTTTCGGATTCTACTAATATAATGAGTGATTTGTTGGCTTCTCTTTTTTTGATGTCAAATATTTTTTTGATGGCATCTGTGTTGGTCGCATCGCAGCCGATTCCCCAGATCGTGTCGGTAGGGTAAAGTATTGTTCCGCCGGATTGTAAAATTTCTAAAGCTTGGGTAAAATCCATTTTAAGAGTGATTTTTGGGAAATTTCTGATGTTAACACCAATTTAAAAGTTCAAAATACTGATTTGTAGTATTTTAAATATTTTAGTGAAATTCCGTAGTTAAGTTAATCTGCTGCAAATTTAACAATAAATGAACAGTTTTTTAAATCGACGTAATCTGTTAACTTTCATTTAACATCATCTTGGTTTTCTTAACAGGATGTTAAAGAATAGTTATTAATTCTTATACATTCCGATTGCTTATCAAAGCATTTCTTTGGCAACGAAGAAAAAAGTAAAGTCAAAATGAAAGTAAAAACAATAAGCATCAGTGCTTTGTTTCTTTGTATGTCCACCACAATGTTGTTGGCTCAAACTACAACTGATACGCTGAAAGGCGAGAAGAAAATCGATGAGGTAAAAATCAATGTAAGTACCAACAAAAAGACGGAAGCAGCAGTGTTGGGTGAGCAGAAGAAGGCCGTCATCCAGAAACAAGCGATCAGTGCAGAGGAGATTTCCAGAAAAGGAATTTCCAATGTAGAGCAAGGACTTACGAAGGTAACCGGAATCACCACGGTAGAAGGACGTGGACTTTTCGTAAGAGGTTTGGAAGAGCGTTACAATTATCTTTTGATCAACGGTCTTGGCTCGCCATCCAACAATCCATTCCAGGAAATCATTGCTTTGAAGCAGTTTCCTACTGATGTTGTCGGGAAGCTAAATATCTACAAAACTTTTAATTCCAATCTTTACGGAGATTTTGCAGGTGCTACTTTCGATATTGAGACTTTGACGATTGATAAAGCGTTCAGTAAGGTAGAATTTGGGATTGGTGTCAATACAGAAAGTACTTTTAGAAATTTCAAAATGGCTCAAGGTGCGGATGGTTTCGGAGGTTATTTGGGTCTTAATTCTAACGACAGGAGATTGCCATCTGCTGTTAGAAATAACAGACCAGACAATTACAAATTCAGCAAAGAACAGTCTCTTAAGGATTTCAAAGATTCCTGGAACGTTGATAATGTGAAATCTCTTCCTAATACAAGTATCGGTTTTACAACGGTACAGAAAGTTAAAGCGGGAGAAAGCGGAAGTTTAGGTGTTCTTTTTTCATTGAACCAGGCTAGCAATTACAAATATAACGAGGGACAAAACAATCAAATCATTTCCAACGGAAGCGAAGTGATTTACAGCAATGAGCTTTCTCAAAAAGAATATAATTACAATCTAGAATCCTCTGCATTGTTGGGATTAGCATATAAAAATAAAGGAACCAATATCCAATTGAATTCTATTTATTTGCAAAATGTATCCAATCTGATTCAGGATAACTTAGGATACAAAAATGGTGAAACCCTGAACAGGGATTTGACGTTTTTCCGAACCAACCAGATGGATATTTCCCGATTCTTGGACCTGCAATTATTAGCGTCTCAGAAACTGAACGAAAGGCATCAGATCAAAGTGGGAGGAAGTTATGTCATCAATAATTACAGCCAGCCAGATCGTAAGATTATGGAAGGAACTAGGACTGATCTCAATGGTAAGATGCTTCCCGAAGGACAACTAAGAATGAGTTACGGAGGTAATAACCTGGTAAGACAATATCTGGATGTTGATTCCAAATTCTACAGCTCTGGTTTTGCAGAATACACTGGTTTTTTCGGAAACAAAGGCGAAAGAAAAGAGTATCCGATACAGTTGAGCTTGGGTTACAATGGATTTGCGGACATCAGAAAGAACTCATACCGGTTTATCTACGGAAGACCTAATCCTACAGATTTCGCTAACAGAACGGTCATTGTAAACGTCGATAGTCCAGATTCTGTTTTTAATAATTCTATCAACAATGGTTTTCTTCATTATGAAGAAGGGTCCGATGCTTCGCAGTTTTTATCCAATCTCTATCAGTTCGTGAATGCAGGTTATCTAAGCCTAAATCTAAAGCCGAATGATACTTGGGATATTTTACTGGGTGGCAGGTACGAAAATGAGATGAGCATCATCAGATATTATGAGTTGAGTGCCGATCATCCGAATGAAATTGTTAAAAATAAAGATTATTTTTTGCCATCACTTTCCATCAAAAAAGCTTTGAACAGCAAGAGCAACCTTAGATTTTCATTCAGCAAAACTTTGACAAGACCAGTTCTTATCGAGTTGATGCCTATTACTTATATCAATCCTGATAACTCGCAAATCCAAGGAAATCCTAATGTTAAAAACAGCGAAAATTACAATGTTGATTTGAAATGGGAATTTTATCCTTCAGCAAAAGAACTTTTCTCAGCCAATATTTTTGCGAAAAGACTTAATAATCCGATAGAGAGGTCTTTCTTAGCATCCAGTAATGCTACTGGAGTTACAGAGACATTTTTCAATGCAAAATCAGCACAGTTGGCTGGGATAGAGTTGGAAGCAATTGTCTCTCTATCTAGATTTTCAGAATCTCTGGATCAATTTACTTTTGGAACCAACGTTACCTTGATGTATTCTGATGTGAAGAGAAGTGTAGACCAATTGAAAACTGAAAAACCTAATATTCCGGGCTTTACTGATGATATGCTTCACAAAAGAGCTTTGCAGGGAGCTGCGCCGTACGTCATCAATGCCGACTTGAAGTATGAGATCAAAAATGCCAAGAACTTCCCAACCATTTTGTCTTTGGTTTATAATGTAAGTGGTAAAAAAATCTATACGGTTGGAGCTGCGGGTGCCGATGTGTTTTACGAAAAACCAATCAATCTATTAGATTTTGTTGCTCAAAAACAAATTGACAAAAACTGGAATTTGAAATTCAGTGTGAAAAATATTCTTAATGCAAAATACAAATTGGAACTAGGCGATAGAAGCTATATCCCAATGAATGCCTATACAAACCTTAATTACAAAAATTACTACGGCGGTGTAGATTTCAGCGCCACAGTGGCTTACACTTTCTAATAAATAAAATAGATATAAAATGAAAAAGAACGTTTTACAATTAATTGCAATTGCAGCCATCCTAGGCACAACCATTACTTCTTGTTCTGTTGACATTACAGATGGATTCGAAAATTCTACAACTACGCCCACGACCCCTACAACAACTGATGGTGTTATGAGTGGAAGTGGCAACCTAACTGGAACGATCACAAAAAATTTATTAATTAAAAAAGGTAATTACACGCTGGAAGGTGTGGTGAAAATCACAAACGGTGCTACAATTACAATAGAACCAGGTGCCAACTTTACGGTATCTACTGCAAAAACAAGCAGCCTTGTAGTCCTTCAAGATGGCAAAATAGATGCTCAGGGAACGGCATCAGAACCAATTGTCTTTTCTACAGCTACCAAAGTTCCTGGTGATTGGGGCGGTATTACGCTTTACGGCAGTGCGCCTATCAAAGCCGTTAATGGCAATACAACTGCACTTTCAGAAGACGGTAATGCGGTTTATTACGGTGGATCTGATGCCAATTCTAATTCTGGTGTTTTAAAATATGTAAGAGTAGAATATGCAGGGAAAAAAATCGGAGACGGAACTTCTGAAACCAATACATTTACTTTCTATTCCGTAGGTGCAGGAACTGTTTTAGAAAATCTTGTGGCGTACAAAGGCACAGATGACGGCTACGAATTTTTTGGAGGAACTGTGAGTGCAAAAAATATCGTTTCTTACGGTAATTATGATGACTCTTTTGACTGGCAAGATGCTTGGAGCGGACAGAACAATACCAACTGGTTTGCTTACCAAACAGGAATTGGTAACTTCGGAATGGAAATAGAATCTTCTTCAAACGTGGACAACACACCTCCGAAAATTTCCAATATCACACTATTCAGAAATGCAAACACCAATCCCGAAACTGCAGGATCTATAGAAGTTTCTGCAATACAGTTCAAAAAACAAGGTACAGGACTCTTCTCCAATGTTTATATCAGCGGTTACAAAAACACTGGCGGTAAATCGGCTTACTCTGTTTTGATCCAGGATGCAGCAACAGAAACGAGTCAAGTTCTTACAGGTAAAGTAAAGGTTGAACCTATCAATTATGCAGATTCTGACAATCTTGGCGCTTGGGGTTATGCTTACACACCAAATGGTGGCAAGACTTTCACAAATGCGACAACGGTTACCAAAGTTGCCTTAACCTCAGGAGCTTGGGCTACTGTAGATGGTGTAGATCTATTGACAGCACTCAAATAACTTCTTTTTTCTTCATATAAAATCAAATTTATTTGAGCCCGCAATTTATTTTGCGGGCTTTTTTTGTTTTAAATTAAAACAAAAAAAGAACCACAACAACTAAAATGTTTTCTACCAACATTGCAAAACAATTCCGAAATTTGAACCATCAACCATCAACCATCAACCATCAACCATCAACTATAAAAAAATGAACATCATCCTCGCATCTACTTCCACACTTTTTGGCGGTCAGTATTTGGAATATTTGAAACCAGAACTGATCAAACTTTATGAAGGTATTACAGAGATTATCTTCATTCCATTTGCCAGACCAAGCGGCATTTCCCACGAAGATTACACCCAAAAAGCAAAGGAGTTTTTCGCAAGCATCAGTATCAATGTCAAAGGTCTTCACGAATTTGAAGATAAAACAGAAGCGGTCAATTCCGCACAGGGATTCTTCACGGGCGGCGGCAACACTTTTCTTTTAGTCAAAACCCTCCACGAATTGGGATTGATGAAAGTCCTGAAGCAAAATGTAGAATTAGAAAAACCCTATCTTGGTTGCAGTGCAGGCAGCAACATTGGCGGCGTCAATATGAAAACCACCAATGATATGCCGATCGTTTATCCTGCAAGTTTCGACTGTATGGGATTGGTTCCTTTCAATATCAATCCGCATTATCTGAATCCAAACCCTGAGATCAAGCACAATGGCGAAACCAGAGAAACCAGGATCAAAGAATTCCTCACGCAGAATGATCTCAAAGTTGTCGGGCTTCGGGAAGGCAACTGGATCAGAAGAGTCGGGAACAGAATCACAACAGAAGGTTCAGAACTAACGAGGATCTTCGAAAAAGGAAAAGAACCGTACGAGATAGAATCCGGTACAGAATTGTAGAACGCCCTGCTTCTGGCATTAGAAATCAACATAAAGTCAACCATGAAGATCCAAAAAGAAATAGATTTCATCTTAGCAATAGATGCTCTCAAAAATGTGAACAGAAGAAATTACAACGCAGACGATTCACGGAGAGAAAACACGGCAGAACACAGCTGGCAAATCGTTGTTCTGGCCCAGGTTCTTTACCCTTATGCAAAAGATAATACGGAGATCAACCTCCTGAGAGTGATCAGAATGCTCTCCATTCACGACCTGGTAGAGATAGATGCCGGTGACACTTTTCTGTTTGATGAAGAAGGGATGAAGGGGAAATTCGAACGTGAAAAGATTGCTGCCAAAAGAATCTTCGGGATTTTGGATGAGCCGCTTTCTACCGAGTTTTACCAGCTCTGGATAGAGTTCGAGGAGGAGAAAACACCTGATGCAATATTTGCCTGTGCGATTGATAGAATCATGCCCTTTATCCTGAATGCGCACACTTCAGCAAAAAGCTGGACAGAAGCCGGCGTCACCGAGAAACAAGTTCGTACAATGCTGGAGGCAGCCATTTGCAGAGCGTCTGATGATCTAGGAGATTGCTTCAAAGTGTTGATGGAAAGATGTCTGGATGACAAGAAAATAAGAAGAGACTAAAATACCACAAACAAAATCGCCCCGAATATTTCGAGGCGATTTTTATTCTTAGAATAAGTTTCTATTATTTGCTTACAGGAACCTGTGTTGCTGGTGCCGTGTTGGCTGGAGCCTGTTTTACAGGTGCTTCAGATTTTGCGGGTGCAGGCATTGTAGGTATCACTTGCGAAGGTTTTCCTGTAAGGATAATGCTTAGGAAAATCAAAACAACAATAGTTCCTCCTAGAGTCCAAGTTGCTTTTTCCATAAAATCATTGGTTCTCTGCACACCAAAATTGGTAGCAGATGCACCTCCGAAAGTCCCGGAAAGACCGCCTCCTTTAGGATTCTGAGCCATGATGATGATAACTAATAAGATGCTAGCAATGATAATCAGGATCATAAACAGCGTAAATATTGTGCTCATAGTATAGTCTTAGTAATAAATTTTGAAGCGCAAATATATGGATTTTAATCAATAATAAAACTTATTTCTTAATAAATTTCACAATGTTCGTTTCCTTGCTTAATGGTTTCTGTTTAGCGAAATCAACCATGGTTATTAAGTCTGGACAGATCAATTTTACTTCCCAAGAAATCATTTTTTTTGAAATTACTTTTTCGGATTTATCAATCAATTCACCAGCTTCCTGAAATTGAGTTTTAATTCATTAAACTCAAAATGACAGAGGAGTTTACACTCATGAAACAGGGCTTGTAAATCAATGAGTTGATAGGGTTTTGGTGTTTAACTAATTATTTTACCAACTGGTTTTGACGGTATCGCATCTTTTTTAATTAATTTTGGGCAGCTATTTCCGCCTTCCGTTCCCAATCTTTTTTTTCTTGGGCTTTCCCAATAGCAAAAAAAAGGATTTCCACTCAAGTCGGGCTGCAGCTGATTCAATTGTAATACCTTAATTTATATTCACTTCAATGAAATTAAAACATATCCTCACTGCTATGGCAGCAGCACCTTTTATGATGAATGCACAACAGGTCATGACACCGGAAATCATGTGGACGCTCAATCGGTTAGGCGTTCAGTCGGTTTCTCCGGATCATCAGTCGCTGATTTATAAAGTCAGCAAAACAGATCTCAAAACAGAAAAGTCCAATTCAGAAGCTTTTTGGCTGGATCTTGCCGGGAAATCTACCAAAATTGATTTAGGCAAAAAGAGTGTGATCCAATGGGACAAAAACGGGATTTATGCTTTAGAAAACAACAAAATTTATTTATCAAAAGATGCCGGAAAAACCTGGACAGAATTTTATAACATCGGCGAAGTTGACAACATCGTGATCTCTCCGGATGGGAAAAAAGTAGCTTTCAGCAAGGCCGTTCATACCGAAAATCTTCTGGGGAAAGACAAGTATAAAGATTTGCCAAAAACAACGGCCCAGATTTATACAGACCTGAACCACCGTCATTGGGATGCTTTCAACGAAGGTTCTTACAACCACGTTTTCACAGTTAATACTTCGGAATCTGTAGATAAAGCAAAAGATCTTTTGGATGGTAAACCTTTCGATTCGCCTCAGAAACCATTTGGTGGTGCAGAAGATTTTGTCTGGAGTCCGGATTCTTCGCAATTGCTTTACGTTTCCAAAAAGAAAAGCGGCGCAGACTATGCACAAAGCACCAATACAGACCTCTATTGTTATGATCTTGCAAGTGGCGTTACCAAAAATATCACAGAAGGAATGATGGGTTACGATGTGAACCCGAAATTCAGTCCGGATGGGCAATTTCTGCTTTGGAACTCTATGGCCAGAGATGGTTATGAAGCAGACAAAAATGACATTATGGTAATGGATTGGAAGTCGATGAAGTCAGAAAATCTGACAAAAGCTTGGGACGAAAGTCTAACTGGCGAGGCTGCCTGGAGCCAGGACGCGAAACAGATTTATTTCACTTCAGCTTTCAGAGGAACAAAACAGTTATTTTCTGTGGATGTGAAAAACAAATCGGTTAAACAGATCACGAAAGGCGATTTTGATATCAATGAGATCGTTCTGGAAAACAAAGGCAAACTTTGGGTGACAAAAACAGATATCAATCACAATGCGGATCTCTTCGAGGTGGATCTTAAAAATGCTTCTTTAAAACAGATTACCGATATTAATAAAGACAATTACAACCAATTAACTTTCGGGAAATCCGAACTTAAAATGGTGAAAACGACAGATGGAAAGGAGATGGGCGTCTGGTTTCATTACCCACCCAACTTTGATCCCAATAAAAAATATCCAACCTTAGTTTATTGTCAAGGCGGACCACAATCTGCACTCACGCAGTTTTTCTCCACCAGATGGAACTTCGCTTTGATGGCTGCAAACGGCTACATCGTAGTGGCCCCCAACAGACGCGGAATGCCGGGCTGGGGCGTAAAATGGAACGAAGCAATCAGCGGAGACTGGGGTGGACAACCTATCAAAGATTATTTGTCGGCAACCGATTTTGCCAAAACGTTGCCTTACGTAGATGGCAGTAGAGTAGCAGCTGTTGGCGCGAGTTACGGCGGATATTCTGTATTTATGCTGGCTGGCGTTCACGAAAATAGATTCAAAACCTTTATTGCACATGATGGTTTGTTTGATATGAAATCTTGGTACGGAACCACTGAGGAACTGTGGTTCGCCAATTGGGATTTGGGCGGAAACTATTGGCAAAAACCAACGCCGAAAGCCTATTCGGACTTCAACCCAAGTAATTTTGTGCACCAATGGAACAAGCCGATGATGGTCATCCAGGGCGGAATAGATTTCCGGGTGCCATACGAGCAAGGACAGGAAGCGTTCCAGGCGGCGAAACTGAAAGGTCTGAAAACCAAATTCTTGTACTTTCCGAACGAAAACCATTGGGTACTTCACCCACAAAACGGTTTGGTTTGGCAGAGAGAATTCTTTGATTGGCTGAAGGAAACGTTGTAGAACATCACAAAAAAGTGTCAGAGATTTTCTGACACTTTTTTGTTTTTAAGAAATGATAATTTCACAAATCTTTAAATGTAGTTTTCAATCTGTAATTTATCAATTCAGACAAGTAGATTCCTTTGATAGGTATTGCAATATGGTTTTCAATTTTATAAAACAGTTTTGGATAATATCTTTGTCGTGAATCATCATTTAAGTGCGAAACGTTGAATCTTTCATTTTTTAAATGGGCGGCAAAACCTTTTAGAACATCAATTCCATCTGTTTGGTCTTCACTTGAAATGAATTTTGGATAACTGAAGTAATTTCCATCTTTGTCTTTGAAAACATTGTCAAATTGATATTTGTGATGAAAAAAATGACCATCATCTTTGTTTTTTATTAAATATAGTATAACAGTATCTTTTTCCGCAAACCCAGGACTTCCATAATGGTCATAAGCTAAAAATTCGATCGTGTCTGTTTTGGTATCATTCAATATTTTGCTGATGACTTTGTATTTGCATCGGAAAGCATTGTCCATCACATATTTTTCTTTAATAACAGTGACAGAATCGCCTGTTTCTTCATCTGCTATTTTTTCAGACTTTTGATTTTTATCTTGCTTTTCATTAGGGTCAAATTCTATCACTGATATTTTTTCTCCAACGAATGCATAGAGATTAAGTGACTCATTGATGCCTTCAAAAGGTACATCTTTTGATGTATTTATAATCGCTGATTGGCAACTTATCAAAAAAGTCGAAAGTAATAATGGTCTAATTAATCGGTTGGCCTTCATAGTTAAATTTTACACAATCTCAACCGCCCAATCAGCTTTCCATTCACCACTAATTTCCAGTTTCAAAATCCCAAATTTCTCTGTCAATTCCTGATTGTGATCTTCCAGATCAGCAATGCCTTGCCAAGGTTCCAGACAAACAAAATCCGCATTTTTTGCGGCCCAAATCCCGAAATAAGGGAAATTGGAAAATGTGAAAACTATTTTATGATCGTTTTGATGATTTCTCAGAATCAATTCTTTACTTTTCATTTCCGTCATTACCAAAGCATCTTTGGCGAACAGCTCGTAGGACAGCGGCAACGTATTGTTTTCGAGATAGATAGTTTCGGTTTGCTGACCTATTAGATTATCAATCAATGGATGGATTTCCAGTTTTTCGTCATCAGAGAAGCCGATTTCATAATCATCATATTTCAACCCGTTTTTTGTATCGATTGCAAATCCAGGATGTGCGCCCAGAGAAAAATACATTTCGTTTTTTGATGTGTTTTTCACCGTGTAAGAAACCGTCAATTTGTTATCAGTCAAAGTATATTTGATTTCCAAACTGAAATCGAAAGGATAAAACTTCAGCGTTTCCTCATCAGAATTCAGTTCAAAAACCACTTCTTCACTCTCCGTTGAGCTTTTGACGTCAAAAAACTTTCGCCTTGCAAATCCGTGGCGTGGCATTTCGTATGTGGCGCCGTCGAAAACGTATTTGTCATCTTTCAAAGCACCAACTGTGGGAAACAATACGGGACTTTTTCCAGCCCAAAAATCAGGATTTCCTTCCCAGATAAGTTCTTTCCCGGTTTCAAGATTGATAAGCGAAACCAATTCTGCACCCAGTTCATTGAAAGTGGCTTTTAGTTTTGTATTCTGAATCGTAATCATTGTCTTTAATTTTATCGAGTACAAATATCTAAATTAATCTTGATTTTTAGTCTAATATCTAAGGTCTAAAATCTAACATCTTATACAATAAATTCCTAAATTGCCGTTTTATAAGCAAGAATGAAAGGTTTTAATTTTCTGAAAAGGATCAACAGTTGGGTGGTGTACTTTATACTCACGGCGATTGTACTTGGTATTGCAGTTTCTTCTTTTCTAATTATTGACAATCTTAGGAAACAGGAGATTCAGAAAATTAATCTGATCGGCACAGCTTTAAAAGCTTATACAGACGATGAGATTTCAGCAGACCCAAAGATTCAGGAGCTGTATCTTGCTGTAATGCAGGATAATACCAATCTTCCAATTGTTGTTACAGACAAAAATAAAACGCCGATTTTCCAAGCCAATGTTCCCGAATATATAGAGCAAGATCCTGTAAAACTGAAGAATCTCATCAGGAAAATGGAAAATTCTTACGATCCTTTTGTCGTAGAATTACCATCCGGAGAAGATCAGTTTATCTATTATGATAACTCAGATCTGCTGAATTATTTTCGATATTATCCTTACGTGATTGCATTGTTTATTGGTGCTTATCTGATCTTTTCCTTTTGGTTTCTGAGAACTTTGAAGAAGACCGACGAGGGTTTTGTCTGGGCTGGTTTGGCCAAAGAAACGGCACATCAGATTGGAACACCATTATCATCAATGATCGGCTGGGTCGAGATTATGAAGCTTGAAGATGAAAACGGTTTGGGCGTCAAAGAACTGGAGAAAGATGTTGAAAGGCTGAAAACGATCTCTGAAAGATTCTCAAAAATAGGTTCGATTCCTGCGCTGAATGATCTGGATATCAATGAAACCGTTCAGCAGAATTTTGATTATCTGAAATCCAGAATTTCTACCAAAGTTGATTTTACTTTTAGAAAAACGTACGAACCGATTTTGATTCCGCACAGTAAAATCCTGATGAGTTGGGTGATAGAAAACCTGATCAAAAATGCTGTCGATGCGATGAAAGGCGAAGGGAGACTGGAGCTCAGTCTTTACAAAAAACATAAAAACGTTTATATAGACGTGACCGATACCGGAAGCGGAATGACCAAGCAGCAAGTCAGAAATGCCTTCAAACCGGGATTCTCAACCAAAAAACGTGGTTGGGGATTGGGGCTTTCCTTAACCAAAAGAGTCGTGACAGAATATCACAGAGGCGAAGTTAAAATTGCCAATTCTGAAGTGGGGAAAGGAACTACTTTCAGGATTATTTTGAGAGAGGAGCAGAAGGGGTAAATCCAGTTGTTAAATTTATGAAAACATTCTATCAAATATTTTTGTTGATTATAATTTTGGTTTCCTGTAAATCTGAGAAAGAAAAACAATTCGAAAAAAATATTGTTGGTGAATGGAATTTTGTGAAAAAAGTTAAATTAAAACAAGCAGGTAATAAACAATTAATTGAAGAACCATCTTCTCCGTTTTTAGGAAATTTGGGTGGTTTTGTTATTAACGAAAATGGAACTTTGATTGATAAAGTCGGATTTTTTGATTTTGATGAGGGAAAATCTAGAGAGGAAAGAAGGATATTGTACAAAGGTGATTCAACAAACTATGAAATCACTGATGACAGTTTGAAAATCTGTAATCCTATCGGAAAGTCTTGGGATAAATATAAAATCATCTCTGTTACTGATGACACTTTAACGCTTCAAAAAAATCAAGGCTATTATTTAAAGTATTACAAACCAACTTACAAACCAAATCCAAATGAAACTTTCGATAAAATAATCATTTCATCTTCGGGATGTTACGGGACTTGTCCTATTATGAGTGTCGAGTTCAATAAAAATGGAAAAGTGTTTTATTTAGGTGAAAAATATAATACGGTTAATGGATTTTATACTGCGAATATTTCAAAATCACAATATCAGAAAATCGAAAATTCATTTAAAAAAACGAATATAAATAGACTTAAGAATTCCTATTCTGCTGATTTTACTGACTTAAATACGGTGACTATTTCATTTGTTAAAAACAATGAAATTGTTAAGACCATTTCTGATTATGGTGGTGAAGCTCCATCAGAATTAATTATGGCATATAGGAAAGCAATGTATAGATACCAGTTGATAAAATTATCTAAATTTGAAACAAACAAAAATCTTGCAAATCCCACATTTTTCAATCTTTATATTGGTGAAAAAATTATTTTTTTGGAGCAATCAGAAAGATTTCTACTTTTAAATGGAATTTTAAATGGTAAGAAAGTTCATATTAATATTAATGAAAAGTATAGATTAAAATTTTCTGATGTTGATAAAGATTTCAATATGCAAACAGACGGAAGGTTCTATAAATATCAAAATCAAGTCTACGATATTGGATATAATTTTATTGAAATTAATAATTTAGAAAGTAGAATAGAACCTTAGACTTATAGATTAAAATTCCTCCTTGATTTCAAAATCCCTATCTTTGCCGATTGAAACCAAAAAGAAATTCAACTTTCTAAGTTTCTCTTTAGTACCTTAAAATAAATTTTCCCAGATGAACCATCCATCTTCCAAAATTTCTGTATCAGATATTCAGACTATTATGGATGCACCATTGGACCTTAAAAAAATAAATAAATTCAGATGAAAACCACTTTTGCAGACTTCGATTTACCGGAAAAGATTCTGGATGTTCTAGCCGATCTCAACCTTTTTGAACCAACACCTATTCAGGAAAAAAGCATCGGACCGATACTTTCCGGACGCGACGTGATGGGAATTGCCCAAACCGGAACAGGTAAAACTTTGGCTTACACACTTCCGGTTCTTAAAACCTGGAAATACAACAAAACAGGAAATCCAACGGTTTTAGTTTTGGTGCCAACCAGAGAATTGGTGGTACAGGTAGCAGAAGTCATCACAAAAATGACGGAGAATCTGACCGCAAGAGTAATAGGAATCTACGGTGGGAAAAACATCAATACACAAAAATTATTGTTCAATGACGGTTGCGACATCTTGGTGGGAACGCCTGGTAGAGTCATGGATCTGGCGATTGACAACGCAATCTCTTTGAAAGAAGTTGGTAAATTGATCATCGATGAGTTTGATGAAATGTTGAATCTTGGTTTCCGTCCACAGCTCACGCACATCTTCGAAATGATGAAGGAGAAAAGACAAAATATTCTTTTTTCTGCGACGATGACCGATGCTGTAGATGCTTTGTTGAACGAATATTTCGCTGGCCCGATTGAGATTTCACTCGCAAGATCCGGAACACCTTTGGAGAAGATTTCACAATCTGCAGTTCCGGTTGAGAATTTCAACACCAAACTGAATCTCTTAATTCACCTTCTTAAAACAGAAACGGATTTAGAAAAAATTCTGATTTTCGCTAACAATAAAAAACACGCCGACCTGATCTTCGAAAAACTGAATGTGGAATTTCCTGATCAATTTGGTGTGATCCATTCCAACAAATCTCAGAATTTCCGTTTGAGAGTGATGCAGGAATTCACCAATGAAGAATTGCGAGGCGTGATCACCACAGATATTATGGCGAGAGGTCTGGATATTCCGGATATTTCGCACGTTTTCAACTTCGAGATTCCAGAAGTTCCGGAACAGTATATCCACAGAATCGGTAGAACTGGTCGTGCGGACAAAGAAGGGATCTCTATCAGTTTCTTTACCAAAAAAGAAGAAGCACAACTTTTGGATATCGAACTTTTGATGGACAGAGAAATCAAAAAAACCGAATTCCCGGAAGCTGTAACGATCTCAAAACTAAAAATCGCATCAGAACAGGAGGAAGTGAAGATGAAATTCTTAACTACTGCCAAACTGAACGAAGGCGATTCTGCTTTCCACGAGAAGAAAGCCAAGAACAAGAAAACCAATATGGGTGGACCGAGCAAGAGAAAAGAACCGAAAAAATTTGGGGCAAACAGGGCTCAGCAAAAAGCAAAATCTATTGCCAAGAGAAAGAAATAAGATACTATTTAGAAATAAAAAAAGAGATTCCAATTTGGATAGTCATGGTCGGAAGAAAATTCCGACCATTTTTTATGTTTTAAAGACTTTAGCAGGATCTCCGCCTGCGAAAACAATCAGAATAGCTGTAATCATGTCTCGAAGCTCCATTGCAATGCGTCTTTTGGAAGTTTTATAACTCAATTCGTTTGCTTTTTTATAGATCAAAAGTAACATTGATGCAATCATCGTCATGTAAACCATTACCTC
>NZ_AUAA01000035.1 GCF_000428485.1 Epilithonimonas tenax DSM 16811 | reverse complement strand
AATCTATCGATAAATATTCCGCAGAAATATTTATTGCAATGAGCTCTAAATCAGATAATTTTGGTTTAATTGGTTTGAAATAAAAATTTTCTTTGATGGTTAATTTTCTTAATTCCTTTAAAATAAAATCGTAAATTGCATCTAGGTTATTCATAACGTATTAGATTGATAGTCAATACAATATACGAAATTTTCGTATTATGAGTAACCTTTTTTATAATGCACTACGGGTTATTAATAGTAAAAAGCTGACCATCAATGACTATTTTTTGATTTACAAAATATTATGACTAATTTTATAGATATGGGCAGCACCATTCATATCAACGGAAACCAACTCGAACTCCGTTGGAAGATATTTTCATTCAAAAAATTGAAAAGTTTGTGAATGATCGTTTTGAGATAATCCCACAAAATAAGATCCGAAATTCCGATGGACTTTTTCTTCTGGACTTTTTACTGAGATCCAATGACCACCAAGTTGCCATTGAGCTTGTCAGATAACTGTTTAAGGAATACTTGCTAAATAAACTTTTATTTATCATCTCTATTAATTTAGTTTTTCTATATTTGTGTAGGTCTATTATACAGAGCCTGCCACCCACTAGTAGCAAAGCTGATAAGCACTGTACTTCTTTACAATTGAATAACTTTTGTTTCATAAACAAGAGAGGTGGTAAGTGGGTGACATTTATTTCTTGTGAAATAAAATAAAATTCAATGGAATCGAACAATTATACGATCAGTTTCTATAAACTACAATCAAAAAAGCTTAAAAGAGAACTTGGGATCCAGCATACCGAGGCTCTGGATATTACTGCCAAAAAATACGGATTTTCAAACTGGAAACACTGCCTTAGGAGTTTTGATGCAAAGCCAGAACCATCTGATAACATTACAGCACATATAACATTCACCGATTGGTTGAGCAAGCAGGTTAACAGGGATTCACCGCTAGGCGATCTGGCCAGAGACGTGAAAACGGATAGCACATGGCCGTCATCTGATAGCTTTGAGCAGTATGAATCATACCTGAGATCAAAAGGAGCCTCAAGAGAAGCTATGTACGCTTTGAAAAATGCGTGGAAAAGCTACAATGCAAATCTTAAACGCAGTTTACTGCCAAATAAGGATAAGATAGTAACAAAAATAGCAACACCTAAAAATGATATTAGAAAAATCGTTTTCGTGAAAAATGTCATTCCTTTACACTATAGCAAAAGAATACCAGAAAAGTTTAATGTTGGAGATGAGGCCTGGATCTCCAATGACGGACGTAAAGCCATACCTGTAGTTATTACAGAGGTGGATGAACGGCACTATTCCTTCAGGGTCGAAAGACCTTTGAAAAATGCCGGGGATGAATATTACTATCGGCTAGACGAGGTTCGTAGTACTCCGGAACTTGCTTGTCTGAATCGATTGACATCATAACTTTAATATTTTCCTTCTGTACTTTTTAAATAAGGTGGAAGTCTTAGTAAAATTAAAGATGTCCTTGGATCTGTAACCAAGGGCATTTTTTATGATTATACTTTTCCCTTCTGACCATTTCATCACTTATGGAAGCTTCTATTTCCTGTCATTCCTTGATTCACCAAAATATTTCTATATTCTTGAGAATTATTGTAATTAAGATTTTTTAGAAACAGAAAGTGCAGGACACTCTATCAATACGTTCGCACTAACTTCGTTATAAATCAAATGGCTATGTTTTGGAAAATATCCCTATCCTTCATTTTATGTTCTTTCAATTTGATGATCAATGCACAACAGCTGGCATTTCCTGGAGCAGAAGGCTTTGGGCGTTTTGCATCAGGCGGTCGTGGCGGAACTGTTTATCACGTGACCAACCTTAATGATACGGGAACAGGTTCATTCCGAGACGCTGTTAGCAAGGGCGGTAGAACTGTCATTTTTGATGTTGCAGGTGTGATCAAGATCAAAGAAAAGATCTCAGCTGCTCCCGGAATCACCATTGCAGGACAGACCGCACCCGGAACCGGCATTACAGTTTACGGCAACGGTGTATCCTTTGGTGGAAATACCATTGTCAGATATATGAGATTCAGGGGAAGCATTGATATGCCCAGAGGTGCATGCACTGTCGTGGCGGATGACTTGGAGGATATTATCTTTGACCATGTTTCCATCGAATGGGGCAGATGGGACAACCTGCACGTAAAGAACAGCAGCAATATAACTTTTCAATATTGTCTTATCGGAGAAGGGATAGACCCTCAACGTTTTGGTGCATTACTGGAAAACCCAGTAGATATAACGGTACATCATTGTCTATGGACAGGAAATCAGAGCCGCAATCCGAAAGCGAAGGCGAAGATCGAATATATTAATAACGTGGTCTACAATTGGGGTAAAAGCGCATTTGTTGGAGGACACTCGGCAACAGACCACTATCAGGATATTGTGGGCAATTACTTTATTGCAGGACCAAGTTCTACCGATGATTTTTTAAGTATGTTCACCGCTACAGATCATGTATACCACAGAGATAATTATGTCGATCTCGATAAAGATGGTAAAGTCAACGGACGGTTGGTGACTGATGAAGATTTTATCAAACAAAAAGCAACTTTAGTAAAAGTACCTTCAGCAATATCAAGAAGTAATGTTAAGATCAGTGCTGCAACAGATATGTGGAAAGTTATTATGAACGAAGCCGGTTCCTCATTGAAACGCGACGCTGTAGATCAACGTATCATCGGGTATTTTAAAAGTCTCGGTCGCAAAGGTCAGATCTTTAAGACGGAGGCCGATGCCGGCGGACAACCGAAAGTGAAAAAGCAGATTTCAAAATTAAAAGACACAGATGCGGATGGCATTCCCAACAGATGGGAAACCAAAAACAATCTAAATGCTAAGGATTCTGGGGACGCAGCTATCATTATTAAAACAGGTTATACAAATCTGGAAAACTATATTAACAGCTTGGTCAAATAGCCAGTAAATACTTTTAGGGAAGTGAAATATCTTACTTTATGCCACTAATAGGAACCGCTTGAAAAAGTTATAAAATCAGATATTGGTTCGCTTTCAAAGAGACATAGAAATTGAACTCTAATTAAAACAAAAGGCAGAAAATCTCCCGATTCTCTGCCTTATTTATCAAACCAAAAGAAACGAATCTGCAGATTTTTTAATAAGAGAGTGTTCTTCAAGATATTTCACCATTGCTTCTATAGCATTAAAACCCTTTCCTGTTCGGCTTTTTCCGTATTTCTTCGGGACGGCTTGCTCCGTAAGAAAAGCAACTTTGTAAACCTTGTCTTTTTCTAAATGCCTCCCCTGAAAATAGATTTCCTGAATTCTGTAACCCGGCGGATTTTCAATGCGCATTAAAATTCTCAGTCCGTTGCAACGCTTAACATAACCTCCCATCTGTTTCATCGGCTCTGCCGAAAAAGTCCGCTCCAGATTTTCTTCTAACATTTCAAAGATCTCCCTTCCCGTAAGTTCTGTGGTGGAAATAGGCGGATTCATCGGCACGATTTTGTACAAATCCCACAGCGTAATATTTCCGATATCTATAGGTGCACCATATCTCCATCCGTTTGAGAAAGAAATTTCAGTTCCTGTTACAAAATTGACGGCAGAAAGCAGAAAATCATCCATTGTTGATGATAATGTGGAATAGCGGTGGAGGATATGATCTGTTGTCCCCAACATTTTACTTCTCATTTCAGAAAAAGACTGTAGACTTTTCTCAACCAGATCTTTTACTTCTACATCTTCATCAAGACTGTCATCAGTTTCTATGAGCTGGTAGTCAAAATGTTTGATCATTCCATTTTCGACATCAAGCATTAGATGTCCTACAAAAGAACCGTGGCAACCGCATTGTATAATGATGCACTTCCCTACGAGCTCTGCTTCGTACATTCTGTTATGAGTATGTGCACTGAGGCAGATATTGATTCCTTGTACTTTTTTCAACAGTTCAATATCCTGCGGATAACCATTGTGCGACAAAATAATAATAACGTCCACAGCATTCTTTCTTAATTCTCTGATGCATTGGTTTGTTTCTAAGATTCCGTCGGTCACCTTTATACCTTCTCTGAACTTCTCTGGCATTGTCTTATCGATAATATTGGAACATATCCCGATAATACCAATTTTCAGTCCTCCAATTTCCGAGATTTTGTACGGTTGTAAAAACTGATTTCCATTTTCATCAAACACATTGCAACCTAAAATAGGGTAATTCAGCTGATTTTCCAATTTCAAAAGATGTCTTGGCGTATAGGCAAAGTCCCAGTGTCCTACCATTGCATCAAATCCAAGCGGGTTGAGTATGGGAATCAAGACCTCTCCTCTCGACTGTACCACCGGAACGGTTCCGTGAAACGTATCGCCTCCGTCAAAAAACAACGCATTTGGATTTTCTGCCCTGATCTTTTTAAAGATAGTCTGAATTCTTGCGTAACCTCCTGCACTTTTTACATATTCTTTCTGATTGTCATAAAACAACTCTGGGTGTGGCTCCATATAACCGTGAACATCGTTGATGAATCCTATTGATAACTTCATAATTTCAATTTTTTAAGGTTTAACTATTGCCCAGCCTTCATACTGTCTCAAAATCATTTCTCCATTTCCGCTGGGGGTGTAATTTATAAACTCAAATAATTCGGACTTGTCGATCTTTTTTTCACGAAGGGTATTTTCGCACTGTACCATCACTACCCCCTTATCTTGCAGACCTGTAAGAAGTTCCCGATAGGGGTTTTTCTTTCTGAACATTTCCACTCCGCCCCCAAAAGCCAGCAGTTCTACCTTCAGTTTGCCTTTCAGCCTGGGATCTTCCATAGCGTTATTGATATTTCTGATAATGACTCTGATTTTCTGGTCATCACCTTCATTGATCACATACAAAGCCTTGTACTCCTTATGAATAGATTTTGCTGGTTCGTAAACTGCTGCCTTTTGAGCGAAACCCATAAACCCTGTCAGGAAAATTGATAAGATCAATATCTTAATTAATTTTTTCATTATTTTTCATTTAAAAGTTGATTGATTTCTTGATAGAATGATTCTTTGCTGTAGTCTGCCATTCCCGCATGATGCATCCTAATTTTTCCTGATTTGTCCAAAACGACGGTCGTAGGAAGCGAACCATTAAAAAAAGCGGTTGGAATCGAACCTTCTGCAACTAAAAACGGAACAGTGAATTGTTCTTTTTCAAGATACATCTTACCCAAGGCGGTCTGCTCATCCAGATTGACTGTAAGAAAAACAAGATCTTTATTGGATTTAAATCGGTCGTAGAATGTCTGAATCGAAGGAAATTCCGCACGGCAAGGCGGACACCAGGACGCCCAGAAGTTTATAAAAACTACTTTTCCCTTGAGGTCAGAAGTATTGATGATCTCACCTTTATCATTCCTGACACTGAAGTTTTCAGTATTGGACAAAGGAGTCGACTCAACGGCTGGCTCTGTTTCCTTTTCTTCAATCTTTGAGTTCATAAGACCGGTAGAGATGATCTGGCGCATCAGCCAGGCTTTTGCATCGGGACTGACAAGCAACACGATGAATATTGATACCAAAAGTGCCGTACTCCAGTTCTTCCGAAGCCATATTTTAAATTTTTCCATTATTCTTATTTTAATAAATTATTGTCCGGTTAACTTTTTCAGCGCTTCATAAATCTCAGGCTGGTCAAAATCTTGCCCTCCCTGCATCTCTGCTTCGAGTTCTCCTTTTTTATTAAAGATCAAAGTCGTCGGAATTGCTCCCTGAAAGTACTTCGAAGGAATAGTGTCGGCTGCGACATACACCGGAAGATCGTAGTTTTTATCCTTCATAAATTTCTTAGACTTTGTCAGGTTGGCTTCCACATTGAGAAGGACAAAAACGATATTGTCATTTCCCTTGAATTTGTCTTTCAGGTCTCTGATGCTCGGCATTTCTTCGACACAAGGTCTTCACCATGTGGCCCAGAAATTTACAAAGACCACTTTCCCTTTCAGTTCACTCAGAGCAATTTTATTTCCGCTCTCATCGATTAAGATGATATCCTCATTATCATTTACATTATTTTGTGGGATGAGCCGATCCTGATTCTCAACTCTTGATTGCATCGCATTCAAAGAAAAAGAAAATAGGGTCATCATCAGAATGAAAATAGGTGTTTTACTTTTTAAGATCGTTGTCATTATTTATTTTTTTTTTGGTTGATATCTTTCCTTCCTCAATTTCTTCGGAAGGTTTTACTAGAACTTTGTCATGGCCGGAAAGTGCACCAAAGACCTCGGTCATTTTTTCATAGGTGATTCCTTCTTTCACAGCAACTCTGCTTACCGTATTATCATTGAAGGTCATCACAAAGGTTCCGGCTTGAGTCTGCAGAATACTTTTCGTGGGTACAAAAAATGTAGATGCACTTCTTTTGAGATTGAGCTGGACCTGTGCATATTCTCCCCCTTTTAAGACAGTACCCTGATTTGGGACATCAAACTCAAGTGTCATCGAACGGTTTTCCTGACTGATAACACCGGAATTCCTTGAATGATGGGCTTCAAATTTCTTTCCGGGGATCGAGTTGACCGTAAATTGCGCCACTATGCCCTCATTGACACTTGATGCGTGTTTTTCAGGAAGAGAAACCGTCAGTCTCAGCTTATTTTTCTGAGCGATACTGAAAAGAGCCATTCCTGAATTGGGACCAACCAGGGCTCCTACCGACAGATTCCTCTCCATTATCACACCACTGAAAGGTGCCGTGATTCTAAGGTACTGATTCATCTGTGAAGACCTACCGGTGCCCGCTTTTGATGCCTCATATGTTGCTTTGGAACTCTGCATAATGCTTTTAGCCCTATCCAGTTCTATATCGGCAACAGCTCCTTTCGTACTGGCAGCGTCCTGCAATCGCTCAAAAGCCTGTTTAGCATAAAGATAGTCGGTGTACGTTTTCTGCTGTGAAGATTTATCGGATAGGTAATCCTGATTCATTTCTGGTGCTTCCAGAACTGCAAGAAGCTGACCTTTGGTCACAACTGACCCTCTGTCAACATAAATTTTCTTGATAAATCCGGCAACCTTGGCAAAGATCTGCACCGATTCATAAGGTTTCAGTTCGCCTGGAACAGAAATCTGATAAGTGGGATTTATCAGCTTGATTTCTGTAGTCACGAAAGACTGAGCAGGTTGAACTGTTTTTTTTGTTTCATGTTTACTTTCCTTTTCGCCCGAGCAGGAAGCCGCTCCCAAAAGAACGACCGGAATAAAGATGTATTTTATTTTATTGATGATTTTCATTATTTTTTAATTATTTAAGATTGTACGTAAAATTCACTTTCCTCATCTTCCGGATCCAATGAAGGATTTGAATGCCCTGCATTAGACATTACTGCTGAAAAAAAATGCGGAACCAAAAGCAGAATGGTAAGAGTGGATGCGATGATACCACCGATAACCGCTCTACCAAGTGGAGCAACCTGCTCAGAACCTTCCCCTATACCGATTGCCATAGGAATCATCCCAGCCAGCATCGCTAAAGCGGTCATCAGCACAGGGCGAAGTCTGGACGCTGCTGCCATTCTCGCAGAATGAAGCGCGCTGATATGGTAATGTTTACGGTAGTACTCTGCCTGATTGATAAGTAATACTGCATTTGAAACCGAAACACCAATGGACATAATTATCCCCATATATGACTGGAGGTTGAGCGTACTGCCGGTAATGAAAATCAAAACAAGACTTCCCACGATCACGGAAGGAATCACGGAAAGAACAACAAAAGGCACTTTAAATGATTGATAATAAGCAGCAAGCATCAGGAATATCGCTAGTACTGCTGCCAAAAGTCCCATTGCAAGACTGTCGAGTGTATCATCCAGTAGCTGCAGTGTGCCTTCTGTCCAAACAGAAACACTTTTTGGAGGTTTTCCAGTCTCACTGATGGCATTTTTCACCGCTTTGGAAGCAGAGCCTAGGTCTTTTCCGTACATATTTCCGATAATCGTTACATATCTCATAGGTCCCTTTCGGTTGACCTGTGCCGGTGCGGTCATTTTTTTAACAGTAGCGATATCTTCAAGAACGGGTCTCGGGCTGTCTTTTTTCAGTGGAAGTGATTTCAGGATCTCTTCAGAGTTCATTACACTTTCTGGAATCTGAACCTGTGTCTGAAAGACAAGTCCTGATTTTGGGTCGACCCAGAGGTTTTTGTCGGTGTATCGGGTTGAAGAGGTAGCGGTCACAAGACTGCGTGTTACATCCTGCATCGTCAGTCCGAACTGCGCAGCGAGATTTCGGTCTACGTTGATCTGTAAAGTCGGATATTGAAGTGGCTCTGCAATACGGACGTCTCGCAGGAAATCGTTGCTTTTCAGCTTTTCCTCGATTTTTTTTGCGTGGGATGCCGCCAGTTTAAGATTCGGAGATCCTACCTTGATTTCTATCGGGGTCATCGATCCCTGTCCAATGATTTTTTCGGTAAGTTCCATGGGTTCAAAATTGATTTGTGCTTCAGGATGCTTCTTAGAAATAGTCTTGCGAATCTTTTCTTTCAAATCTTCCATAGACCCTGAAAAGATCTCCTTATTTACAGAAACCTGCAAAACAGACTGATGTGTTCCGTTGGTGAAAAGAAATATGGGATTGATCGGTGTTGCTGCAGGATGTAAACCAACATAGGCCGAACTGATGCTGACCGCATTTTCTGGCAAAATACCTTCAATATCTTTGAGAATATCCTTCACCAGCTTTTCAGTTTTCTCCAGGCGGCTTCCCTGTGGCGCATCAATTCTCATCTGAAAATCACCGCTGTTGGAAAGAGGCATAATATCGGTGCCCAAAGAGCGCATCATTAAAAGTATTAAAAGGCCCGAGAAAATAATATAGGCTGAAAACAATACCAAAGTCCTTCCCGACCATTTTCTCATTTTATGACTGTAGCCTGTTCTGAAACGATAGAAAAAACTCCTGTTTTTAACATAATGCTTCTCAATATGCTTATTCTTCATCATCCAGTTAGCGAGGATCGGAACGAAGGTTTGGGATGCCAAAAAGGAAGCTATCATTGCGAATGCAACTGCAAAAGAAAGCGGAAGAAACATATCTTTTGGAATGCCCGTCATAATGAAGGCAGGCGTAAGAACGGCCAAAATACATAATAATATAAGCACCTTCGGAATGGAGATTTCAAGTACTGCATCCAGAATAGCTTTGGGTTTTGTTTTCCTCATTTCCATATGTTGGTGGATATTCTCGATCGTGACCGTGGCCTCATCTACCAAAATTCCGATGGATAAGGCTAACCCACTCAATGTCATTATATTAATAGTATAACCTGCAAAATAGAGCACACAGACGGCTGTTAATATTGCTATGGGAATTGTAAAGACCACGATCAGCGCACCTCGAAGGTCACCTAGAAAAAGAATAATGACCAGTCCTGTAAAGAGTGCGCCTAAAAGTCCTTCATGAATTAGATTTGAAAGGGAGCGTTCAATATATTTTGACTGGTCAAATTCATAACTTACCTTCACATCATCCGGAAGCTGATCTCTCAGTTTTGGCATTGCTTTTTTTAGATTTTCGACTGCTGTCAGAGTAGAAGCATCTGATTTTTTGATCACCGGAAGATAGACAGAGCGTTTCCCATTGACCAATGCATATCCAGATGTCTGATCAGCTCCATCGTGAACATTGGCAACATCTCCCACGTAAAGAGTTCTACCGTCTTGGGTCTTTATCGGAATTTTAAGAAACTCCGCAGGATCTTTGGCTATGGAATTGATCGGTGCCATATAATTCGTTTCACCCATTCTGATATTTCCTGCCGGCGAAGGATGGCTGCTTTTTGTGATCGCCAAAGTAATTTCTTCAGGACTCAGTCCGTTACTCTGCATTGCAGCCGGGTCAATATTTACCACGATCGAACGGATGTTACCGCCAAAAGGTGCCGGAGCCGTAATACCGGGAATCTCAACAAACATCGGTCGGATTTTGGTAAGAACCATTGTCTGAAGATCTGTTACCGAGTGATTGTCACTTTCAAAGACGAGTTGACCGACCGGAAGTGAATTACCGTCAAACCGCACAACCATTGGTGGTACTGCACCGGGTGGTAAAAATCCCATTGCCCGAGAAACCTGCGTGGAAACCTCACCTGCAGCCTGCGCCATATCAGTGCCGGGATAAAAGGTCAGTTTCATTAAGGTAAGTCCCTGAACACTTTTGAAATCAATATTCTTGACACCATTCACAAAAAGCAGGACTTTTTGAAATTCATTGGACATAAAACCGTCCATATATTGAGGTGAAAGCCCACCGTAAGGCATCGCAATGTACATTGAAGGCAACTCTACCTCGGGAAAAATATCTACTTTTATTTTTTTTATAGCTGTAAGCGAAAGCACAATGACCGACAGGAAAACGACCATTACGGCAATGGGCTTTCTTAGCGCAAAACGTATTAAATTCATTCTAAAATTTTAAAGTTGGGTAAATAAATAATCAAAATCGCCGGTGAGTTCATCCTTTGCTATGACCTGCTCCCAGAATTCTTTTGCGGCATCGATCTGACTTTTTTCTGCATTCTCAAGAATCTGACGGACCTGTAACAGTTCAGTGAGGGTAATAAGCCCACTCTTGTATCTTGCTACATACATTTCGTAGGCATCTGATGCGCCTTTCACAGAAGCACTTTCTTTCTTAAGCTGTTTTTGCTGTTCTACAATCCTGTTTTCAAGGGCTTTAATCTCAGTCTGCATTGAAAGCTGATACTGGTTTTCGAGATAACCCATACGTTCCGCTTCTTTTGACAGCATATTCGCTTTTTGCCTGTTCGTATGAAGACTGCTGATATTCCACGTCAATCCAAGTCCAACCAGAGCATTGTTGGCAGAATTGGAGAAACCATTGGTCCATTTCCCTGAGACATTGCCATACGAATCGGCTCCTGAACCTCTGTAAGCATAACCTCCCAAAATCTTAATCGACGGAAGTGATGATCTTCTCTCTGTTTCCGCTTTGGTCTGGTAGTATTCGGACTCCTGATGAATGGATTTTAAAAAAGGATGTGATGGATTAACTTTCTCATTATGGGAAGAATTTTTTTCAGGATCAAGAAAATGACTGACCTGGTAATCCTCTACTTTAAAATTATCACTATAAAATTCCTTAAGTTTTTCTGCGGATGCCTTCTGCTTTCCAAACCAATTATCTTCTATTGCCAACGCCTGAACGTATGATGAATAGGTAAGAACAGAATCTGCTTCCGGTTTGAGACCGGCACGGGAAAGTGCTTTGCTTGAACTGTGGATTTCTTCGAGCCTTGTTGAGTTTTTCTTTGCCCATCTGAGCTTTGCTCCATTAAAGACATAGTCAAGATAACGTTGTGAGAGCAGTCTTTTGAGCCTCAGCAGATAGGATTCTTTATCTGTCCTGAGTTTTTGTGTGAACTCATTTGCTGATTTTTCCTCGGATTTCTGACGCCCGAAGTTATAGATCTCGTACTCCGCGATAGCCGAACCGAAATTGTTTGAGGATAAAGAGGAGCCTGAATTCCTGTTTCCGGAAACATTAAAAAAACCGGACTGTGGGAAAAAACCACCACTGCTTCCTTCTAATGTGCCGTAGGTATTTTGATATTGAAGCTTTACCTGTGGTAATGCCTTGGATTTCACCGTCTCTTCATTATATTCTGAAGATTCTATTGCAGACTCGGCTGCACGGATCCCTGAATAGTTTTTTTGTGTTTCTGTCCATATTTTACCCAAGAGTGATTCTTGCTGGGCGAAAAGGACAGACTGTTGTGTGATCAGTCCAAAGAATAGGACTGATAGACTTTTTCTTATCATTTTTTGACAAATTAATAGCTACCGAAAAATTCCGGTAAGGATTAAAAAAATAAAATCATTTACATCTGCTATTGTTAACAGATTGAATTAATTTTAAATCAAATGATAAGTTTGCGGTATTGTATAAAGATGGGGACAGCATTCCCTATTTTGGAAGAGCCGTAAAAAGGATGTTTCGGAATATTGACAAAAAGAAAAGCGGCTGCAAAAAGAATAAATGTAAATGCAGCAATCTCTTGAAAATCGGATACGGAAAACTGAGTATCGTTTTTCGCCGTCATTTCTTTTTCCTTACAGAAATTACATTGCGAAGCAGAAGTTGTGACCGTAAATTTGTCTTTTGGAACTGAAGAATGACTTGTGGAAGTAGGCGGTACGTTGAACAGATTTTTGATACCGTATTTTACGGCACACGAAGAAATTAAAATGCATACAATGAAAAACATTCCGATGATGCTTCTCATTGTATGATTTGTATTTAATTTCTGATTAGTCATTCTTGCAAATGTAAATGTTTAAATAATGAGGTCAAAAATATTAACAGACTTTATAGAATAGTTTTATTTGGAAATATGTTTTTTAACTTCCTCTTCCGTTACAAAACCAAGGTTTTCCCAGGCTACCTTGTCATTTTTGTATAGTTTCAAAACCGGGAGTGCAGAAACATTCAGCTCTTTGCAAAGTTCTGTATTTTCGTCGGCATTGATTCTGACAATTTTCAATTTATCCTGCATTTCCGAAGCCATTTTTTTTAAATATGGTTCCATTTTTTTGCACGGAGCGCACCATTCTGCATAGAAATCTACTAAAACAGCTGTATCACTTTTCAGCATTTCGTTGTACTGAGCAAGACTCATTCCTGCGGAAGTGGATGCTTTGATTTCCGGAAGACTGGCATTTCTCCATTTCATCATTCCACCCTGCATTTCATAGACATTTTTAAAGCCCATCTCTGTGAGTTTCTCAGCGGCAGCAGAACTTCTCGGTCCGCTCATACAGTACACGAATACAGGTTTATCTTTATCTAAAGCTTTTGCTTTTTCAGCAAAATCTCCGCCAGTCCAGTCAATGTTCATTGCATTTTTAAGATGTCCGTTACGGAATTCTCCCGAAGTTCTCACATCGACCAATTGTGCATCTTTGGTCTGATCTAATTTTTGAGAAAATTCTGCTGCGGGAAGACTACTTCCGTTTTTATTGTTTTGTGCTTTTCCACATCCTGTGAGTATGATGAGAAAAAATGCAACAATTAGGTTTTTATACATTTTAGCTATTTTGCTTTATTAATCTCTCCAATTCATCTGCCTGAAAGACACCGGACTGTTTCCATTTAACTTCACCTGCTTTAAAAATCATAAGGGTAGGAACACTACGGATTCCGAACTGAGCTGCAACAGCCTGATTTTTATCAATATCAATTTTGACGATATTGGCAGAGTCTCCTATTTTCTTTTTTAGATCCTGAAGAATAGGAGCCTGCATTTTACACGGACCGCACCATTCTGCAAAAAAGTCGACCAAAACAGGTTTATCCTGATTGATAAGTTCTTGAAATTTATTCATTTTTTTGGATTTTATTTGATTTCTTCATATTCGACCTCATCCCTATTATTTTTTGAATTTCTTGTTGGGACAGAACAGTTTCCTGTAGCACAACAGCCGATATTCAGTAAAGGCATCGCAATAAAAACTGCTCCAACGAAGACCAACAGCCACATTCCTGATTTCACGGCTTCTACCATCAGGAATATTCCCATTGCCAGGCGCAGTATTCGAACAAAGTTCCAATTTTTAAATATATTCTGCATCATTTTAAACATTTTTATTTGTAACAGGATTTTCCATTTCTTTCCATTCTTTCATTCCTCCTGCATAATTTTTAACATTGGTAAAACCGTTCTTTCTGAGTATTGAATAAGCAATTGCAGCTCTATCACCGCTCTGGCAGTGTATAACGACTGGCTTATCCTTACTCATTTTATAAAGATTGTCAGGAAGCGTACCTACAAAAATATTTTCGGCTCCCTCAATGTGACCTTCGTCAAATTCTGTTTTGCCTCGCACGTCTACAATCTGTATATGATCTTTATTCAAATATGATTTGAATTCTTCAATATCAATCACATCAGCCTTTTGAAGTTCTAATTCCAAATGATCGATATCATCAATGTAGCCCATCATCTGATCCATTCCGATTCTCATAAGCTTTCGGGTAAGATCTTCCACCTGATGGTCCTGAGCGACCAAAATAAAGGGTTCTGAATAATCGATCAACCATCCCATCCACGTAGAAAAGGAGTTATTATCTTGAATATTGATACTTGCAGGAATAAAACCTTTGGCAAAATCGACTTTATTTCGGGTATCAATTACTTTTACTCCGTCATTGTAAGCATTCAAAAACTCCTCCTTGGAAAGTTTCTTCTGCTTTGGAACTTCTGGTAACAAAGGTCTTTCCAATTTATTGAGCTTCTTCATCATTGCAAAATATTTCGGTGGTTCCGGCTGACCTTCCAATAAATAGTTAACAAAACCTTCTTCGTTATCTTCATACTGAAATGCCCAGTTGCGGATCTTCTCGTAACCGACGGTAGAACTTGGTACCGCACCCAAAGATTTTCCACAAGCAGAACCTGCTCCGTGTCCTGGCCAAACCTGAATAAATTCAGGCAATTTTCTGAAATCCATCACAGAATGGTACATCTCTTTAGCTCCTTTTTCCTGAGTTCCGATAATTCCGGCAGCTTTTTCCAGCAGATCTGGTCTACCAATGTCGCCTACGAAAACGAAATCTCCTGTGAAAATCATTACTGGTTCATCCGTAGCAGGATGATCGGTCAGAAGAAAACTAATACTTTCCGGTGTATGCCCCGGCGTGTGAATGATTTTTAGTGTAAGATTTCCTACTTTAATTGTATCTCCGTTTTTCAGACCTATGTGAGGAAACTCATATTGCCAATCTTTACCACCTTCATCGGAAAGATATATCTCTGCACCTGTAACTGCCGCAAGTTCGCGTGAACCCGAAAGGAAATCTGCGTGGATATGTGTCTCGGTAATATGGGTGATCTTAAGATTGTTCTCTTCGGCAATCGCAAGATAGGTATCAATATCTCTTTTGGCATCAATAACGATTGCCTCACCTTTAGCCTGACAACCGATCAGATAGCTTGCCTGGGCAAGACTTTTATCGTAAGTGTGTTGAAAAAACATAATCTTATTTTTTGTTGTTATAATATACATAATTATAATCTATTTTTCCCTTTTTCAGTAACATTGATTACACAAGGCCAATTACTTTTTAACGGCAAAAATCCTTACCACAGAAGCTTGACCTTTATGGTAATCTCCTTCGTTGAGCGTAATAGTTGTCAAAGTGGATTCTTTTATCTCAAAGTTTTCAAAATCCTTTTTTAGCTCTTCAAGATCGTAGAGCATTTCGGGATTCCGTGGTCCTCCGGATCGCGGATATTTTTTCTGATATTCTTCCTGAAATTTTGAAAAGCCTTCGATGATCAGAAAACCGCCAGGCTTTAGAAATGCCGCCAGCTTCTGATGAAATTCCCTTCTCCTATCTCCCTTAAAATGGGCATAAATAAGAGCCAAAGCATCAAAAGTATTGTTGGGATATTCTATATTTTCTGCATCAGAAATGGTATATGAAATGTCAGTTTGGTTTTCTTCCGCAAGTGAAATTGCTTTCTCCTTTCCTGCTTCACTCTGGTCAAACGCTTCCGGCTTCCATCCCATTTTCGCTGCATAAACCACATTCCTGCCCTCTCCTTCTGCGGGGAAAAGTATTTTTCCAGGTTTTATTTCCTGTAGTTTTTCTTTGAGATATTCATTGGGGGCAATTCCGTAAATGAATTCTTCCCTACTGTAACGCTCGTTCCAAAAATCTTTCTGCGACATATTTTCTTTTAATTTAAAATCAATTCTTTTGCGAGGATGAATAATCCCATTAACAAAACAAACCACCCAAAGCTGGTTTTAAGTTTTTCTCCTGACACTTTAGAGGAAAAAAAGATGCCGATGAAAATACCGATAACAGCTGTTGCTGTAAACTTTATCAATAGATTCCAATCGATTGCTGAATGCTCACCATTGAAAAAGCCGGCAAAACCAATGGCCGAATTGATTGCGATAATAAACAGCGATGTTCCTACAGCGGACTTTATAGGCAATTTTGCAAAAAAAACAAGAGCTGGGATTATCAGAAAACCTCCTCCCGCTCCTACCAATCCTGTAATGACTCCTACCAATGACCCGATCAAAATCATCATTATATAATTGGAGTCGGGTTTGGGGTTTCCATTATTTCTTTTGCAGTCTTCGCAAGGACGTATCATTGAAACCGATGCAGCAACCATTACGACTGCAAAAAGCACCATCAAAAAAACGGATTTTGTAAGTTGAAAAGTTCCTGCTTTCAAAATAATTTCCGGAATAACGGGGACTAAAAATGCCCTGCTGAGATAAACTGTAATAACGGAAGGAATTCCGAACAGCAAAATAGCTTTGAACTGTATGGTTTGATTGAAAAAATTCCTTATCCCTCCGAAAAATGAGGTTAAACCTACTACGAACAAAGAGTAGCCTGTTGCCAAAACAGGATCAATTCCCAAAATATAGACCATTATGGGAACGGTAAGTATAGATCCTCCACTTCCTACAAGTCCCAGAGAAACCCCTACCAATAAAGCGAGAAAAAAACCTTCTGTCAGCAATTTATTTTTATTTTAAATAATTTCATACAACAAAATTACGTGGATAAACCATCCAAGTCTGTGATATGAATTACATTCGGTAAAAATATATGCCGATTTTTACAGCGTTACATCAATTACTTTTTAATGTAGTCCTCATCTCTGGTTCCGCCGTGTCCTTTGGCAACAACATTTATTATTTTGATATTTAGAAAAATAAATTTAAAGAATTGCAGGAAAGGATTCTGCATTTTAAATTTTTCGTATTTTGATATTCTTTCAGACATTACTTTAAATATTTATGGTTAATATATTACTCAGGGATCAGCCACCAGAATGGTTTCATTTTGGCTTTCCAGATAAATCCGAGGTGAAGCGCATATTTTACCCAATGTCCTGCCAATCCAATTTCTCCAAATGTTTTATGAATATCCCTTCCTCCCGTTTTTGGATATTTTATATAATCCGGAACGATCGGAAAAGTGGTTATACTTACTGCCGAACCTTTGGTTAGGCCAAAACCTGCCGAAGCAATACAAGCTGCTCCCATATTTCCGAGAGAACCTTTATGGAAATGGGGATTCTCACCGTTTTTAATGTGTTCGATAATATTATCTGCGACCAGTTTTGCAGTAATTCCGGAAGGCATTCCAGTTCTTGGCGGTGCCGGAAAAATAGGATTTCCATTCTTGCTGATGTGAGGTTTTGAAATGGCGTGTGGTGGTGCAAAGGCAATTCCGGGAGCAAAAATATTCGCAAAGCTTGGGTTTTGGTAGGTTTCTGGCCAGTCCTGTACTGTCCATTCTTCATAAGGTTTCTCTGTATAATCGGCATCTACAATCATAAAGCCTTTAAACAGTTTTGAAGTAATGTCATCACCATTTATAGCAAAAGCTTTGAAAGGATGACCTGCAAAAGCAGGAATCAGCATTCCGAAATCGTAGTCTTCTGTTTTATATTCTCCATCTAAGGTTTCATAATGCACTTTACCAGGTTCTACTTTATAAACTCCTGCTTTGATAATCCATTTGATTCCCCGGTCTTCAAAAACCATTTCCACCATTTCGGCAGATTTCATCCGCATTCCTTTGTAAGCGAGCAGCATTCCGTCCATCCCAAAATCTCCCAATTCATATTCGTTGGAAATCCAGGTAATTTCTGCTTTTTCTCTCAATCCTTTTCTACGGAGTTCGTTTTCTACATTCAAAATATATTCAAAAGCAGCTCCTTGACAGGTTGCTTTTGGGTGTCCTGTTCCGATGAGAACTTTAAGTTTTTTATCTGTTTTTTTGAGTTTATCTTCCAACTCTTTCAATCCTTTTGCAGCGTGTTCAGCGTGTCCATACGTACAAACGGAATACATCCCATTTTCTCCGGGATTCAATCCTTCTGTCTGGTCAAAAGCCAGTCTGGGACCTGTTGCGTTGATGAGATAATCATACGTGATCTTTTCCTGTAGTCCCTTATTTTCTCCGGCTACATATTCTGCAAGGATGTAAGGTCTATTTTCTTCCTTATCGCCTTCAGGAAAGAAACTTATTGCTTTCGCCTGTTTGTACCCTATACCTTTTTTCCTGTACAAAGGCTCCAGTGGAAATATGACCTCTTTAGACTGCATTCTTCCCACGCCCACCCAAATATTGGAAGGAACCCACTGGTAATTGCTGTTCGGAGAAACTACCAGGACTTCGTGCTCTTTACTTAGTTTTCTTCTTAAATGTGCCGCCGCGGTATGTCCGGCAATTCCTGCACCTAAAATGACTATTTTTGACATTGTAATTTTATTTGATTTTAAAAATATCAGATTCACAGCAAATACACTGTAACATCGATTACATAGAAACCAGATTTAATGATGTTTACTGTTATTCTCCGATTAATTTGAATCTTTATAAAATTTCTTTTATAATTTCTTTCATATAAATGGATTTTGCCTTTTGGTATGGCAGACCGTTTTCATCAAGTAATTTCCTGAGATTTTTACCCATTGTATAATACAATATAAGATCTGCGCCGTAGAATAGTTTGACTATTTCCTGATGTCCGCAAATTCCCTGTGAATTCTTTCCCGCATTTTTACCATCCGAATGAGAATGAATATTGTTCTCAAATTCCAGAGTAATAATATTTCCTTTATCTATTGTGTAAACCGCAAACTCAAGACATCTGCCGATGTGAACGGCTATGGTTTCCCGGTCATTGGTTGGAATTACTATTTTCTTCATTTCATTTTAGCTTATCTTCTTTTTCCAGTTTATTGTACAACCAGAATATTATTCTGTAGGAAACATAAATCATTATCGGAAGTGTAATGATCTGAAGTATTTCTTTTATTTGCATTGCTTTATTTTTTAAGAATTAATAGGTATGGTTTTCCGAGTTTTCAAGCTCTTCTGAAGAGATTTTGCGGGAATCCATTTTCTTCCAAACGAGAGCAATATATCCCAAGACAAACGGAACAAGAAGTGAAACATAACTCATTGTTCTTAATGTAAATTCGCTGGAAGATGAATTGGAAATCGTGAGAGAACTCTGAAGGTCGTACGTTGAAGGATAGTAGGCTGTATCATTGAAACCTGCGGAAATCAAAAGCATCCAAACGGTGAGAACGGTTCCTATACCCGAAAACCAGATTCCGTTTTTACTTTTCATAAAAATGTTCAGAAATAATCCAATTAAAACCAAAACTACTCCCATTAGGAAAATGATTGTGAGAAATGGCATTTCCAAAAAATTTTGAAAATATTTATTAGATTCTAAAAACACTTCCTGCGTCTGAGGATTGACTGTAAAACCATCTAAAAACATCAATCTGATAAGCCAAAACAAAAAGAATACAAGAAACAATAAAGCATTTATTATCAAACTTTTATTTGACCTTTCCAAGATATTCTCATCATCAATCATTTTCTGGAAATACAGATTCGCCAAAACTCTTGCAAGAAAAAAAACAGCCAATCCAAGACTTATATTCTGTACAAAGGCAAGCTTTTCGACCGTCCAAAGTGCTTCCAAACCGTGAAAAGGTGTTTTCCAAGAAGAAATGATAGGCATTTCTCGCATCGTCAAATTCACAATATTGGTTTTATTGACGGAAAATTCTGCTCCGGTAAAGAATGTAGAAACGGCAACGCCTAAAAGCAGACTTCCCAATACTCCATTGATAAAAAGATAGATTTCAAAAGTTTTATGTCCTAAAAAATTATCAGCTTTGCTCCTGAACTCATAGGAGACAGCCTGAATGATGAATGCAAACAAAATCGCCATCCAAACCCAGTATGCACCGCCAAAACTGGTAGAATAAAACAGCGGAAACGAAGCGAAAAATGCACCTCCGAAAGTGACTAACGTTGTGAAAGTAATCTCCCATTTTCTTCCGGTGGAATTCAGCAAAATGGTTTTCTCTTTTTCGCTGGAAGCCAATGAATAAATCAGGGATTGTCCACCCTGAACAAACAGTAAAAATACCAATAAGGCTCCCAAAAGTGACACCAATGCCCACCAATAATGTTGGAGACCGTTATAATCTAAGAATGAAAACATAGTTTTATTTTTTTTAATGTTGAGAACCTTTTCTAATTGCTGAAAGCATAATTTTGATTTCGGCAATGAGAAGTGTTGTGAAAATAATCAGAAACAAAAAGAAGGTAATCTGTACGCTGTACGCATCTATCTGAGAAACCGAGGCGATATTCGGAAGTAGATTCTGGATTGTCCAAGGTTGTCTTCCTACTTCTGCCACTACCCAGCCAGACTGTGAGGCAATATATCCCAACGGAATGCTCCATAAAGTAAGCCTTAGAAGCGCTCTGCTTTTATCCAGATTTCCTTTCAGGGTTTTAATGAAAAGTATAATAAAAAGTACTAAAAAGTAGGTTCCCAAAATCACCATAATATGAAAGGAATAGAAGCTCATTTTTACATTAGGAATAAGCATATGGGGATTTTTTCCGAAATAATAACCATAGCCAAAATCTTTTTCGTGGGCACGGAAAGTTTTCAGTTCAGCTTCTGCTTTCGGAAGATTTCCGGATTTTTTGGCGTCGCCGTAATTTCGTAAGGCATCAATCGCTATTTTTCCGCTGGAAATTCTTTCGTCATAAGAAGGAATACCTTCTTTTTTGTTTCCGTGAACCAAATCGCTGATTCCCGGAACAAACCTGTCAGAATCTAAAAACGCCAGATAAGACAAAGCTTTAGGAATCTGAAATTCTACCAGAAATTGTTCTTTTTTATGAACCGTATTATCCTGTTCTCCGAAAATCCCCATCGCAATAAGCGGTGCAGAACGGTCGCCTTCATAAAGACCTTCCATTGCCGCCAGTTTCATAGGTTGCGTACTGGCAACTTGTCTTGCAGATTCATCTCCGCTCCAGAATGTTCCAATGGTTGCTAGAAGTCCGAAAACAGTGGCAATAAGAATGCTTCTTTTTGCTAAAACTATATCTCTCCGTTTTAGTAAAAACCAGGAACTTACACCTACCACGAATAAAGCCGAAACTATATAGGAAGAAATGACGGTATGAAGAAATTTGTTCACCGCAACCGGATTGAGAAGCACAGCCCAAAAATCAATCATCTCATTTCTCATCGTATCAGGATTAAATTGTACCCCAACAGGATTCTGCATCCAGCCGTTTGCCACCAAAATCCACAAAGCGGAGAGATTGGAACCAATGGCAACCAACCAACTCGAAGTAAGGTGGAATTTCTGGCTTACCCTGTCCCAACCGAAAAACATTACAGCAATAAAGGTACTTTCCATAAAGAAAGCCATTATTCCTTCAATTGCAAGCGGAGCTCCGAAAATGTCTCCTACAAACCAAGAGTAATTACTCCAGTTGGTTCCGAATTCAAATTCCAAAATAATTCCGGTGGCAACACCAATGGCAAAGTTGATCCCGAAAAGCTTCATCCAAAATTTGGTGATCTCTTTCCATTTTTCGTCTTGTGTCTTCACATAAATGGTTTCCATAATGGCAATCATAAAAGTGGTTCCCAAAGTAAGCGGAACAAAAAGCCAGTGGTACATTGCTGTGAGAGCAAATTGTGCTCTGGACCAATTGACGAGTTCCCAGTCTATATGATTCATAAGATTGTAATTTTTCTATTTTTTGATTTCTGTAAAATTCTTCTGAAGATATTCCATTCTTTGTTTGTCATCTTTAAATTGGGTTTTTAAAAAATCTTTAAAAAAGAACACTTTCAGGATTCCAAACATTACAAACAATTTGATTACTGCAATAATCCAAAGTGTCCTACTTTCTTTAGACATTATACTAAAGCCATATTGATATAATTTTATAAGTTCCTGAAAAGGATAAAGTATGAATCTGGATACTTGCTGTATTAACATTATTGCAGGATTATTTTACCCCACAAATTTACTTCTGAATGCTTTCAGAGTTATGGCAGAAAAAAGGGATAAAATGGTAATTTTTATTTATTTAAAGATTTCCGAAATTCCGCAGGTGTAATCCCAGAATTGGCTTTAAAAAATTTGGTAAAATAGGAATTGTCTTCAAAATACAAATCGTAGGCGATTTGGGAAATTGTGTATTCGGAATTTATTAAAAAACGTTTAGCCTCTAGAATGATTCTGTTTCTAATTATTTCACCCGCAGTTTTTCCGGTGATTTTTTTACAAAGTGTATTGAGGTAATTGGGAGTAACGGAAAGATGATCCGCATAAAATTTCGGATAATGGGCTTCCATAAAGTGTTTCTCCAGAAGTTTCTCAAATTTTACGAGAAGATAATTATTGCCGGTGCTTTCGTTTTCTGGGTTTTCATCTTTAGTTTTCACAGAAATCATCAGCAAAATTTCCAGAATAAGGGTTTGAATAAGTTGTTTTTTGTACTTAGAATCAGAACTTATCAATTCAAATATCTTGAAAAAAGTAAACTCCAATTCATTTTTACAACCGTCTACTTTTCTAAAGCTGGATTTTCCGTTTTTACTGAATATAGGAAGTGAATTGATAAAATCCTTTTGCGAAAGAAAATCATTAAAGAATTCTTCTCTGAAATTGATCATAACGCCTTCAGTATCTTCGGAAGTAAACCTAAGATCGTGAACCTGACCGGGACTTAGAAAGAATATGGTGCTATCTTCTATCTCCCATTCCTGAAAATCGACATAGTGAATTCCCGTTCCTTTACTCACATACAAAATCTGAAAAAAAGAGTGCCTGTGCGGAATTTTCGGAATGTATAAATCTTCCTTCACAAGATGGCTGAGATTGTGTATCACGAAAGATTCTTTCTGATTTTCCCTTTCCGGAATATCGCAGGATTTGAGAATGGGAATGTTCATTATTTTTCAAGAATTAAAGAAGAAAATTAAAAAGCCCTTTCACAAATATAATGAAAGGGCAAGATTTAAAATAATATTTATCTGGAACAACTTTTTCCGTCGTCCTTAATTCCTAATTTGTGCAGGATTGCATACATCAAGCACCAATTGGTAAAAGCATTTTGTAAAAGGTTGACACCTACAAAACCTGTAAGCCAAAACCAGTTTTCATTCACTTTAATTCCTAAAAAGAGGCTGGACAGAATTAAAATTCCGGCTATTGCGTGTGCGATTCTTGTATGCATAAATTTCTTGTTTTAAATTGATTTTTCTAATTGTACGGTTGCGATATGAACGTGCGAAAGTGTTTTTTGTCTTGAATTAAAATCTTGTATACGGATATAAATTTCGTCAACATATCTGCTTTCTATAAAAACGGTAAATAACAAAGAATCAATCTCAACATTGTCCGAACTGAACCAATTTTCGAGCTCATCACCGTTGTTTTTGAATCCTTTTACAGATTGATAAGAAATGGCTTTCACTCCGGAATGTTTAAGAATATTTTTGACATCTTTTTCAAATTCTTCTATTGCTGTTATCAATAATAGTTTCATAATTTTGAACTTTATTAAAACCTCACAGGTTTTTGAAACCTATGAGGTTTGGTTATTTTTTACTCTTCGGAAACTTTATTTTCTACTTCTGGTTTTTTCTCCCATTTATGTCTTTCCGTCATATAATAAATAATTGGAACAACAATCAATGTCAAAATGGTGGAAACTATCGCTCCGAAAACCAGTGATATTGCCAATCCCTGGAAAATCGGATCGAAAAGAATAATCACCGCTCCGATCACTACCGCTCCCGTTGTTAATAAAATTGGCGTAGTTCGTACCGCCCCTGCTTCTATAATGGCTTGTTTGATTGGGATTCCTTCATTCAGACGGATTTCTATAAAATCAATCAGCAAAACCGAATTCCTCACCATGACTCCTGCTAAAGCAATCATTCCGATAAATGAAGTTGCCGTAAAAAATGCACCAAGAAGCCAATGTCCCAAAACAATCCCGATAAGCGAAAGCGGAATGGCAACCATCATGACAATCGGAGTTTTAAAATTCTGAAACCAACCGACAATCAGCATATAAATAATGATGATCACAACGGCAAATGCAGTTCCTAAATCTTTGAATACCTCTAAGGTAATCTGCCATTCTCCGTCCCATTTCACAGTGTAATTATCTTCGCTTTCCGGCTGGTTCATATACAATTCGTTTAGTGAATATCCTTTCGGGAGCTCTATTTTTTTGAGTTTTTCTTCCATTCCCAAGATCGCATATGCCGGACTTTCCAAACCGCCTGCCATATCCGCCATTACATACACCACTCTTTTCTGGTCTTTTCTGTAAATAGATTTTTGCAACGTATCTCGTTCTACTTTCACCAGGTCGCTCACAGGAATCATACCCATTTGTCCTTTTATTTTTAGGTTGGTCACATCTTGAATGCCGGCTTTGTCGCCGTTATTCAGTTTCATTACGATATCAACAGGATCGTTTGATTTTTCATCATATAAATTTCCAATCGGATGTTCGCCCATCAGGTACGATAGATTTCCTACAATTTGTTGTGGGGCAATACCGTTTAACATTGATTTTTCTTTGTCCGGAATTATCTTAAATTCAGTTTGAGGCGCTTCTACCATCCAATCAATATCCACAACATCATCGGTTTTATGCAGAATTTCCTCCACTTGTTTGGCAACTTTTATCTGCCCATCATAATCAGGTCCATAAACTTCTGCAACAATAGTTGATAAAACCGGCGGTCCGGGCGGAACTTCCACCACTTTTACATTGGCGTTGTATTTTGCCGCAATTTTCTGAATTTCAGGACGGATTTTCTTGGCAACATCGTGACTTTGTTCATCACGGTCTTCTTTGTGCAAAAGATTCACCTGAATATCGGCAGTATTGCTCTGTCCCCTCAAATCATAATGACGAACCAAACCGTTGAATGTAATCGGTGCAGAAGAACCTACATAATTTTGATAATTCACAACTTCCGGAACCGTTTTAAGGTATTGAGCTATGTCTTTGGTAACAGCGGCTGTCCTTTCCAGAGAGGCTCCTTCCGGCATATCGATCACCAACTGAATTTCATTTTTATTATCAAAAGGAAGCATTTTCACAGCGACCCATTTCGTGAAAAATGCCAATACCGAAATCAATAAAAGCACTACCGTAACGCCCATCATCGTCCATCTTTTGGATTTGCTGTCGAGTAATGGCTGTTCTATTTTTTTATAAATTTTATAGATCCTGCCGGTTTCTAATCCCTGTTCTTCTTTATGCTCCTTCGTATCTTTCACCTTTAATAAATGAAAACCTAAATAGGGTGTTACCGTCAATGCTACAAACAACGAAAGTATCATTGCGATCGAAGCTCCAATCGGCATTGGCGACATATAAGGCCCCATCATTCCGGAGACGAAAGCCATGGGTAAAATCGCAGCAATGACCGTAAAAGTGGCTAAAATAGTTGGATTTCCGACTTCATTGATCGCATATATTGCCGCTTGTTTGAAGGGTAATTTCTTCATATGAAAATGCCTGTGCATATTTTCGGCGATGATGATACTGTCGTCTACCACAATTCCGACCACGAAAACGAGAGCAAAAAGCGTAATTCTGTTCAAAGTATACCCCAGCATATAATAACTGAAAAGCGTTAATGCAAAAGTAAGCGGAACCGAGAAGAATACAACCAGTCCGCCTCTCCAACCCATTGCGAGCATTACCAAAAAGGTAACTGCCAAGATTGCAATGCCCAAGTGCATCAATAATTCTGACACTTTGTGGGAAGCCGTTTCTCCATAATTTCTGGTAACTTCTACGTGAACATCATTTGGGATTAAGGTTTTCTTCAGTTCATCAACTTTGGCAAGGATTTGTTCTGAAATTTTCATCGCATCGGCACCTTTTACTTTGGAAACCGAAACAGTAACTGCAGGATATTCTGATTTGAATTTCTTACCATTTTCCACTGCATTTCCATAACCGAAACTAACATAATTGGAAGAAGAAGCGGCACCATCTTCAATTTTAGCGACCTGTTTAAGATAGACCGGCATATTTTGGGATGTTCCCACCACCAGATTTTCTACATCTTCCGCAGAATTCAGGAATTGTCCTGTTGTCAAAAGATATTCTGTATCATTAGAATCAAAACTTCCGGATTGCGAACTTCCGTTGTTTGCCTGAATCATCTGCATCACAGAAAGTGCATCGACATTCAGTTCAGCCATTTTATCTTTATCTACAATGACTTTCAGTTGTCGGTTTCTTCCGCCAATCACGTTGGTCAGAGAAACGTCTTTTATTTTTTTGACTTCCGAAGAAAGTTCTTCTCCTATCTGGCGAAGTTCATAATCATTATATTTTTCACTCCAAAGTGTAAGTCCCAACATCGGAACATCGTCTATAGAACGGGTTTTTACCATCGGTTCCATCACGCCTTTCGGGAAGATGTTTTTGTTTTTCATCAATTCATCATACAACTTCACGTAGGAACGTTCTGTATCTTCTCCTACATAGAACTGAACAATGATCATTGCCCTTCCGTTCATTGCCATTGCATGGATGTGCTCTACCCCTTTGATATTGGAAATAACTTTTTCCAAAGGTTTTACCACGCGACTTTCCACTTCTTTCGGCGAAGCTCCCGGATAACCCACCATTACATCTGCCATTGGCACAATGATTTGCGGTTCTTCTTCTCTCGGTATTAATGTGGAACTGTACACCCCGATAATCATCAAAGCAATCATTAACAAAATGGTCAACTTTGAATTGATGAAAAACTCGGCGATACGTCCTGCGAATCCTTTTTCCATAAAATATTTTTTAATTTAAAAATGTACCAGTCTAAAAGTGTAACAATGCAGATAAGTTTAATTCAAGTACAATATTGATACATTGGTAAATTGCTAGATTGTTACATTATTTAATTTGAATTTTTGCTCCGTTATACAATTTTCCGTTTGAGGAAGTGATGTAAGGTTCTTTGGTATTTAAACCAGATAAAACCTCCACCTTGTCTTCGAATGTTTTACCGATTTTCAGCCACCGCAAAACGGCGGTATTTTGTGAACTCACAACGTAAACTCCCGTTAATTGTCCGTTTTCTACCAAAGCAGATTGGGGAACCATTATGCTTTCCTCAAAATCCTGACTGGTTTTTCCGGAATTTTTAAATGGAAACTGCACATTGACAAACATTCCGGGGAGCAATTCTTTTGATGCAGGAATATTGATTTTCAACATATATTGTCCGCCAGTATTGGTTGCTGATTTGCTGATTTCGGACACTGTTCCGGAAATAGTTTTGTTGATTGATTTTAAAGTAATCTGAACGCTCATTCCCTGAGTAATCATTGTAATGTCTTTTTCTGAAACCAAAACCTGCGCCTGCAAACTTCCTGAAGACTCTATCGTCAAAAGTGGCATTCCGGGACTTGCCATATCGCCCTGCTCTGCAAATTTCGCAGTAATTGTTCCCGAAATCGGAGCGGTAATGTTGGTATATTTATATTGAGAATTGACTTCGTTTTTCATTTGCTGAGCGGCTTGCAAACCCGCCTGAGCCATTTCGTAGCGGGCTCTCATATCGTCTAATTCTTTTTGAGATGCACTTTGACTTTTGTACAGATTCTGGAATCTTTCATAATCTTTTTTTGCAATATTAAAACTTGCCTGAGCTTGGGAAATCTGCGCATTGACTTGTCCTCCTTTTGCCTGAATGTCGGTAGAATTGATGCTTATCAAAGCCTGTCCTGCTGTTACATTTTGCCCGACTTCCCCACGCATCGAGGTGATATAGCCCATCATTCTGGTAGAAACATTCACGGAATTTCTGGCAATCAATTTTCCACTGGCGGTTGCTGATGAACCTGTGGAATTGGTAGTGGATTGATTGACCGTAACTGAAATGGGAGCATCTGTATTTTGTACAGATTTTTTGTCATCGGACGAGCAGCTGCTAAAAAGAACTGCTGACAGAATAAGACCGGAATAAATATATGTTTTCATAATGTTGATTTTATTTGTTTTTTATGAACCTTGTTGAATCGTCGTTTTGCGATTTTTTGGCGGAACTTTAATCATAGCTCCGATGGCAACGGCATCCTTTTTCTTTTTTGGAAAGGGGAAAAGCGTTAGTAAAAAGAAAAAGATATAGTGGACAGCGGGAAATAGCTCATAAAAATATATCTCACTCATTTTTAGATTATTTCGTTCCTATTAATTACTAATTTTTCAAAAATTTATAATATTCTAAAGCGGTGTTATATTCGAAAATCGCCTGAATATGCTCTAATTCTTTCTGTGACATCTGGGTTTCTGAAGTGAGTAAATCTGAGGATTTTTCCAAGCCTTGATCATATCTGTTTTTGCGGATCCTATAAGCTTCTTTGCTTTGTTCCCAAGCGAGTTTGGTAAGGTTTACTTTGTTTTCGGCATCCTGAACCTGTCGGGAAGTTTTACTCAATTCCAGCTCGCTTTGTTTTTGGTATTGCTGAATTTCGGTTTGTGCTTTACTCAGTTCGGCTTTGTATTTTTCCTGTTCGCTTTTGGCTTTGAGACCGTCGAAAACATTCCACGAAAGTTGAATTCCGGCTAAATATCCGTTGGCATCGAACTGTGCGATTTTGTTGTCGTACATCTCGAAGCTTCCGAAAGCATTGAGTTTCGGGAGAAATTTGGCTTTGGAAAATTTTATCATTAAATCGTAGGCTTCCAAAGATTTTTGGTAGGCTTGTAAATCTTTTCTATTAATGTTTAAAGTAGGATTATTTTCTACCATATTGTTCTGATATTCTAAGGATTCTGTGGGTTTCAAAACCTTATTTTGATAATTTTCATCCAACAAAAAATAAAGATAATCGGAAGTGTTTTTGACATTGGATTTGGCGAACTGTATCTGATTTTCAATTTCTTTCAGACGGACGTCCATATACAAAACCTCTGATTTCTGAATAATTCCGTTTTTGTAATAATTGTCGATCACTTTTTTGTTTGCCAGTGTTGTTGTTCTCGCATTTTCTAAAGTTTCTACCATTTTGTAAGCCATCTGCAAAGTCATATATGCTTTTTTGAGTTCGAACTGAACGTATTCTTTGGTTCTTTCGGTTTTAATTTTCAGCACTTCGGATTTTACCTGTCCGGCTTTTTTCTGGTAAACCGCATCCATATTGATGATGGGCTGCTGAATTTCTAATTTGGTGGCAAAGTTGGAAATGCTTTTTGGTGAATTTAGATTATCGGGATTGAAATCCGTCATCGTAATACGTTCCTGATTGAGTTTTGAACCAAATGCATACAACGGATTGTTGGTATTTGAAAAAGTATAAGAGGCATTGATATTCGGGAGATACATTGCTCTTGTTCCCAAAAGTTCGGCATCGGCTAGTTCGGCTTCTTTTTGCGCCATTTTTACCTGAAGATTGTTATCCAGAATTTTTTGTTCCAATTCTGTTTTGGAAATCCTGATGGTATCTTGGGAAAATACGTTTTGAAATAAGCTTAATGATAAAATAAGTACCCAGACTCTTTGCATAATCTTTAATTTTTGACAAAGTTAGACTGCTGAAAACTGTTGCACAGTAACCTTTATCACATAAGAAGATAATCTAGAACAACAATTGATTTCATTTTGGGGACAAAAAAAAACCGCCATTAAAGGTAGTCATGGTCGGAAGAAATTCCGACCATTTTTTTTAGTTTATGTTTTGAAAACTTTGGAGGGGTCACCTCCTGCAAAAACGATTAAAATTGCGGTAATCATATCCCTGAGCTCCATTGTGATACGTCTTTTCGCAGTCTTATAGCCTAAATCATTTGCTTTTTTGTAAATCAGGAGTAGCATAGAAGCAATCATTGTCACGTAGACCATCACTTGAATTCCATTTTTATTCAGTGATACAAGATGACTTAAATTCAGCTCTTGTTTCATAAACCTGAAGAACACTTCAATATCCCATCTTTTACGGTAATAATCTGAGATTTCTTTGGCAGAAAGTTCAAACTCGTTGGTTATAAACCAAAATTCTTTGCCTGTTTTTTCGTTTTTGATGACTACCAATCGAAAATTTGTTTCCACTTTTTCTTCCCGATGATGGATATTTCCACGTTTGTTTTGGATGGGTTTTCCGGTGTACAGCTTCACTTTACTGTCTTTAATAACTTCCCAGTCATCCCATTTTACAGGGATTTCCGTTTCAATAAAAGAGGTAATCTCTTCAAATTTTCTTTTTTCCCTGGAACGAATAATAAATTTCAGAGACTTTTCTTCAAAATCTTTCATCGTTCTTGTAGACTGCAGCCCTCTGTCTATGACATAAATATTATCATGATGCTCTTCTTTTTTTATCTGGCTGAGAACAGCCTCAGCGAGCGCGTTGTCTTCTGCAGAGTATTTTTGTCCCGTAAAAATCTCTACTGCCGACGGTAAAATTCCATCAAAAGAAAAACTGAATTTTACCAGTTTCTTTCCACTTTTCTGGTCAATTCCTTCTTTAAGTTTCGAACAGGTATCGGCAACGATTGTGCTGTCCACTCTGATGAGATTATATTTTTCGATTTCAGATTTGTCATAAAGGCTTGAAAATCGCCCATACATTTGCTCATAGATTTCTTTGAAATAATTAGAATCAATTTTTGAAAGCCTTTCTGAAATTGAACTTCTGCGTATTTTCTCCTCTTCCCCCAGTCCAAACAATGCTTTGAATCCGCTGCTGTTAAATGTATCCTCCAAAGTTCTCTGACTTAATTTCTCGTTATCAAAGATGCAGGACAAAAACAGGTAAAACATTTTTTTGCCGTGCAGAACTTTGCTATAATGATCTACTTTGGTGCTTGCCGAGAGATGAGTTAAAAGTGCTTCGGGAATAAATTCTAAAACATCTTTAAGAGATATTTTGTGATCTTTAAAAACTGACATAAATAATTCATTATCAGCTATAAATATACAAAACTTACATAATAAAAATAAATTAAATAACTGGTAATCAATAGATTAAACACCACCCCCGTATTGTCTAATATAAAAAAGTCGGAAGAAAAATTCTTCCGACCATGACTACCATTAAAGGCGGTAACAATTAAAAAACATATGGAGACATTTATTTTAATTTGATTTGAGGAATCATCGTGATTTTAGATTTCACAGAATTGGAAATCAAGCAATTGGCTTCCGATTTCTGCAAAACTTTCTCGGCTTTTTCTCTGTCTGATTCATTTTTGATGGTGACAACAGGTTCTAAAATCACTTCGGTCATCAGGAATTTGCCTTCAACCTGCTCCAGTTTTCCTTTAGATTTACACTCAAAATTTTCAAATTCTAATTTTGAGTTTTCTGCAATTGCCAAAAAGGTTGTCATTAAGCAACTGCTTACTGCGGCGGTGAACAAATGTTCCGGCGACCAGATTCCTTCAATTCCTTTAGGAAATTGAGGAGGTGTTGCTATTTCGACACTTTGTAAAAGTTCGGGTGAAGACATTTCGCCTTTTCGGTCGTTTTTCCAGGAAATATCTACGTTGTAATAATGTGCTTCCATCGGATTATAGTTTGTTGTTTAAGCTGTTCCAACCACCTCCGTTGTGCACGTTTTTGTAACCGCTATTCTCGAGAACATTCTTTGCAGAAGCACTTCTCATCCCCGATGCGCAACAGGTAATAATGGTTTTGTCTTTGTTTTTTAATTTAGAAAGATTGTTTTGAAGCTCGTTGACAGGAATATTAATAGAATTTTTGATATGTCCTCCCGCATATTCGCTTTTGCTTCTTACATCAAGAATAACGGCACCTTCTTTTACAAGGGCAGCGTAATCGGTTTTATCCATCCCGAAAAGGTTTTTTATTGCATCTAACATTGTATTGGTTTTAAAATTTATAATGCAAATTTACGGAGGAGATAAAAGTCAGTCAGTGATGTAAGTTACAATAGGGTAATTTTATTTCGGGAAAGTTTTATTTTGCCTTCGGTTTCAATCTGTTTCAGGACTCGGCTAACCGCCTCTCTTGTTATGCCGAGTTCGTCTGCAAGCTGTTGATGGGTAACTGAAAGTTCTTTTGATTTATACAGTTTTGACTTTTGGTCTAATAAATATAATAGTCGTGCATCTACTTTTTGGAAAGCAATTGAATTGACCATATTGACTAAATCCTCAAATCTTTTATGATAAAGCTCAAAAACAAAAGTAGACCATTCCGGATATTTTGTGAGCCATTCCTTGGCTTTGGGAAGTGACAGCATCAGAATTTCAGCATCCTCTTCTACCACTGCCTTAACCTTGGAAGTGCCTTGAGTAAGCCCTGAAAGTATTGATGAGATACAACTTTCCCCAGGCGTAAGATAATACAAAAGGATTTCTCTCCCATCCTCTTCCGTTCTTACGACCTTCACACTGCCAGACATTACCAATGGAATGTAATTAACATAGGAGTTGATATCTAAAATAACTGTGCCTGCAGGAAATAGTTTTAAATCGCCGGTAGCTGCAATTTCTTTTTTGAATTCAGGATTTGATATTTCATAAATATTCATACTCAAATATAAATATAATTATGGGAAATCTGAATGCATTCCTACTAGTTGATTATTTTTTTAAAGTGCAAATAATTAATAGATAAACTTTTGTTCAAAAAAAAAATTATTAGATAATCTATTCTCTGTATTTTAGAATTCATATCAAATAGTATTTTAAATATTAAAATAGCATTAGTTTAACTCGTAGTGCATTATCAAACTAATGCAATTTTAATATTATTCATTTTTCTATTAAATACAAAAACATTTACAAATTGAATGAAAGTTAATGCTGTTATTTTGCTCAATATCCTTGTTTTAAAACCTTCAAATGATTTTGCGTAGTTGTTTCTGATTTTAAATTGGTCACAAAGCTGAGAGAATAATGTCTCTATTCTTTTTCTCGATTTTCTGAAAATATATTTTTGTTTTTGATAATTTTTTTGGTTGTTTCTC
>NZ_AUAA01000034.1 GCF_000428485.1 Epilithonimonas tenax DSM 16811 | reverse complement strand
AGTTTTGAATTAGAGAGGTATCTAAACAACTGATATTCTGAATCTATCGATAAATATTCCGCAGAAATATTTATTGCAATGAGCTCTAAATCAGATAATTTTGGTTTAATTGGTTTGAAATAAAAATTTTCTTTGATGGTTAATTTTCTTAATTCCTTTAAAATAAAATCGTAAATTGCATCTAGGTTATTCATAACGTATTAGATTGATAGTCAATACAATATACGAAATTTTCGTATTATGAGTAACCTTTTTTATAATGCACTACGGGTTAAATAATTATTTTAACAGTTCTGTAAGCAACTACTGTATCTACGCAGGTTTCAAAGCGGATCTTCTGATAGAAGGTAATTATTTTGAAAATGTTAAAAATCCGATAAGACTTGAGACCGGGAATTTCACTGCCGCACAATTGGTCAGTAATACATTTTCTGGCGCAAGTGGAACAATGGTGGGATCTGGAACTGCTTTTGTGCCACCGTACAGCATTGATAAAATTGCTTCTACAGACGTGAAGCAAACTGTAATGGCAGGGGCGGGAGCGGTACTTTTACAGCCCACGGACTGTCTTTTTTTAGCAACGGGTGAAGTGAATTCTAAAATCAATCCGGCTGATTCATTTTTCCCAAATCCGGCCTCAGAAAAAATTTCACTACAGCTTTTCTCAAAAGATAGCCATCAGTCTGTTCAGATCTCTGTGAAAGATTTTTCAGGGAAATCTGAAGGCCTTGTCTACAGCGGAACCTTGAATAAAGGCGATAATGTGATAGATGCCATATCAATTAATCATATTGGTAAAGGCGTGAAATTATTCGAGGTGAAGACCAAGGATCGTTCTTTTGTACAAAAAGTGATCATAAAATAAAACTGACTATCAAAAACCATTTCGCAACAATTAATCAAAATTAACAATGAAAAAAAATCTAATCTTGCCAGCTGCATTATTGAGTGCTGTGATGATTTTCGGAATAGGAAAGAGCATTTCTTATGTCACCAAGTCATCAAGTGACGATGCGACTACTTCATTTTCTAAGGAAAATACCACAGAAGTTAATAAGTCTGGTCAAAACAAAAATGGGGCTAGCTGGTCCATATTTTCAGAAGCAACTCCGGCATCTGTAACCTGGCCTTTGATTGCTAGTATTACAGCAAAATCGTTGGAAGGTAATCTGGAATCCAACATCAGTTTTCCGGCAGCTACCGTAGCGTATAATATCAACACAAAAATTGATTTTACAGGCGATGCTGTGACAGACAGCAATGTGGTGTTTTGGCAATTGGTTGGAGCTGCCAATAGCTGGACGGCAACAGGAAGCACCTCAGTTTTCAACCCGAATGTTTACGTTCAGTTGGATATCAATCCTACAAACGGCGGTACCTTGACGGTGGACAAAGTGGATGCATTGGTTGGGGCGTCAGGCACAGGTAATATGTATTATCAGGCCTTTTACAGTGTGAATGCCGATTTCTCAAATCCCGTTTCTATCCAGACAGCAACCAAATTACCGAATAATGCTTCTTCTGCTTTAAGCGCAACGCTTGCAACGCCTGTTGTACTTACGGGCAGTCAGAAGCTTTACATTAGATTTTATCCTTATCTGGCAGCTGCGGCTACCAACAAACAGTTTGGTTTGAGAAATGTCAAGATCTCAGGAACTATGGAAGGTGCGGTTGCGAATCCTGCAACTGTTTCCACAGCAGCAGTAGCGTCGGTTTCTACAACCAGTGCAGTTTCTGGCGGTACAATTTCCAGCAACGGTGGTGGTGCAATCACGGCGAGTGGCGTGGTTTGGAGTACCAGTCAGACGCCCACAATTACAGATTCAAAAACCAACGAGAATGCAACTACAGGTTCATTTGAAAGTGCTTTGACGGGACTGTCTGTGGGAACTACATATTATGCGCGTGCGTACGCAACCAATGCTGCGGGAACGGCTTACGGATCTCAGGTTAGTTTCACCACTTTAACCAGTGTTGTTGCTCCAGCGGTTACGACAACTTCTCAGTCTCAAGTGACCAATATATCATTTGTCCTATCTGGAAATGTATCAGACTGGGGTGGTGCTCATGTGACAGAACGCGGCATCGTATGGTCTAAGACCAATAACACACCAACTTTGGAAAATGCTGCGAAAGTATCTGCAGGAACAGGTTTAGGCATTTTCTCCTCTTATGTTTATGGTGCAGATCCTTCCACTCTTTATTATGCAAGAACCTTTGCTACCAATTCTGCAGGAACATCTTACGGAGCTACAGCCACAGTGACAACCAAAGCCACAGACCCGCAGATTATCAAAACCATTGCTAAAGACGGAAGCGGAGATTATACCACTGTTCAGGCTGCTTTTGATGCAGTACCCGACAATTATACAGGTAAATGGGTGCTTCACATAAAACCAGGAACTTATACGGAAAGACCGGTTTTGGCGGCAAGCAAATCAAATGTATTTTTGATAGGAGATGATGCCGCAACAACTGTTATTACAAATAATATCTCGGCCGGTACAACCAATCCGGATACCAATTTACCTTACGGAACTTCTCTTTCTCAGACGATGGCAATTTTTGGAAATGATTTTACAGCTTCTAAAATAACAGTGGCCAATACCTTTGTGAACTCTACGGTCAATACGCAGATCAACTCTTCTACACAGGCTGTCGCGCTGAAAACACAGGGCGACCGTCAGGCATTTTATGATTGCAGAATATTGGGTTATCAGGATACATATCTTGGAAATAGCATTGGTAGAGCATATTTCAAAAACTCTTACATAGAAGGAAACGTCGATTTTATATTCGGTCGTCAGACAGTTGTTTTTGATAATTGTACGACTTATATCAACCGGCAAAATAGCGTTGTTACAGCACCTTCTACAGAGGCTTCTACCAAATTCGGATTTGTATTTCTGGATTGTAATTTAACAGTGCCGGCTGCCGGAACTGCAGATTTTAACGGAACAGTGATTAACAATTTTCATTTTGGACGCGCTTGGCAGAACATCCCAAAATCAGCATTCATCAGATGTGCAACGCCATCTATGCTGAATCCCGTAGGCTGGACCACACCAATCAACGGAACGCTGCCTGTCACTTTTGCAGAGTACGGCAACACAGGAGATGGTGCTACACCAGAGAGATTAGCGTTGAGAGCAAATGGTGGCGTGGTTCTTAATGAAACGCAGTCGCAGATCTATACAGTGGGCAACGTTTTCCGGAAAGAAACAGATCCATCCTTTATTTTTGACTGGATGCCGGAGCCGTCAGTTAACTTTGACTTTTCTACTTTGGGTGTTAGCCATACCAACGATGTAAAAGTGAGTGTTTATCCAAATCCGTTTACAGAAGCGGTAACCATCGCTTATGATCTGAAAGACGCTTCTGACATCCATGTTACGGTTTACGATATGAACGGAAGAATTGTCAAAAGCATCAAAAAGCGCAATCAAAAAACTGGTGCAAATCAACTTACAATACCTACAAAAGATTTGAAAATCGGCGTGTACTTCTACAGTTTGAGATTTAATTCTGGACAGATTTCAGGGAAATTAATCAAAAATTAGAATTATTGACCAGAAAAAAGCCAATTCACAAGTTGAGTTGGCTTTTTTATTATTGATTTTTCAAACAAGCCGATCCAATATCAAATATTATTTAATAGTATTTGGTTTATTTTAAAATATCAGCGGATTTGAGAAAATAATACTTATTATTTTTTGAATTTGGATTAAAATATCAGTGTCAATAGGGAATTATTTATATATTTACAATTATTCAGAAAAGAATACATGGCAAAAAAGAACACCACGATATACGACATTTCTAAAAAACTGAATGTGAGTGTGGCGACTGTATCCAGAGCGCTGAACGACCACCCAAGAATCAGCCAGGCTACCAAGGAATTGGTCGTGAATGCGGCTAAAGAAATGGATTACAAGCAGAACAATCTTGCAAAGGCGCTTAAAAGTGGCGAGACCAAAACAGTAGGCGTTATCGTGCCCTACATCAATACCAACTTTTTCTCATCTGTGATCCGTGGAATAGAAGAGGAGCTTTCGCCGCACGGGTACCGCGTGATTATCTGCCAAAGTCACGATGATGCTGCGATAGAAAAAAAACAGTTGAATACGCTGCTGCATACCCAGGTGGATTGTATTTTTATTTCAATCTCAAAAAACACCAGCGATACAGATTACATGAAAAAAGTAGTCAGTACGACCAATACGCCAATCATATTCTTTGACAGGAAAAAAGATGTCCCTGGTATCAGTACAATCACTATTGATGATCACAAAGGTGCTTATCTTGCGACGGAACATCTGATTAGCGAAGGTTATAAAAATATTTACCATTTTTCAGGAGATCAGAATCTGGAGATCTATCAGAACAGACTGAAGGGCTACATCAGTGCTTTGGAAGATTATAAATTGCCTGTCATTCAGGATCATATCATCAATACAGGAAGTTCCATAGAGGAAGGGATCCACGCAATGAAAAACGTTTGGAAAAGAAAAATAAAACCAGATGCTATTTTCTCTGCCTCAGATTTTACAGCGCTTGGCGTTTGTAAGGAAATTAAAAACTTAAAACTTAGAATACCAGAAGATATCGGTGTCATAGGGTTTAGTAATGAGCCTTTTACACAGTTTATGGAGCTGTCTATCAGTTCTGTAGATCAAACGCCAGTGATGATGGGTAAGGTTTCGGGGAATGTTTTTCTGGAAAGCATCAGGGATAATTTCTCAGGTATAACCATAGAGAAGAAACTGGTTCTCACGCCGATGTTGCAGATCAGGCAATCATCCTCAAGAAAAAAATAAGAAAATCCCATCAAAGCAATTTGGTGGGATTTTGTTTTATACTAGATGTTGTATTTTTATTCGTAAAGACGCACGTCTTGCATTATTTTAATGGTAATTAATTTTACCTCCAGCAATTCTCTTGTCATTCTTAGATTTTGGTTTACCGTAGATATCAATGGTGCCGCCAGCTCGTGTTGTGGCGGTTACAGATTCGGTCACGTAGACAGACGCTTGTCCTCCGGCATTGGTTGTGATGCTTGTGATCTTGGTCTGCAGATCTTGCCCATCATATTTGGCCCCAGTATTGACCACGACAGACTGCGAATCAGACATTCCTCTTAATTTCAAAGATGCACCCGTATTCACTTTTCCTTCTACCACGCTGGCATCTACACTGAGATCTATGTTGGAGCCTTCGTTGGATGTTAACCCCAATTTTGAAGCTTTTACAGTGTCATTAGAAGTGATTTTTGCACCCTGACTTGCTTGGATATCATTGATGTCTTTATAGTAAAGCAAGATTTTGATGTCATCACCTTGCAGTAGTTTGGTAGGTATCATTCGGATTCTCAGTTCGTTACCGGAGTTTACGAACTCTACTTCATTGGCCATCGTTCCGCTGACTTCTGCCTTGTAAGCATCAGATGAAACCAGTTGCACCGGAATTTTGTCAAACACCTTAAGGCTTGTAAAAGCAGTGATGTCTTTGGTCTGAGCAAAAGAAAACTGAGAGATCAGAAATGCGGAAGTCGCAAGAATTATATTTTTCATATAGTTAGTGGTTAATTGATACTAGAACTGCACTACAAATCCAGAACCACTTTTTGTTATAAAATGTTAAAGTTATTTTTGGGATTGCTACTTTGTGAATTAAAAATCATATTTTTAGTTTCTTAATCATGAAACATACGATAGCTCTTTTGATGGCCATGGTGCTTTTTTCTTGTCAATCCGTCAAGAAAAAAAACCTCTTTTTGGAGAAACCAATTCCCGCAGCGAAATTGATAAGAGACATCGACTTTACTTATGCCAAACTTCAGAAGTTCCATCCCAATCTGTATTGGTACATTTCCAAGGAACAGTTGGACCATCAATTTGATAGCCTCAAAACTACCATCCACCAACCTTTGACGCCCAACCAGTTTTACTTCAAATTGGCGCCGGTCATCGCAAGCATCAATGAAGGTCATCTGAGACTCAGGTCTATTGGGAGAACCTATTCCAAGGCAGAGCAGAAGGATTTTAAAACTAAAAAACCGCTGTTTGCAATGATGGAGTACAAAATCATAAACGATAGGATTTTTGTAAAAGAAAACAGAGAAAATGTGGCGGCCATCAAAACGGGGACAGAAATCCTGAAAATTAATAATGAAAATGTCTCAGATATCATCAAAAAGTACAGAAAGCTATACAGCTCGGACGGTGAGAACAGCACATTTCAAAAATATTTTATCAACCTTACGTTTTTCAATTTTTATACCCTGGAAAATGGTTATTTGGATAGCGTGAAGCTAAAAACAATTTGCGATAATACTGTTCAAGAAGTACATCTCAAAAGACAAAAAAAGGAAACAAAAGAAATCGCGGATGAGAAAATACTGCCAAAACTGTCCGCAGATCAGAAAATTCAGGATTACGACGCCACTTCCAAAAGCTATAACCGCAGTTTCAAATTTCTGAAAACCGACAGCACCGTGGCCTACATCAAGATCAAATCTTTCTCTGCAAGTTATGCCAGAAAGTTCTACAGCGAGACTTTCACAAAGATCAGGAAAGCAAAATCTACTTACCTCATTCTGGATATCAGAGATAATCTGGGCGGCTCTCTTTCCGAGATCAATACCTTATATTCTTATCTGACAGACCAGAGGTTTACCCTGATCAAAGCACCGGAAATGACCGCGAAAACTTCCGGCATGCATCAGAATTATTTCCGCGGACAGTCCGTTTTTACTTCTATTCTCAGCGCACCTGCTTATCCTTTTTTTCTCGCAGGCAATTACCTCTTGTCCTCCAGAAAAGACAAAAAATACTACTTCCGCGAGTTTGCATCAAGGTCCACAAAACCAAAAGAAAACGCTTTCAAAGGCAAGATTTATGTGCTTGTAAACGGTGCTAGTTTTTCAGCATCGTCTATTATTTCTGCCAAACTAAAGTTTGAAAATCGAGCCATCATCGTAGGTGAGGAAACAGGTGGCGCCAATGACGGCACGGTGGCTGGCGTCAACAATACGGTGGTTTTGCCAAATTCCCGCCTCACGCTTCCCATCGGATTATTCCTCATCCGTCCGAACATCACTTTCGAAAATCAAAACAGAGGTGTTGTTCCTCATTTCTACGTTGATCCCAATTTTGAAGACCTCTTCGGCAAAGAAGACCGCATCTTACAATGGACTTTAGACGACATCGATTTCCGGAATAAAGTAACGAGTCAAATCAAATAAAAATCTGGGCGTGCCCTTCGCAGCCGCATTTCCCTTGGCTCAGGCCGCGCTGTCCGTTACTATCTTTTTGTCTTCACCATTGGTCATTCAGTAGAACCTGTCGTGAAGACAAAAAGGATATCCACTGCCATCGCTCACGCAACTGCGCACTGACAAACTTTTGTCATCCGTTCACCTTGCTCTATTCTTTTCACCACTTGTCCTTGACCAACTTTCATCCACCATTCATCATAAGTTTCTGCCTAATTGTCAAAAAACCACAATTGGCAAAAGAATTGAGAATTGTACCCTGTAAAATTATCATAATGGAAGAAAACAAAGATATACACGAAGAAAACCTAAACCAGGAAACACAATCAACCGAAAATCCTGAAACTGAAAATCAAGAAAATCTGTCACAAAAACCGACTGCAGAAGAACTTTTGGCAGAAGAAAAAGACAGATATATCCGTCTTTACGCAGAATTCGAAAACTACAAAAAAAGAACACAGAAAGAAAAGAATGATTTCTATCTGTATGCTTCTCAGGATCTGATGACCTCTATGTTGGGTGTTGTAGATGATTTCGAAAGAGCCATCAAAGAAATTTCAAAAAGTGGTAACCAATCGGAACTGAAAGGTATCGAATTGATCTACCAAAAATTAAAAGGCAAATTGATAGACAAAGGACTGAAACCCATTCATGTAGAGCAAGGTGATGCCTTCAATGTAGATCTTCACGAGGCTATTACCTCGATCCCTTCTCCGTCAGAAGACCTGAAAGGAAAGATCATAGATGTTGTAGAAACAGGATACCAGCTTCACGAGAAAGTGATCCGTTTCGCAAAAGTAGTGACAGGAAACTAAAAATTATCAATGATAAAGATAGCTGAGCTCAGGATCAATTATCATTTATCACTTATCAATTATTAATTATGGCGAAGCGCGATTATTACGAGATATTAGAAATTACCAAATCAGCAAGTGCTGAAGAGATCAAGAAAGCCTACCGGAAAATGGCAATCAAATTTCATCCGGACAAAAATCCTGGTGATAAAGAAGCGGAGGAAAAATTCAAAGAAGCAGCAGAAGCCTACGAAGTTCTAAGCGACGACAACAAGAAAGCGAGATACGACCAATACGGTCACGCGGGTGTTGGTGGTGCAGCTGGCGGTGGATACGGCGGCGGCGGATTTGGAGGTGGCATGAATATGGAGGACATCTTCAGTCAATTTGGTGATATTTTCGGAGGTGGATTTGGCGGCGGTGGCGGCCAGAGACAACAGCAGGCACGTGGTTCTAATCTTCGGGTCCGCATCAAACTGAACCTGGAAGAAATGATCGCAGGAACTCAGAAAACCATCAAGGTCAAAAAAATGAAGCTGGCGAAAGGTGTTACTTCTAAAACTTGTCCTACCTGTAACGGAAGCGGCGTTCAGGTAAGAATGATGAACACTGTTTTTGGACAGATGCAGTCACAGACCACTTGTGGGAATTGCCAAGGTGTTGGGAAAGTAGCGGACAAGATCCCTGCGGGAGCCAATGCTCAAGGTCTTATTAAAGAGGATGAAGAAATCACAATCAACATTCCGGCTGGAGCCAGAGACGGTATCCAATTGAATGTAAGAGGGAAAGGGAATGATGCGCCTCTTGGTGGCACGCCTGGTGATCTTTTGGTTGTGGTAGAAGAAGAAGTGGACAATACCATCAAACGGGAAGGCGACAATCTTCACCAGGAACTGTATGTTTCTTTTGCAGAAGCGGCTTTGGGAACCACAAAAGAAATCAACGTGGTTGGTGGAAAAGTGAAGATCAAAGTGGATGAAGGAACACAGTCTGGCAAGATCTTAAGATTGGCAGGAAAAGGTCTTCCAAACATCGAAGGTTATGGTGGAAAAGGTGATATGTTTGTTCATATCAACGTTTGGACGCCACAGAAACTGACGAAGGACCAAAAGGATTTCTTCCAGAAACAATTGGAAAATGGCGATATGAACGCCGAACCAACAGGAAAAGAAAAAACATTCTTTGAGAAAGTAAAAGATATGTTCAACTAAATATTAAAAGAGACTCGGTTTGAGTCTCTTTTCTTTTATTCTTCAAAAATTAGTCCGCTTTCCGAATCCATTTTTTTTCTTTCTTGTTCGGTTGTCCTTTTTCTTAATACTCGAGTTGTATAGGCTCCTTTGACTGTGTTTTTATCAACATAAAGCCAATCTGTGATATCTTCTAGTGGAATTTCAATCGTATCTCCAAGTTGTACCCCAGTTGTAGAATTTGGGAGATTATCTACTATGCCGTAATATTTATTATTTTGATATCCAATATTACTTATCCAGATATGTTCTCCACCAGATTCTCCAATTTTAAATCGTTTCTTTAAAGCAAAATGATAGTAATTTGAATTTTTACTAGTGATTGCTTTTTCAAAATCAACAATAGTTTTTCTTGCATTGTCGATAGCTGTATTCATTTCTGAATCATTTTTCAAAATATGAACATCTGGCTGGTCTTTCCTTTTAACAATTTTGTCAGATTTAGATTCATTACAGCTTATTAGTAATGAAAAGAAGAAAATTAATATAGTAGTTTGATAATTCATAATTATTTCACCAGCAACCTCTCACAAACCGTCTTACTAAAATTCTCTTCCCGCCCGTTATAAGCCACCAACATGGATTGATCATAACCTTCGATCTGTACGATTTTCAATATTGTACCTAGGCTAAGGCTTCTTTTATTAAGGAAGTTGAGAAATTCTTCTGAAGAAGTCGCGACGGATGCTAGTTCTACAGTTTCGTTTTCTTTGCATTTGCTCAGTTTTTTATGATCGGGTTGCAGGATATTACCGTCTTTGTCAGGAATGGGTTCACCGTGCGGATCCATTTTGGGGTAGTTCAGGATCTCATCCATTTTATCAAAAAACAAATCAGAATGGATGTGCTCCAGTTGTTCCGCAATTTCATGAACATTTTCCCAACCGAAGCCCATTTTCTCCACCAGAAACATTTCTGTTAACCGGTGTTTTCTTACGATCAATGAGGCTTCTTTTTTTCCGGATTCCGTCAGTTTGATAGGTTTATAGGATTCATATTTCACCCAGTTTTTGTCAGCAAATTTTTTCACCATACTGTTGACAGACGGCATTTTGATGTTTAGCTGTCGGCTAAGATCATTCACAGAAACTTCGTCATTCTCATTGGCAAGGTGATAAAGTGCTTTCAGGTAATTTTCTTCAGTTAAAGAATTCATTTCCCAAAATTAAGGAAAAGTTAGATGCAAGTCAATTTTTGACTAACAAATTAGTTTGGTTTTAATTTTTTGTCATTCACCAAAATCAATAACTTTGAATCTTTAAAAAAGTAGAAAGAAAAATGCAGAAATATTCCTTCAAAAATGATTACTCAGAAGCTTGTCATCCTCATATTTTAGAAGCTTTAGTAAAGTCAAATCTGGATCAGCAAAATGGCTACGGCGACGACGATTATTCTAATGAAGCCAGAGAATTAATCAAAAATAAAATAGAAGATCAAAGAGCTGATATACACTTTGTAAGCGGCGGAACGCAAGCTAATCTTTTGGTGATTTCTTCGGTTCTTCGTCCCCATGAGAGTGTGATTTCCGCAGAGACAGGACATATCTTTACCAACGAAACCGGCGCGATAGAAGCAACAGGACACAAGATCCACGGCATCGTCACAGAAGACGGAAAGTTGAAACCGGAGCATATCCAATCTGTTTTGGACAGTCATACCAACAAGCCGCATCAACTGAAACAAAGGTTGGTTTACATTTCCAATTCAACAGAAATTGGTACCATTTACCAAAAACAAGAGCTGAAAGAATTATATGAATTTTGCCAGTCCAATGATCTGTATCTTTTTATGGACGGTGCAAGAATAGCGCAGGCGTTGACATCAGAAATCAGCGACTTGACCCTAGAAGATGTCGCTACTTTCACTGATGTTTTCTATCTCGGCGGGACAAAAAATGGCGCACTTCTGGGCGAAGCTATTGTGATCACGAATGATAAACTGAAAGAAGATTTCGGCTTCCATATCAAGCAAAAAGGCGCACTGCTGGCCAAAGGCAGATTGCTGGGGATTCAGTTTTTGGAATTGATGAAAGATGACCTTTATTTTGATCTGGCGAAACAATCCAACCTTCAGGCAATGAAGATCAAATCGGCTTTTCAAAAGAAAGGATTTAAGTTCTTATCAGAAACTTTTACCAATCAGATCTTCCCCATTCTCAGCAATTCTCAAATCGAAAAGTTATCAGAACATTTTGATTTCTATGTTTGGAAAAAGAGGGACGAAAACAATTCTGCCATACGTCTGATCACCTCTTGGGCAACTTCTGATGAGGTTGTGGAAAGGTTTTTGAAAGCGATTGATAATTTGTAAATTAAAATTTTTGACCTAAAAAAAACTCCCAAATTCTGGGAGTTTTCATTTTATACTGTTTCCTCTTTCGGAAGTTTATATTTCTTTGATATGATCATGATTACTGCTCCTGCAACCATAAACGGAATACTAAGGATCTGCCCGGTATTAAGTCCTGCAAATGAAATAAACTCATCGCCTTGTGGCTCCTTCAGGAACTCTACAAAGAAACGGATCGCCCAAAGTAGAATGAAAAATAATCCGAATAGCCAACCTTGCTGGTATTTCTTATCGGTTTTTCTATACAAGAACCAAAGCAAAAAGAAGAGGCAAACGTATCCGAATGCTTCAAACAATTGCGTTGGATATCTCGGGATGGTTACGCCGTATTCTGAACTTTGCTGAGGGAAAAGGAGTGCGAAAGGTGAGGTTGGATCTACTTGTTTTCCGATGATCTCTGAGTTGAAAAAATTTCCCATTCTTACAAAAGCACCGCCGGAAGCCACCACAATTCCGATTCTGTCATACACCCAAAGTGGATTTTTCTTGATGATTTTGATGCTGTAATACAAAGTGGTCGCAATCACCGCGATTGCTGCACCGTGACTTGCCAGGCCGGAAAATCCGGTAAAATGCAAACCGCCTTTGGTACTAACTGGTAAAAATACACTGAGGAAATCATCCTTGAAAAGTTCGGGCTGATAGAAAATGACGTGACCTAAACGCGCGCCCAGAATAGTTCCTAACAATGTCCAGGTGAAAAATGGCTCCAGGTATTTCTCATCCACACCATCGATCCTGAAGATCTTGGCCATCATAAAATAGCCCAATCCAAATGCCAAGATAAACATCAGACTGTAAAAATGAAGCATCACAGGTCCCAATTTGATGCCTTTCACAGGATCCCAAATTTTGAAACTGGTTTCCAATTCTGTACTGTCCGTTGGCTTCAGAACACGGTTGGATTTTAAAAGGTATTTAAAATTTTCAATATTCTTCTGCTCCAAAGTGGCATCGACAGGCTTGAAATCCTGATCCAAAAACTGATAATTGAAGCCTTTGTACTTCAAAAGTATATTCTGGATAGACGCCAGTTGTTCTGCAGATTCCGCCGTGACATTGTCCTCATTCAGGATCACAAGCTCGTTGGGAATATTTCGGGAAGCCTCCTCATAGAAAAGGGTTGTGTTTTGTGTGGCGAAGATTTTTACCGCTACAGTTTCTTTGTTGTTGATCTTCAAAGTTCCGTCAGAAAGGGCATCTGTGGCACTTTGGGAAGAAACCATTTGGAAAATTCCGGCAAAAAGAATCAAATAAATTCTTAAAAAAAAGTTGTTCATTGATAGGTGATTTTATTGTTTTCTTGGTGGCACCGGGTCATAGCCTTGGCCTCCCCAGGGATGGCAGCTTGCGATTCTTTTCATCGCCAGCCAGCTTCCTTTGATGAGTCCGTGGACTTGCAGTGCTTCCAAAGTGTAGTGCGAACAGGTGGGGTCATATCTGCAATTTTTTCCCAGCCAAGGCGAGATAGCATATTGATAGAACTTGATCAAAACCACGATCGGAAATGTGAGCACTTTGTTCAGCATAATTTTAAACTATGCAAAAATAGCAGAAAAATCAAAACATAACGGATATTACGCAATTAATAATCATTTTTATGGCAGCTTTATCCGTCCTCCATTCCCAATCTTTTTGCCAGGCTGTACCAGCTGCAAAAAAGGATTTCCATTCAGGCCGGGCTGCGGATTCAAAATCAATTCACATTTGGGCATTTATTTAACTGATTTCTGTTTTTTTTTATGAACCCAATTTAAACAATAGTTTAATTTAATCTTACCATTCGATATTTTGAATCTCTAAAACTTGACTTTCAGTTTTAAAATCAGGACTTTTGCAAAATGGATAAGAGAATACTTCCGCTCACACTTGGCGGATTGGCAATTGGGACAACAGAATTCGTTATAATGGCACTTTTGCCAGAGGTTGCAAAATCTTTGAAGATTTCAATCCCGCAGGCCGGACATCTTATTTCCTCGTATGCAGCAGGTGTGGTCGTTGGCGCACCAATTTTGGTTGCTTATGCCGCAAAGTTTCCTCCCAAAAGAATCCTGATTTTCATGATGATTGCATTCACCATCTTCAACGGATTGTCTGCGTTGTCCAATGATTATTACACGATGATGATTCTGCGGTTCCTGTCCGGATTGCCGCACGGTGCGTTTTTCGGTGTTGGGATCGTTGTTTCGTCACGATTGGCAAAACCAGGAAAGCAGGCACAAAGTATCGCCGTGATGTTTGCTGGTTTGACGTTGGCCAATCTGGCGATGGTCCCATTTGTCACTTGGCTGGGACATCTGCTGTCTTGGCGTTATGCATTCGGGGTCGTTTCGCTGATTGGCTTGTTGACCATTGCTGCCCTAAAATTTCTATTGCCCTATATGGACAGCTTGCGAACAGTCACTCTCAAGGATGAGTTGCAATTTTTTAAAACCATCAAGGCCTGGCATATTATTGCCATCACTGCCATAGGTTTCGGTGGGCTGTTTGCGTGGTTCAGTTACATCACACCGCTGATGACCCATGTTTCCAAATTCTCAACAGATTCTATCGCTTACATTATGGTTTTAGCCGGTTCGGGAATGGTCATAGGTAATTTTCTGGGCGGTGTGATGTCTGATAAGATGCGGCCGGCTTTGGCAGCGTGTATTCTTTTTGGAGCGATGATTTTGGCTTTGATCTGCGTGTTTTTCTTCTCAGAAAACAAGATTGTTTCGCTTATTCTCACCTTTGTTTGTGGTGTTTTATCGATGTCTGTGGGTACACCTATTAATATTATCATGCTGCGTACCGCCAAAAATTCTGAAATGATGGCTGCAGCCATTATGCAGGCGGCTTTCAATATTGCGAATTCCTTTGGTGCATTTTTCGGTGGATTGCCTTTGGAATATGGCCTGACTTATAACTATCCGTCTCTGGTAGGTGCAGGATTATCTATTGTAGGATTGATGCTTTGTATTGGATTTATGAAGAAATATAAAGCCGTCATCTAACGTGATTTCGACTTGTCAATCGTCCGGAAAGTCAGGCTGATTCTTGGTTTGATGATTCTCGTAGTCGTGGGTAATCTGTGAAACCAGAACTTCTGCGTCTTGTCTTTCATCATCAGTAAACTTCCGTTTTCCAAAACAAGAGAAACCAGTTCTTTCGACGTTTTATGCTTGAAATTGAACTTCCGCTCTGCCCCGAAACTGACAGAACTGATCGCAGCATTTTCCTTCAAATCCTTCTCGCCATCGCTGTGATAAGCCATGCCTTCAGCACCGTCGTGGTAGAGATTGAGAAGACATGAATTGAAACTTTCGCCACTCACAGTTTCTATTTTTTCTTTGATATCGAGCAGTGTTTTGTTCCACTTCAAAGCCGTTTTGGTACGTCCGGAATAAGTGTAGCTGAACGGCTCGCTCCCGTACCAGGCGACTTTTCGTTTGGTTTCTATAACTTTTCCGAAGATCACGGCTTGGTCACTTTTCCATTCTATTTCCGTCATCAATCTGTTGAAATAATCATTGGCTTCTGCCTCAGAAAAAACCTTTCCACAGTAAGAAGTGATGCCGTCATAAGGCAGAATGTTTTCTATTAATTCGAATTGGTCGTCAAAAAGGTTCATTATTTTGCTGCTTCAAAATTGTCGTAATAGGTAAAATCTTTAGTGATTTTCCCATTCTCTATGGTGAAAATCGTCGAAATAGGGAGTTCGAATTTGGATTGATCCGGTGCGGTTCCTGTAGAAACAAACTCGACGATCATATTCTTGTCTCCTGAAGGATAAACGTGAAGAACCTTGTCTTTCAGATCAGGAAAAATCTGATTGAGTTCAGTATATTTTTTTACAAAATCTGCTTTGGATTGTTTTACGATGCCGTTTCCGAAAGAAGGATCTTTGAATTCTGCATTCTCGGTATACATCTCGGAAAGTGCTTTCCACTGGTGTTTGTTAAACAATTCAAAATAGTTTTCGATCAGTTTTTTATTCGCAGTTGGATTATCGTTGCCAGAACTATTGCAAGAGATTGACATCGAACATAGTAGGCTTGCAGAAACCAGAATTTTGATTGCTCTCATTGTTTTTGTTTTAATGTTCTAAATTACAATTTACTTTTGAATTCGTGATAAATGGTAAAATTTGAGGTGTAATCCTTATTTTTGATAAAAAATCTGAATGAAGCGTTTTATCTTAATTGCATTATTGATTTCACAAAGCTATTTTTCGCAATCCGTTTCAGCTGATCTGGACAAATCTGTGAAAGAAATGCTGGCTACTCCTCATGCATTGGCGGCCAATCTTTCTTTCTATGTTTCGGATGAGAAGGGCAATCTTGTTTATGAATACAATGGAAGTAAAGGTTTGTCAACTGCAAGTACGCAGAAGATTTTTACAGCCGCTGCTGCTTTGGAAACTTTAGGGAAAGACTATCAATTCAAAACTACTGCTTCCTATTCCGGAAAGATCTCAAACGGCAATCTGGAGGGCGATTTTTACATCACTTCCAATGGCGATCCAACTTTAGGAAGCTGGCGTTATGAAGAATATAAACCGGAAAAATTCAAACAAAAATTATTAGAAGCCATCAAGACATCGGGCATCAAAAAGATCTCGGGAAATCTGATTGTGGATGATTCCTATTTCGATTTTCAAAGTACGCCCGGCGGCTGGCCTTGGAATGATCTTGGGAATTACTACGGCGCAGGAACCTTTGGGGTAAACTGGAAAGAGAATCAGTTTGATATGAATATCAATGGCAATCAAATCAAAGATTATTCGTACAATCTGGAAAACGTCAACTGGATCAATGAATTGAAAACCGGTGGAAGTTCTGACCAGAGTCTCATCTTCACTGCGCCACATTCCAAAACGGCAATGATCAACGGAATCTTACCAGCAGGAAAGGTAAGTATTGTTTCCGGCGCAACACCCAATCCACCGATGCAGCTGGCAGTCGATATTAAAAAAATGCTGGACGAAAATGGAATCTCGGTTTCGGGAAAAGTGACCACTTATTACAATGAAAAACTGGAAGGGAAATCTGTTTCAAAAGCTCCCACTCAGAATCAAATTTTCGAGTATAAATCGCCAACGCTGGACAAAATTGTTTATTGGCTGATGCGGAAAAGTATCAATCTATACGCAGAAACATTGATCAAAACAATGGCAAAGGAAAAACTAAAGAATCCAAGTTTTGAAACCGGAGTTGATGTCCTGAAAGATTTTTGGAAATCTAAGGGAATCCATCCAAATATGATCAATTTTGCTGACGGAAGTGGACTTTCACCTCAGAACTATGTGTCGGCAAAGGCGCAGGTTCAGGCATTGGTTTATTCTAAAAAACAAAACTGGTTTGATGCTTTCTACGAAGGTTTTCCCACTCAGGATGGCATCAAAATGAAAAGCGGAACCATAAAAGACAGTAAGTCTTTCGCTGGTTATCAGACTTCTAAAAGTGGGAAGCAGTATGTGTTTTCCATCATTCTGAATAATTATCAGGGTGGGAGTATCAGCAGTGCGCTATTTAAGGTTTTGGATCATTTAAAATAGGATGAACAGGATTACTTCATTTCCGCCAATTGTAGATGAGAATTCCAGAATATTAATTCTTGGATCTATGCCTGGCGCCAAGTCTTTGCAGATGCAACAATATTATGCCTTTCCACAAAATCAGTTTTGGAAGATTATGTTTCAGCTTTTTGAAGCAGAATTTTCGGAAGATTATAAAACACGTCTTCATTTGATCAAAAAAAACAATGTGGCACTTTGGGATGTCATAGAAAGCTGCGAAAGAAAGGGAAGTCTTGATACCGAAATCAAAGACGAAATCGATCATGATATTCCAGGATTGATGGCAAGTCATCCAAACATCCAGACGATCTTCTGCAATGGGCAAAAGGCTCACAAGAATCTTTTGAAAATTCTGGGTAAGGATTTTAATATTCCAATCGTTGTTTTACCTTCTACAAGTCCGCTTCATACGGTGAAGTTTGACGAGAAATTGGAGCGTTGGAAGGTGATTAGAGCTGATTTGTCCGGAACTTAGCTCTTCCAAATCTGCCAAGCCTTTTCTGCCTGCTGTTCCAACATATAAAAGCCATTCAAAGTGGTAGCGCCTTTTTCGGCAGCTTTTCTCAGGAAAGTGGTTTCCGAAGGATTGTAAATCAGATCGATAACGTAATGTTTATCTGTGATCGCCTCAAAAGGAAATGGTACAGCATCATCAATATTCGGGAAAGTGCCAACCGGCGTAGTTTGAATGATCAAAAGTGACTCCTTCACCAGCGCTTCTGTGAGGTTTTCAAAATTAATTTCAGATTTTCTGGAAACGGTTTTGTGCTCTATAAGGTGTTTTTCTAGGATGTATCTTACGGCTTTTGCAGCACCGCCATCACCAATGATTAAAGCTTTTTTGTGGTGATCCTTCTTATTGATAAGCAAAGTTTTTTCGAATCCGAAAGCATCTGTATTGTAACCCTTTTTTTTGCCATTTTGGAAACTGACACAGTTGACAGCACCAATTTGAGAAGCTTCTTCACTCAATTCGTCTAGGAAGGGGATGATGGTCTGTTTGTATGGGATCGTGACATTCATCCCAATAAGATTGGGGTTTTCTATGATCGTATTCAGATGTTCTATTTCGGAAATGTCAAAGAAATTGTAGTAATGGTCTTTTAAAAACAATTTTTTGAATTTCTCCTCAAAGTATTTTTTTGAAAATGAGTAAGAAATATTCTTCCCGAGTAATCCGAATTCCTGTTTTTCCATAGGTCAAATTTATAAAATATCATTATAATGATCATCATTATTTTTTGATTGTTGTATTATTTTGAGTTCTTTTCCTGATGGCGCAATTTTGGCTTTTAAAACCTTTAAAATAGGATAAAAAATGAAACAAATCATTCTTAATAACGGAACAGAGATTCCTGAGATCGGTTTCGGAACTTGGCAAACCACAGAAGGTGTTCAAAAAACTGTGAAAATGGCTTTGGAAGCCGGTTATAAACACATTGATACCGCTGATATCTATGGCAATGAGGCCGAAATAGGTGAGGCGCTTGAAGAATCTGGGATCGACAGAAAAGAACTGTACATCACGACAAAGATCTGGAATAACAACAGAAGTGCGCTTGGGGTGCAACAGTCAGTGGAACAATCTCTTAAAAAACTGAAAACTGATTATCTGGATTTGCTTTTGATCCATTGGCCTGCCAATGAGATCCAATTTGAAAACTGGAAAGAAATCAATGCAGAAACGTGGAAAGCGATGGAGGAACTGTATCAATCCGGCGTGGTGAAGACTATTGGAGTCAGTAATTTTCTTGTGCAACATTTAAAGGCGCTTTTGGAAACCGCAGAAGTAGTGCCTGCCGTTGATCAGATCGAGTTCCACCCTGGATACACACAGCCAGAAACGGTACAATTTGCCGAGGAGAAAGGCATTGTCATAGAAGCCTGGAGCCCCATTGGATCGGGAAGATTACTGAAAGATGAAGAGCTGAAAGCTATTGCACACCAATATGGCGTGTCACCAGCAATCCTTTGTATTCAGTTTTGCTTGCAGTCTGGTGTTGTTGTTTTGCCAAAATCAGAGAATCCTGAGAATATCAAAAACAACCTTCATTTTGAAAGGTTTAAGATTTCGGACAGTGATATGATTGCTTTGAGGACTTTGAAAGAAACAGGTTTTTCCGGACTTAATCCCGGTAAGGTCGATTTTTAAAATAATTGCACGTTTAACAAAAAAAAGCAGTTTAATTTATTTAAACTGCTTTCTGATAATGATCAAACTTTTTCGGAATAATACCTTATCTTTTCTACAATCTCTCCCAGATCAAAAGGTTTTGGTATAAAATCAACAGCACCACTTTCTATGGCTGTATCTCCCAGACCTCGGCTGGCAGACATAATGACTACAGGAATATTTTTAAAATCCTGGTGCGCTTTTATCATTTTGCAGATATCGCGTCCATCTTCACCGGATAACCACATATCCATCAGGATCACATCTGGTTTCGAAGAGGCTTTGAGTGCATTGAACATCTCAGAACCTTTTTCGTAATTATCTACATCGAAGCCTTCCATATTTAACATCAATTTCACCGAATCCAAAATGGCAGGACTATCATCAACAACTATTATTTTTTTTGACATTTGTATAATTTAGTAATTATTAATTAAGGGTTTGTCTAGTTTTTCGGAATCTCAAAACAAAAATCAGACCCTTTTCCTTCTACAGAGTTGACAAAGATTTTTCCACCACTTCTTTTGATGATCTCGGAAGAAATATAAAGACCCAAACCTAGACCTGGAAATGTGTGCTCTTTGCTTCCGCTGACTCTGTAATATTGCTCAAAAACGCGATCTTTCTTATCTTTAGGAATCCCGATGCCATAATCTCTGACACAGAAAAGGAGACGGTTGTTTTCTAATAATTTGCTGCTTATGCGTATTTTATCAGAGTTGGGAGAGTATTTTATGGCATTGTTTATCAGGTTGCTCATCACCTGGGAGATCCTGTGTCTGTCACCATAGATCATACCTATTGGATTGGCGTCCACCAGAATTTTATGCTTTGTACTCATCTGCTGTTCTTCTACAATTTCTGATATCAGGTCGTCAAAATTAAAATCAAAATTATTGAGAAGGATTTTTCCGTTCTGGATTTTGGTGACATCCAAAAGGTCATTGATGAGATTATTCAGCTTATTGATCTGGTCGTCCATTTTAAGAGCAACGTCCGCACTGCTGTGGTCATCTTGTTTTCTGAGGTTTTTTTCTAAGAACTGAGAATAGAGTTTCAGGCTTGTAAGTGGTGTTTTGAGCTCATGACTTGCAATACCGAGAAAGTTGTCTTTCTGCTGCTGGAATTGTTTAAATTCATCAATGTCTGTACACGTCCCGATCCATTGGACCACTTCACCATCGTCATCTTTGATAGGAATTGCTCTTCCCAGAAACCAGCGGTAGCCATTTTCTTTGGTCTTGTCTTTGAATTGATATTCTATTTCGTAAGCTACTTTATTTTCTTGGCTTTTATTCCAGACTGCCATTGCTTTTGGAAAATCGTCGGGATGTAAAATTTTAGAAGAGGCATTTTTCCGGTTGTCTAATTCTTCAAAACCAGTATATTCATACCATTTTTTGTTGTAGTAATCTACATTGCCATCTTTGTCTGCAGTCCAGATGATGATTGGCAGACTATCCGCCAGATTTTTGTATTTCTCTTCGTTTTCCTGGATTTGTTTTTTTGCAAGCACAAGATCTGTCACATCCTTCGCGAAATTGAGGATGGCGTAGACTTCTCCGTTTTGGTTTTTTAATGCTTTGTAGGAAAAATTATAATAAAAAGTCTCCAGTTTCCCGTCTCGCTCCAGCAGTGCCTTAGCTTCTGTAGCGGAATAAGTTTCTCCGGTTTTATAAACCTCTTTCAGGATTTGTAAAAAAGGCTGGCCTTCTAATTCGGGAATTGCTTCGTGTATTTTTTTTCCAATGACGGCGTCTGTTTTTCCCCAGGCATTGAGCATTTTACTGTTGGCAACATCAATGATTTGATCTTCACCCGTATAGAGTGCAATGGCATAATCTGACTCTTTGATGAGTGTTTCGAATTTATACTCTGTTTCCTTCAGTTTTCTTTCCGCCAACACTTGTTCTGTACTTTCTGTTGCTACAACGCTTACGCCCACGATTTCGCTTTCATCATCATTATAGATAGGATTGTAGATAAAATCGAAATAACATTCTTCTGTTATGCCGTTTCTTACCACATATGCCAATTCTTTATAACCTTTAAAAGGTACTCCTGTTTTCTTGACTTTTGCTAAAATATTAATGAATTTCTGATCTTTTAATTCTGGCAAGGCGTCCACTAGTTTGAGACCTATGATCTCTGGCTGCTTTCCCCACATTTGAAGCATCTGTGGATTGGCCACTTTGATGACGAAATCATCTTCCATCAGCATCGCCAACGCAATTGGAGCCTGGGTCAGCAAAATAGCCAGTGACTCCTGAGAGATATTACTTTTGATAAAGTTTTTCATTGATGTTAATCTAAAAACTACAATAGGTTACGAATTCAAATTTCTGGATGACTGGTTCAGTTTACTGTTTTTATAACCGTAAGAAAAATAAAAAACCAAGCCAATGGCCAGCCAAATACCGAACCATTTCCAATTGGAAACGGCCATTCCTGTAAGTAGATAACAGCAGGAAACCAATCCTAATAATGGAATGAGGGACAGGTTTTTTGTATAAGCCAAACCACACATCACAATGCAGAGGATGAAAAACACCACCATAGAGATATTGGTCGCAAAATGTTCGCCTGAAAATCTGAAAGTATCTGAGAAAAATGTCGGAAATAAATACTGAATCATTCCTGCGGAAACAACGACTAATGCAGGAAATATAAATTTGGAATTGATGTAAGGGATTCTGAATTTTCCTTTGGTCGCACGTTCTGCTAATTCGGCTTCGCTTTGCGGAGATAACATCAAAACCCCACCGCAAACCAGTACAAATGCGAATAAAGTCCCAATGCTTGTAAAGTCCAGTACCAAGTTTTCATTCGTGAAGAAAATAGGAAGTCCAACAACAACTCCCGTCACAATGGTAGCAAATCCCGGGGTTTTAAATTTCGGGTGGATCTCTGCAAATTTCTTAGGCATCAGTCCATCTCTAGCCATTGTCATCCAGATTCTTGGCTGTCCCAGTTGGAAAACCAACATCACACTGGTCATAGCCACTACAGCTGCAATGGATACAATGAAAAGCATCCATTTTACACCTTTCAAAGCGAAAATTTCGGCCAAAGGATCACTTACACCCAACAGTTGATAAGAAACCATTCCGGTGAGCACCAATGCCAAAATGATATAAACGACTGTACAAATGACCAAAGAATAGATCATTCCTTTTGGTAGATCACGTTGTGGATTTTTGCTTTCTTCTGCTAAAGTAGAAACGGCATCAAATCCAATATAAGCAAAGAACACTGCCGAAACGCCACTCATAACACCACCAAAACCATTTGGCATAAATGGTGTCCAATTCTCAATATCAACATAGAATGCCCCAACAATAATCACCAAAATAATGATTGCTAACTTGATGTAAACCATTGAATTGCTGAAGTTTCTGGATTCTTTTGCTCCCCTGTAAACCAAATAGGTGATCAAAATATTGATGATCACGGCTGGCAAGTCAAATATGATTCTTAGATTTCCAATTAATGGTGCGTTTTTCCAAGCTGCTAGGCCTTCGGCACCTTTATTTGTTGCAAAAGCTTCTTTTGCAGACAGATAATTGATGGTTAGCCATTCCGGAAGGTGGATGTGAAAGGTCTCCAGCAGGTTGGTAAAATATCCGCTCCACGAGAAGGCGATGTATATATTCCCAATAGAATACTCCATAATAAGTGCCCAGCCGATAATCCACGCAAAAATTTCTCCGAAAGAGACATAAGCGTATGTATAAGCACTGCCGGAAACTGGAACCCGCGATGCAAATTCTGCATAACACATCGCCGTAAAGCCACAGGCTACGGCACAGATCACATAAAGAATGACCACCCCAGGACCACCGGAAAAACATGCATTTCCAATGGCACTGAATGTTCCACCGCCAATAATTGCTGCTATTCCAAAGAAGGTTAAGTCCTTAACTGTTAGAACTTTGTTGAGGGCGGTATGTTCGCCGTCGCCACCTTGGTTGAGAATAGTATTGGTAGATTTTCTTCTGAAAAGTGAGTTTATCAAAGCTTTAATTTTTATGAAAGTAACAAATGTAATGAAAAATGCTGATTTTGTTAAAAATTTGTTAATCGAAAGTTTTTTTATTAAACGGCCGTGTTTTGGCGGTTTGGTGTTTTAGGTTTGTTGGAAATTAATATTATGACATTTCAAAAACTAAACTTTTATTTAGATAAGAATCAAAGTCACGGACAAAATGATAAATTTCTAAGAACTTTTTTGTTAAAACTTAAAGTTTGTCGTCCGCAAGAAGATTTAAGTTTTTGGCAATACAACTATTATCCTCAAAAATATATAATTGTTCTTGCTGAGAAATTGAAAAATTTAAAGATTATTATTAGTGATAAAACGGATTTAGCTAATGATGAATTACTAAAAAGTCAAAGGTTTTTTGCAGATGAAACTATAAAATTTTATCAACAAAATTTTGATAGTCGTGAACGCTTAATTTTCATTGATTTGACTAATGATTTGGATTATGAAAGTATTTTGGCTTATCAACTTATTGAAAATAAAAAGATAATCGAATTTTTACAATGGCGTCCAGCAATAGAAGTCAAGGAATGGATGGAGAGTTGTTTGGATGGTTTGGAGATTGAGAATTGGTTTAGAAATGATTTAAATAATTATCTTCCGGAGTTGAAAAACTAACTATTATATATAATTAAAAAAAATGAACAACCACGAATTACTTTTAGAAGGAACATCAGGAATTATTAAAAATTTTTATCATAGTAGAGATATTAATGGTGAATTGTTTAATCTTTATTCTTTACTAGGCATTGAACATAGAGAAAATGAAACACACTCTGTTTTGCTTACAGATTTGTTATCTCCAAAAGGCTCTCACGGACAGAAAGGTAAATTTCTTCAACTCTTCTTTGAAGCTTTAAATGTTGAAGTAGAAATTACAGAATATGCAAAAGTTTCGAGAGAGTTTTATATTGGAAAAATTGATGAAAATTATACTAAGGGTGGAAGAATCGATATATTAATTGAAATCGATGATAAAAAGTGGATTATTGAAAATAAACTCTACGCCAAGGATCAAAGAAATCAGTTGGAAAGATATTATAATAAATTTCCTAATGCTACAATTTTATATTTGACTTTAGACGGAAAAGAATATCATAACAAAATTGAATTTGATGTAAGGAAAATAAGTTATGAGGAAACAATTTTAAAATGGCTTGAAAAAATTCTGGACGAAATCAAAGACAAAGAATATCTTTCAAACTCAATAAAACAATATTACAATTTAATTAAAAACATAACTTTTAAAGGGTTTACACTGGAAATGCAAGAAAATATAGAAAACGAAATCATTAAATCTGCTGAAAATTTAGAGTCAGCTTTTGAAATTTATAATAATTATGAAAATGCTACAACAAAGTTGCTTTCGAATACTTTAAAAAAAAATAGATCATTTGCTTTTAAGTCAATTAAACTTAGAAATAGAATCGGATGACAGTGAAAATCGTTACTACAAAAAGCAAATTTGGAATGAATATTTATGTATTGGATTAGAATTCGATAAAGGATTTCCAAATAATCCTTTTATTGGAATATATGCTGAAGAGGCTTGTAGTTTAGAATTAAGAGAGCAACTGAAGAATTCATTTAACTACAGTTCAACCGAATCTTGGCCGGTCTATAAAGATATTGATTTTAATATCTATAAGGAAAATGCTAAAATTCTTTTTGATGATACCTTGGTAGAATTGATAATACGTGATGTGAAAAAATATGTAGAAATTCTTGATGAAATTTTTCTTAAATAACAAGTTACTGAAAAAGATTCTCCCACCAGAGAATCTTTTTTATTTCCCCAACATCAAACGGACACACTTTGGCAGTTAGCTATTTTAGATTTGCTTAAAATTGAAAAAATAATGACTCAGCAATACCAACAACTTCTAAAACTTTTGAATCGTTTTGAATTTAAAATCAATGAATTTTCTGCTTTTCGGATTTTTAATAATGATTATTCCAAAATCATAGAAAACAGCCAACTCTGTTTATTGGAAAAGCATCTGGAGATAGAAATTATAGACCTTTCCAAAATGTTTGATGTTAGCAGGAAATCTGCAATTATTTTAAGTGCATTGTTTTTCAATAGTTATATAGATGCAGAAGGATTTGTTTCAAAAGCTATTTCTGAGCAAGATTTGATGTTGGCGGTTTGTCTTGATCCTCAAATTATCTCTGAACTACAAGAAGCTATTTTAGAATTAGAAAATAAGAATATTTTGAAAGTCAATATTTTGGACGATTTTGGCAATAAGTCTTATGAGTTGACAACCACTTTTATTAATACAATTAAACTTTGAAATGATGAATACCAATCTACTAAAAAACATCGATGTGATTTATAAAGAAACCTCGCGGATGAGCTACAAAACCATTGAGCAATGTCAATCTGATTACGAAAAACAATTGAACACCGTCGCACAAGCTTTTGAAATCAATCATCTTGAAGCCATCTTCCTGTCTGCAATTATCATCAATAATACCGAATACAAAAACTGTCAATTGGAAGATATTGCAAACCAATTAAATGTTTCAAAATTTGAGATTATGGAGAATTTGCAATCTCTGTTTTCTTTGGAATCTCAAAGTTTAATTAGCATTAATGAACCCGAGGACATCACTCAAGAAAAAAGATTAATAAATCGAGCGAAATATCCAATTGATATTTTGAACAAAAGCTTCGTCATCACAAAAACAGTAGAAAACAAATTGTTGAATTTGTAATCCATTTTACGGAAAACCGTAAGGAAATGAAAACTGAAATTTAGAATTTTGATAATTAAAAAATAACCAATATAAAACTTAAAATTATGGCAAATTATTATTGCAAATGGTGTGGACAAAAATCTTCAAGTGTTGCTAATCTAACAGCTGGTACCTGCTCAAAAAATCCGGAAGGAAAAAAACACGCGCTTTACGAAGGCTCTGAAAAATCACAATATGTTTGCAAATGTTGTGGACACAAATCTTCGAGTATTAGTAATCTATGTGCAGGTACTTGCTCAAAAAGTCCTACAAAAAAACATCAGCCAGCACTGTAGATGAAAAACTTCACAGCTATCGACTTTGAAACCGCTCAAGGTTACCGTCACACCATTTGCCAAGTCGGACTTGTGCGCATGGAGAACGGGATCATCACCAATGAGGTTAACCTTTTGGTTCAGCCTCCGGATAATTATTACTGGAAAAACCTGATTGAAGTTCACGGAATCACGCCTCAAAAAACTACCAATTCGCCAACGTTTGATAAAGTTTGGGATACTATAGAACCATTTATAAAAGGACAAACTGTAGTTGCGCATAACGGTTTTGGTTTCGACTTTTCGGTTTTGCAGAAAACTTTAGAGTTTTATGGAATGAAGGCTCCGGAATATGAAAAATACTGCACCTACCGAATTTACAAACAGAATCTGGCTTCGCTTTGTAATAAATATCAGATTTCTTTAAACCACCACGATGCACTGAGCGATGCGAGAGCTTGTGCGGAGTTGTTTTTGAGGTATTTGAGGAAGGAGAAATATTAGATAGAACTTTTTAAATTTTTGAGAAAATTAATGAACTATGAGTGATATTAAAATTAGAGGATATTCTTTAAAGGATATTTCGAAATGGCAAGATGAATTGAATGAACAGAAAGATATTGTGAAATTGCCTACGTTACAACGAGGTTTTGTATGGAAACCGACACAAATTGAAGCTTTATGGGATTCTATTTTTAGAGGATATCCAATAGGTTCTGTCCTAATGTCTTTTGACGGCAGTTCCAAAGAGAGATTACTTTTGGATGGGCAACAAAGAAGTACTTCTATTGCTTTAGGGTTTTTCAATCCTTTTGATGAAAATAGGAAGCAGGAATTCTTTTCGCTGAAAAATTACTTACCAAGTATTTGGATTGATTTACAGCCAGATAATAGAACTCAAAATCAGAAATTTGTATTTCGTGTGTTGACTAAATCTCATCCTTGGGGTTATCAGTTATCAAATAACTCTTCTACTTTGGAAATGAAAGACAGAAGAGCATCTATTTCTTATTTTTTAACCAAGCAAAATGGTACAAAAAATTATATAGATTTTTCACCTTCAAACATAAATCCGTGGGATTCATATTTCCCAATTCCTTTATCCTTTATTTTAGATTTGGATGATGTCGATTTTGAAAATTTTACTTTTAGTTTAAAGAGTAAATTGAAAAACTTAAATATTCAAACCAAATACTCTCAATCTCAAAATGTCAATTACGATGATGTAAATGAAGAAAGTTTTCGACAAATTTTTGAAGGGTTAAAAAATGCGAAGGATCTAAAGATTCCTGAAATTAAAGTTAATGCTAGTATTCTAAAAGAAGATGACGATTCTTTGGAAAATGAAAATCAAGATCCAACTTTGTTTGTACGTTTAAATTCTGCTGGAACACAGATTTCTGGAGAAGAATTAATTTACTCAATTTACAAAGCTACCTTTCCAGAAAGCAAAGATTTGGTGGAAGAAATCGGTGCATCATTTATTACACCAAGCAAAATTATAAACATATTCTCCAGATTAGCAAATTGTAATCTTAATCATTATCAAAGCTATGTCAACTCGTATAATATCAATACATTTAGAAAAGCAATTAAGGACCAGAATTATAAATTAGAGTTAAAGAATATAATTCTCAACAGAACTGGAAAGGATTTGATTGATATTGCAATTACAATTTTGAAGCAGAATAAGATTGATTTTCCTAATATTGTCCTAAAGCAATTGATTGTTTCTGATACTGACTTGTTTTTCATACTAATCGCATACATTCAAAAAAATAGTTTGATTTTTGAAAATTTATCATCTCAAGAAGTTAAATTAATATCCGCAAAATATATCCATATTTTATGGTTTAAGAAAAGTAAAAATTTCTATAAAAGTTTATTTGAAAATTTAATTTTATTAGGACTTTCTTGGAAAGAGGCTACTCAAAAATTGATAGAAAGTGAAATGGTGTTGCCAATTGTTGAACCCATTTTGCTTAGAAATAATTTATTAAAAATTATTGAAACTAAGAAAAATTTTGATCAACTTGGTCTTGAGAATTTAGATAATGAGATAATATCCAAATTATCAATAAAACAGAATTACACAAATGAACAAATTTTTGCAAACTGGTATAATCTGGTCAGTTTTATTAGAGGAAATAAATCAATGTTACTCTTTGCGCAAAGAAATTATTTGAATGAAAAGTTTAAAGAATTTAATCAAATAGAAAGCATTGAAGATACAAACCGACCCTGGGATTATGACCATATTTATCCTATCAGTTGGGTGTCAAATAAAGAAAATATAAATCCTCTTATTAAAAGTTGGGTCAATACTATCGGGAATTATCGAGCTTTATCCTATGACGATAATAGAAGTGAGAGCAATACAAAATCTCCTAAAACAAGATTTGAAGAAGATCCTAAAAGAGAAGATAGCTTTGTTCAGGAAAATGATTTACTTTTTTGGAATAAATTAGATAATCACTCTTGGAGAATTAAACATCAAAATGTTGCAATGGTACAAGCATTTATGTCGGCCGTTATTCATCGTATGTGTAATATCTACGAAGAGTGGTATGATAAATATTATCAAGCCTAATGTTTTTGGTATTCAAATCCTAATTTCCCAAAAAGTGAGGATTTTTTATAACAAAAATCACAAACACCCACACTTTGTCTGTTTACTATTTTATCTTTACTTTAACAAAAATCAACAAATGGCAATCCTAGACAAAAACCACAGGCTAATGAGCATCGCCAACTTTCTGAAAAGCAAACCGAAAGGCGCAAGCTTCAAAGAAATTCTAAAACATCTTGAGGAATTGCATCACAAAGAAAGTTTTTCTAGTAATTTGGCAAGCAGTCAAAAAACTTTTAATAAAGATATGAAGCTTCTTGCGGAACTCGGGATCGAAATCAAATTCAAACGCTCTACGATGACGTACCAGATTGTCAATGATAGTTTTTCCGATCATTCACAAACAATTTTCGACAATCTTCTTTTGGTAAACGCCTACAAACAAGCCGAAAATAATTCCGAAATAATGATCTTCGAGAAGAGGCAAGCTTCTGGTTTGCACAACTTGGAAGGCTTGATTTTTGCCATTAAAAACACGAAAGTCATTAGCTTCAACTATACCAAGCATTGGGAAGGTATTGCGACGAAAAGAGTGGTAGAACCGTACGCTTTGAAGGAGTTTAAAAACCGCTGGTATCTTTTGGCAAACGAAGCGGATGGAAAAGATTTCTTTCTAAAAACATTCGGACTCGACAGGATTTCTGAGTTAGAATTCAATTCTAAAACCTTTAAAAAGCAAGAAACCAATATCGATGATTTGTTCAAAAACTCATTCGGAATCATTTCCACTTTGGGTCAGAAACCGGTAATTGTGGTTTTGTCTTTCGATGATGAACAAGGGAAATTCATAAAATCTCTGCCCATCCATCATTCCCAAAAAGTGTTGATCGATAACGATTCGGAGTACAGAATAGAGTTGACGCTGGTTCCAACCTACGATTTCTACCAAGAACTTCTCACGCATACAGGAAGGATGAAAATCATTTCGCCCGAAAATGTGAAAGCAGCGTATTTTGATTTTATTAATTCTGCAAAAAATTAAGTCAATTTTAGAAAATTAATTAAAATTGAATTCCCTTTCTCCCAGAGAGGGAAGTAAGGAGACGGATTTTCCTCAAATTATAATTAATTCCCAATTAAATTCCCTTAAATAATATCTTTTCCCTATTTTCGTTGAAAAGGAACAAACTTTGTTGGAGCAGGATCTTCGACAATAATTTTGAAAATCTCTATGAATTCAAAAAAAATAATACTGGCTTCAATGATCTCTTTGTATGGGATTTCCGAGGCGCAACAATCTCACTATTTTACAAAGAACGAAGATTATCATTTTGGTTTGGCAGATCATCTCTACCAGACCAAGATCTATAACGCTTCTCAATACGAATATTCCAAACAATATTTCTACAACCAATATCTCAGCAATTCTAGAAAAGAGGCTTCCGCATTTTTCAGCAATGTGATTGGCGTGATTCTTCAGCAGCAATATGCGGAAGAAGGTCTGAACGCCTTTATGAAAGAATACCCGAATTCTGCTTATTTTGCGCAGGCCAGCGGACCCTTGGCGGATTATTATTTATCTAAAAAAGATTTCGAAAAAGCACTGGAAACTCTACAGAAAATCAATCAGTCACAACTTAGCCGTGAGGAAAATACACAGCACATTATGAAGCTGGGTTATGCCAAGTTTATGACTGGCGATTCTGCAGGTGCGATAGAGGCTTTGGAAGAGTCTTTCAAATCCGCGGATGAAACCAGCAAACCTGCAATTTCTTATATGCTCGGACATTTGTATTACGCTGACAAACAGAATGATAATGCTTTCATTTATTTTGACCAAATCAAAAATAATGAGGAATATGCCCATCTGGTGAAGCCTTATTATGTTCAGATGTATTACAATCAAAAGAATTATGACCTTGCGATTTCGGAAGGAAATGAACTTCTTAATAATGGAAAAATAACCTCTTATGATACAGAAATTCATAAAATAGTTGGAGAAAGTTATTTTATGAAAGGCGATTATCAATCCGCTTATCCACACTTGAAGTTATTTTTGGATAAGGAACAGACGCCTTCAGAATCTGACCTTTATGAGATGGGATTTGTTTCCGCGCAGCTGAAGAAAAATGATGAAGCCGTTGGCTATTACAACCAATTGATCAACAGCAATTCTCCTTTGGCGCAGAACGCTTACTACCAATTGGGAAATGCGTATCTGGAAACCGGAAAAAAACAGGAAGCTTTGTCAGCATACCGTAATTCTTCACAAATGAATTATGACCCAAAAGTTCAGCAATTGGCTTTGGAACAATATGCGAAATTGAGTTACGAACTGGGAAATCCGTTTGAGAATTCTTCAAAAGTAATTCAGAGGTATATTGATCAATATCCGGGCGGTGCAAAAACCCAGGAAATGAAATCGCTTCTCGTGAAGTCCTATCTGTATTCCGGCGATTACAAAGCAACTTTGGAAGCACTCGGAAAACTCGACCAAAAAACAAATGAGACCAAAAAAATAGAGCAGGAGGTGTCCTATCTTTTGGGTTCTGAGGAATTCAATAAAGGGAATTTTGATGTGGCTGAAAAATATTTCAAGCAAAGTCTTCAATCTCATTTAAACAAAGAATTTTATAAGAAAGCGCAATATTGGTTAGGTCAAACTTACTATCAAAAAGGTGATTACAAATCCGCCATTGCGACTTACACCAAACTCGAAAATGAAACGGCAGAAGGTTTCCCGGAGCGTGAACAGTTGGATTATGATCTAGGTTACGCTTATTTCAAGGCGAAGGATTTTGCTTCGGCTCAGGCATATTTTAAAGAATATCTGAGATTTCCGAAACAGGAATTCAAAGCGGATGCAGAATTGCGTTTGGCTGATACTTATTATGCTAACAATCAGTTGAATGAAGCTTTAGAGATTTATAACAAAACCGAAAATGCCAGCGATTACACCTTGTATCAAAAATCTTTGGCTTTAGGCTTCAAAGGTGATACGGTGGCGAAAATTTCGGAATTGAAAACCTTGATTTCAAAATACCCAAATTCTGAATATGTGGACGATGCGAATTACGAAATCGGAACGGCTTATGCGCAGAATGATGATTTCAATAATTCAAATGCTTACTTCGATAAAGTGATTCAATCCAGCCCGGACAAAGATCTGGTTGCCAATTCCCAAATCTACAGAGCGCAGAATTACATCGATCAAGACCAAACTGATAAAGCAATTGCTGAGTTTCAGCTTTTGGCAAATCAATATAAAAATACTGCGTTTGCCGAGAAAATTGTTTTGGCTTCCAAACCTGCTTTCGTGAAAAAAGGTGATGTTGCAGGCTATGAAAATTTCGCTAAGGCTTTAGATGTCAAAGTGGACAGTTCTGAGATCAATGAAATCAATTTCAGTCTGGCGCAGGAAAGTTTCAGTAAGAAAGATTACGCGAAAGCCGTTTCTTATTACGAAAAATATCTGGATCAAAGTCCAAGCGGCGACCATCTTTTCAAATCTCAATATGAGTTGGGCGAAAGTTATTATCAGTTAAAACAAATTAATAAAGCAATGTTGCCACTGCAGAACGTTGCGGATTTCCAGAATGATTATCAGCAAGATGCGCAGGTTCGATTGGCGCAGATTTACATTTCGCAAGATAAAATTGCGGATGCAAAAAAATATCTGGAACAAGTTGCCAACTCCACGAATGTGAATATCAAAAACTTCGCTTCGGTAGAATTAATGAAAATCTACGCGGACGAAAAGAACTTTGCCGAAGCGGAGAAATTCGCCAATGCCGTAATCTCAAACTCTAAAAATTCTGCAGCAACATTGGAACAGGCGAAAGTTATCAAGGCGAGAAGTCTGATGCAGCAATCCAAAGATAAAGAGGCGCAGACAGCTTATACTGCTTTGGAAAAATCCTCCAATACAGAAGTTGCAGCAGAGGCTCTTTATGCAAAAGCATTCTATCAAAATAAAGGAAAAGCGTTCAAATCTTCCAACGAAACTATTTTCAAATTGGCAAACAATTACGCTTCAGAAGAATATTGGGGCGCAAAAGCTTTGGTCATCATGGCGAAAAATTATCTGGCTTTGAAAGACAATTACCAGGCGAGTTACACTTTGGATGAGATCATCAATCATTACGGTGATTTCCCAGAAGTTGTGGCAGAAGCCAAGGAAGTGAAAGCACTGATCAAGAAGTAAATATAAAGGTTACAAATTTTTAAATCAATTTTTACCCCGACCCTAAAGGGCGAATTGCTTTAAAAATTTCATCAAAAATACTCGCTTTAGGGTTGGGGAAATAATTTTGATGAAATTTTAAAAAATAAAAAATAAATGAACAAACTGAAATATATCGCCGCTCTGGCATTTTTAGGAACTTTCGGAATTTCGGAAATCGGAGCTCAGATCAAAGAAGAGCAACTGATTCTGAACAGAAAGCGCGAACCTGAAGTCAAAAAGATCGAGAAGAAAAAAACGTCTGTCATCCAGGAAAAAAATTATCCGCCGGAAAACAAAAAGAAGGAAGATTCTCTCAATCTCAAATACGACATCGTGAATGTGCCACCGGTTTCTGACTTCAAAACAACGGCAATCCAAAGCGAGGATATTTCTCCAAAATTCAATCATGATTTTCAGTCCAATTATTTCCGATTGGGTTACGGGAATTATGGTAAGTTTTTGGCAGATGCCAACATCTCGGGGAAGGTGCAGGACAATGTGGAAGTAGGTGCGGACGTTCATTATTTATCGACAACAGGACTTAAGAAAGATTACGATTGGGATTCCAAAAGTAGTCAGGCAACCATTGGCGCTTATGCGAATATCTATGCAGAAAAAGGCAAGTTCAATCTGGATGCTAATTATGGATTTAATAATTATAACTACTACGGGATCTATGCTTTGACGCCTGAGAATCCTGATCTCGATTTGCAACAAAAAGTCAATAAGTTCAGCGTGAATGCTTCTTATGACCATTATTCCAATGAGATTTTGAATAATGTAAAAGTGAGGTCATATTTTCTAAGCGATCATTTTGATGCGAAAGAAAGTTATGCGAATGTGGAACTTAATTTGTCGAAACACGATTTTGAGATCAACGATCAAATTACTGCAAATGCAGATTTAGGGGTCGATTTGGAAACGGTCAATTCTAAATTTGAATTGCTGAATCAAAATAACTCCAACCAACTGAATTTTACTTTAGCGCCAAAAGTCACTTTCTACAAAGGCGAATCGTATTTGTTGATTGGGTCGGATTTTAGTTTTCTTCATTCTAAATTATCAGATATTAATGCTGAAAATAAGGGAAGCAAATTCTACTGGTTTCCCAGAGCAGAAGTGTTGGTTGCTGCGGCAGATGAATTCAAATTCTATGGTGGAATTGATGGTGGTTTGAAACTGAATACTTACGGAAATCTGTTGGAGGAAAATCCATTTTTGATCTCAGATTTGCTTTTAACGCCTACTGAAACGAAGTACCATTTCTATTTCGGTTTGAAAGGAGATGTCAATCAGATGTTCAAATACGATGTGAATGCGGGTTTCAGTAAAGTGAACAATGCGCAGTTTTTTGTTAATAATGGATGGTTTAATGCTGCCATTACGCCTGAAAGACCAGGTTTTGATTTTGCCAATACTTTCAGTTCGGTTTATGACAATGGAACATTAATGGAGATCAAAGGCGATTTGCAAGCATTTCCAATGGAAAACCTCACTGTTGATGCGGGTTTACATTTTGTGAAATATAAGTTGGATAACCTGGAAGAAGTTTATTACAAGCCTTTGGTTCAATTCAATCTTGGTGCAAAATACACAATGCTGGAGAAAAAACTGAATCTTGGTTTTAAAGCTTATTTTGTAACAGACAGGACTGCAAACTCATATTCTATTGTGACAACTTTCCCGGCATTTTCGCAGCAAGAGAATAGAAATGAGAAAGTTGGCGGTTATGCAGATTTAAATTTGTCTGCAGAGTACAAACTTCACAAAAATTTCAGTATTTTCGCACTCGGAAATAATCTTCTTGGCGCTAAGTACCAAAAATATTTGGGTTACCAAGTTTTGGGCGCACAGTTTTTAGGAGGTGTGAAGATGACGTTCTAAACATCATTGATGAAAATGGCTGCGTAGTTCAACTGGATAGAATATCAGATTTCGGCTCTGAGGGTTGGGGGTTCGAATCCCTTCGCGGTCACTCTAAGGGAAAAGTCACTTTTATCAGTGATTTTTCCTTTTTTTTTACTTTGTAAAATGTTGTTAATTAGTAAGATAGATGATAGTGCGGAGTTGAGCTGGGGTGTTCGAAACGTATTTTCTGCAAATTCGAGTTTTTCACTAAAAATCGAACACATTAGTGTTTTTTTTGTGTCATCATCACCTTTAGTATAGATTTGAGAGAGATTTGGTAAAATTTGTAGGGTCTGATGAAGTTTGTTTTTGATGTCAGTATTTGTACGGTTTAACTTTTGATTTTGCAAGTCAATTTCTAGTACGTCAATCTTTTTTTTACTTTCGTTTTTAATTATCTGATAATCTTCAAAATCTAATTTATCCTCCAAGTATTTTTCACGAGCACTTTCTAAACGATTAGTCAAATTTGTAATTTTAGTAGAGATTTCTCTTTTCTGCGCATTGAGATTTTGCTCAATATTTTTAAAATTACTTAGAAGAATTTCTTTTATTAAATTACTAAATCCGACATTAAATTCGAATTTTTTCAACTCTCTTTCGAACGTACAATTAACTAAATCAGAATTGTGTCTGTAACCACATTTAGAATTGCAATGATAATAGTAATAAATATTTTTCTTTCCTTTTGATCCGCTACCTGTAATGTGCCCTCCGCATTTTGGACATTTCAAAAAACTGGATATACTAATTTAACGTCCAGTAAAAGTTAAGCATAAAACCTTAATTTTAAGATATGAAACAAGAACGAAAAATCTATGATCCTGCTTTCAAAACCCAAGCAGTTCAATTGAGCAAAGAGAGAAATAATATATCAGAATTAGCCAGAGAACTCGGTATTAAAGTGACTTTGCTATACAAATGGCGAAAGGAATTTGAGGAGTTTGGAGCC
>NZ_AUAA01000033.1 GCF_000428485.1 Epilithonimonas tenax DSM 16811 | reverse complement strand
ATCGAGAAAAAGAATAGAGACATTATTCTCTCAGCTTTGTGACCAATTTAAAATCAGAAACAACTACGCAAAATCATTTGAAGGTTTTAAAACAAGGATATTGAGCAAAATAACAGCATTAACTTTCATTCAATTTGTAAATGTTTTTGTATTTAATAGAAAAATGAATAATATTAAAATTGCATTAGTTTGATAATGCACTACGAGTTGCCTTAATTTAATTTTAAATCAAATATAGAGGTTTTTTATTAAGATGTAACAAAAAAGCGACAGAATTTCTGTCGCTTTTTTAAAAATATGTTTCTAATGCTGTTGATTAACGATTATGTTAGTTTACTTATTTGTGACCATCCTGTATAAAAATAACAGAAGAACAGAGCCTCCAATGGCTAATAGCCAACTCATTGGACTCCAGAAAGAAGTTACATCTATATTTAGCAATGTCGTGCCAATCCATCCTCCGAGCATTGCACCCAAGATTCCAATAATAATTGTCACTACCCAACCTCCAGGATCATTGCCCGGGTGGATTGCTTTTGCGATTGCTCCGGCGATAAGACCGAAAATAATCCATGTTAAAATACCCATAGTTTAAATTTTTTAATGTTAATAGTATGATTTGTTTATCTCTTTCTGAAGAATGAATTTACAAATTCCATGCCATTAAAAATTTGAAGATCCTGCATCTTTTCTCCCACCCCGATATATTTTACTGGAATTTGAAACTGATCTGATATGCCGATGACGACACCACCTTTGGCCGTTCCGTCTAGTTTTGTAACTGCGAGAGCTGTCACCTCCGTAGCGGCTGTAAACTGTTTTGCCTGTTCAAATGCATTTTGACCCGTAGAGCCATCAAGAACCAAAAGAACTTCGTGAGGCGCATCTGGAATCACCTTCTGCATCACACGTTTTATCTTTGAAAGCTCATTCATCAAGTTGACTTTGTTGTGAAGCCTTCCCGCTGTATCGATGATAACAACATCAGCATTTTGGGCAACCGCAGATTGTACCGTATCAAAAGCTACAGATGCAGGATCAGATCCCATTTCCTGTTTTACGATAGGAACGCCCACGCGCTCACTCCAGATGACCAATTGATCCACTGCAGCCGCACGGAAAGTATCAGCTGCACCAAGAACCACTTTCAGTCCTTGGGATTTGAACTGATGCGCTAGTTTTCCAATCGTTGTCGTTTTTCCAACACCATTGACCCCGACGACCATAATAACGTATGGTTTTTTGCTTGTGTCGATATTGTCTGTGTTCAGATGTGGATTTTCTAGTAAAAGTCCTGATATTTCATCTTTCAGGATGTCATCAAGTTCGCTGACGTTGACATATTTGTCTCTTGCAACACGTTCTTCTATTCTTTTGATGATTTTGATGGTGGTTTCTGCACCTACGTCGGAAGCTATCAGCACTTCTTCCAAGTTATCAAGAACTTCATCATCTACGGTGTTTTTCCCGACAACAGCTCTGGATATTTTATCAAAAAAACCTTGGCTGGATTTTTCTAATCCTTTGTCAAGCGTTTCCTTGTCTTCTTTTTTGAATATTTTTTTAAACCAACTCATTGATATATAAATGATAAATGATAATCGATACATGATTTTACCGAAAACAAATATAACAAAAAAACTACCCTTGAAAAGAGTAGTTTTCTATATTGTATTCGGTCGAATGGTTATTTTTTAAGATAAGCTTCAACTTCGTCTGCGTTCATTACTTTTTCTTCAAAAACGTAAGCTTCAGATTTATGAGACTTCACCATTTTGATCACTTTGGTCATTTTTTTTGATCCAGCACCACCTTGAAGCGTTGCTACTACTTTTTTTGCCATTGTAAAATATTTTTATAGATTACTTAATTTCTTTGTGAACAGTATATTTCTTAAGAACCGGATTGAACTTTTTAAGCTCCAATCTTTCTGTGGTGTTCTTTTTATTTTTTGTAGTAATGTATCTTGACATTCCTGCTACTCCGCTTTCTCTGTGCTCAGTACATTCTAGAATTACCTGAACTCTGTTACCTTTTTTAGCCATTACTTAGTAGTGTTTTTAATAAATCCATTTCTAGCGGCTCTTTCAAGCGCCTCCTCGATACCAATCTTATTGATGATTCTCAATCCGTGTGCAGACACTTTCAGGGTTACTGATTTATCTTGCTCAGGAAGAAAAAATTTCTTCTCTAGTAAATTAATTTCAAAACGTCTTTTCGTTTTGTTATTAGCGTGGGAAACGTTGTTTCCTACCATTGCACGCTTACCTGTTATTTGGCAAATTCTTGACATATCTCGATGTTCTTTTGACTAATGAATATTTGAGAGTGCAAAATAAAGGAATATTTTCCGGATAGACAAATTATTTTGAAAATAATTCATAAAAAACAAAGGTGAAATGTCTGATCATTAGTAATTCACCTTTTTTAGCTGTGCGCTCTGGTTTAATCTTAATTTTCTATAAAGAACTTCACGTTTTCCAACGGGTTTCCCATCATTGCGATCTTTCCTTTGATCAGAATAGGGCATTGTATCAGTTCTGGATTCAAAGCGATCACTTCTAGTGCTTGCTCATCATCCACGATTTCTGTACTGGAAAAGTATTTTTTATACAGTTCTGTAGAATGTCGCAAAATTCTGCTTGGTTTTTTATTCAGTTTTTTGAATAGAGTTCGCAATTCAAAAAGGCTCAACGGATCTTTTTTGATATCAATGATTTGAAATTTAATATCATTCTCGTCCAGATACTCCAAAATAGCTTTTGATTTTGGGCAGCTGTTGTTGTGGATTACTTTTATCATGATGCTTTAAATTTAAAATTTGGCGATTCTCTTCTTGGAGGTCTGTGCAATTATTTCGCCAAAAATAATTTAAAACAAACCATTCAATTCTGCATCAATTCTTTCTAATATGTAACCAAAATCTTCTTGTTTCTCTACAAAATCCAGGTTATCAACATCGATGATGAGGAGTTTCCCTTCTTTGTAGTTTTCGATCCAGCTTTGGTACTTGTTGTTCAGTTTTGATAGGTAATCTATACTGATTCCGGCCTCATATTCACGTCCTCTTTTGGAGATTTGTCTCACAAGAGTGGGTACGTCTGCGCGAAGATAGATTAGCAAATCCGGTGCCGAAACAAAGTCTTTCATCAGCCTGAAAACTGATAAATAATTGTTGAAATCGCGCTCGGAAAGTAAGTTCATCTCTGCAAGATTTTCTGCAAAGATATGGGCGTCCTCGTAGATGGTTCTGTCTTGGATGACGTTTTTGCCGCTCTCACGGATCTCCTTCACCTGACGGAATCTGCTTCCCAGAAAATAAATCTGAAGCGCAAAACTCCATTTGGACATATCGCTGTAAAAATCATCCAGATAAGGATTGTGATCTACATCTTCAAATTGTGCTTCCCAATTGTAGTGTTTTGACAACATCGTGGTAAGTGTTGTTTTCCCGGCGCCAATGTTTCCTGTAACAGCGATATGCATTCTTCGTTTGTGATTGATAAGTTATAGTTGATAAATGATAATATGGAAAAACCATAAGTCGTACGAGCATTGATGATTTACAGACTATCAATTATTTGGTGTAAAGATAAAGCTTGTCTTTTATGAGTGCCAAAAATCCGGCGTTATTTTTATCCACAATTTTTGCATTTTCGTTTTTGAAAATATCGGTTAGGTTTTTGCCATCAAATTTCTGGACGCTCTGGCTTCCAAATATCAGAATGTCATCATTGATTCGGCGCAATTTTCTTGCTTTGGAAATTGTGATAGAATAGAGTAGTTTGGCGTTTGTGGTGTAAACCTCAAATGTGTTTTCGCGGAGCAGATAGATCCTGTTATGATAAACTACAAAATCCTTCAGTGATTGTAGATTAATATGAAATGGAAAAGAACTGATCATGGAGTGGCTGCGGAAGTTATACTGGACAAGCGTCTTGTTGCTCTCATCCAGCATCCAAGCGTATTGTAGGTCTTCTGCGTACACCGCTCTGATAAATCCAAATGTCGTACTGAGATTGATTTTTTGTATTTCGTTAAGATTCTGATCTAGGAATTTAATTTCCTGAGCGTTTTCGGAAAACATCACAATGTTCAGCGGATTGGTCACGCTTTGGATCTTATAAGGGAATGTCAACATCAGTTTCCCGAGTTGTTTTCCTACAGAGTCGTATTTTGTAAAGCTGAGGTCTTTATTCTTGTACAGATAGATATTGCTGTAATCGTCTCCTAATAATTCCTGAATGTCTGTGGTCTGCAAAGAATCTAGACTTATTCTTTTCTGAGAAAAAAATAAGCTTGAACAGAGGATGATGATAAGTGGGAGTAACCTCAAAAAAAATGTTGTTAGGAATTGATGTTGTATTTTTTTTATCTCTTACCTCCGTTCAGTGTGATGATGACATCTTTTGTAAGCGCTTTGTTTTGATTGTAAACTGCGTCACAAATAGATGTGCTCACATTATAGCTTCCTTTTTCTACCATAATGAAATTCTGTCCATTAGCTGGTACCGTTAGATTATAGAATTTTTTACCGCTTACTTTGATAATGAGGACACATTGGGATTTGTTGACAAATTGTACAATGACTTCTTTTTTGTTGGGATCATTGCTGAAGAGGCTGGTGAGCATTGCAGCTGTGTTTTTTGCCTGTTCAGAAGGTTGGCCTTTGGCGGCAGTGGTTCCTACTTTGGACGTTTTCTCAATTTTGTTTTCCGTCATTTGTGTGATTGTCGGTTTGGCAACAGCAGAGGATCCACTTCCGTATGACAAGGATGGTAATCGTCTTTGCAGCTCCGGAACGGCAAGATGTTTAGGATTGTCTCGGATGAATTTTTCTACGATGGCTCTGTCATTGGTTTTTTTTGCTTCAAAAACACTGACTTGGGAAAATATACAAACGGACATCAGAAAAAATAGAAGTAAAAATATCTTATTCATTATGTATTAAGATCTGTTATTGATTTGAAACGTAAAAATAAAATAAATCTTGTAAAATGATTAGAGATTTATAATAAATAAATAAGAAATTTATTATTTTGATTTAAAAAACAGTCTGTGAGTTGTATTTTATTAAGAATGTTAATGTGTATTATTTTTTTATAAAAATCACTATATTTGCACGCTGAAAAACGTGAAAACGAAAATCAAAACAAATTAATAAAAAAATAATTTCATTATGTATACACCAGTAGCTGCAGATGTAGCAAAACTAAGAAACACCACAGGTGCAGGAATGATGGATTGCAAGAAAGCTCTTACAGAAGCTGAAGGAGATTTCGAAAAAGCAATCGACATCCTTAGAAAAAAAGGACAAAAAGTGGCTGCAAACAGAGCAGACAGAGATTCTTCTGAAGGTGCAGTGATCGCAAGAGTAAATGAAGACAACACATTGGGAGCTATTATTTCTCTTAACTGCGAGACTGACTTCGTAGCGAAGAATGATTCTTTCGTAGAATTGGCTTACGAACTGGCTGAGCAGGCTATCGCTTACTCTACCAAAGAAGAGTTTTTGGCATCTGACTTCCACGGACAGACTGTTGCTGAAAAATTGATCCAACAAACTGGCGTTATCGGAGAAAAAATCGAGATCGGTGCTTTTGAAAGTATTCAAGGGGCATTCTTAGGAGCTTACATCCACGCTGGAAACAAAATTGCTGCAATTACTTCTCTTTCTGCAAAAGTAGACGGCGCTGACGAAGCTGCAAAATCTGTTTCTATGCAAGTAGCTGCGATGAACCCAATTGCTCTTGATGAGACTCAGGTTTCTCAGGATACCATTGATAAAGAATTGGAAATCGAAAGAGAATTGTTGACAAAAGAAGGGAAACCTGCAAACATCATAGATAATATCTTGAAAGGTAAAATGCAGAGATTCTACAAAGACAATACGTTGGTACACCAGTCTTTCATCAAAGATGCTGGAATCAGCGTTGCTGACTATGTGAAGTCTGTCAATGGAGATCTTAAAGTAACGGGATTCGTAAGAGTTGCTTTAGCTTAATCTATTTTCTGATCAATAAATATAAATCCTGCTGTATTTTTACAGCAGGATTTTTTATGTCATAATTAATGAATAATTTTGCAGTCCTATTTGTTTAAATGAGATCTTATAAATTTTTCCAGTTTTTACTTTGCTTTTTTAGTCTGATTTTGATTAATGATACTAAGGCTCAGTATATTAGCGTAGATACCAATAATAATGACGCCAATCAACTTCTCAGTCAGTTTTTGGCCTCAGGTACTGGATGTATCAGCGTTAGTGGTGCCAAAATCACAGGTTGGGACCAAGGTGGAAATTTTAGTTATGGCTATTTTGATAAAAACACGAGTACTTTTGATATCGATAAAGGTATTATTTTATCCACAGGTAAAGCAAAATCGGCGGAAGGTCCTAAAAATAATCCGATTCAAAGTTTTACAGGCTCTGGGTGGAGCGGAGATGAGGATCTGGATACTGAAATAAAAGGATATACAGTAGATGCAACTGCGTTGGAATTTGATTTTGTTTCCACTTCAAGTGATCAGATTAGTTTTGAGTACATGTTTCTTTCAGAGGAATATCGGCCAGGCAACTGCCGTTACTCAGATGGATTGGCTTTTTTTATCAAAAAAACGGGAAGCGCAGATCCTTATACAAATTTTGCTCGTATCCCCGGAACCAATAAGCCTGTAACAGTTCCCAATGTCAATTCCAGTTGTGCGATGGGCGACCCTACCTATTTTGGCGGATTTATAGGATACAACAATGGCGCAAGCAGCCCTACCAATTTCAATGGACAGACCAAAGTAATGTCTGCTACTGCCAGCATCGAGCTTGGTGTGTCTTATCACATAAAAATTGTCATCGCGGACGAGGGAAATTATCAATTTGACTCTGCTGTATTTTTAAAAGCGGGAAGCTTTGTTGGGAACAAAAATCTAGGCCCCGATCTCTCACTTGAAAACGGGACAGCGCTCTGTATTTCTGGGTCTTATACCATAGATGCAACCCCAGATCCTGTTTTGCAAGGTACTTCAAAAGCCTATGTTTGGTACAAAGATGGAACTGTAATTCCGGGATTTGCAGGTAATTTTCCCAAATACACTGTTGATTATAATAATCCAGGCTTATACGAAGTAGAAATTCTACTTGATAGTGGTTGTAAACTGAAAGGGAAACTGAGGGTGGATCAACAGATACTTCCAGTGATTGGCACCACAGTATTTAATAACTTGTGCGATGATGATCTGGACGGCAATGCTGAAGTCTATTTTAATCTTTATACACAGCAGATTATTTCTAACCTGTCACCCGATTATTCTTACAATATCAAATATTTTGAAAATGCGCCTGCGAATATCAATAATCCTGATATGACCAAGGCTATTAGTAATATACAATTTAGCTCAAGCTCAAAAGACATCTATCTATGGGTGAAGCCTGGAAACTGTACGCCTACATTAACCAAAGTGACATTCAATAGAGGAGCTTTAAGTGTTTTTGATAATGCATTCAGCAACAAGCCAATCGATGTTTGTGATGATGAATTAGAAGGAAAAAAGGAGATCGATATGTCAAGTTCTTTTTATATCAATTCCCTAATACCTGCAGGTTATGATGCAAGTTTGGCTTTTTATAAATCTGAAAATGGTGCCAAAAATAAAGACTCAAAAGAATATCTCGCCAACACAAAAATCACTCTAGATCAGAAAAATCCCAATCAAACCTATTATCTTCGTTTTCATCAGTCCGGACTTTGTGATAATGTGGCAAAAATAAGTTTCAACTTCAAGCAACCAAAAAGATCGACGGTCTTAAAAGATACTTTGATCTGTAAAGGAACAACAATAGATCGTGATGCCGGCGCTGGCTTTAGTAGCTACAGATGGTATGATAAAGCAGATCCATTAAAGACTACTATCAGTACTTTACGTCAGACGCCAAAACTTCCTGCGGGGGATTATATCGTAGAGCTTGGACTCAATGATTGTGTTTACAGTCAGGAGGTCAAAATTTCAGAACCTACAGATCTAGCGATCAACAATGCGCTCATCGAGGGTCATAGTGTAACTGTGCTGGCAGCAAACGGCATTCCGCCTTACCGTTTCAAATTAGACGAGGGCAGTTATCAGTCGTCTAACGTGTTTGAAAATGTTCCGAAAGGCAATCATACCGTAGAGGTGATGGATGCTTGCGGATCTCTTACAAGGGATTTTACGATCATTAATGCCAAAAATGCCATTACCCCGAATGGTGATGGTGTCAATGACTACATCGATTATTCTGATCTGATTACAAAAGCGGAACCGAAATTTGAAGTCTATGACCGTTATGGCGTTTTGGTTTTCAAAGGAGATAAGGACAATAATTTTACATGGAACGGAAAACTGAATGGCAGAACTCTACCCACTTCATCCTATTGGTATATCTTGGAATGGAACGAGTCTGGAAATCCCCAGCGAGTACAGAATACCGGCTGGATTTTGCTGAAAAACAGAAATCAATGATTTTGAAGTCCTAAAATTCTTTTTTTGCTACATTTGTAATATATGATTTGATATTACAATGAAGAAAATTTTACTAATCCTTTTGTTTTTTACTTTTTCCGTAAAAATAGTAGCACAGTTGGACAGAGAACATTGGTTTGCTCCTATGTATGATGGACAAATGAATAAACAAGGCTATGAGCAATTTCTTCATCTGTCAACTAGTGAAACAACGCCGTTTTTGGTTTCTATTTACAGTAATAATCTGTTAATACAACAAAAAACAATAAGTAAAGGCGCGCCCGCAGTGGTTAATATAAGCAGAAGCTACATCATCACTGATGTGGCTGATGATCTCAACCAGGTAGGTACAAAAGGATTATACATCAAAGGTGAGCGTCCTCTTTTTGCCAATCTTCGTTTTGGTGTTACCAACCATTCCGAAATCATTACTTCCAAAGGAACAGCCGGTTTAGGAAAAGAATTCTTTACCGTAATGGCTCCCAATGAGCAGGCCAATCTTTTTTATGGCGCATCTGCCAGTTTTCTTGCTACAGAAGATAATACCACTGTGACGATAGGTGATTTTAAAAAAAACATCTTTCTGAATGGTCTCGGAAATCCTTCCTCCGTTACTTTTAAACTAGACAAAGGGCAGTCTTACATTGTAGATGTCAGTACTGTGGATGCTCCTGACAACAGAGATGGTTTCATTGGTGCAAAAGTCATTTCTGACAAGCCAATCTCTATGTCCAATGGCAATTTTAATGGGCAGTATGCTTCTGCAACCGCCAATGGCTCCGATATTTTAATGGATCAGTCCGTCCCGGTAGACAAATTGGGGGATGAGTTTGTAATTGTAAAAGGATACGGCCGAATCGGGGATCAGATGGAGGGTGCGATTATTGTTGCCACGCAGAAAAACACGGCCATTTACCTCAATGATGCGACTCTGCCAATCGCCACATTAGCTGATGCTGGTGATTATTACCGTGTCTATGAGACCAATTACGTACATAGAGGTAACGGGCATTATAATATTCATATAAAAACAGATAAAAACGTCTATGTTTATCAACTGTTAGGTGGTGTAGAGGGCGGCAATTCTCCATTAGCAACTGGCGGTATGAATTATATCCCACCTCTCAACTGCTATCTTCCCAGAAAGATTGACGAGATCAGTTATATCAATAAAATACAGGAAACAGACCCTGATAACAGATTTCTGACCAAATTAAATATCATCACGGAAAAGGGCGCCACCGTAAAAGTGAATGGCGTTGTCCCTGCCACGGTTTATGGTCCTTATAATGTGTCAAATATCACAGCTAATCAGCAGTGGGTGACCTATTCTATTCCGGATGTTAAAGGTAATATCACAGTCGTTTCAGATAAAGCGGTAACTGCTGGGATTGCCAGTGGAAATGCTGCTTTTGGATACGGTGGCTATTTCGCAGGCTTTTCTTCTATTCCACTGATTCTAAAGACCGAAGGCGAATGTCTTCCAGACGTGAAGTTGACGGTCACAGAAGGTTTCAGTTTCTATCAGTGGCTGATAAAGGATAGTGCGGGAGCATATTCTCCAGCACCAGGTGTCAACAATACCCATAACTACAAACCCTCACAAGCGGGGATCTATGCGGTGAAAATACAGCAAGGCTCCTGCCCGGAAATCCAGACCAAAGATTTCAAATTTTATAACTGTACCACTTACACCAATATTAATTATGAAACTTGTGCAGAATTGGACATACCGGTCAAATTTGATCTGAGTACACAGACCATTGATTTTGCAACTGTAAATATCGATGTGCAACCCAAGAAAGGAAAAGTGGTCCATCTGGGTAATGGCATGCTGAAATATACCCCGAATCCAGGGGAATCAGGAACCGATATATTAAAGGTTTCCTTTTGTGGTATTGGGACTTTTTCCGATTGTGAAACCATTCAATTTACGATTGATATAAAAAAAATAATGATAGACGATATACAGATCGTAGGTCAGGATATCACGGTCATCGCAACAGGAGCATTAGTACCTTATCAATACGCTTTGGATGGTGGCGATTATCAGATTTCGAACATCTTTACAAATGTTTCTGTCGGCCTGCACAAGGTCTCCGTAATTTCTGCTGACAATTGTGAGCCGGCAGAAAAAGAATTTTCCATCATCAAAATCTACAACCTTATAACACCCAACGGTGATGGTGTCAATGATGTGTTGGATATGTCCCTTCTAAGGTACAAGATGGACGTCAGGTTCCAGATCTTTGACCGTGCAGGTAGAAAACTCTTCGAGGGTAACCCTCAAAATAATTATACCTGGGATGGCAAGCAAAACGGAAGGGTGTTACCAACGTCCGGCTATTGGTATCTCATGAATTGGAAAGATTTTGAAAATTCTAAACCAGTCAGCCATTCCGGCTGGATCCTCCTGAAAAACAGAAATTCTGATTAGGAATATTATTTTTAACGATAATTTTCTAAAACAGATTTTTATTAAAAGTACTTAACAGAAAGCCGATAAAGTTTAATAAAATTTTAACCTTATCGGCTTTCTTTTGTAATGATTCTATCTTAAATTCTCTATAAATTTGCCGCATTATATGAAGAAGATTTTTACAGTCGTGCTATTATTTTGTTTAGCATTCATTGACGGGCAGGATTTTGAAGGTGAGATCTTCATCAGGGATAAGTCAAGTCTATATCTCAATCAGGTTTACGTGACCAATATCAATGCGCACAAAAGTGTGCTTGCCAATTACAACGGCGAGTTCCGGATTGCTGCAAAAGTAGGTGACATCCTTAGATTCACTTCTATCGCAACAGAAAGAAAAGATGTGGAGATGACAGCAGAAATGCTGGATCGCAGAAAAAACTTCATAGAGTTACAGATCGCTTATTATGAGATTCAGGAAGTTATTTTGAGCTCTTTCAAACCTACCGGCAATCTCAGGAGAGATGTAGCCATGTTGAAAGGGTCAGAAAAGGCTTTTGAACTGAGAAAGATGATCGGGCTTCCTGAGCCAAAAGGTGACGGGACTTCTCCTCAAATCCCCGTGTTGGGTTTCAACCAGGGCCTTAGTTTTAGTATTGACAGTATTTTTGATCTCATCTCCGGTGAGAAGAAAAAGAAAGAACGCTATTATCAGTACGAAAGGATGAGCAGAAATATTAAGAATCTGCAGGATTATTTTGGCGATGACTATTTTATCAGAATGAAAATCCCGAAGGAACTGATTCCTAATTTTTTACAGTTTATCTACAGTTCAGACAACATCACAGACTATCTGGAAACCAACAATTATGAAGCTACGAAAACCTACATAGAAAAGTATCTTCCCATTTATCTCAGAAGATTACAGAACTCTCATCTGATGCAGGCAACATCAGAAATTTCAAAATAATATCAACCAATTATCAAATTTTAAATAATAAACATTTCTACTATACAATTTGAAATAAATTGTATAGTTTTGTTACGTTTTTAAGATTAAAAACATTTATATAAACATGGGCAAGAACAAAGCTGCAAGATTCCGAGAAAATACAATTTTACGAAACGTTATACAGCCAACACGCGAAGAAGCCATCAGTGACTTCCCGCATAAAGGGAAATGGAATGCGTTTTTCGGGAATGACAATCCAATAGTGTTGGAACTTGGCTGCGGGAAAGGAGAGTATTCTGTTGGGTTGGCAAAAGCTTTTCCAGACAAGAATTTTATAGGCGTAGATATCAAAGGTGCCAGATTCTGGTTCGGAGCCAAAGAAGCTATTGAAGGTGGTCTCCATAATGTCGCTTTCCTAAGAACACAAATAGAATTAATAGACCACCTGTTTGCGGCAAATGAAGTTTCCGAAATCTGGATCACATTTCCGGATCCTCAGATCAAGTACAGAAGAACCAAGCACAGGCTTACAAACCCTGAGTTTTTGGCAAAGTACAGCCAGATCCTGAAAAAGGACGGCGTCATGCATTTGAAAACAGATTCCGAATATCTTCACGGCTATACTTTGGGACTTTTGCAAGGTTTGGGTCATGAGATTCTCACTGCCCATCACGATATTTACGGCGCTGCAGAATACCAGCCAGACACACCTTTACTGAAAGATATAAGAACCTACTATGAGGAATTGTTCTCTTCCAAGGGAAAGACAATTACCTACATCAAATTCAAATTGAAAAATGAATAAAATCTTTTTACTGTTTTTGGCCTGCGGTTTACTGAGTTGTGCATCCAGCAACGCGCTCTCCTTTATTGGAGAGAAAAACGCATCTGTCATTTTGGAAAATCATCCTCTATAAGCAGAACCTGAAAAACAGAAAAAAGATGATAAAACGGTTGTATTGCTCAATCAGTTATTCAATTCTGATGCGGCAAACAAGAACACGGTTTTGGTCATCAATAATGAGTCAGACTGTGATTTTGTAATGCATATTCTTGGAGGTAAGTCTTACGCTCTGCCTGTTGGTTCCAAAAAAACAGAAAGCATTGTGGTGGAAAAAGGAGCGTATGTGATGAAGTCCGATGTTTGTAAAGCCCCATACCAGGCTCATAAAACATTATCTGATAATACGAAGGTCAATATAAAATATTCTGTTGTTAAGAATCCCGAAAGTGATAAGTTAGCAGTTATTCAATAAAACAAGAAGAGCTTCATCGTGAAGCTCTCTTATTATTTTAAATCGATTTTGTTTCCTGTCTATTTCAAGGAGATTTCATAAATTTTGCTCCAGTTTTTCCCTGTCACCAACATATGATCGCCTTTGAAAGCAATGCCGTTCAGGACATCATCATTGCCTGCCGTATTTTGTTTTGTGATATTGCTAAGATCTATAATGCCTATGACTTCGCCATTTGCAGGATTTATTTTAAGAATGATGGGTTTCTGCCAAACATTAGCATAGATGGATCCGTTGTGGTATTCTAGTTCATTGATTTGCTCATAGCCTTCCTTATCGCTGGCTACAGAGATGTATCTTACAATTTCAGAAGGGTTTGCAGGATTCAGGAAATAGATGTTTTTGGTTCCGTCTGAGACGATCAGGTTTTTACCGTCATTGGTCATTCCCCAACCTTCTGCAATGATATTAGGGTATTCAAATTCTTTCTCAAGCTTCATAGTAGAATCGTAAATGAAACCTTTTTTTGTTCTGTATGTCAATTGATAGATCTTATTACCAAAAAGAGTGATGCCTTCAGAAAAAATATTGGCCGGTTGTGGAACTTCCTGTAATGGTGTTGTGGTTCCTAGGGTATATTTCAGAAGCTTGGATTTTCCTTCCAAACCTATACTTTCATACACAATGTTGTCGTGCAGTTCAAAACCTTCTGTAAAGTGATCAGGGCTATGTGGATACTGGTTCACAACTTCGTATGATAAAGGAGTTGCTTTCGCCTTTGCAAAAACATTGATTGTTGCATCCTGTTGCAAAACTTCGCCACCTTTTGTTTTGATGTTAAAGGTGACATCATTTTCGCCCAATGTAAAAAAACCAGGATCAATCGTCAGGCTATTGCTTTCTTTGTCACCAAAGCTGATTGTAATAGCGTCGGCATAATCCAAAACATCTTGTGGTATTTTCAGTTGGTCACCAAAATGATAACCTTTTTCCTGCTGGCTGATGTTATAATCATTAAGAGCGTTTAAGATGTCTTTGTCATTGGTACAGCTTGCCAGAAACAATAGCGCAAAAGCAGATGCTAAAAAAATCTTTTTCATTGGAAGATATTATTCACCGGACTTTTCCGGATTTGATTTAAATTTAATTTGACGTCTTAATTGGTTTCATTCAATCTACAGAATTCATGGCTCCATAAAATTAAAACCCAAAAAACTTTGTCAAAAATACAAAATATGAAAACTAACATCGCATAAATTTTTCTTAATTAAACATAAAAATGTAGTTTTGTAGACATTATGATTACGATAATTGCCGCTATAGGAAAAAATAATGCCTTAGGAAAAGACAATCAATTGCTTTGGCGCCTTCCAAAAGATCTGAAACATTTCAAATCGCTTACAGAAAATCATCCCATTGTTATGGGAAGGAAAACGTATGAAAGTATTGGTAAACCATTACCCAACAGGACTAATATTGTTGTCAGCAGAAAAGAGAACTGGTTCTCAGAAGATATTCTGATTGTGTCAAAACTGAAGGAAGCTGTTAAGTTTGCGAAAAAAATAGACGAAGAGGTCTTCATCATTGGTGGTGGAGAGATCTACAATCAAACGATGGAACTGGCAGACAGATTGGAGATCACTTACGTGGACGAAGATTTTGAAGCTGATACTTTTTTTCCAAAGATCGATTTGAAAATCTGGCAGAAAACCAACGAAGAATTCCACGAAAAGGACGAAGTCAACAATCATAATTTCTATTTCCAAACCTACGAGAAAATAAACAAAGACTGAAAAAATCTTGATTCTTAGATCTTTTGTCTGATATCTTACAATTATGGATTATCCAAGCAAAGTTTTATCGAAAGCGGTAGAAGAGATATCTGGTTTGCCCGGCATTGGGAAAAAATCGGCGCTTCGGCTTGCGTTGCATCTCTTGCGGCAACCGGCTTCTCAGGGGATTTCTTTAGGAACATCTATCCAGAATCTGGTGACGGATATCAAATACTGCAAAGAGTGTCATAATTTTTCGGATTCAGAGATCTGCGACATTTGTAGCGATCACAGGCGGAATGACGAATTGCTGTGTATTGTAGAAGATGTACGGGATGTGATGGCGATAGAAAATACGGGTAAATTCCGCGGTAAATATCTGGTTCTTGGCGGGAAGATTTCACCAATGGAAGGCATCGGACCAAGCCAATTGAGAATTGGAAGTATAGAAAAAAAGTTAAACGACGGCGTGGTGAAGGAACTCATTTTTGCACTTAGCGCAACGATGGAAGGCGACACGACGGCATATTATGTTTATAAAAAATTCAAAAATTTTCCAGTGGTATTTTCCAGCATTGCAAGAGGGATTTCTGTAGGCGACGAGTTGGAGTATGCGGACGAAATATCCCTAGGGAGATCTATAACGAACAGAACTGTTTACAACGAAGCTGGCTGATGAAACTAAGCGTTATTATTGTCCATTATCAGGTGAAGGATCTTTTGAAAAAATGTATTCTTTCTATTCATAGGTATTTTGAAGGATTTGATTATGAGATTATTGTGGTTGATAATGATTCTCCAAATACGGATTGGAAGGTATTGATGGAGGCGTTTGCTGATGTCCAATTCATTGGGTTAAAAGAAAATCTAGGTTTCTCGAGAGCGAATAACATTGGTGTCAAAGCTGCAACTGGCGAATATGTTTATATCTTGAATCCCGATACAGAAATAGAAGGCAATTATTTTAAAGAAATTCTTGACTTTGCTGATCGTCAAAATAAATTCGGTGCGTTGGGATTGCGGATGCACGATGCACAAGGCCATTTTTTACCTGAGAGTAAAAGGTCGGTTCCTGCACTCATTAATTCCTTCGAAAAATTGTTTACAAAACTCAACAACGATTCCAAAACCTACTACAGAAATGACATTGCAGAAACGGATATTGCAGAAGTAGAGGTAATGACCGGTGCGAATCTTCTGATTAAAAAGTCTGTTTACGAGGAAGTTGGCGGTTTTGATGAGCAGTATTTTATGTATGGTGAAGACATTGATCTTTGCTATACAATTCTTAGAAAAGGCTACAGGAATTTCTATTACGGAAAATTTTCCATTCTCCATTACAAAGGCGAGAGCACTGTGAAAGACGAGATCTATCTGAAGCGTTTTTTTGGTGCAATGGATATTTTCATCAACAAATATTACAAAAAACAAAAGCCCTTTCAGTTTGTACTAATGAAAGCAGGTTTGAAATTTAAACACTACGTAGAAGCTCAAAAAATCAGAAACTAATCTGCGCTTTCGGTGTGTAAGGTAGATTCTTCTGCAAATTTTCTTAATTCCTGCATTTCATCTTTGGCCTTCAGTTGCCCAAATCTCGCTGCAGCGTAAGTCAGCCCAATCAATCCCAGTATGGTAAAAGAGCATGGCAGTGCCCACGGATAGTTGTTTGTGTTGATTTGATTTTCAACGTAGAAAAGGGTGATGAACACCATCCAGGCTATTGTGAAAAGAAAGTACAGAAACATAAAGAATGTCCATACTGCAGAGCTGGGTCCAAAAATGCCGCGAATCACAGTTTTTTCATCCTCTTTCTCGATTCTCAAAGCCAGATTGGGTTTCCAGTAGTTATTGTGATGGTTGCGTACAAAGATAGTCGCCACTTCCTTATTGATATTTCCAAAAAACTGCTGGTGATGCTTCTCTAGATAATCTCTCAGATGACGTTCATACTCTTCCAGAGAAAGATCCGTGTATAGTTTGAATCTCGGTCTGTTTCTAATGTTGTTCAGGGTTTCGCTCATAGTTTTAGGTCAGGTTTGTTTGGTAGGCATTGCTTATCAATTGTTATTCCTCTATGTAAGGGATGGGATCTTCCAGCTTGAATTCAAATTTAAGAAGGAGGCCATTTCTTTTAACTTCCAGATGTATTTTTCGGCTCACATCCGTTTTCAGGATAAGATGGATTTTGTTCAAGGTCAGATCTTTTGCATTTTTTTTGTCGATGCTGATGAGTTCATCATTTTTTAGAATTCCGGCTTTCTGTGCGGGTGAATCTTTTCGCGTACCAGACACTAAAAATAAAGGTTTTAACGTGAATTTATATTGGAATTTATCTGTCCTGTTGTCCAATGCTCTGGTTTCGCTGCTTGTGCGATCATTCTTTGCTGTTTGTACCTGCACCTGTTCTTTGTCCCACAGCAGTCCGTCTTGCTTTACTTCCAGTCCACTGCCGTCTATCATAAATGGATCATCCAGGTCTCTGTTTGGTTTGAAATAAATCCTTTCTTCAGGATAATCAAAAATAACTGTAAATCGCCTGAGAATCTCAGAACCAATGGAGCCTTTTCTATCTTTTACCAGTTTCAGATGTTGGATAGAAAACTCATCCGGCATAGAGGCAATTGGTTTCTTAAGTTCAAAATTCCCAATTGACAGTGAGTTGATCCTGCTTCGCTTTCCGAAAATATCACCACTGAAGCCGCGTCCCAAAAAATCATCAATATGCGGTCTGTTGTAGATAAAGTCTTTTATTAATGCAGGGAAAAGCCATACAGAATCAGTGTTTCCCAAATCCAAAAGGAGTTTGGAGCTTTCTTTTTCGTGCTTCATTGACACATCCGCATACATATAAGGCTTATTGAATTCTACAGTCATCGGAAAATCAGAAAACCGCCGCACTTTTTTCGGGAACTTGGACCGGTCTTTATAAATGGTTATTGTTTTTTTGATGTAATCAATTTCCACCGGCTGATTTTTGAAAAAATAGTAACCGATGATTCCGTTGACAGGAACGCCAACGTCTTGTGAGATATTGAATTCTTCATCTAAAACCAAGAAAATCGTATGCGACTGATCCACGAAGTTTTTACCAATCTTCACATTGTTTTTAATCGATTTTAAAGCCTCAATGCTTAAGGTTTCTCCCAAGCCTTTGAAGGTGATCTTCTCGATATTTTTGAAATCGACATCTTTATTTTCCAAGCTGAAAAGAAGCGTCTCTGCAACGCCAGAATCCAAAAGAAAATGAAGTTCTACACCATTGACAGTCACCGGAACAAGGATGAGGTTATTGATCAGCTTGAATTTTACCACTGTTTTATCCGCACCTTCCAAGACAAAACCATCCTGAGCCTTGATGGATAAACAAAAAATAAAACAGAGCGTCAATAAGAATTTCATCACATTAAATTACATGAATTTTTAAATAAAACAATTTCCGCCGTGTTTATTTTATAAATTATATATATTAATCATAATTTATTTGATAATTAATACGGAAATGGAATATTATTTGATGTTATTTTTAAATATTTTCACAAAATGTTATTAATCGTTTAATATTAAATTATCTATCAGTTATGAAAAATCTATCAACGCTATTCGGAAATGACAACTTGGACGAGATCGTTTTCTCCAACAGAAATAAAGCTTACGGCGCCTATGCACTTAGAAATAATTATGCTAATGACCTTACAAAAGCGGTGCTGATTGGGGTTGCTTTTTTTGGATCAATATCAATTATTCCCTTGGTTTTTTCCGCTTTTCAGGATAAAGCGGTCCTTCCTGTGGAAGATCATTCTAAGAGAGAAATTACCATTATCAAAGAGGTAGATACACCCAAAGCAACAACTGCAGCTGTGATGCCTCAAAAAGTTAAAACTGTGGCATCCCCGGAATTCAAGCCGGTAAAAGAGCTTAAAGAAGATAAACCAATGCCTACAGACGCGGATAAGAAAAATGCAGCCGTAAGTTCAGTAACTTCCGCAGGTCCAGAGACGACTTTGACTACAGTGCCACCAGTGATAGTTGCAGGCCCACCATCTGTTGCACCTCCTTCTGTTGCACCGGTAAAAGCGGAAGATCCAGATAAGATTAGAACTGTGGCAGAGGTAGATGTTGCAGCGGATTTTAAAGGCGGGATCAACGCTTTCCGTGAAAAAGTAGCCCAAAATTTTGATACAGAAGCAGTGGATAAAGGCGGAATGGTTTCTGCAGTCATTACATTTGTGGTAGAAACAAACGGGAGTATCTCTCATTTGAAAATCAATGGTAGCAATACAGACTTCAATGCTGAAGCAGAAAGGGCAATAAAATCGATCAAAGCAAAATGGTCACCCGCACAATTAAATGGCAAACCTGTAAGATCGGCTTTCAGAATGCCCATTTCTATGAAAATTGAATAGCCTGACAATCAAAACCATGTCAATGTTAAATATCGGGGTTTTTATAATTATCCACATTTTGAAAGGAAATGTGGATAATTTTTTTTTAAGTCAACCGTTTAATTAACAATACTTTAACGGCTTTGCCGGTTTTTCAAAACTTTACAAGTACTAAAAAATCGTATTTTTGGGGATTAAATTAATGTTTATGGCAAAAATTATAGGTGTTGCAAATCAGAAAGGTGGCGTTGGAAAAACAACGACTGCAGTCAATCTGGCATCAGCTTTGGGCGTTTTGGAAAAGAGAATTCTCTTGATAGATGCAGATCCACAAGCCAATGCAAGTTCTGGTTTGGGTGTAGAAGAGATCAATTTTTCTACCTATCATTTATTAGAACATAGCGCAGAAGCTGCAAAATGTATCTTGCCGACAACCTCGCCAAACGTGGATATTATTCCCTCTCATATCGATTTGGTTGCAGCAGAAATAGAATTGGTAGATCGTGAAAACCGCGAGTACATGATGCGCGAAGCTCTGAAATCTATCAAAGATGATTACGACTACATCATCATCGATTGTGCACCCAGTTTAGGTTTGATCACCATCAACGCTTTAACAGCAGCAGACTCTGTGATCATCCCGATCCAATGTGAATATTTCGCTTTGGAAGGTTTGGGTAAATTATTGAATACCATCAAGAATGTTCAGAAAATACACAATCCCGATTTGGATATAGAAGGTTTGCTTCTGACGATGTACGATAGCAGATTGAGATTGTCCAACCAAGTTGTAGAGGAAGTTAATTCTCACTTCCCAGAAATGGTTTTTGAGACCATCATCAGCAGAAATGTGCGACTGAGCGAGGCGCCAAGTTTTGGCGAAAGTATCCTTAGTTATGATGCCGAAAGCAAAGGGGCGATCCAATACATACAGCTGGCAGAAGAGGTGTTGTTGAGAAACGAAAAATTAGTAAAAAATTAAAAAATGTTTTGTTGAATTAAGGTTCATCAATTATCATTTATCAATCATCATTCATAAATAATGAAAGACAAAACAAGAGCAATGGGTCGCGGCTTAGGCGCAATTTTGAATGCCGAGAGCAAATCCAATATCAACTCCGCTTCGGATGAAGGCGCAAAATCTTTGGTAGGAAATATCGTAGAAATTTCTATCGAAGATATCTATCCCAATGCCAATCAGCCAAGAACTTATTTTGATGAAAAAGCACTGAGTGACCTTGCAGAATCGATCAAAAGTCTTGGCATCATTCAGCCAATTACACTTAGAAAAGACGGCCCGAAATTCGAGATCATTTCTGGGGAAAGACGTTACCGTGCTTCCAAGATTGCAGGCCTAGAAACTATTCCGGCCTACATCCGATTGGTCAATGATCAGGAATTGCTGGAAATGGCTTTGGTAGAAAATATCCAAAGAGAAGATCTGGATCCGATTGAGGTCGCATTGACGTACCAAAGACTGTTGGATGAAGTAGGGATGACGCAGGAAAACCTCAGCCAGCGTGTTGGTAAAGAGAGAAGTACCATTACAAACAGTGTTCGTCTTTTGAAGTTGTCTCCGGATATCCAGAACGGGATCAGAAGCGGACAAATCTCTGCGGGCCACGGTCGTGCAATGATGGGGCTGGATTCTGAAGAGAAACGCCAGATCTTGTTTGGCAGGATCATCAAGGAACAACTGAATGTAAGGCAGGCTGAGCAGCTGGCAGGCCTAATGAAAAATACGGCGGATTCCGAAAAACAGGTCAAACAAACCATTATTCCAAATCATTTCAAAAAAGCCCAGAAAAATCTTTCCGACCTCTTGAATGTCAAAGTGGAAATCAAAACTGCGGCCAATGGGAAAAAAGGAAAAATTGTTCTCGATTTTAAAAATGAAGAAGAGCTGGAAAACATTCTTGCCCATATCAGATAAATGAAAAAATTAACGACAATTTTTTTGTTCTTTTCTTTCTGTTTTGCTTTTTCACAGGTGAATCCTAATGATACGATCCGCGTAGAAAACCTTCCGAAGGACAGTATTCCTGCTGCAAAGCCGTTTTCAGAAGCTCAGGTTCTGGGAGATATAGAGCAAAAAAATGCACCTGCAAAGGTCACGAAACTAAGTCCTGCAAAAGCAGGATTGTACTCTGCTGTACTGCCAGGATTGGGACAGTTTTATAATAAAAAATATTGGAAGATCCCAATCGTTTGGGGTGCTGTGGGGACAGGAATTGGCGTTGCACTTTGGAATGACAAACAGTACAAGCGTTACAGGAATGCTTTTGTTGCAGAGCTGAACGGCCTGCCTCACGAGTTTTCCAATATCAATGGTGTCGATAAGACCGTTTTGGGAAATGCCCAGGATACCTCCAAAAGGCAACGCGATTATGCCATCGGTATTTCCGCTTTGATTTATATTCTTAATATCGTAGATGCTGTAGTAGATGCACATCTCTACGAGGGCCGTCACGATCCTGATCTTGCGGTGACACCAACAATTATCAGCGATCAATTCACTAATTCCTATGCAAGAGCAGGATTAAGTCTTAATTTTAGATTTTAAAGCAGGAGATAGAGATCCTCTGTACACATTGCGTTCAAACCAAATAGTAGTAAAAAATGAAAATAGCATTGGTAGGTTACGGGAAAATGGGAAAAATCATCGATGAGATCTCCCAAAGTCGTGGCCACGAAGTCGTAGCAAAATTACGAGAAACACCAACTCTTGAAAACCTGAATCATCCCGATGTGGTCATAGAGTTTTCCAATCCGGAAGTCGCCTTTCAAAACATAAAAACATGCCTGGAAAATAAAATCCCTGTCATCTGTGGAACAACCGGATGGCTGGAGCAAAAACGGGAAATCGAAAAAATAGCACTGGAAAATAACACCGCTTTTTTATACGGATCCAACTTCAGTCTGGGCGTCAATCTTTTTTTTGCACTCAACGAAAATCTGGCTAAAATGATGAGCAGATTCTCTGAATACAATTGCCAGCTGGAAGAGATCCATCACATCCATAAACTGGATGCACCAAGCGGAACAGCCATTTCTTTGGCAGAAGGAATCATTAATCATTCAAACTTCGAAGCTTGGAAACTGGACGAAACCAAACAAAAAGAATTGGGGATTTTCGCCATCCGTGAAGATGAAGTTCCTGGAACACACAGCGTTTTCTACAAGTCAGAAGTGGATGAGATCGAGATCAAACATACCGCTTACAACAGAAATGGATTTGCTTTAGGCGCAGTAGTTGCCTCAGAATGGATCGTTGGTAAAAAAGGCATTTTTGCTATGAAAGATGTTTTAGGTCTCTAAATTTTGAATTCAATGCTTCCTCTAAGATCAAGGAAAAATTTATTTCAAGCGTTGAGGAATTAATTTCTGTAACAAAAACCGCACTTCAAAAACTAATTATAAAAAAAAAACTGCAATAAGCTGACAGCCAATTGCCAAAAGACAAAATATGAATTACATCATTACCTATGCCGTTTATGTGCTCATCATCAGTGTTTTGATGGGACTTACAACTTGGAAGTTATTCAAGAAAATGGGCTACAATCCATTGTTTTCTTTCGTTCCTTTCTATAATTATTTTATCATTCTTAAGGAAACAGAGCATCCAAAATGGTGGGCAATTTTATCTTATTTGCCAATTGTTGGTCCTATCATGATGTCGGCTTTCCACATTTTCCTGATGAAAAAATTTGGGAAAAGAGGCGCGCTTAATGGGCTGCTGACTGTCATTCTTCCATTCATTTTTATGGCGACTGTCAATTACAGCAAAGATCCACAGATCGAAACCGACGAAGAGGAAGAAGAAAGCAAAAAGAAAGAAACATTCTTGGGTTCAGTCACTTTCGCTGTCGTTTTTGCCACCATCATACATGCTTTTATCACACAGCCTTTTGGGATTCCTACAGGATCTATGGAAAGAACACTGCTTGTAGGTGATTTTCTTTTTGTCAATAAATGGGCGTACGGTTACAGAATGCCGATGAGACCTGTGGCGTTACCATTTCTGCAGGGAACTATCTTTGATTCTGGACAGAAAGGTAACCCAAAAGACGACCCAAAATCTTATGTGGATGCTGTGAAATTGCCATATTTGAGGATTCCTGGTTATGATGAGATCAAGCGATATGACATCGTGGTTTTCAACTATCCGCAGGATTCTGTTCATACAGCAATAGACAGAAAAGATCCCTATGTGAAAAGATGTATAGGAACTCCCGGAGACGTCATCGAGTTTCGTGCGGGAAGATTATTTGTGAACAACGCTCCTGAGAAAATTCTAGGCGATGAATATCAGCAACACGGCTATTTGGTGAAAACGGCTTCCCAATTAGACATGCCTCAACTATACAAAGCTTACGGTTTCCTTCCCGTTCAGGAAAACCAGACCAATGAGGGATTCGAGTACGCCTTCCAAGGCTTGACAGATCAGACAGCCAAAGACATCAAAGCACTTCCGGAAGTGATTGAGATGACGGAAATGGTAGAGAAGAAAGGAGAAGGTGCAGTAAGATTCAAACTGAATGCCGATAAAACAGCTTACACCAAAAATATAGACACAACCAATTCCATCTATCCAGTCAACAAACCGTGGAACCAAGATTGGTACGGACCACTCAGGATCCCGAAAAAAGGCGATGTCGTCAAGTTGGATCAGGAAACACTGCCAACATACAAATGGATCATCTCAGAATATGAGCATAACAAACTGGAGAGTAAGAACGGAAAAATCTACGTCAACGGTCAGGAAGCCAACCAATATACCATCAAACAGAATTACTATATGATGATCGGGGACAACCGCGATGCGTCGCTAGATGCCAGATATTTCGGCGTTGTACCGGAAGAAAATATCGTTGGACGCCCAATGTTTACATGGATGAGTGTAGAAGGCTTGTTTGCAGATGCCAATTCCACTTATCAGGCACCAGGGAAAAAGATCCGTTGGGACAGGATGTTCAAAGCCACCAACACAGGAGAAGCTAACAAAACATCCTACTGGTGGGTTGCGGTGATTATTTTGGTGCTGTTCTTCGGATGGGATTTCTTTGCCAACCTGTTCAAAAAGAAAAAAGAAGAAGATCAATAAGGAGGAGCTAATCCCGCTATCCGCTGTATCTTTTTTTGCTGACAAGGTTTTGCTACCATATAGAACATGTAGGCATCAGCAAAAAAAGGATGCCACTTCTATCGGGGCTATGCCATTGGTCATCCAAAATAAATAGATCACACTTTGTTGAGGTCTACAGTGCTTCAACAAAGTTTTTTTAGTTTTAACAATTATGAATAACAAGATTCTTTTACCGCTATTTTACTTGCCACCTATCTCGTGGTTCTCCGTTTTTCTGAATCCTGAAAACGAAATGACATTCGAACAGTTTGAGAATTTTCCAAAACAGACGTACAGAAACCGCACTGCAATCTATGGCGCCAACGGAAAGTTAGCTTTAATAATTCCTGTCAGACATACCGGAAAACGAGAATACAAAGACACTCAGGTCTCTTTTGCAGAAGACTGGCAAAAGCTCCATTGGAAATCCATCAAGACTGCGTACCAAAGCACACCGTATTTCGAATATTATGAAGATCAATTGAAATCGATCTTCGAAGAGCGGATTGATTCTTTATTACAATTCAATCTCAAAGCCTTGAAAGTGATCCTCAATATTCTTAAAACCGAAAAGGATTTTACCCTAACAGAAGAATATTTCAAAACCCCGGAAGCGGAAGATTACAGAACAAAATTCTCAGCCAAATCCGAATCCGAGGCAGAAATGGCACAATATTATCAGAGCTTCTCCGATAAAAATGGATTTATAAAAGATCTTTCTATTTTGGACCTGATCTGTAACATTGGCCCGGAAAGTTTGACTTATATCAAAAATATCAAATCAGTTAAATAAAAATTTAGAATGAAAAAATTATTGATAGCAGCTGCTTTTTATAGCGGTTTTGCAATGATAGCAGCGCAAGATGTTGCACCGGAAAACGACAAAGATCTCAAAACCTGGTATCATAAAGACTTCGCAACAACAAAAGTTTATGGCGTGAATACGGAGAATGCCTACAAATTTTTGGAGTCAAAAGGCCTCAAACCAAAGACTGTGATTGTGGGTGTTTTGGACAGTGGTGTAGAAGTAGATCATCCAGGATTGGTGAAAAATATGTGGAAAAACCCCAATGAAGTACCTAGCAATGGTAAAGATGATGATGGAAACGGATACGTAGACGACGTTTATGGCTGGAATTTCCTAGGTGGGAAAGATGGCGATGTCAGTATTGACAATATGGAGGTGACCCGCGTGGTGAAAAAGTATAAGCCACTCTTTGAAGGTGAAGATTCTGCTAAAAATAAAGAGAATCAAACCAAAATGCCTGAAGAATTCGCAATGTACATGAAGTCTAAAGATATTTTTACCAAAAAAGGAGAAGAAGCAAAACAAAGTCTTCAGCTTTATACAATGATCAACAACGCAATACCGGATATGGTAAAGCTGTTGAACGGTAAAAATCTGACCAAGGAAACTTTAGCCGGCATCAAACCAGCAACCCAGCAGGATGCAATGGCGATGCAGGTTCTTTCCCAGGTTTCAAACGATCCTCAGGTGGCAGGAAAGCCAGCTGCCGAAGTAGAAAAGTACCTTAAAAATCAGATGAAAGAAGCTTTAGATTATTTCACGCCTCAGGCCGAGAAAGGTTTCAACCTCGATTTTGATCCAAGATCATCAATTGTAGGTGATAACTACGATGATTATGCTGAGAAAAGCTATGGTAACAACCATTACGAAGGCCCAGATGCAAAGCACGGAACACACGTTGCAGGGATCATTGCTGGATTGGTAAATGGATCAGAAAACCAATATGGTGTGGCGTCAAGAGTAGCCAAGATTATGACCGTGAGAGCAGTTCCAGACGGAGACGAGAGAGACAAAGATGTAGCAAATGCCGTACGTTATGCTGTGGATAATGGTGCGAAAATCCTTAATATGAGTTTTGGAAAACCAGTTTCGCCGGGTAAAAATGTGGTTTGGGATGCATTCAGATATGCAGAAAGCAAAGGTGTCCTTTTGGTAAAAGCAGCAGGAAATGAAAACGAAGATATTGCTGAACACCAGTATTTTCCAACCAATTTCAAAGCACAGACGGATGAGAAGCCCTTCATCCATAATATGATCGTTGTAGGTGCTAATACCAATGATGCTGCAATGCTGAAAGCAAGTTTCTCCAACTACGACGCAAAAATGGTAGATGTCTTTGCACCAGGTGATAAGATCTACTCGACTGTTCCAGATGGTAAGTACGAATATTTGCAGGGAACTTCTATGGCATCGCCTGTAGTGGCTGGTGCTGCTGCGGTATTGTTGGCTTATATGCCAAATCTAAAGCCAGATCAGATCATCGAAGCTTTGGTAAAAACGTCCAATGCCAATACGACCAATGGATTCGATAAATTATCAAGATCTGCAGGGGTGATAGATGTGGCAAAAGCGGCGGAATATGCATATTCTAATTTTTATAAGTCTAATGCATCAGTAAAATCTACAAAAAAGGCAAAAAAAAAGTCATCTAAATCGGTACATCAAAGTAAACTTTAATTGGATTTCTTTTTTACAGTTATAAAAAATCTGAGATTAATCTCAGATTTTTTGTTTTTTTATTTTTGGCATAATTTTTTATAATATCTTAGTATTAATTTTAAAACTATGAAAAAAACACTTTTCTTAGGACTTATAGGTGCTTCACTACTAGCAGCATCTTGTTCTTCAAACAAAACTGGAGTGTCTGCAGGACAGGCTCAAACATTGAGATCTGAAGTGATGAATCTTAAAGGCCAGTGGGACATTTCTAATATTGATTACAACAAAGAATACAGCGTGAAGCCCTTTGACGAAGGTGTGATGATAAGCTGCTTTATTGGCAGTTCTTGGACTTTGGTCCCTAATAACAGTACTGGGACCTACAATCTACACGGCAGCACAGCTTGCCCGGAAAGAACGCAGGCCATCACATTTAGTGTAGATAAAAATAACGTCGTGTCTATTAAAAAAGTAGCGGAAGGCGAAAAAGCAAAAAAAGTGACTGCAGGTTACCAGCTAATTTTAGAGAATCCAGCCGCTGATAGCTTTACATTAGTTCAATCTGTCAATGCTAATGGATCGCCAATGCAAATCAGATATAATTTTGTAAGAACTGGTAAATAAACTATAAAACAATTAAAATGAAACTAAATAAAATAAATATCGCTGCTTTTATGATCTCAGGATCACTTCTGATTACAAGTTGCGAAGCTGTTCAAAACGCAAACAACACTCAAAAAGGTGCCGCCATTGGTACAGCTGCTGGTGCAGTTTTGGGTGGTATTTTAGGTAATAACATCGGGAAAGGCGGCAATGCTCCGTTAGGCGCTGTGCTAGGTGGTGTTGTGGGTGGCGTTGCCGGCGGTGTGATTGGTAACAAAATGGACAAACAGGCGAAAGAAATAAAAGAAGTTTTGCCAGGTGCAGAGGTTGAAAGAGTAGGGGAAGGTATCAAAGTGACTTTACACGAGAATACCGTTAATTTTGATTTCAACTCATCCACTTTGACAACGGTTGCAAAAACAAATCTTGAAAAACTAGTGACCGTTCTTAAGAATAACCCAGATACCAATATCAATATTTACGGTTATACAGATAGTGTTGGCAGTGATTCTTACAACCTGACATTATCAGACAAAAGAGCTGCTTCTGTAAAAAGTTATTTTTCGTCTGCTGGTGTAGCTTCTACAAGACTTTTCCCACAAGGGATGGGAGAAGCTAATCCAGTTGCTAACAACGATACAGATGCTGGAAGAGCACAAAACAGACGTGTAGAATTTGCGATTACAGCAAATGAGAAGATGATAAATGATGCAAAAGCAAATTAATATTCATTCATTTAACAATAAATAATAAACCGCAATTTGCGGTTTTTTTATTTTAATGCTACTTTTGTAAAATTATTAAACATTTGATGAAAAACTATTTAAAATTAATACGAGTAGAACAATGGGTTAAGAATTTATTTGTTTTTGCTCCATTATTTTTTTCAGGGAATATCACAAATCCGCATTTGGTCTACCAAAGTATTTTTGCGTTTTTGGTTTTCTCATTCACTGCAAGTTCTATTTATATCATCAATGATTATTTTGATATTGAATCGGATAAAAAACATCCAGAAAAGAAAAACCGTCCATTAGCAAGCGGCGTAGTTTCCAAAAGAAGTGCTGTACTTTTGTTTGCATTTTTGATCTTACTGGCGATCGCTTCTATTTTTACAGGAAATTATATTTTCCAAACCAACTTTTGGAAATTTGGTGTGATCATCGCATTTTATTTTGTGATGAATCTTTTCTACACCTTCAAACTGAAGCAGGTAGCCATTGTAGATATCTGTATTATCGCCATTGGATTTGTCCTAAGGGTTTTGGCCGGAGGCTATGTTACCGGCATTATTGTGACAAATTGGGCTATTCTTTTGACCTTTGTTTTGGCTTTAGTTTTAGCGATTGGTAAAAGAAGAGGCGAATTGATCAATGCCCAGGTCTCCGGAAAAACAAGAAAGGCTTTGGATGGTTACAATGTTCAGTTTGCAGATATCGCGCTCTCCATCAGTTGTACATTGGCCATCATCTGTTACCTGATGTTTACATTGTCACCAGAAGTCCAGGCAAGATTTCACCCAAGGGTTTTTTATACTGTGATTTTTGTGGTGTTCGCATTCTTAAGATATCTGCAGCAAACACTGGTTTACAACAAAACCGAATCACCTACCAAGATAGTCTATAAAGACAGGTATATCCAAGTAACAATTGTTCTTTGGGTCATCGTTTTCCTTTTACAGATCTATTTTAAAAAGTAAAAATAACGGCTAAAAATTAATATGATTGCTCGCCATCTCATAATTGAAAGGCCTTTCTATTATTTGTTAGATTTACGCCTTTGTGTACCTTAAAACGGGCGCAGTTAAAAAAAACACTTTGTGAAGTTCGCGTTAAAAATCGGCATTATGATGAATAACGGATAATCACATCAATTAAAAATAATACACAATGATGAAGATATTATGGAGGTCAAATTTTATTTCTAAAAAAAACAACAATTAACAGATGAAACCGAATTTTGTACAAAAAGTGACCAATTGGGGCAATTTTCCCGTGGTAGAAAAGGAAATAAGGTCAGACGATTCTGTTTCTAAAATCAAACAATTTGTAGAAGATCATAACGAAGTGATCGCCCGAGGAAATGGCCGTTGCTACGGCGATGCCTCTCTCGGCGAACATATATTCTCCACAAAAAGACTTAATAAATTCATATCTTTTGACAGGTTAAACGGCGTGATCGAGTGTGAGGCCGGCGTTCTTTTGTCAGAAGTTTTGGAAGTGGCTGTTCCGCAAGGCTATTTCCTGTATGTGACACCCGGAACCAAATATATTTCCGTCGGAGGTGCCATCGCATCTGATGTCCATGGGAAAAACCACCACGCAGAAGGTTGCTTTTCAGAATATGTGACCGAGTTCAAAATGGTGGACGAAAATGCCGCAGTCCTTACCTGTTCAAGAGAAGAAAACCAAGATAAATTCTGGGCAACAATCGGCGGAATGGGTTTGACGGGGATTATCCTTTCTGCCAAATTCAAATTGAAAAATATAGAATCTGCCTACATCAGGCAGGAAAGCATCAAAGCCGAAAATCTGGATGAGGTGTTCCGGTTGTTTGATGAGAGCGAGGATTGGACCTATAACGTAGCTTGGATCGATTGTTTCCAAAAAGGTAAAGACTTAGGAAGATCTATCCTGATGCGAGGCGAACATGCTTTGAAAGCAGAATTACCATCCAGCCTTCAAAAGAAAACCCTGAAGCTGAAAGAGAAACCCAAACCCACAATCCCGTTTTATTTCCCCGGATTTGTCCTTAATTCTTTAAGTATTAAGATTTTCAATTTCCTTTTTTATAACAAACAGACCAAGAAGCAACTCAATAATTTTATAGATTACGAGACCTTTTTCTATCCTTTGGATGTCATCAATGATTGGAATAAGATCTACGGGAAAAGTGGATTCATCCAATACCAAATGGTCATCCCGAAGGAAAACGGACAAGAAGGAATGAGGCAAATCCTTGATACCATCGCGAAAAGTGGAAACGGCTCTTTTTTGGCTGTTCTAAAACTTTTTGGGAAAAATAATCCGCAGGCTTACAACTCTTTCCCAATGGAAGGGTACACTTTGGCGTTGGATTTCAAGGTCAACAAAGGTTTGGAAAAACTAGTCGATCAATTGGATTCCATAGTAGAGGATTTCGGAGGAAGAATTTATTTGACCAAAGACAGTATGAGCCGGTCATCGCTTACAAATTACCTTCAGAACGTTGATTCATCCAAGTTTGTGTCGCTTCAGCATAAAAGAATCATTAGTGGTGGAAATTAAACGCAAGCTACGCAAAGATGATCTCTATATTGAGAATCGTCGATACGCAATGACGCGTTACTCATCAAAAACACAATACAACTAAAACTTAGCGCTCCTGCGTTTAATCATATGATCATATTAGGTAGTAATTCCGAAGTGGCGCAGGCATTCGTAGAAGAATGTCTCGCAAAAGGCGAAAAATTTCAGACCATTTATCTCCTGAGTTCCAATCCAGAAACGACGGCGAAATTTGCTGGTCATATTCAGGTCAAGTTTTTTCAGCATTCACAGATCATTTCACTGGATCTGATGAATGATATTGATTACAAAACTTTGGAAAACATCCATTCTGACGTCTTGTTTTGTGCCGCCGGCTACCTTGGTTCCGGTACAGAAGAAGGACTTTACGATGACGAGAATACGGAAAGGATTATTGATGTGAATTACGCCAAATTAGTACCTGTGCTCAATTTTTTCGCCCAGAAAATGGAATCGAAAAGAACCGGAACAATGATCGTTTTGTCTTCTGTTGCAGGCGAAAGAGGGCGACAAAGTAATTTTATCTACGGCTCTGCAAAAGCGGCATTAACCGCTTATTTGAGTGGCCTTAGAAATTATCTTTTTGATAAGAGAGTACACGTCCTCACGGTGAAACCAGGCTTTATGGATACCAAAATGACGGAAGGTTTACCGCTGAATCCAGCTTTGAATGCTTCGCCCAAAAAAGCCGCCGCTGCGATTTATAAAGCTTTTAAAAATAAAAAGGACGTCGCTTACGTTTTACCTATTTGGGCCATCATTATGCTGATTATCAGAAATATTCCTGAGTTTATTTTTAAGAAACTAAAGCTTTAAAAAAACATACAATCATTGATGAAAAAACTATATTTATTCGATTTCGATGGAACGCTTACGCACAAAGACACGATGTTCATGTTTTTGAAGTTTTATGATCCTGCAAGATTTTCTGCTCAGTTTCTGAAACATGTGCCGCTGTTTATTTTATTAAAATTGAAACTAGCCAATGCAGAAGCGGTGAAGAAAAGTTTCATTTCATCAATGTTAAAAGGAGAATCAAGATACTATATCGATAAAAAAGCAAAACAGTTCTTTGAAGAGCATTATCCAAGTCTGTTCAGAGAAAACGCTTTGGATTTTATCAGTAACATAGACAGAAAATATACAGAATCTTATATTGTGTCGGCATCTTTGGATATTTGGGTGAAACCATTTGCTGAGAAATTTAATATGACTTTATTGGCCACAAAAGCAGAGTTTTCCAATGGTGTTTTCACAGGAAAATTTGATGGCAAAAACTGTAACAAGGAAGAAAAAGTCAACAGAATAAAGGTGGAAATTGGTGATAGAAAATTCGATAAAATCATTGCTTTTGGAGACACCTCCGGAGATAAGGCCATGTTTGAGTTTGCTAATGAATCCCATTACCGATTTTTTCACTAATTTAGTCCCTTAATTTCTCGAACTTTTTTCGGCTTCAAAAATTAATTTAAAATGGAAAGAATTTATCTGGATAATGCTGCAACTACGCCTCTCGACGATGAGGTGATAGACTGTATGGTGAATGTGTTAAAATTCAATTACGGCAATCCGTCGTCCACGCACAGCCTTGGACAGGAGGCCAAAACCATTTTGGAGGAAGTAAGGCGCAAGATTGCAGAATCTCTGAAAGTGACACCTGGAGAGATCGTTTTCACCTCTTGTGGAACCGAATCCAATAATATGATCATCAAATCGGCGGTCAATTATCTCGGTGTGGAAAGAATCATCACTTCGGCCTTGGAACACAAATGTGTGGCCGAAACCTGTCTTGAAATGAAAAAACTGAAAGGTGTGGAATTGGTTTATCTGAGACCAAAGTCCAACGGTGATTTCGATTTGAATCAATTAGAATCAGCGCTCAAAGCCTCTGATAAAAAAACATTGGTAACATTGATGCACGCCAACAACGAGATTGGGAATATTCTGGATATCAATAAAGTGGCGCATCTTTGCAAAGACTATCAGGCTCTTTTCCATTCCGATACCGTTCAGACGATGGCACATATGGATTTGGATTTTTCTAAAATCCCTGTTGATTTTGCCTCTTGCAGTGCCCATAAATTTCACGGGCCAAAGGGTTCCGGTTTTGCATTCGTCAGAAAATCATCCGGATTGAAGGGGATTATCACAGGTGGACCACAAGAAAGATCTTTACGCGCAGGCACAGAAAACGTAACTGGAATCGCAGGATTAGGAAAGGCCTGGGAGATCTCACAGGAAAAAATGGAAGATTACAAGAACCATATTCTTGACATCAAGCATTACGCCATCCAGCAATTGACAGAAAAAATTGCCGGAATCAAGTTCAATGGGAGAAGTGCTGATGATGAAAGTCTGTACACAGTTCTGAATGTTTTGCTGCCGTATAAAAATCCATTGATTGGTTTGCAGCTGGATATGAAAGGCATCGCCATTTCACAAGGAAGTGCTTGTAGTTCTGGAGCGTCCAAACCTTCTATGGTATTGATGTCTGTCTTATCAGAAGACGACTTGGACAATAAGACGCCTTTAAGAGTGTCGTTCAGCCATTATACGAAAAAATCAGATATAGATGCATTGGTGAGTGCTTTGGAAGACATAGGAAACCCATTCGTTATAGAAAAAGCTGATAGTTTACATAGATAATCAACAGAATATAATAGAATATAAATTGTGTAAATTTGTATTATAAAATTAATTAAAGAACAAGAAATCATGGCAGTAGAAATTACAGATCAATCCTTTCAGGAAGCAGTATTAAATTCAGATAAACCAGTTTTAGTTGACTTTTGGGCAGCTTGGTGTGGGCCTTGCAGAATGCTGGGACCAATCATTGAGGAGATCGCAAACGATTTTGAAGGTAGAGCAGTCGTTGGGAAAGTAGATGTTGACAACAACCAACAGATCTCTGTAGATTATGGGATTAGAAATATCCCGACGGTTTTGATCTTCAAAAATGGAGAAGTAGTAGATAAAATAGTAGGAGTTTCGCCAAAAGAGGTGATCGCTGAGAAGCTAAGTGCTTACTTATAAAAAATTAATACAATTGAAAATGAACGCTTTTCCTATTGAGAAGCGTTTTTTTTTGATTAAAATTTGCAGTTCTGGATTATTGTTGTATTTTTGCAACCACAATAAACGACGATAGTTTTCTTGGTTTGTTGGGCAAGAGATCCGGTAGTTCAGCTGGTTAGAATGCCGCCCTGTCACGGCGGAGGTCGCGGGTTCGAGTCCCGTCCGGATCGCAACTACAATATCAATGTAGTACAAAAAGCTTTAAAACGTATGTTTTAAAGCTTTTTTTTGTTTTATGTCTGTTCAAAGAGAACTAAAAAAGCACAATCTGAAAGTGACCTATTCAGTGACCTGTTAAAGCAGGTGTAAAAAGGTCACTGAAAATTCAGAGAAACCCTTTTCAGTCGCTAGTTCAGCAATTGAATATCTTGTGATAAGTTTTTGCTAAGATTAATTTTAAATCTCAAAAGCTAAACGAAATGAACAAGACATTCAATTTACTTTTCTATGTGAAAAAAGCTAAAATCAATTCTGTAGGAGAGTCTCCTATATATTTACGAATTACAATTGATGGGAAAATATCCGAGGTCAGTACAAAACGTACATTAAAGCCTTCAAAATGGAACTCTGCAATGCAGAAGGTTAGCGGCTCTTCAGAAGAATGCAGATCACTTAATTTTTATCTGAAAACATTTGAGCAGAAAGTTTATGATTCCTATCATGAACTAATCAGAGATAAGGAAACAGTATCTTCTGAGGCTCTTAAAAATAAGGTAGTAGGTAGAGGTGAACTGACCAGAACACTCATTCCTGTTTTTCAGGATCACAATGATCGAATGGAAAAACTGATTGTAAAAGAATTTGCCCAAGGAACATTAACCCGTTATAAGACCTGTCTAAAGCATACCAAAGATTTCTTGAAATGGAAATACAGTGTTGCCGACGTTGAAATTAAAAAGATTGATTACGCCTTTCTGAACGATTTTGAATTTTTTTTAAGAACCGAAAGATCCTGTAACAATAATTCTGCAGTAAAGTATATCAAGAATTTTGGTAAGATCATTCGTATCTGTCTTGCAAATGGATGGATGGAGCGAGACCCTTTTATGAACTATCATTCTAAGTTCAATGAAGTGACAAGAATGTTCCTTAATGAAAAGGAAGTAGAACTGCTTTTTGACAAAGATTTTAAAAATGAGAGATTGTCTTTGGTAAGAGATATTTTTCTGTTCAGCTGTTTCACCGGATTGGCGTATATTGATACTCAAAAACTAACATACCAAAATATCAATTTAGGACTTGATGGTTCTCAATGGATCTATACCAAACGTCAGAAAACTAAAACTACTTCTAATATTCCCTTGCTTTCTCAAACAGAGAAAATTATTGAAAAGTATAGAAATCACCCTGTATGTCTTAATACTGGAAAGTTGCTTCCTATTCTTAGTAATCAAAAAATGAATGCATATCTTAAAGAGATTGCTGACCTGTGCGGAATTAACAAAGAATTGACCTATCATATTGCACGCCATACTTTTGCAACAACGATCACTTTATCTAACGGGGTTTCAATTGAAAGTGTGAGTAAAATGCTAGGTCATAAGAGTATTAAGACAACACAGCATTATGCCAAAATACTTGATGAAAAAGTCAGTGAGGATATGATGGAATTGAAACAGAAATTTATTGATAAAAAGAAAATTGCAATAAGTTGTTAGGTTATTTGGGTTGACTGAAGGATTCTTATTTTTATTAATTATTTGAAAATCACTGAGAATATGGAATTATGTGATGTGACTTTTGTACAAAAACTTATTTCTAGGCAGCCAATTTCGTGTTCCTGTGGATAAGGCTCTGTAAATGAATATTGGTTCTTCTTTTGAAACTTTTATTCTACAATCAACATGTAATCTTCGCTTTGTGGCTATTGATGTCATTACACTGGCATTTTATTTGTTTCTTTTCATCAAAATCACATTATGGCAGACAATAAATCAAAAAAAGACCAGCGTGACCGCAGCCAGGTCAGTGGTTCTGAAAATTATGAAATTCAATATTTCAAAGATAAACTGGGCGTAAGCTCACAGGCAGTAACCGGAGCAATCCGGGCAACGGGGTCTAATGACCGCAAGACACTTGAAGCTTATTTAAAAGATAAGCATAAATAATAATTTAAAAAGCAAACAGCAAACAGCAGAAAGCTTTTTAATGATCTGATCTTTCTGGCATTGTCAGGGAGATTTTTTTTGTTAAAGAAATTAATATGAGCTTATCAAAATATCATAAAAAAAGATCAGAAGACAAAACACCTGAACCCTTCGGCGGTGTTCCGTCAGGAAAAGAATTGAGATTTGTCGTTCAGAAACACGATGCTTCACATTTGCATTATGATTTTCGTCTGGAAATGGATGGCGTCCTGAAAAGCTGGGCGGTACCGAAAGGGCCTTCACTGGATCCGAATATCAAAAGACTTGCGATGATGGTAGAAGATCATCCGTATGGTTAAAAAAAACATTAGAAATTGATTTATTTCCTTCATCTGATATCAATACAGAATATTTAAAAGAATGCTTTAAAAACTTAGGACATTCAAAATCTTATGATAATTTAATTGAAAAAACAACGGAAAATCCTGAACTTTGGGAGTCTTAGTTAATTAAAAGAATTGACAATACTATAAAAAAGGGAAGGTTTGCTCAAGAACTAAGTATTTTAATTGAGGGAGGGGCGCTAATTTATGGGGAATTCATTGTGCCAGGCTATATTAAAAATGCTATTACACACATTGCAAATTGTAAAAAAATTTCTATAAATGCTAAATAGTAGGCAGAAGAAAGCAGCATTTGAAATCTCTGGAAATACAATAGTAAGCGCCTCTCCAGGAACAGGTAAAACAAAAACTCTAATTGCTAGAGCACAAAAAAAACTTGAGTCTATTCCTAAACATAAGTCTTTAGCTCTTATAACTTATACAAATGCTGCCGCAGATGAAATTGCTAGTAGTGGATATGCAAATAAAAATTCCAGTATAAGTTAAGCTACATTTTGATAAATTTTGTTTTGATTATTAAACTCTTCAATAGTTTTGTATTTCAGTGTACTGTGACGTCTTTTTTTATTGTACCAAA
>NZ_KE386754.1:11929-38152 GCF_000428485.1 Epilithonimonas tenax DSM 16811 | reverse complement strand
AAAATTATCAAAAACAAAAATATATTTTCAGAAAATCGAGAAAAAGAATAGAGACATTATTCTCTCAGCTTTGTGACCAATTTAAAATCAGAAACAACTACGCAAAATCATTTGAAGGTTTTAAAACAAGGATATTGAGCAAAATAACAGCATTAACTTTCATTCAATTTGTAAATGTTTTTGTATTTAATAGAAAAATGAATAATATTAAAATTGCATTAGTTTGATAATGCACTACGAGTTATAATTGGTATTTTTCTTCTACGAACCTATTTTCATTATCTAATTTTACATACTGATGCTCTTATTTTTTTGATTAAAGCCTACGGCGGTCTTAGAATCAGCTCTAACAGGGCTTTAAAACCCTGATAGAGTGAATCTTCAAAAAAAATTAAAAATATAAAAACTTAAAAATTCAAGTGGATAAGAATGCTATTCCTAGTAACCGTAATCCTGTTTCAGATTATAGTTCGATAAGATGATATCATCATAGATCGGGAACAGTTCTTTTCTGTTAGCTTCAAAATATTGAGCATATCCTTTTAGAGGATCATTGATATAAGTGGCAGTCATTGCCGCTCTCCAGTTAAGGACTTTGTAACCTGATGGCGCTGCAGGAGATGGTGTATAATAAACATCTGCTCTACTCACTCCGGCAGGTGCATAAATATCTATTGCATTAAGTGCTGCCTGCGCAGTTTTTGTTTTGTCGTAAGGTGAATCTTTATAATACAAATAAGAAGGTACATTTGCATATTGACCGGTTGCATTTAGAAATTGTGACAGTTTTTGTCTGGTTTCAGCGATTTTTGTTGCCAAAAGATTCCAACGGATCAGATCATATTTTCTAAGACCTTCTCCTCCAAATTCTAACAATCTCTCGTGAACGATGTAATTGAAAAAACCTGTTTTGTCTGTTGGGATAGTTCCTGCTTCGGCAAGATTTCCTGCGTATGCACGGTTTCTTACCAGTTTCACTGCATTGACTGCGTCTGCAGATGGTGCACCGTTGATCTCGTTGTCAGCTTCTGCAAACATCAGAAGAATATCCGAAAAACGGATCATTGGCCAGTCTATCGCAAGATTCTGCGCAGTTCCCGTCACATTGCTCCAGGATTTCCTGAATTTTCCATCGGTACATAAAACCCCTGTAGAAAGGATTGCCTGGTTTGCATCATTAATCTGCATTGATGCTACCGTAAGATCTCTTCTAACATCGTATTTTCCGAATTCGTAGAAATAAACCGGAATAGCATTGATCCCACCACTACTTTTCCAGGAAGAATTATCACTGTGTCTCATCCCATTGTAATAGCCAATCTTGCTGTCTGTTGCAGCGTTACCACCAAAGGCACCGACAGCGAATATCACTTCGTGTGCTGCATCTTCTGTATTGTCGTGCAAGGCTCGGAAAACGGCTTCGAAGCTGTAGTTCAAACTGTGTTCTCCTGCTTTATTGATGATGTCTTTGCATTCGTCATAGGCGATTTTATAATAGACCTGCGGGTTGGATCCTCTAGCCATGATTCTTGGTTCTCTTCTCAAAGAATAGCCAGCTCTAGCCAAGGCAATTCTAGCTCTAAGTCCTTTTACAGCCGCTTTTGTAATTCTCGTATTACTTGCTGCGCTTTCTGATCTCCACGGAACCAAATTGGATGCAGTCGCAAGATCAGCGATCATCTGTTCGTAGATCACATCTCTATCTGTTTTCGGAAGATAAACTGTTTCCAAATCAGATGACGGCACCAATTGCATAGGCACATCGCCCCAGTTTTTGATCAGATCATAATAGAATTGTGCTCTCAGAGTGTAGGCTTCTCCCAAATACCTGTCCATCAATTTTCTATCTGCCACAGAACCATTCTGATACACGGGAGATAAAGGAATATTCTTAATCACAAGATTTGCTCTTTCTATACCAGAGTATAATTTGAGGAAAGGCTTGTTCAGATCTGGATTGGAAGTACAAGTACCATAAGTACTGAGCCCTCTTCTGTCATTACAGTTGAAATCACCTGAGGTTTTGAAGTCATCAGCCGACTGAGGGTAATACAAATTAAGCCTTTGCCCATAGCCATCATCCCCAATGACCTGATTGTAAACGCCTATCAATGCTGTGAATGTATCTGCTGTACTATCAAACTGTTGTTGTTCATTAGAATTAGAAATATTTTCTGCATCCAGGAAATCTTCACAAGAAGTGAGTGTCAAGAATATGATTAAAGAACTTAGAATTGAAATTAATCTGTTAAGTTTCATTTTTTTTTGAATTAAAAAGTTATATCAACACCTGTTAAAAAAAATCTGCTTCGTGGAAACGCTGCGTAATCCACAGCGGGCGTCAGTGTGCTTTTTCTGGTACTTACCTCTGGATCATAACCTGAATAACCGGTAATTGTAAAAACGTTGTTTGCTGTAGCGTACAATCTTAAATTACTGATTCCCAGCATAGACAAAGCATCTTTTGGCAATGAATAGCCAATGGTTACGTTGTTCAGCCGCAAGAAAGAGCCGTCCTCGATTGCGTACGAATGCAAGAAGTAATTACCACCTGTTGGTGTCCACATTGTTGTATCGGCGTTAAGTGCGGCGAGTGCTGTTGGGTCCGTAATCTTCACATCGCCATCAAACCATTTCCAACGGTTTGCCATCTCTGCCAGCATATTTTGATCTGTGTACTGATATTTGGTTGTAAACTCCAGTTTGTTGGCATTGTAAACCTTGTTACCCACAGAGAAGTTGAAGAACAAACTCATATCAAAACCTTTGTATTTAAAAGTCTGATTGAATCCGCCATAGAACTTCGGCTGCGCATTCCCAAGATCGGTTTGATCTTTGGTATCAATGATGCCGTCTGCGTTTAGATCTCTCAATTTCAAATCTCCTGGCTGTGCTGCTTTGTTTCCTAATGCTACAGAACTAGTGCTTGGGATTCCTGCCTTTAATTTGTAGGTGTTGTTTGCAGGATTAAAATCAAAATCGCTGATCTCATATCGGCCCTCGGTGACGTATCCGTAGAACATCCCAACTGGCTGATTAATCTGTACCTTGAAATCAAATAAGTTGTTGACCCATCCGGAAGGTTGCAGATAATAATCCGTTCCAGACTGCGTCAAAGATCCTAAACTTTTGATGATGTTTTTGTTTGCAGAGATATTAAAATCTGTTTTCCAATTGAAGTTGTCATTGTTTACAACGATTGCTCCTAAAGTAAATTCCAAACCTTTGTTCTGAGTTTTCCCGGAATTCTGATATTGATATTCATAACCAGATGTCTGAGGGAATTTCGCTAATAACAAAAGATCTTTGGTATCCGTAATATATGCATCGATAGAACCATAAACTTTGCTGTTGAAAATTGAAAAATCTAAACCTACATTTTTCGAAACTGTAGCCTCCCATTTAATATTACGGTTTCCCGCAATGTTCACAGGCGCAGCTCCGGTGATGATACCTGTTCCTGCTGTGTAACCATATTGGCTGGAAGGGTTATAGAAAGTATCATAAGTGAATGAGGCAATTCTATCATTACCGGATTGTCCGTAACCGATACGCAGTTTCAAATCATTTACCATTTTGGAATCTTTCAGGAAGTTTTCTTCACCAATTTTCCAGGCCAATGATGCTGATGGGAAATTTGCCCATCTGTTAGCTGGACCAAAAGAGTTGGATCCATCTCTTCTGATAGAAACTGTTGCTATATATTTGTTATTGTAAATATAATTGGCTCTGGCAAAGAATGATGCCAACCTTGATGGAGGCAGTACGCCTGCATACGGCGCATCCTGTCTCAATCCTTCTGGCGGAGTTGCAAGAATAATATTAGCAAAAGCTTGATTTGCATTCATAGATGTGGGCATATATCTGATTGTCATATCAGTTTTATTCCCATCTGTTTGTACAATTTCCTGACCTAATAATAAATCTAACTTGCTGTTTGCAAATTTCTTTTTGTAGTTTAAAGTATTGGTATTGGTAATCCTTCTGGACTGATTGCTAGTTAATTGCACAACGGACAAATCTGCATTGATTCTAGAAAGGTATGTTTTAGGACCGGAAAACTGCTGGATTTCCTGATCATTCTGTACATATCCTACAACACTTTTGAAAGTCAAATCCTTGGTGATATTATAGGTGATAACACCATTCAGGAATAAGTTATCTGTATTGTTGTACTTGATCTCGTTGTTAGAAAGCAATACCGGATTTACAAGATTGGTCGCTGCAAAATCGTCAGTTGCAAATTCGTCAGATCCTGCTCCTGCACTGGTTCCATTTTCAAAAGGTCTGTATCGGATAACGTTTCTAAGTCTGTTTGTTCCCTGAGAACCTGCTGTGGCAGTTCCGGCACCGTTGATAAACGTCTGGCTGTATCTTGCGGTCACGCCAACTTTTAATTTTTTACTGATATCAAAATCATATTTAAAATTGGCCATATTTCTTTTGTAGCCAGAATTGATCATAATCCCGTCTTCCTCCACGTGATTGAGTGACAATGTGAAGGCAGAATTGGAATTACCTCCGGAGATACTCAGGTTATGTGTGAAGTTGAATGCTTCTTTGCCAAAAACCTCTTCCTGCCAATCTCTGTTCTGTATGGTTCTGTACTTTTCTATTCCGGCATCTATGATATCACCTTTATCATTTTTGACGGGCTGATAAGATCCGTACAAACTAACAAATTTGTCTACCAAATCCTGGTAACCGTCTTTGTTATAAAGTTCATACTGATATTGTACAAACTCATAAGGATTCATCACATCCAATGCTTTTGCAATAGTACGAACTCCTGTGTAGCCATTGTAATTCACCACAGTTTTTGTGTTTTTACGACCACTTTTTGTAGTGATCAGTACCACACCATTAGCTCCTCTTGCACCATAGATAGAAGTGGAAGATGCATCTTTCAGCACCTCGATCGATTCTATTTCTTTAGGCGAGATAAGAGACAAAGCATTATCCATCTGGATTCCGTCCACGATATACAGCGGTGCATTATCCTGCGTGATAGATGTGCCACCTCTCACTTTAATTTCCGGGTCAGATCCCGGAGAACCTTCACCAAAAGTAACCTGTACACCTGCCATTCTGCCTTGTATAGCTTCTGCAGCACTGTTGACGGGCATATCTGCCAACTGCTCTCCTTTTACAGAAGAAATGGAGTTGGTAACATCTTTTTTAGAAACGCTTGTGTATCCAACCAATACCACTTCATCAATGTTCCTTTCTTTGTTACCGTCATATTTTGCTAACGCAAGATTAATGACCGTTTTCCCATTCACTTCCACCTCCTGTGCTTCAAATCCTTTGGAACGTATCACGAGCGTTGCATTTTTCGGGACATTGAGCTCATACTGTCCGGACTTGTTTGTCATTGTAGAAAACTTAGAATTTCTTACCGTAATTTCTACATCCTGTATAGGCTTGTTTTGCTCGGAAGTAATTTTACCGGACACTTTGATCAACTCTTGAGCTAAACCAAATGCAGGCAGTAAAAAGACAGATGCAATCGTCGTTTTAATAAAAGCACTTTGAATACCTAGTTTTAAAACACTCATAGATATTTTTTAGTTTTATAATTAGTCATATTTTTTACTTCTGTATCGTATCAGAACATTTGCTGTGAAAAATGCAATCGATTGCACTTATTTTTAAACTATTTATTAGCTCGACTAAACTAAGATTATTTTTTAATTGGCAAATAAAAAAAAATTATTTTTCAACAATATCACGGTCAAATCATCCAATCATCGCTATCAAAAACAACAATAATTATTTAATTTACAATTGTTTACACATCCAATCATAACAAAAAAAATAATTCCCGCTATGACTAATTTAACACCATATCCTCTTGATTTAAATCAGCAAATTGAAAGATCATCAGCCCTTTGATTAACCAAAAATTAACCTAAGCATACAAAATGTCCCAAAATTCATTTTTTTTTGATTAAAAAGTCAGCAAAAGGATCATTGACCAGAAAAATTTATTTTATTATCATAACCAAATGTATATCAAACCATTAAAACTACAAAAGATCGGTAATTGATGGTCTCCATAGGAAAACAGCCACTCGTGAAAAATTCTACATAATGCCGTTTTATCGGTAAAGTTGACCACATAAAAAATAGGCATTTGCACATTAAAACCACAGCTATACATCCATAAAATACTCATTTTTAAATCTTTAAATTTTTATTGTATTTTTTCTGTTGCAGATAGAATTTATATTTATATTTACAAAAATTATTTGTTGTGCCAATTCTTGCAATCACCAATGCAATCGATTACACAATGTTAATTATTTATTCACATTATACCGATTAAAATGACTCAATCAGAATTCCGATACGCACATCATCCGAACGATGCCAAAAATTACACCACAGAAGACCTTCGAAGAGAATTTCTTATCAATGATCTATTCGTGCAAAATCAGATCAAATTGGTGTACACAATGTATGATCGCTTAATCGTTGGTGGAGTAATGCCAACTGACAAAGCGTTAATACTAGAAACTACCGAAGATCTGAAAGCAGCCTATTTCCTCGAAAGACGAGAATTAGGCATCATCAATGTTGGCGGAAAAGGAAAAGTGACTGTTGACGGAACAGTTTACGAACTTAATAATAAAGAGGCTTTATATATAGGAAAAGGAAACAAAGTAGTGACTTTCGAAGCCTCGAATGGCGAACAACCTTATTTTTATATCAATTCTGCGCCAGCTCATCACGCTTTTCCAACTAAGAAAATTACAAAAACAGAAGCTGAAATCGTAGAACTAGGCGATGCAAAATATGCGAACAGAAGAACCATCAATAAATTAATTGTAAACAGCGTTCTGGAAACTTGTCAGCTTCAAATGGGAATGACAGAATTACATATAGGAAGCGTTTGGAACACAATGCCTTCTCACACGCACACCAGAAGAATGGAAGCTTATTTCTACTTTGATTTGGAAGAAGGTCAAACCGTTTCTCATTTTATGGGTCAGCCCACTGAAACACGTCACATTTTCCTGAAAAACAGAGATGCAGTGATCTCTCCAGAATGGTCTATCCACTCTGGCGTTGGGACGTCCAAGTACAGCTTTATTTGGGGAATGGCAGGAGAAAATATGGACTACAGCGATATGGATGCTGTAAAAACTGACGAATTAAAATAATGATGACAAATTTATTTGACTTAACTGGAAAAGTAGCTCTTATCACCGGTGGAACGCACGGTTTAGGTTTGGCAATGGCAGAAGGTTTGGGATCAGCAGGTGCAGAACTTGTGGTGACCAGCACTACACCAGCCAAATTGGAAGAAGCTATCAAATATTATCAATCAAAAGGCTACAAAGCAACAGGCTATATTTTTGATGTGACCGATGAAAACATTGCTGCCGAAAAAGTTGCAGAAATCGAAGCCAATCATAAACAAATCGATATCCTTATTAATAATGCAGGAATCATCAAAAGAGTTCCAGCTTTGGAAATGGAGGTTTCTGATTTCCGAAAAGTGATCGATGTAGATCTCACAGGACCTTTCATTATGTCGCAATTGGTGGCGAGAAATATGATCAAACGAAGATCTGGAAAGATCATCAACATCTGCTCTATGATGAGCGAATTGGGTCGTGACAACGTTGTGGCTTATGCTTCTGCAAAAGGCGGTTTGAAAATGCTCACCAAAAATCTGGCGACAGAATGGGCAAAACATAATATTCAGGTGAACGGAATCGGTCCTGGCTATTTTGCAACGTCTCAGACAGAACCAATCCGAGTGGACGGCAATCCTTTCAACGAATTTATCATCAGCAGAACGCCAGAAGGCCGTTGGGGAAATCCCGAAGATCTTGCAGGAACCGCCATTTTCCTAGCCTCAGAAGCAAGCCAGTTCATCAACGGACAAATCATCTATGTTGATGGCGGAATCCTGGCAACCATCGGAAAACCTTCCAACGAATAATAAGTCTATCATCTATCAGTCTATCATCTATTAGTCTTATGAGTACAAAACATTTCATCACAGATACATTTTTATTAAAGAATAGATTCGCTGAAGAGTTGTATTTCAATTTTGCAGAAAAACAGCCAATCATCGATTACCACAACCATTTGCCTCCAAAAGAGATCGCGGAAAACCGTCAGTTTGAGAACATCACTCAGGTCTGGATCGGTGGCGACCATTACAAATGGAGAGCGATGAGAACAATGGGCGAGAACGAAAAATTCATCACCGGAGATGCTTCTGACAAAGAAAAATTCGCAGCCTGGGCAAAAACAGTTCCGAATACTTTGAGAAATCCTTTGTTCCACTGGACACATTTGGAATTGGCAAGATATTTTGATGTTTATGATTTGCTTAATGAGAAAAATGCAGACCAGGTTTACGACAATGTATCAGCTCAACTTCAGACACCGGAAAAATCTGTTCACGGCTTGTTGAAAATGAGAAACGTGGAAACGGTTTGTACCACAGAAGATCCGATTGACACTTTAGAATACCATCAGACAATCAAGAAAAACAACATCGGAATCACGGTGAGCACGGCATTCCGTCCGGACAAAGCCATTTTGATTGACAACGAGGATTATAATGCTTACATCAATCAATTAAGCGAATCTGCAGGCATCGAGATCAATTCTTACCAAGATTTGCAAGATGCTTTAACCAAAAGAATTCAATTTTTTCACGAAAACGGTTGCAGATTATGTGACCACGGATTGAACAATATATCTTTCGAAACGTTCACAGATTCAGAGATCAATTCGATTTTCGAGACTAAGAGAAAAGGCGAAACTTTAACAGCACATCAGATCGAGCAATTCAAAACTGCGATTTTGTTGTTTTTAGGAGAAACTTACCATTCATTAGCTTGGGTTCAGCAGTATCATTTGGGTGCTTTGAGAAACAATAATGCAAGAATGTTGAAAGTTCTGGGACCCGATACAGGTTGGGATTCTATTGGCGATTTCGTTCAGGCGGTCAACCTTTCCAAATTCCTTAACACATTGGATTCCAAAGATAAATTAACCAAAACAATCATCTACAATCTGAATCCTGCCGACAACGAAATTATAGCAACCTTGATCGGAAATTTCAATGACGGATCTGTCAAAGGAAAAGTACAATTCGGTTCCGGATGGTGGTTTTTGGACCAGAAAGACGGAATGGAAAAACAACTGAATGCCCTTTCCAATATGGGATTGATCAGCACATTCGTTGGGATGTTAACCGATTCCAGAAGCTTCCTTTCCTTCCCAAGACACGAATATTTCCGCAGAGTTTTGTGTAACCTGTTAGGAAATGAAATCGAATCTGGTGAACTTCCGGAAGATATGGACCTCGTTGGAAAAATAGTTTCAGACATCTGTTATAACAATGCAAAAGACTATTTCAGTTTTTAAATTGTCATCCTGAGGCTCTCGAAGGAAATAAAATAAAGATTTGGGCCGCTATTTCCGCCTTCCGCTCCCAAACCTAACGAAGTGGTTCGACGAAGTCAATCTTTTTTGCACAACGATTTCAGTTTAAATAGAACGTTAAGTCAGGCAAAAAAGGATTTCCGCTCAAACCTAACGAAGTGGTTCATCGATTCAAATGAAAAAATAGAAAACAAGAGATAAGTCGGGCTGCGAGTGATTCGTCATTAGAATGAAAATTGAAACAGTTAGTATTAGAAATGTCATCCTGAGCGGAGTCGAAGGACTTTGCGACTTAAAAACAACGAATTGCAAATCAACCTTTGCGACTTTGCGTTAAAATTAAAAAAAATGAAAACAGAACAAACCTCAAAAATATTCTACAAATGCGATTCCACAGAATGGAAAAAAATAGATGAATACATAGACCGCCAAATCGTTGGTTACGACGATTCTGTAATGATGGTCAACGTTCGTTTCAAAAAAGGCGGCATTGGTTACAAGCACAAACATCCGCACATCCAGGTCACTTATGTTGCAGAAGGACGGTTCGAGGTGAATATTGGAGAAGAAATTTCGCTCCTGAAAAAAGGCGATTCGTTCTTCGTTCCTTCCAACGTCGTTCACGGTGTAGAATGTCTGGAAGACGGCATTTTGGTTGATGTTTTCAGCCCGCACAGAGAAGATTTTATCAAATAATAAAAAAATAGAATCATGCTCCCTTTTGGGGTTGGGGAAAAACTGATTTTCAATAAAAAAATAAATTAATGGGCAAAGTAGTAAGCTTTGGAGAAGTGATTATGCGATTGTCACCTGCCAACAACAGGATGATGAAGCAAAGCAACGAGATGGAATTCTTTTTCGGAGGCACAGAACTCAACGTTGCGGCATCGCTTGCGACAATGGGTTGTGACGTAAAACACGTGAGCGTTGTCTCCAATGATTTCGTGGGAGAATCCGCATTGGCGTCTATCAAAAGTTATGGAATTGACACCACTCACATTACAAAAAACGAGCATCCTTTGGGATTGTATTTTCTGGAAGTTGGTTCGTCGGTTCGTGCTTCCAGAATCGCATACAACCGATTGAATGGTTCTTTTGCGAACATCAATCCAAAGCAAATCGATTGGGACAAAGCTTTGGAAGGTGCAGACTATTTGCACTGGACAGGGATCTCTCCGGGAATTTCAGAAAGTGCTTACATCGCTCTGAAGAAAGGTTTGCAATCTGCCAACGAAAAAGGAATCGAGATCACTGCTGACCCAGCTTACCGTTCCAACCTTTGGAAATACGGAAAAGAAGGCTTCGAAGTTTTGAAAGAATTAGTGTCCTACTCCACTATTTTCATCGGTGGCGTGAATGAAATCAACGAGATCATCGGAACCAAATTCTCGTCTGACAAAGAAAGCTTTATCGAAGCTTGTGAAGAATTTCAGAAACAAATGCCTTCCATCAAAAAGATATTTGACAAAGTAAGAGTTGGCACCAGCGCAAGTACACAGGAAACCCAAGGAAGAGCTTGGTCCAACGAAACGTACTTCGAATCTGAACCCATCGAGATCCTTCAAGTGGTAGACAGAATCGGAACTGGAGATGCTTTCGCAGCAGGTTTGATTTACGGTTTATTAAACTTCGATGATGAAACCGCACTTCAGTTCGGAAACGCCGCTTGCGCCATCAAACACACGGTTCCTGGCGACATCAACCATTGCAGCGCTTCCGATATTTTGGATGTGATGAATGGTGACAAAGGCGGAAGAATAAAAAGATAAAAAGCTACTGACCATTGGCTTTTAGCAATTGGCTTAAAAAAAAATATAAAATGACAAAAATTCAACTAGTCACCAATGCCATTATTAATCAAGGGATTTTGCCTTTGTATTACAACGCAGACGAAACGGTCACTCTCGATATACTGAAAGCACTTTACAAAGCCGGAATCCGCGCTGTAGAATATACAAGCAGAGGTGAATTTGCATTGAGCAACTTTACCAAAATGGTAGCACTTAGAAACACAGAAATGCCGGAAATGCTTCTTGGAATCGGAACGATAAAAAATCTAAAACAAGCGGAAGATTACGAAAAAGCGGGCGCAGATTTCTTTATCAGCCCAGGATTTGTACAGGAAGTTGCAGAATTTTTGATCTCAAAACATTTGCTTTACAGCCCGGGTTGTATGACCCCAACGGAAATCATCACTGCGGAAGCTGCAGGCGTCACATTCATCAAGTTATTCCCCGGCAATGCAATGGGAGCAGGATTTATGAGCGCAATAAAAGATGTTTTCCCCAATCTGAAATTTATGCCAACCGGCGGCGTTGATACGACAAAAGAAAGTATCGAAAGCTGGTTCAAAGCGGGCGTTTCTGCCGTTGGGATGGGAAGCAAATTGGTCAGCAAAGAACTGATGGCGGCAAAAGATTACGCAACCATAGAGAATGAAACAATCAGGGTTTTAGAGATCATCAAATCGATAAAAGCGTCTTAAAATCAAAAACACAAACAAGCCAAACCATTTTAAAATGAATCAAACCGTAATGCCTAAGCAAACCAATTACAGATGGGGAATTTGTGCCCTTCTCTTTGCAGCAACAAGTATCAATTATCTGGACAGACAGGTGCTTTCTCTGACTTGGAAAGATTTTATCCAGCCAGAGTTTCATTGGAACAATAATGATTATGGTAACATCACCGCATTATTCTCCATTTTCTACGCGGTGAGTATGCTGTTCGCTGGGAAGTTTGTGGATTTTATGGATACGAAGAAAGGTTTCCTTTGGGCAATTGGAATTTGGTCTGTTGGTGCTTGTTTACACGCCTATTGCGGCATTGCAGCATCAGGAATCCTGACAGGAAATTGGTTTGTAGGCTTCGAAGAATCAAAAGAACTGATTAAAACTGTAGATAATGTGGCTTTGGTAGGAAGTACAAGTGTGCTGCTTTTCATTTTTGCTCGTTTCGTTTTGGCTGTTGGTGAAGCGGGTAATTTCCCTGCCGCTATCAAAACCACAGCAGAATATTTCCCTAAAAAAGACAGGGCTTTCGCAACCAGTATCTTCAATGCTGGTGCAGCTGTTGGTGCTTTGTCTGCACCTTTGATCATTCCAAGAATTGCTGAACGTTATGGTTGGGAAATGTCATTCATCATCATCGGAATTTTGGGATTTGTATGGATGGGATTTTGGGTATTCATCTATAAAAAACCGGAACACAACAGGAAAATGAGTGTTTCCGAATTACAGTACATCCAGCAGGATCACGGTCTGGAAGAGGAAGCGGATAAAGACAAAAAAGTATCATTCGCACAATGCTTCAAATACAAACAGACTTGGGCGTTTACATTTGGAAAGTTTATGACAGACGGCGTTTGGTGGTTTTATATGTTCTGGACACCGGCTTATCTCAGCTCCGTCTATGGCATCAAATCCAATGACAGCGTTGGTCAGGCAGCTATTTTCGTCCTTTACACGATCACATTATTATCGATCATCGGCGGTTGGTTGCCATCCTATTTCATCAATAAAAAAGGAATGGACCCTTACGCCGGCAGAATGAAAGCGATGTTAATCTTCGCATTTTTCCCATTATTAGCACTGATTGCTCAACCTTTAGGAAGTTATTCTTTCTGGTTACCTGTAATTATTATTGGTATTGCAGGAGCAGGTCATCAGGCTTGGTCAGCAAATATCATGTCAACAGTTGGGGATATGTTCCCGAAAAAAGCCATCGCAACGATCACCGGAATCGGTGGAATGGCGGGTGGAATCGGGTCATTGATCATCAATAAAGGATCAGGCGTTTTATTTGATTTTGCAGGAACTACGCAGATGGAGTTTATGGCCTTCAAGGGAGAAGAAGCTGGTTACTTCATTATATTTTCAATCTGTGCCGTGGTTTACCTGATCGGTTGGGTGGTAATGAAATCACTAGTGCCGGTTTACAAACCAGTGACGGATTTATAAATAGTAACAAGAACGATTTGGGCAGCTTTTCCGCCTTCCACTCTCAAACCTAACGAAGTGGTTCGATGATTCAAATGAAAAAATAGAAAAGAAGAGATAAGTCGGGCTGCGAGTGATTCGAATAAAAGAAAGCTTACATAAGCAAAGCGGCTCTGTAAACCTTAAAACACCGTAATAAAAAAGACTTTGTGGACTTAGTGTTCAAAACAACAGTTGACATTAAAAATAGAACTTTCACAAAGTTTATTAAAATTTAAAGAATAAAGAAATGGAATATCAAACAAAAGAAAAACTTAATCGTGAAAACTCAGGTCTGACTGAGAAACTTCCTATAAAATTTTTACAATTCGGAGAAGGCAACTTCCTGCGTGCATTCGTTGATTATCTGATTGATAAAATGAACAAAGAAGCGGGCTTCAACGCTGGTGTAACCGTAGTTCAGCCCACTGTCGGCGGACTTGTAGAGATGCTGGAGGAACAAAACAACCTGTACACACTTTTCGTAAGAGGTGTGAAAAAAGGCCAAATTGTAGATGATCAACGCGTGATTTCTGCGATCCAAAGATCATTAAGTCCCTACGCCAATTATCAGGAATATCTTGATCTGGCAAAAGGTGAAGAGCTTCAGTTCATCTTATCAAACACAACAGAAGCCGGAATTGCTTTTGACGAGTCTGACGCGACAATTGAAGCTGGACCTCACAAGAATTTCCCTGCAAAAGTAACGGCTTTACTTTACGAAAGATTCAAACATTTCAATGGTGCCGAGGACAAAGGTCTTCACATCATTCCTTGTGAATTGATCGAGAATAATGGATTGACATTAAAAAAATACATCCTTCAATATGCAGAATTATGGAATCTTGAAGAAGGTTTCTCGGCTTGGGTAGAAAACAGCAACTTTTTCCACAGCACCCTGGTGGACAGAATTGTTCCTGGATATCCCAGAGAAGAAAAAGAGGAATACGAAGCTCAATTCGCATACGAAGACAACTTAATGGTCGTCTGCGAAGCATTCCTGCTTTGGGTGATAGAAGGTGACGACAAATTGAAAGCTTTGATTCCGTTTGATAAAATAGATGATCAGGTTATGATCGTAAAAGACATCACGCCATACAGAACCAGAAAAGTAAGAATCCTGAACGGCGCTCACACCGCAATGTTGGCATTCTCTATCCTGGACGGTAAAGAAACGGTGAAAGAAGCCATCGATGCAGAATTTGCCGGCAAATTCATTTCTGATACAGTTTACAATGAGATCATCCCGACACTCGACCTTCCAAAAGAAGAATTGACGGCTTTCGCTGAGGAAGTTTTTGACAGATTCAGAAATCCATTTTTGAAGCATCAGCTTTCCAGTATTGCGCTGAACTCGGTTGCCAAATTCAAAGTGAGAGTGTTGCCAAGTCTGTTGCAATATGTTGAAGATAAAAAAGAATTACCAAGCAATTTGACGTTTTCTCTAGCGGCATTGATCAGATTCTACCAAGGGGAATTCCACGGGAAAACGCTTCCAGTGATGGATGATGTGCCTGTTTTGGAGAGATTCAAAGCAATCTGGTCAACCAACGATCTTGGAGAAGTAGCGAGAGCCACCTTATCCGAAAAGAGCTTCTGGGATACAGATCTTACAGAAGTTCCGGGATTACTGGATTCTGTCACAAAAGCCTTGAAAGAAATAGATGCTAATGGAATCGAACAAGGATATAAGAATTTCATTCAATAGTCTTTATTTGGCTTCGAGAGCCTCAGCCTGACAAAAGTTGATAAATTTCTATCACTCTGACGATGTGAAAGAATTTACAAATCCGCAGCCCGACTTGAACGGAAATCCTTTTTTGCGTGCAATCAATTTCTAATGAATTGGAAATCGTCCGCAAAAAAGATTGGGAGTGGAAGGCGGATTAAGCTGCCCCAATAATTATTAAATGACAAACAATTAATTTTTAAAATACTTAAAAATGATGAAAAAAGTATTAAAAGTAAATCCGAAAGACAACGTCGTGGTTGCGCTGATGGATCTTTACGCTGGCGAAACCGTTGATCTCGACGGAACGCCTTACCATGTTTTAACGGATACACAAGCTAAACATAAATTTGCCGGAGAAGATTTTGAAAACGGCGATCACATCGTTATGTACGGTGTCATGGTTGGGAAAGCCAATCAAACCATCCAAAAAGGGGAAGTCATCACGACAGAAAATGTAAAGCACCAGAGTGAACCCGTTTTCAAAAAAACTGGCGATCTGGATTGGACGCCACCCAATGTAGATCGATGGAAAGACAAAACCTTCAACGGCTATTACCGTTCTGATGGTCAAGTGGGAACCAAAAATGTATGGTTATTCTTCCCATTGGTATTTTGTGAAAACAAGAATATTGAGAAGCTGAAAGACATTTTCGAAAACGAATTGTTACCTCAAAAAGAAGTTTCCTACAAGAATTTCCTACGCTCATTAATCGAAGAAAAAAGCGTGGAAGAAGTTGTAGACAATTCCCGAAATGAGAATATCCTGGATAATATCGAAGTCAAATTTATCAATCACCAAGGTGGTTGCGGCGGGATCCGACAGGATTCTGAACTGTTGGCAAAACTGCTTGCTGGTTATGTGAACAACCCGAATGTAGCTGGCGCAACGGTTCTCAGCTTAGGATGTCAAAATCTGCAGGTTGATATTTTTCAAAATGCTTTGAAAGAAATGAGTCCAAACAGCGATAAAGAGATCTTGGTCTTCGAGCAACAGCAGATCGGGACTACTGACAAAATGTTCCAAATGGTAATCAAAGATTCTTTTGAAGCGATTAAAAGAGCCAATAAGATCAAACGTCAGCCTGCGCCGGTTTCAAAAATAAGTATTGGTCTGGAGTGTGGCGGATCTGACGGATTCTCAGGCATATCTGCCAATCCGGCTTTGGGAATAGTCTCCGATATCTTCGCCGCATTGGGCGGAAAAACGATCTTGGCAGAGTTCCCGGAATTGTGCGGCGTAGAGCAGGAATTGATGAACCGATGTGTAGATGAGGAAAAAGCAGACAAGTTCTTAACATTGATGAAAGCTTTCGAAAAATCTGTGGTGGATGCCGGTTCTGGATTCGATATGAACCCTTCTCCTGGAAATATCAAAGATGGTTTGATTACCGATGCGATGAAATCTGCAGGTGCTTCCAAAAAAGGCGGAACAGCGCCAATCGTCGATGTTTTGGATTACGGCGAATACATTTCGAAACCAGGCTTAAATCTATTGAACACGCCAGGAAACGATGCCGAATGCACCACAGGCTTGGTAGGAGCAGGCGCAACTGTAGTTTTGTTCACTACAGGTTTGGGAAATCCAATGGGAAATCCAATCGCTCCAGTTGTGAAAATCTCTTCCAATACAGCACTGATCAACAAAATGGCGGATATCATAGACGTGAATGCCGGAACCGTGATCACGGGCGAAAAAAGCATTCAGGAAGTTGGTGAGGAGATTGTAGATTACATCATTGAACTGGCAAGCGGAAACGTAGAAACAAAAGCAGACCAATTGAAACAGGATGTGTTTATCCCTTGGAAACGCGGGGTATCATTATAATTTTTTTAATTTTTAAGGTTTTTATGAAAGGGCATTTTTTTTCGGAAAGTGCTCTTTTTTTTGTTTAGATGTTAGATGTTAGAAATTAGATGTTAGAAGTTAGAGTGAAATTCCGTTAAAATAAGTGACAATGAGTTACTCAAATTCATACATTTGGAAACCTTAATTTATAAAATGAATCATCATTACCAGACCATCATCGAGACTATTTTTCATCAGATCAAAAATGAAGAAAATCCTGGCGAAGTGGCGTCTTACATTCCGGAACTTGCCAATGTAGATCCGGATCAGTTTGCTGTTTCTATCCAACTCATTAATGCAGAAAACTACAGCTACGGTGATCATCAAACCAGATTTTCTATCCAGAGTATTTCCAAAGTTCTACTACTCTGCCTGGTCTACAGAGATATGGGATGAGAAGATCTGGGAACGTGTAGATGTAGAACCATCGGGAAATCCCTTCAATTCTCTGGTGCAACTGGAATCTGACAACGGTATTCCGAGAAATCCTTTTCTCAACGCTGGTGCGCTGGTCGTTTCTGATATTTTGATCGATCTGTTTGACGATCCTAAGAAAGAATTTTTGGCCTTCGTGAGAGATCTTACAGACTCGGAAACCATCAACTATTCTCAAACCGTTGCAAAAAGTGAACTGAAAATCGGTTACCGAAACGCAGCACTTTGCCACTTCATTAAGTCTTTTGGTAACATTAAAAATGATCCTGAAGAAGTCCTCCATCTTTACAGCCTGATCTGTTCCGTAGAAATGACAACTTTGGAACTATCCAATGCTTTTACTTTTCTAGCCAATGGTGGCCAAAAGGTCTGTGACCAAAAAGAAATCCTGACCAAAAGCCAAGCTAAAAGAGTGAATGCCATTATGCAGACTTGCGGTTTCTATGATGAATCCGGAGAGTTTTCTTTCCGCGTAGGACTTCCCGGAAAAAGCGGTGTTGGTGGCGGAATCACCGCATTATTTCCCGGCAGATATGTGATCACAGTCTGGAGTCCGAAACTGAATCCTAAAGGCAATTCTTATCGTGGAATGAAGTTCCTGGAACTTTTCACTACCGAAACTGAAGAATCTATTTTTTAATAAAAAAAGCCATCTAAACGTAATACGATGGCTTGCTGTTTAAAATTAAAAAGATTGTTTCTTGGTGAATTTTCTCCTGATCTGTGATAATCTTAAGGACATCATTTGCTTTCAGAACTGAATTGACATTAATTTGACCATTAATATCTTTAGTACCAACCTGTATCCCAATGCTATAGAAGAACGAAACTTCCAAAACTACATCCTGCGTTTTAACATTCAGAATGACTGCTGTTGGATTTGGATCAATACTTAATAGAATTCTCATTAAAGGTTCTTGTCTTCACATTAAAATTCAACAATCTTGCTTCCGGAAGCAAAAAAAAAGAAACCGAATTGATCCCATACAAAACACTCTGCTGAGTGCGCTGTAAGTGAAATCTCCTGTGTTCCAGGCTCCGATATATGTGGTAGAAGGAATCGCATAAGCTGCCTTTGAAGCAAAAAAAATCCGATAATACTGCGCTCAGTAAGCAATTTTTTATCTTTTATATGAATGATTTGAATTGTTCGGATTCATCCATTCACCTATCACGGTGATCATTAATGAAAATAAAAAACAAACCCGTACCTTTGATTTTTACAAATAAAATGAGCTCTATTACCATCAAAGAATTTTACAAAGATATCCTGGGAGAAACCTGTCCTGATATCAATCAGTTCCTTCACGAAAACATTCACAAGGATATTGGTCATTTCAATGTTTTTGATATTACTGAGATCTCTAGGAATGCCAAATCCAAAACAGAAATGCCTTACAACAGACGAACTTATTACAAAATAAGTCTCATCAAGGGCCGAAACAAAGTAGAATATGCAGACAAAACCATTGAGATTGAGGACTGTGCTGTTCTTTTTGCATCGCCGAAAATACCTTACAATTACACGAATCTTGGCAAGGAACAGACTGGTCACTTTTGTGTTTTCACAAAGGATTTTCTCCCAAGTTCCAAGATTGGAATGGAACTGGATCACATTCCGGTTTTCTCACATCAGAGCGATTTTATCTACCAGATATCAACAGATCAGTTCCAGCAATTTGAAGCTGTATTTCTGAAAATGCACGATGAAATAAAGTCTGATTATGTTTACAAATATGATCTGCTGAGAAATTTTGTGATGGAATTGGTCCATTTTGGGCAAAAATTAAAACCGATCCAACCCCTCGAACATAACAAAACAGCCGCTTCCAGAACCACAACCCTGTTTATTGAACTACTCGAACGTCAGTTTCCTATAGAGAACATCAGTCAACTTCTGCAACTGAAAACGCCCGCAGACTTTGCCGGCATTCTAGGCGTTCACGTAAACCACCTCAACAGAGTCTTGAAAGAAACGACTGGCAAAACCACCGGAGAAATCATCGGAAGCCGCATTTTTCAGGAGGCCAAAATATTGCTGACCCAAACGCAATGGAATATTTCGGAGATTGCATTCACACTAGGATTTGAAGAAGTCGCTCATTTTTCCAACTTTTTCAAGAAATACAGCCAGCAGTCACCCCAACATTTTCGTGAATAAGCAATTGTTTGATTTTTGCAAATTTTAATTTGATTTTTGCAAAGAAGCGAATGCGATCATTTTTCAACTTTGTATCATTAATTTAAAACGAATAAAAATGGCAAGTAAAATAGCATTAGTAACTGGCGCAAGTCGCGGACTAGGTAAAGATTCGGCTTTGCAATTAGCAAAAAAAGGATTTGATATCATCTTGACTTATCAATCCAAAAAAGAAGCTGCAGACGAAGTTGTAAAGGAAATAGAAACTCTGGGGCAAAAAGCTTTTGCGTTACCCTTAGACATTGCTACAACGACAGGTTTTGATCATTTTGTGACTGAAGTGGAAAGTATTTTGAACACTCATTTTTATTCTGCAAAACTGGATGCATTGGTCAACAATGCGGGAATCGGACTTAGTGAAAGTTTCGAAACCACGACTGAAGAAACTTTGGATGCAATGACGAATATCCATTTCAAAGGACCTTATTTTTTAACTCAAAAATTATTACCATTGCTGAACGATGCTAGCAGCGTTGTGAACACTTCTTCTGGATTGGCAAGATTTTCTATGCCTGGCTATGCTGCTTACGGCGCCATGAAAGCAGCTGTTGATGCACTATCCAGATATCAGGCATTGGAATTGGGATATCGTAAAATAAGAGTCAATTCTATCGCTCCGGGTGCCATCGAAACTGATTTTGGAGGCGGTGTTGTGCGTGATATTTCCGATATCAACAAGCATTTGGCTTCGGAAACTGCTTTGGGAAGAGTTGGTCTGCCGGATGACATCGGAAGTGTGGTGGCATTCCTTTGCTCAGAAGAATCCAAGTGGATCAACGGTCAAAGAATCGAAGTTTCCGGTGGTTTTAAGCTGTAACTGAATTTACAATCCATCAAAATCCCACACCACGAATGGTTGCGTGGGATTTTTTTTGTGTATTGTTCTATTGTTCTAGTTTCTTAATCGCTTTCAACATATCAATGCCTTTTCCAAGGATGGGCCTGAACAGATCCCCTTTTTCTATCAATCTGTCCAAGGCATTATGAATATTAAAATCTGTCGGCTTCAGTCCCGCTTTGACTTCTTCCCATTCCAATGGCATTGATACCGGCGCACCGTTTTTCGGACGCAGGCTGTAAACACTTGCGAGTGTCTGTCCACGGCGGTTTTGAAGATAATCGAGATAGATTTTTTGCTTATCACGTTTCTGAAGACTTCTTTCCAAAGTGGTCAAATCCGGCAATTTCTGCCGCACCATTTGCATCAACAAATGCCCAAAGTCCTTCACCTGATCGTAATCATATTTGGCGCCCATCGGAATATAAATATGAATCCCGGAACTTCCGGAAGTCTTCGGAACAGCTTTGATTCCTGCCGACTCCAAAACTTCTTTCACCGCCAACGCCGTCTCTATCACATCCTCAAATGTGTTCTCATCTGATGGGTCAAGGTCCAAAACCAAGTAATCGGGAAAATCGGCTTTTGGCAATCGGCTTGTCCAGACATTCAGCTCTATGCAGCCAAGATTGTTGAGATAAGCCAAGGTTTCCTTATCGTTACAAATGATGTAATTGATGTATTTATCACTGCTTTCCGAGAACACTTTTTCGATTTCTATCCAATCTGGCGTTTCTTCGGATGCATCTTTTTGGTAAAAACTCAAGCCTTTAATTCCGTTCGGAAAACGGTTCATCGATTGTGGCCTATTTCTCAGATAAGGCAGAATGTATTTTGAAATGCTTTGGTAATAATCGATCACATCACCTTTGCTGACGTCACCATCAGGAAAATAGATCTTATTCTGATTCGTCAATTTCAACGCCTGCTTTCCAATTTTTTTGGTGAGCTCATTGTTTGCAGTCCTGTGCTTCGGTTCGGTTTTTTTCACCTTTTCATTTTTTAGTTTATTTTCAGAATTGAAAGCCACCTCGTCCGATTTCACATCTTCCCGAAGCCTCAAAAAAACCGGATGGCGGTAAATATGATCTCTCGTCACTTCGGTAAATTTAATTTCCGCAACCAGCTCTGGTCTTATCCAAGTGGCTTTGGCATTGGTTTTCGGTGTGATTTTGAAAACTGATTTTTCTGTAACCAATGGTTCCATTAATTGATGAAGCTCATCAAGAGTTTTCTCATTAAAACCCGTTCCGGTGTGTCCGCAGAACACCATTTCCCCATCAAGGTATTTCCCGAGAATCAGGGATCCGAATTTGTTCCGAGAGCCTTTCGGTTCTGTAAATCCACAAATAAGCGCTTCATCTGTTTGATTGATTTTGATTTTCAACCACTCAGAACTTCTGATATTTTCTCTGTAAACGCTGTCTGTTTTCTTAGCCACAATCCCTTCCAGACCCAGATCATTTGCGGCTTGGAAAAACGCTTTTCCATCTTTAAGAATATGATCAGAAAACTGGATGATCTCATTTTGAACCAAGGCGTCTTTAAGAAGTTCTTTGCGTTGAAGATAGGTGAGCTTTTCCGTCGAGTGTCCGTTCAGCCAAAGCAAATCAAAAACCTGATAAATCAAAGCCAAATCAGAGTGATCACCAATTCTTTGAAGCCACTGAAAATTTGGTTTTCCCTTGTCGTCATAGGCAACAAGCTCGCCATCGAGAATCATCTCGTGTTCCTGAAGTTTCAGCGCATTGGTCACTTTTTTGAATTTCTGAGAAAAATCCAAACCGTTTCTGGAGTAAAGGCCAAGGTCATCGTGTCGCAAATCCGCAATGGCACGGTAACCGTCCCATTTTATTTCGAAAGCCCAGTCCGCATCATCAAAGGCTTTATCGGTGGTCTTGCACAACATCGGCCTAATGAATTCCGAGAGTTTTTTCTCGCCGGAAAGCGCAGGTGTGTAATTTTTAAACGGCTTTATGCCGTCGGAGGCGGTATTTTTTTTTTTACTGTCTTTACCTGTGAGATAAGCCGTTACTTTGGAATTTTTGGCAGTGTGCGCTTCAGCATCATAATCTTCGGAAACCGCAAAATCGTCTTTATGTTTGATGAGCAGCCACGCGTTGTCCTCCATGGGATTTTTAATTTTGACCAATGCAAACTCGCCTTTCAATTTCTTTCCGTGAAGAATGAACTTCAAAGATTGTTTGTGAAGTTCGGCGCGCATCGCAAGGTCATCGGTTTTACCTTTTACTTTTTCAATAGGTTCATATGTGCCTTCATCCCAAATTTCCACTTCTCCAGCGCCATAATTTCCTTTCGGAATCGAGCCTTCAAAGGTTCTGTAATCATAAGGATGATCTTCCACCATCATCGCCAAACGTTTGTCAGAAGGATTCAATGACGGACCTTTTGGAATGGCCCAACTTTTCAGGACACCATCCATCTCCAGTCGAAAATCATAATGCAATCGCGACGCTGCATGTCTCTGTATCACGAATTTCAACTTTTCCCCGCTCGCTTTTACCTTTCCATTCGGTTCTGTCGTTTCTTTAAAATTCCGTTTGTGATTGTAATCCTCGAGTGCCATAATCTATAAATGATGAATTATTAATGATAAATGATTGCAATTCTAAATGCTAAAACTTTTGCCTTTTTTCTTGTCCATTTTATCCTGCTTTCTTCTTTTTACCTTCCAGACTGGCTTTCAGCATGGCCATCAAATCTGTGGTTTTACCTTCCGGCTCTTTAGTTTCGGTTAATTTTACTTTTTTACCTTTCGCTTTCTGATTGATAATTTTCAGCAGGTCAGCATGGTAAGTATCTTTGTATTTGGAAGGATCAAAAGTGCTTGCCAGCGATTTGATAAGCATCTCCGCCATTTTCAATTCATCCGGTTTGGGACTACTCCCTGCAGGAATTTTCAGATCTTTATAACTTCTCATTTCCTCAGGATATCGCATTCTATTCACCATCAATATGTTATCATCGTAAGGGCGGATCAGACAAAGGATTTCGCGTTCTCTCAAAATAAAAGATCCAATGCCTGCCATTTTGGTTTTCATTAATGATTTTAGCAATAATTTGTACGCCGCTTCCCCATTTTTCTGAGGTTCAAGAAAATACGGCGTTTCAAACAATGCGGGATCTATCTCATCTTCTTTCACGAACTGAGAAATACTGAGAACTTTTGATTTTTCCGGACTTGCGGCAGAGAAATCATCATCATCCAGGACAATATATTTGTCCTCAATCTTATAGCCTTTCACGATATCTTCCCAGACCACTTCTTTCCCGGTTTTCTCATTGATACGTTTGAATTTGATATGACTGAGATCTTTGCTGTCCAGCATATCAAGATCCAAGGTGCTTGCATCTGTTGCAGAATATAACTTGATTGGGATATTGACGAGCCCAAAACCAATAGCACCGTTCCATATTGCTCTCATAATTCAGTTTTTAATTTTGAAATTAATAATGAATAATCATTGCCCGTTCTCCAACAATAAATATTCCATCATCAACAGTTTCAAATTTATTTTAATTATTCCCATCAAATCTTTAGCACATTATTTGCAACTGAATTACCAATCAAACAAAATTAATCACAAAACAAAATAGTATGTCGACACAAGATTTAACAAGTCAGGAAGCCATCAAGAAAATCAAAGAACTATCAGAAAAAGCCAGAATCTGTATGTTTTGCACAGAGCTGGACAGATTACCGGTTAATTCCAGACCAATGGGATTACAGGAAACAGATGAAAACGGAAATCTGTGGTTCATCAGCAGTGAAACCAGCAACAAGAATTTCGAAATCAAAGAAGACAACCGCGTACAGCTCTACTTTATGAACAACAATAATTCCGAATATCTTTCGATCTTCGGTGATGCCTATATTTACAAAGACCAATCCACCATCGAAGACAAATGGTCGCCCATGGCCAATGCCTGGTTCGACGGAAAAGACGACCCGAATGTTTCCATCATCCGAGTGCAACCGAAAGAAACTTACTACTGGGACACAAAAGCCGGAAAATTGGTTAGTTTATTGAGCTTTGCAGCCGCCGCAATCAGCGGAAACAAAACTGATAATTCTGATGGCGTAGAAGGCAATGCCAAAATCTAATCAGATCATTCATCTTACAATATCTCCAACAAGACTGTTCTTTGTTGGAGTTTTTTTTACCTTCGGTATGACTTACGGAAAAATATTTGGTCAGCTTTTTGAATAATCAGAAACACTCTAATCATCGCACTATTGAAACTCATAACATTTACAAACAAAGGTATCTATTGTCCGCAGGGGAAATTTTATATTGATCCTTGGCGACCGGTTGACTATGCTGTCATCACCCACGGGCACGCTGATCACGCCCGCTGGGGAATGAAAAAATATCTTTGTCATCATTTTACAAAACCTATTTTACTCCAAAGAATTTCTCCCGATATAGAATGTCAAACTTTACAGTATGGTGAAACTTTAGACATTAATGGTGTGAAACTTTCGATGCATCCGGCAGGTCATATTATTGGTTCGGCTCAGATTCGTCTAGAATACAAAGGTTATGTAAGCGTAGTTTCCGGTGATTACAAAGTTCAGGATGATGGTTTGAGTACACCTTTCGAACTGGTAAAGTGTAATGAATTTGTGACTGAAAGCACCTTCGGACTTCCCATTTACAACTGGCTGGAAGTTCCGGATTTAAATAAAAGACTGCAAAATTGGGTTTTAAGGAATCAGGAAAATCAAAAAACTTCTGTTTTCATAGGGTATTCTTTGGGAAAAGCGCAACGGATTATGAAAGCGGTTGAAGGAATGGGGAAAATCCACGTTCACTACTCGATTGGAAAACTCAATAAAGCCTTTGAAGAAGTTGGAATCGTGCTTCCCGATTATGAAGTTCCCGACTTCCGGGAAAGCATTAAACACGTAGCAGGAGATATTGTGATTGTTCCACCGGCTTTGTTGGATAGTAATGTAATTAAAAAAATTCCGGATGCAGCAACAGCAATTTGTTCCGGATGGATGCAGGTTCGCGGTGCCAGAAGATGGAGAAGTATGGACGCTGGTTTTCCGATGAGCGATCACGCAGACTGGAAAGGCCTTTTACAAGCCATTAAAGCCACAGAAGCCGAAATTGTTCACGTCACGCACGGACAAACTGAGATTTTTTCTAAATATTTAAATGAAATCGGAATCAAATCTGATGTCGTGGAAACTTTGTATGGTGACGACGATGACGAAGTAGTAGAAAAGGAAGTTGTAACAGACAATAAAAATGAAGAACAATCCGATCTGAATTGACCTCATATATTTTTTCAAATATCAGATGCTTAAAAAGCTCCGTAGGAGCGACCCGTTAATAGCAGAATCATTCGTCATTAAATCAAAGCTCCGTAGGAGCGACCTGTTAATAGCAGAATCATTGATTGATAACAAAAAGCTCCGTAGGAGCGACCCGTTAATAGCAGAATCATTCGTCATTAAATCAAAGCTTCGTAGGAGCGGCCTGTTAATAACAGAATGATTCGTCATTAAATCAAAGCTCCGTAGGAGCGACCTGTTAATAGCAGAATCATTCGTCATTGAATCAAAGCTCCGTAGGAGCGACCTGTTAATAGCAGAATCATTGATTAATAAAAAAAAGCTCCGTAGGAGCGACCCGTTAATAACAGAATGATTAGTCATTAAATCAAAGCTCCGTAGGAGCGACCTGTTAATAGCAAAATGATTGATTAATAAAAAAAAGCTCCGTAGGAGCGACCCGTTAATAGCAGAAT
>NZ_KE386754.1:0-11814 GCF_000428485.1 Epilithonimonas tenax DSM 16811 | reverse complement strand
AAAGCTCCGTAGGAGCGACCCGTTAATAGCAGAATCATTCGTCATTGAATCAAAGCTCCGTAGGAGCGGCCTGTTAATTTTAAACATCGAATTGCTCGCAGCCCGACTTGAACGGAGCTCTTTTTGTGAGGAGGAACGACGAGCAAAAAAGCGGGAGAGGAAGGCGGAAAAGCTGCCATAATAAAAAGAAAATACACCCAATGGATGTGACAGATGTCCAATAAAAGATAGAATAAGAAATGAAAAATTTCGCAGAACTCATCAACGCTTTGGAGAGCACCAATAAAACCAATGCTAAAATCGATGCCATTCTCAATTATCTTGAGCGAGCGACAGATGATGATAAATTGTGGTTTATCGCCTTGTTTACGGGCAAAAGACCTAAGCGAAATGTGAACAGCAACTATATGAAAGAATGGGCATTGGAGATAAGCCAACTGCCGTTTTGGCTTTTTCAGGAAAGTTATTCTTCGGTAGGTGATTTGGGTGAAACAATTTCTTTAATTCTTCCGCCACCTAATGAAAAAATTGAGAAAACTTTGTCGGAATGGATGACCGAGATTATTGAATTAAAAACAAAAACGGATACAGAAAAGAAAGAATTTGTTCTCAATTCTTGGAATGGTTTGGATTATACAGAGCGATTAATTTTCAATAAATTACTCGGTGGAAGTTTCAGAATTGGTGTTTCTTCCAAGACATTGATTAATTCTTTGACCAAGTTTTCTGGGCAGGAAGCAAGCACACTGATGCACAGTCTGATGGGAAAATGGCAACCTGCTGAGGTCAGTTTTAAAGAATTAATTTCGGCAGAAAACATCAATCCTGATAACTCAAAGCCCTACCCTTTTTGCCTTGCATATCCTTTGGAAAAAGAATTGGAAAATTTGGGCAATCCCGAAGAATGGCTCATTGAATATAAATGGGACGGAATCCGCGGACAAATCATCAGACGAAATGACGAAGTTTTCATCTGGTCTCGAGGTGAAGAATTGGTGACCGAGCAGTTTCCGGAAATTACTGAAGCCGTGAAAGCAATGAAAGGCAACTTTGTAATAGATGGAGAAATACTTGCGGTAAAGGACGGTAACGTTTTAAATTTTAATGAATTACAAAAACGATTGAACCGTAAAACTTTAACTAAAAAAATGCTCTCTGATATTCCAATTGAAGTGTTTGCGTACGATATTTTGGAATTGGAAGGAACGGATTTGAGGGAAAAACAGATCTCCGCAAGAAGAGCAATGCTGGAGGAATTACTATTAAATGAAGCACCAGAAAAGATCAAGATTTCACAGGCAATTGATTTTGAAGATTGGATTCAATTAGATCTCATCAGAGAAAATTCTAGGGAAATCAACAGTGAAGGTTTGATGCTGAAACAGAAAAATTCACACTACCATTCTGGAAGAAAAAAAGGCGATTGGTGGAAATGGAAAATCAATCCGTTAACAATTGATGCGGTTTTGATTTACGCTCAAAAAGGGAGCGGAAGACGAAGTGCTTATTACACCGATTACAGCTTTGCCGTGAAAAGTGGAGACAAATTAGTTACGATTGCCAAAGCTTATTCAGGATTGACTGATAAAGAGATAATGGAAGTCAGCAAGTTTGTGAATAAAAATGCGATTGAAAAATTTGGTCCGGTCCGAACGGTGAAAGCTGAATTGGTTTTCGAAATTGCCTTTGAAGGAATTGGCTTCAGCAACCGTCACAAAAGCGGTGTTGCATTGCGTTTCCCAAGAATTTTAAGATGGCGAAAAGACAAAACCGTGAATGATATTGATAATATTGAGGAGATTAAAAAATTGATACAGTAAATTTTTAAACGCAAAGAGCGCAAGGATCTTTTGACATTTTCCTGCATATTTTTCGTTTACAAAGGCAGTTCGTTCAGCAAATGATAGCAAAATGTAGTGGCTGACTGAAACGCCTTTGCGAACGGAAAATGTTTTAAAAAATTTTAAAATAAACCTTACGAGCGTTACGTTTAAACATAATAATTAACAAAATTTGAGCAACTACGAAAATACCGAAGGCTTTAAGATCATTCAAAACTGGATGATGGAAAAAGGCAATTCCCCATTTAAATTTCAGGAGGATACTTGGAAGAAATTCGGCAGTGGCTACAGCGGAATGGTGGTGGCTCCCACTGGTTTTGGGAAAACGTTTTCGGTATTTTTAGCATTGGTTTCAGACTTTCTGACGAATCCCGACAAGTACAAAAAAGGTCTGAAAATGATTTGGATTACGCCACTTCGTTCCCTTTCAAAAGATATCGCCAAAGCAATGCAGGAAGCGATTGACGAGATTGGTTTGGACTGGGAAGTTGGCGTTAGAAATGGTGATACAGACCCGAAAGTTCGTCAGCAACAGGTCAAAAATATGCCTGAAATTCTTGTTGTAACGCCCGAAAGTTTACACTTGCTTTTGGCCCAGAAAAATCATCAGCGATTCTTTAGCAGTATGCATTGCGTTGCGGTGGATGAATGGCACGAATTGCTGAGTTCAAAACGTGGCGTGATGGTCGAGTTAGGCATTTCACAGCTCTTTCATTACGTTCCGAAACTTAAAATCTGGGGAATTACGGCAACGATTGGAAACCTCGATGAAGCGCAGGATGTTTTGATCCCGTATGATATTAAGAAAACAAAAATTACCGCTAAAGAACATAAGAAAATTGATATTATTTCGGTTTTCCCAGATGAAGTTGAACTTTTGCCTTGGGCAGGACATTTGGGCCAGAAACTGGCTGATAAAGTGGTTCCCATTATTTTGGAATCTAAATCTACCATTGTTTTTACAAACACCCGAAGTCAGAGTGAAATGTGGTATCAGCTTTTGCTGAATGCGTATCCAGATTTTGCCGGACAAATCGCCATCCATCACAGTTCGATTGATGCACATTTGAGAATTTGGATCGAAGAAAATTTAAGTTCTGGAAAACTGAAAGCCGTGGTTTCTACATCATCTTTGGATTTGGGAATTGACTTTAAACCGGTGGATACGGTTATACAAATTGGCTCTGCGAAAGGTGTTGCAAGATTTCTCCAACGTGCAGGGCGAAGCGGACACTCCCCTTTTGAAACTTCGAAAATATATTGTGTACCAACGCATTCTTTAGAACTGATAGAAGTTGCAGCTTTGAAGGAAGCCGTAAAAGAAAAAGTTATCGAACCTCGTGAGCCGGTGGTTCTGTGTTTCGATGTTTTGGTTCAGTTTCTGATGACTTTGGCAGTCGGTGACGGATTTTTACCCGATGAAGTTTACGAAAGAATTAAAAAAGTCTATACTTTTCAGGAAATAAGAGATGAAGAGTGGAAGGCAATGGTAGACTTTCTCACCATTGGTGGAAGTGCCTTGAAAAGCTATGAAGAATATCATAAAGTAGTGGTGATGGAAGACGGTTTGCACAAAGTAACTTCCCGAAAAATTGCAATGCTCCATCGGATGAATATGGGTGCGATAGTAAGCGATGCGATGCTGAAAGTGAAATTTATTTCCGGTGGCTACATCGGGATGGTAGAGGAATATTTTATTTCGAGACTTAAAAAAGAAGAAAAATTCATTTTGGCTGGCCGTGTTTTGGAAGTGGCGATGATTAAAGATATGACAGTTTTTGTTCGGGCATCCAAAGGCAAAGCGCAAGCTCCAAGTTATTTGGGTGGAAGATTGCCTTTGAGTTCGAATTTGGGTCATTTTTTAAGAGAAAAATTATCGGGAGCATTGAATCCGAAAGCTTCTGAAAAGGAACTGAAATTTCTGCATCCACTTTTAGCCAATCAGGAAAAACGTTCACATATCCCTAAAGATGACGAATTTCTGGTGGAAATGATTAAAAACCGCGAAGGACATCATTTGTTTATGTATCCTTTCGAAGGACGTTTGGTACACGAAGTAATGGCTGCTTTAATTGCCTATAGAATTTCAAAATTAGCGCCTATTTCCTTCTCGATGGCGATGAATGATTATGGTTTTGAACTGTTCAGTGATAAAGAAATTCCATTGAATGAAGATAATTTAGATAAAATTTTGACGAGAGAAAATCTGATGGTGGATGTGATTTCGAGCATCAATTCTGCGGAAATGGCAAGAAGGAAATTCCGAGACATTGCCGTGATTTCTGGAATGGTGGTACAAAATTTCCCTGGGCAGCAGCGTTCCAACAAAGCATTACAAAGCTCGGCAGGATTGATTTTTAAAGTTCTTGAAGATTACGATCCCAATCATTTTCTGGTAAAACAGGCTTATACAGAAGTTTTCAATATGCAATTGCAGGAACAAAGATTAATGGAAGCCTTTAAACGGATTGAAAAGTCTAAAATTATTTTGAAATATGCCCATACTTTTACACCTTTAAGTTTCCCGATTAAGGTAGACAGCTTGCGACAGACGTTGACGAGCGAAAATCTGGATGCAAGAATTCAGAAATTGATCAAACAATCCGGAAGAAACATTAAAGACGAATAAAAACTACCATCTTCCAACCTAACTATGAACATTACGACTAAAGACATTACGATAAAAGACGACATTTTTACTTTAACCAATCAGCGTGCTTTGTTTTGGAAAAAGGAAAAAGCCTTAATTTTTTCTGATCTGCACATCGGTAAAACCGCACACTTCCGGAAAAACGGAATTGCCTTGGCAAATCATATTATGAAAAATGATTTGGAAAGATTATCTATTTTAATTGAAAATTTTCAGCCAGAGAAATTTATCATTGTTGGAGATCTGTTGCACGCCGGAAATAATTCGGACGTGGATGAGTTCTGCACTTGGCAAAAACAATATCCTGAGATCAAATTCATTTTGGTAGAAGGCAATCACGATAGGATTTCGCAAACTTTAGAGAAAAAACTATGTCTGGATTTCAGAAGTTCTTCTTTGCACATTGGCGGCATCACTTTCGTTCACGACTATGATCGTTCTAGTCCGCATTTTCAGATTACAGGACATATTCATCCGGGATTTGTGATCAATTCGCCGGTAAAAAAAATCAAATTACCTTGTTTTGCATTGACTTCGAAACAATTACTGCTGCCAGCTTTCAGTGAGTTTACAGGTCTGGACACCAAGAACATCCCTAAGAAAGGAAATTACTTTGTTTTTACAGATTCTGAAATTTATGAAATTTAGTTTCTCTTTTTGAAGATCAGACAGCAAGTCAGTAATGTCAAATTAACCAGGACCGAGAATCCGTTGGATAGAATGATCGGTAATTCATCTTTTAAAATCCCGTACCAGATCCAAAGCGAAAGCCCCGAAATCAGGACTATCAACATCAGGACGGAAATGTCTTCTGCGTTTTTTTCTTTGATGACCTTGATCAGCTGAGGCATCATTGCGACAGATGTCAGGATCCCTGCGATAATTCCTAATAAATTTTCATCCATTCTCACTAGCAATCCAAAATAAAGCCAAAAAAAAAATAAGCTCCAAATAAATCTGGAGCTTATCATTTTCATAGGAAAAACTTTTATGCTTACGCAAGTTTTACATTAACTGCGTTTAATCCTTTTTGTCCTTTTTGTACTTCAAAAGTTACTTTATCATTCTCACGAATGTTTCTGCTAACTAAACCTGATGAGTGTACAAAGATGTCGTCTCCTCCAGCTGATGGAGAAATAAATCCGAAACCTTTTGTTTCGTTGAAAAATTTTACTGTGCCTTCTTGCATTGTAATGGTATTAAAAAATTGTTGTTATAAATTATCTATTTGATAAGTTGAATGTTGATAGCGGAGTAACCCTTTGGAGACCTTTCTTTTTCGAAAGACACCTTGTTTCCTTTTTTCACCAAGTGCACACAATTGTTGCTATGGAAGAAAACGTTTTCTTTGTTACCATCCTCTGTAATAAAACCGTAACCTTTCTCACTAAAGAATGTTACAATTCCTGATTTAACTGCCTCTTCTGCTTCTATAGGAGCTGCACCTAATTGAATATCGTCCAGGTTCACTTCCAATCGTTCTTCAGGAGGCGTAGAAGTCAATCTTCCGTAAGAATCTACATACATAAATTCGATTTCCTTTCCTTTGTCATTATTGGTCTTTCGCTCTTCTCGACGGATATTTTTTTCTTTTTGTTTTGCGATTTTTTTCTTAAAATTTTCTTTTTTGGAGAAAGAATCTGCCATAAATTATTCTAGTATTTGATTATTTTATTAATATATGATTGGGTGGTGATACCTCTATTCCACTAGAGATATGGTTTATAATTTACAAAATGAGTTCAACAATAGATTTTAATTGTTACAATTAAAATTCAAAAATTGGTACTGTAAGCGAAAACTGGGGAGAGAAAAATTGGTATTCTAAACTGTAACAGAAAAAGCAAGGCAGACACCTCTTTTTATAAATTATAATGCAAATATACAACAAATTTATCAAACTTTCACGTTTTCAAATAATTGATTTAAAAATTAATATTAATAACAATTTTTATTGAAAATATATTAATGAAAAAAGTGATCTCAAAATGCCTTTACTTTGAGATCACCGTATCATATAACGTCTTGATTAAGCGAACTTCATCCAATCGCTATTATCGCCAATATCACCTAAGGCACTGACGTCTTTGTGATGCTGCAACGAAGCCAAAAGCATTACGATCTCCTGTCTTACCATCGCTACGGAATTATCTGTCAGTTGCTGGCTGAAACCCTCGTTATTAAGCTCCAGCAGATCATTCACCGTTACAACTCTTGCAATCACCTTTCCTAAGTCGATCATTTTTCTTTGAGAGATCGGACTTGAGATCGTGAAGTCAAATTCTTTCTTATAAAGTTTTGAAGCGTTGGTGGTCAATTCATTATTAGAAAGATAATCTCCCAAATGGTCTGTTTTTTTCTTTTTCATATCTTTTAGGATACCCTCAGAGATCTGTGTGTAAAGCATCTCATTGGAACCTTCGAAAATCTGGAAAGGACGGCTGTCCATAATTCCTCTTCCGCCGATGTGGCTCAATCGATAGCCTTTTCCACCAGAGAGCTGAACCAGGATCTGGGCAGATTCCTGCATCATATCGGTAACCAAAGCTTTCATACTATTGGCGTGAACACCGCTTGCTGAAACATCGTGATCTATGCCACTCACTTTGCAGCTTTTGGCACACATTGCAGAGCACAGTGTGAAAAACGACTGCATCTTAGCCAACTGGAACTGGACCTGATCCAAAGAAAAAAGATTGGCATTACCAACGATTCTTTCTTTGCAATGGGTTGTTGCCTCTTCCATCATTCTTTTAAGGAATCCCATTCCCATTCCGGGAAACTGGAACCTGCTTCTGTGGAGAACATCCAGCATCAATTTAAGACCTGTAGATTCTGGAATCAGTTTGTTTTCCTGAGGAACTTTGATATCCACTTTATTAAGTCCGTATGGGATCATATATAATCCTGCGTTGTCATAATATTCTAAAACTTCTATATTCTGATTCGGTTTATGCGTATCTGCAATGAAGAAATCGACATCTCTTCCAAGGTTTCCTTCTGAATTTGCATTTCTGGAAGTGATCAGCCAATAATTTGCCAATCCTGTAAGACCTTGCCAATGTTTCGTTCCTTTGACGTGGTATTCGTTATCAATCCATTGATTTTGAGTTCTCATACTCAATGCATCACTGCCGTATTCCGGCTCGGTGATCATCAAACCACCCATGGCACCGTAATCCAGAAAATGTTTGAAGATATCTCCTTTGATGATCTCATTCCCGTACTTAGCCAAAGGTTCCAGGAACAGCGCTATATTGATCCCAAATGTCAAAGATAAGGGCAATGACTCGTATGACGCTGCAGAAAGAAGTCCAAGACACTCTTTGACCTTCACACCTCTCCCGCCAAATTCTTTAGGAATAGCGACAGATAATGGCTTCAAATTGAAGATCTCTTTCCAGACATTGGGAGGCAAACCTCTCGAAAGGCTTAGCTGATCTATGTTTTCTTTTTGAAAAAGAGATGAAAGTGAAGTTTTGAATCGGTTAAGAAAATCTGTGTAGGAATCGGTTGGTAAATCCAATGCTAATGCATTCATAATAGTTTGAGATAAAACGCTATAAGCCATTTTTACAGCAAAACAATAACGTGAAGCGAATGGCAACTGCATTACAATTATAATGTCAACAGCTTCACAATAAAATTACTAAAACAAAGGTAGTATTTATTAATTGGTTCACACTATTTTGGCAATCCTAAGTTAAGATCTGTATTAATATTTAATACCTGTTGTGATATAATCAGATCTTTGTTCGATTGGTCTCTTCGTGAAAAATCTTCTTGACGGTTTTGGTTTGTTGATCACGATAAATGACAGAGCCTGGATTCCTGATGATCCTATAACCCTCAGCCAAAGCTATTTTTTTCTTCCTGTTCTATTGACATGATTGATTGAACAAGCCAAAAGACAAGCAACACACCTATTTTATGAGAATCTGTTAGAGATTCTGCGAAAATTAGTCAAACATTATGATGAATAAAGAACCATTACACAATATTAAAATTCAGTCTTTGATAAGATCAATCTTGGCATATATGTTGAAAGTAACATCTCCAATCAAACAAAAAATATAATTATGGCAACTAAATCACCTGTTATCAAAAAAAAGCCAGCTACTAAAAGTACGCCTGCAAAATCTACCGCTTCTAAAACTGCAGCAACTAAAAAGACACCTGCAAAAAAAGATGCTGCTAAAGAACTGAAAGATCTATTTGAAGACAGTTTGAAAGACATCTATTGGGCAGAAAAAGCATTGACAAAAGCACTTCCGAAAATGCACAAAAATGCCACGGATGTAAAACTGAAAAACGCGATCAGCGATCACCTTGCACAGACTCAGACACAGGTCAAACGTCTTGAGGATTGTTTTGCTGCATTGGGCAAGAAAGCGCAAGCTAAAAAATGCGATGCCATGCAGGGATTGTTGGACGAAGCAACTAGCATTATAGAAGAAACCAAACCTGGACCTGTAAGAGATGCAGGAATCATCGCAGCATCGCAAAAAGTGGAACATTATGAGATCGCCACTTACGGGACATTAGCTGCATTTGCAAAAGTGTTAAAAGAAAAAAAATGCCTGAAATATCTCTTGGAAACACTGGACGAAGAAAAAAAATGTGATGAATTACTGAGCGGTATTGCAGATACCAATCTGAATTCCAAAGCATTATAAAACAAATGAAAGCAAATTCTGATTTGAACAGAATTTGCTTTCATTTAGTAAAAGAAGATCTCACCGTTGATAGCCTCAGATGAAGCCAAAAGTTATTCCAGGAATACCACAACAAAAAGAAGGCAGCTTTCACGACACAGAAAGTTGCATATCATTTGATGACCCAAATTTGGCGTCAGATGCTTTCCATACACTTAAAAAAAGGTTTTTATCCATTAATGAATGGAAAAATTACTGCGGTGAAAAATCGGCAGATTTTAAACTTTATGCTCCATCAGGACATCCTATCGAAAGAGATCCTCAAGAGAAAGATCTGATCAGAATTGATATTCCCGGACTACCAAGTGCAGAATCACCGGGTTTTGACTGGGTGAAAATTGTAAAATTAAATGATCAATTTTTAGATACCAGCGAAATTGAAAACCTTCTGATGATCTGCTTTCCTACAACAACTTTGGGTCAAGATGAAAACAATCACATTGCCCATTTCTATTCCGAAAAATCATCTTCCACTTTCAAAATAGCAAGAGGATACAACTTTATTAAAATCGGTATCTATGGCAGAAATGAAACACCAAACCTCAACACCAACTTTCCAGGTAAAGTCAGAAATATGTTGATTGCCTTTGGTGGCCTATTTGGGATTTCAAAAATACAGTGGAAAATCTTTGCAGATGAGTTAATCACATTTTGAACCTTAATCACTGTCATTTATAAGCGTTCAGTGATTTTCCCTGCTTTTACAGAGTAGCCTTGATTAACAATAATTTTAATATTTTTTGCCTGTTTTAGAATTGCTATCATTAGAAAAGTTTAGCTTTGTCTACACTCCTATTGTCAACAATTTTCCCACTCTTCATCGTCATATTTTCCTTCTCGCCAAATATGGAGATTCTATCTGCCAATGATTCGGAGCTTTCCGATTGCTTATAAATCTCTTTTTCAGCCATTTCGGTTCTCCTATCCGATGTTTCTCAAATTTCGCCGGCAGCTGTCTGCATAATGTCTGTTCTAGCTACAGAAGCAATATTATCATTGGTAGAGTTACTGATATCGTTTCCTGTACTTACTGATACATTTTCACCAGCTTTCATCGTAATATTTTCCCCAACATTTAACGTAAAGTTATTAGGTGCATTCACATTGATGTTTCCTGCTTTCTCCATCAAATAAGTATTCCCACTCGGATCTTCTATAAAAACAGAACATTCAGCATCGTTCAGAATAATTTTAGTTCCACTTCTTGTATGGATCACCTTTTTGTCATTTCCGCTCGTGATGGAAAACATTTTGGATAGGAACTATACCGTTGCTGCGCCTTCTCAAGTTTGGGTTTCTGGCATAGCCGATACTCAAACCAACGAAGAATTTTTACACTTGACCACAGTTGTTGATTGGTATGACCGTAAAATAGTTGGATGGAGTTTAATTCATGGGAAAACTAGTCTTGCAGTTTAGATTTTAAACCAACCACCGCTACATGATTATCTTTTTTTTAACATTACGTCGTGTGCCATAGTCAGCAGCTGAAAACATCAGTAAAATTAAATACCTACAGTTCTGATATGATGAGGGGCAAGATTTGTTATCTAATTGTTTAACTTTGCAGTAATAACAATTTATGAGAATCAATTCACTAACAAAAAATTTAAAAACCTATTAAATTCAATGAAAACAAAACTATTTTTTTTAACTACTATTGTTTTTTCACTTTTTAGCACTGCTCAAAACGTAACAATTCCTGATAGTATTTTCAAGTCTTATCTTGTCAACAATTCGTCTATCAAGACCAATGGAGATTCTCAAATTCAAGTATCCGAAGCGTTGGCTTTTACGGGAACTATTGACTGTTCCTCAAGAAATATCGCGAGTTTAACCGGCATAGAGGCCTTTGTGAATATAACACAATTAAGCTGCTTCAGTAACCTGCTTACAAGTTTGGATGTGACCAAAAACACATCATTGAAAATTTTGGTCTGTGCAGGCAATCAGCTTACAAGTTTGGATGTAAGTAAAAATCTGGCTTTAACCGAGCTAAATTTTCACACAAACAAATTAACCAATGTAGACGTATCCAACAACACACTCCTCAATAGGTTGGCTTTTGCCAATAATTTGATTACAACAATAAACTTAACTAAAAATACAGCTTTATTGAGTTTGGTTTGTGAAAACAATATTTTGACAGAATTGGACCTTAGCAAAAATAAACTTTTAACAGATTTGGACTGCAGTAATAACAGGTTAACAACATTAGACCTTAAGAACAACGCTGCTTTAGCACAACTTAGTTTGAATTCTAACTTACTTACAAACTTAGACCTAACTGGTAATTCTCAATTGTCAATTTTAAATTCTAATGGTAACAATTTGCAAAATATAGATTTGGATATACTAATTTAACGTCCAGTAAAAGTTAAGCATAAAACCTTAATTTTAAGATATGAAACAAGAACGAAAAATCTATGATCCTGCTTTCAAAACCCAAGCAGTTCAATTGAGCAAAGAGAGAAATAATATATCAGAATTAGCCAGAGAACTCGGTATTAAAGTGACTTTGCTATACAAATGGCGAAAGGAATTTGAGGAGTTTGGAGCCGGAAGCTTCCCCGGAAATGGTAAATTGAAATTGACCGCTGAACAGGAA
>NZ_AUAA01000030.1 GCF_000428485.1 Epilithonimonas tenax DSM 16811 | reverse complement strand
TTTAAAACAAGGATATTGAGCAAAATAACAGCATTAACTTTCATTCAATTTGTAAATGTTTTTGTATTTAATAGAAAAATGAATAATATTAAAATTGCATTAGTTTGATAATGCACTACGAGTTATAATAATGATCATGTGGTGAAAAACGGATTGATTGACCTTACATTTGATCTTAATCCGGCCAATACAGAAACATACATCATCAATGTTGAAAAAGACGGCGACAACTTCAGCAGAATGATTTCTTTGAAATAGTTTTTTAAACTAAGGTTATATATATTATTTTCCCAAAGCTTCACATTATGTGGAGCTTTTTTTGTTTTGAAGTGTTTTTTTTCTTTAGACTATTTCCAATACAATTTCTTTGAAATACTTCATCAGAACAAAAAAGCCCAATGTCATTATTGGGCTCTCGTTATTTTTATAACACTTCTTTGATATGTTTGTAATTGCTGCTGATCGTATCAGAAACCTCTTTGAAATTACCATCCAGCATCATTCTCGTCATCGCAATTCCCATTCCTTTCATCTGATCCCAACCAACTTTGGGTGGCATTGCCAGCGCATTCGGATCTGTAAAAATATTGACCAAAACCGGACCTTTGGTTTGTAAAGCATCATCGATTGCTTCTTGTACTTTTTCTGGATCGGTAACATTAATGCCTTTGATACCGAAAGCCTGAGCCAACAATCCGAAATCCGGATTCACCATATCCGTTTCATTATCCGGAATGCCGTTGACTTCCATCTCCAGTTTTACCATTCCAAGTGACCTGTTGTTGAAAACGATGATTTTGATGGGTAAACCGTATTGTTTGATGGTCGCAATATCGCCTAATAACATAGAAAGTCCACCGTCTCCACATAGTGCAATGATTTGTCTCTCAGGATAGGATAATTGTGCGCCAATCGCCATTGGCATTGCATTCGCCATCGTCCCGTGATTGAAGGATCCCAAGAGTTTTCTCTCGCCAGTCGCGTTGATATATCTTGCACCCCAAACGCAACACATTCCTGTATCGACGGTAAATATTGTATCTTGATTGGCTTTAATGTTTAAAGTTTCTGCAACAAATTCGGGCGAGATATGATTTTCTTTTCCTTTGTCTTCAACGTAAGACTGTAAATTATGTTTTACTTTTTCATAAAACGCTAATTGCTTATCAAGAAATTCTCTGTTGTCATTAATTTTGATTAATGATAAAAGATTGATTAATGAATCTTTGATTTTTCCCGCAAAACCTCTTGTCAACTGCGCCCGTCTTCCCAAACGTTCCGGCTTGTCATCAATCTGAATAATTACTTTGTCTACAGGCATAAATTTCACATAAGGAAAATCTGTTCCGAGCAATAAAATAACATCAGCCTCGTGCATCGCTTTAAAAGCTGAAGGCAAACCCAAAAGTCCCGTCATCCCAACTTCATAAGGATTGTTGTACTGGATTCCCATTTTTCCACGAAAAGAATAACCTATTGGGGCGTTTAGTTTTTCAGCAAGATCAATCACTTCTGCGTGCGCTTCGGAAGCGCCAATACCACAATAGATCGCCACTTTTTTCCCTGAATTAAGATGATCAGCAATCCAATTGGTTTCTTCTTCGGAAGGAATAATTCTTGGATTTGTCTGGAATACCATATCAGAGCTGATGTTTTTCACAGAGTCAGCTTCGAAAAGATCACCTGGTACTCCTAAAACGGCCACGCCTTTTTGAGAAATGGCGTGTTGCAAGGCGGCCTGCAACATTCTGGGAGCCTGTTCTGGCGTTGTCGCAATCTGATTATAAACCGAACAGTCATCAAATAATTTGATCGTATTGGTCTCCTGAAAATAAGAAGTTCCAAATTCCGAACTTTCACAAGTTGAAGCAATCGCCAAAACAGGAACGTTTGCACGATTAGCTTCATAAAGTCCGTTGATGAGATGCACGTGACCCGGACCGGAACTTCCTGCGCAAACCGCAAGCCCTTCCAACTCGGCTTCTGCAGCCGCAGCAAAAGCGCCCACTTCCTCGTGTCTCACGTGGATCCATTTGATGGAACCTTCACGTTTGATGGCATCATTTAAAAAATTAAGGCTGTCACCAGTGACAGCATATATGCGTTTGACTCCGGTTTTTACAAGGATTTCTACAAATTGGTCAGCGATATTTTTAGACATAGTTTTATGAATTTAATTAAAAATTAAATTTCACAAAAGATGTTCCAATCAAGGATATCTACTTATAATTAAACGTTAATTAAATCAATGAAAATGCTTTGGGAAAGCTTCTCGGGGTGTTTGTCTCAGAATATTGAGCAGAAACCAGGATTTCAGAAAACCATAGCCATAGGAGAACATCTGGATATAAGTAGAAATAATTGCCATAGATGCGATGCTGATGTTCCTGGTGACAATGAGTGCGTGGAACAAAACAACAAACGTGTAAAATCCGTATAGAGCGAGGATCAAACCATTTCCCCAAACGACATAGTGGATGATCCCGACCACATATCCCAACAGAAATACGCTGGGAAACCAAAAAGTCAGTTTGGTATATTTTGGATGTCTTTGATTAAGGATTGGTCTTGCGCAACCGAATTGGTAAACCTGTTTTGAGAATCTGCCAAAATCTGTTCTGCGTTTGTGGTAAACGCCAATGTTATCGTAAAACAAAGTGGTGTAGCCAAATTCCCAAAGTGTCATCGATAGATCTGGATCTTCACCAATTCTCATTTCGGAGAAACCGCCAACTTTCAGGAAAATTTCTTTGTTCACACCCATATTGAAACTTCTGGGCTGGAATTTCGTCACAGCGCTTTTCTTTCCACGGATTCCGCCTGTTGTAAACACCGAAGTCATAGAGTAAGAGATGGCTTTCTGCATCAGGTTGAAACCTTTGTGCGCCTTATCCGCACCACCAAAAGCATCGCAAGGATTTTCAACAAGATTTCTCTTGATATTTTCGATGTAATCTGTCTCGACAATGACGTCAGAATCCACGAAAACCAACCAATCGTTTTTTGCCCGTTTTGCCCCGTAATTTCTGGAAAGTCCGGGTCCTGAATTATCTTTTCGGAAAAACTGAATATCCAATTGCTCTTCGAATAGTTCTACAGTTGGCAGAAGCGCGATCTTGGAACCATCATCCACGATGATCACTTCAAAATCTTTATCGGTTTGATGAGATAGAGAATTAAGAAGCTCGAACAATTCGTCTTTTCTGTTGAAGATGGCGATGATGATGGAAATGGAATTCAATGTAATAATCTAACAATTTAACAATGTAAAAAAATCTGATTTTTATAAATCCTCCTCCTTATTCATATATTTCCCCTTCTTAGATCCATCATACATCTCATACTGCAAAAATCTCGTTTCCAATTTTCCATTAAATAATTTGATTCTTCTGGAAGGTCTCAATCCGATTTTCTTAGGCGCATCAAGGTCTGCGGAAATCAGCCAAGCCAAAGTATTTGGATAATGTTGTTTGAAAGTATCGCCTATTTTCTTGTAAAAATCATCGTCATTGATCGAAATTCGCTCATCATAAGGCGGATTGAAAACAATCAATAATGGGAACAGATCTTTCTCAGATTCAAAAAAATCTTTGTTTCTAAGCGTGATGACATCGTCCATTTCGGCAGCTTCTATATTGATGTGCGCAATGTCCAAAGCTTCAGCATCGATATCATAACCTACGATTTTCCCAGTGAACTCTCTTACGCGGTTCAATCTCACATCTTTGATGGTTTTGAATAATTCAGAATCGTAGTTTTTCCAATTCTGGAAACCGAAATTTCTTCTGAAAGTCTGCGGAGGCAGATCCATTGCGATCATCGCCGCTTCTATCAACAATGTTCCAGAGCCGCACATTGGATCCAGGAAGTTTCCTTTTCCGTCCCAGCCAGCCAATTGCAACATTCCGGAAGCCAAAACTTCGTTGATTGGTGCAATAGTCTGCTGTTTTCTGTAGCCACGTTTGAAAAGCGGATCGCCAGAACTGTCGATAGAAATGGTTACCAATTCTCTGTCGATGTGAAGATGGAATTTGATATCTGGATTGTCTTTATTGACGCTGGGTCTCATCTTATATTTGTCCTGAAAATAATCCACGATGGCGTCTTTCATTTTCAAAGTCATAAATTGAGAATGGTTGAATCTATCAGAGTTGACCGTTGCGTCTATGGCAAAAGTCTGGTTGGGTTCCAAAAACTCATCCCATTCAAACTTAAACAGTTTGTCGTAATACTTGCTTTCATTGTAAGCCTTAAATTCCATAACGGGAATGATGATTTTAACGGCTGTTCTGCAAGAATAATTAAGCTTGTAAAGAAATCCCAAGTCGCCTTCGCAAGTGACTGCTCGGTTTTTGATTTCGACATTTTTACCGCCTAATTTCTTGATTTCTTCTGCCAAAATCTGTTCTAATCCAAAAAAAGTTTTGACTTGTATCTGTAGATTTTCTATATCCATTCTGCAAAATTAATGAATGATAATCGATAAATGATAATTGATTTGAAAAATCTATCATCTATATTCTATTTGTCTCACGTCAATTTTCACTATTTTTGCAAAATGCAATGGTTCGAAGAATGGTTTGATACACCATATTATCACATACTTTACAGAAATCACGATTATAAGGAAGCAGAAGATTTTCTGAATCTTTTAACGGATTATGTGAAACTTGAGAAAAACTCAAAAATAATTGATTTGGCTTGCGGAAAAGGCAGGCATTCTATTTATCTGAATAAATTGGGTTACGATGTTCTAGGTCTTGATCTTTCTGAGCAAAGTATCGGTTTTGATAAGCAATTTGAAACAGAGACTTTGAAGTTTCAGGTTCACGATATGCGAAATCCAATTGAAAGCGAGCCTGTGGATGCGGTTTTTAACCTGTTTACGAGTTTTGGATATTTTGAAACGGAGGAAGAAGACAAAAGTGTTTTCCGTTCTGTTTCCGATGTTTTGAAAGATAAAGCTTATTTTGTCCTCGATTTTCTGAATGCGGAATATGTGAAAAGTATGATCACGCCAACAGCATCTGTCGAGAGGGAAAATATTGTTTTTATTATCAAAAAACAGATTGAAGGCGAATACATTATAAAGGAAATTGATTTTGAAGATGAAGGCAAAAAGTTTCATTTTTTTGAACGGGTGAAACTGACCCGACCAGAAAAAATATTGCAATATGCTGAAGAATTTGGTTTTGAATTGGTGAAAAGATGGGGCGATTATCAATTGAATGATTTTGATGAAGGAAGTTCGCAGCGTTGTATTAATTTATTCAGAAAAAATAAGGAAAAGATTTAAATGATTATAATTTTACTACTCATATTAAGCGTATTGATCGGTGTTTTTCTCGGGAAGTATTTCGGGAGCAAACAGCAATTTGCCAAAAATCTTTTGATATTAAGTGCAGGTTTTCTGATTACGATTTGTCTTAATGAAGTTTTTCCGGAGGTCTATGAAACTGGCGGACATCAAATTGGAATTTTCGTGATCCTTGGTGTTTTGATTCAGATGCTTTTAGAAAATCTGACCAAAGGTTTCGAACACGGCCACGTTCATCACCATTCCGATGATCATTCAATCATTCCAATCGCACTGATCGCTGGTTTGTTTGTCCACGCGTTCATAGAGGGTATTCCTTTGTCACACGAGAAGGAGACGTTTTCGCCTTATCTTTTAGGAATACTTTTCCATAACATTCCGATTTCTTTTGTTTTGGGAAGTTTTCTGGCACACAGCAAGAATTTTTCTACCAAATTTTGGGTTATAGTTTCTGTTTTTGCCTTAGCTTCACCACTTGGGATGTTGCTTGGGAAGTATTTTGATGAAAATCTGAAAGTGTACTTCTTAGCCGTAGTTGGCGGAATTTTCCTGCATATATCAAGTGTTATCATTTTTGAAAGCAACAAAAATCATAAGATGGACTGGCAGAAGATTATCCTTGTGATGGTTGGGGTCGCACTGGCATTGGCCGGACATCTTTTTCACCACCACTAAAAAAGTATTTTCCAGATCGATCGGAAAATCATATTTTTACTCAAATTAATTCTATGGGATTTTTAGACCAAATATTCGGAAAAAAAGAAGAGCAGGATCAAACCAAAAGTCTTTGGAGAACCATTGAATCCGAGAAAGATCTTGATCTGGCTGTAGAAAAGTCATTTAAACAAAAAGTGCTGATTTTCAAACATTCAACGCGTTGTTTTATCAGCAAAACAGTGCTGAAGTCTTTTGAGAAACAGATGGAAAATTCTGATAAAGATCAAATTTATTATTTTCTGGATTTGATTGCATATCGTGATATTTCCAACGAAATAGAGAGTCGTTTTGGAGTCACACACCAGAGTCCACAGCTGATTGCTTTGGAAAATGGGAAACCTGTATATAATGCTTCTCACCAAAGTATAGATTTAGATCAAATATAATTAGAACAACACATTTAAACACAGTAAGCACAGATGGAATATCATAATTTTCGCAATCATCTTTCGCAAATATTAGGTGTTCCTATGGCGAGACTGGAGGTTTGTTCGACCTTTTATGAGATCAAGGAAGTGAAGAAAAATGAGATTATCCTGAGAGAAGGCGAGATCTCTGATTCTACTTTTTTTGTGGAAAAAGGTCTGTTGAGAATGTATTCTATTGATAAAGCTGGGAAAGAACACGTCATCCAATTTGCACCAGAAAACTGGATTATTTCTGATACCACAAGTCAGTTGCTGAATGAGAAATCCAGGTTTTACATAGAAGCCATAGAGGACAGCGTGATTGTTGTAACCAAGGAAGGTTTTTTTGAAAATCTGTCCAAGATCTATCCGCATGTGGCGGAGAAAAACCAGAGATTGATGTTCAATCATATCAAAAATCTTCAAAATAGAGTCAATGCCTTGATCAGTACAACCGCGGAAGAACGGTATATGGATTTTTTGACAAGGTATCCAAATCTAATGCTTCGAGCACCACAATGGATGGTGGCTTCCTACCTTGGAATCACGCCGGAAAGTTTGAGCAGGGTCAGAAAAGAATTGGCAAAGAAAAAATTTGAAATCTAAATTTCTGAATGCGGTATTTTCTAGTTCTGATGTTATTTTCTGTTGAGATTTTTGGTGCACTTCAACGTACCGAAAAGCTTTCCAATAAGACCTTTACAGCAAAAGTCATCGGAATAATGGACGGTGATACGATGGAAATTCTTTATAAAAATAGTCCGGTAAAAATCCGGCTGGCTCATATTGATTGTCCTGAGAAACGCGGAAAACAGCCGTTTGGAAATCATGCTAAAAATGCTTTGTCAGATCTTTGTTTTGGCAGAACAGTGACGGTTAAAGGTGAAAAATATGACCGTTACAAACGGCTTATCGCAGTGGTTACCAATGACAAAAATCAAAACGTCAATCAGCAAATGATAAGGCTAGGAATGGCCTGGCATTATAAAAAATATTCTCAAAATCCTATCTACGAAAAACTTGAGCTAGAAGCCAGGAAAAATCGAGTAGGACTTTGGAAAGAACATAATCCAACTGCGCCTTGGCTTTGGAGAGAAAAAAAGAAAAAATGAATCACGAGATTTTAAAAGCAACGCTTTGCGATATTCCCGAACTTTCTCAGATGATGAGGGATTTTTATGCCATCGATTTTTATCCTTTTGATGAGGGATCAACGATGGGTAATTTTCAGAAATTCATTAATGAGGAGCAATATGGGGATTGTTTTAAAATACGCTTCGAAGGCAAAATTGCCGGCTATATGATTCTTGTGAAATATTTCAGTTTCGAGTTTGGCGGTGAGATTTTGTTTTTGGACGAACTGTATATCAAACCAGAGTTTCAGGGCAAATCTCTAGGGAAAAAAGCTTTGGAATTTGTGAAGGATTATTCGGTTGAGAATCACTTCCCAGTGGTTTTATTGGAAGTCGAAAAGCATAACGAAAGAGCAAAAAAACTCTATGAACATTACGGTTTCCAAAATCATAAAAGGAGTCTGATGATTCTTAAAAATTAAGATTTTAAAATTTGTAATGATCAATTTGACAATACCACTTCGGATCGAAACCAGTAATCTCACAATCTCCAAAATCATATTTCCAGCCAATTTTTAACACAAAGATCACCAAGATTTTCACAAAGCACGCAAGTCTTTGTGTATGTTGTGAAAAACCTTTGTATTTCTAATGGTAAAAACAAACTTAAAATTTCACAATTGGTTTTAATGGATGACAAATGGCAAACAATCAGGAATTTTCAAATTGATGAACAACCTCATTTACTTTTTCCAAATAACATTTCTTCTGTTCATCTGTGGCGAAGGAATAGGTGAACGCGTTTTTAACTAAAGTAATGATGTCCTCTTTCGAGAGATCCAAAGTGTGCTGAACCGCACTGAAGTTAGCATTCATATAACCTCCAAAATAGGCGGGATCGTCTGAATTTACCGTTGCCTTGATGCCTTTGTGCAATAGCTTTTTCAATGGGTGGTTGGTCATTACATCGGTGTTTCTGAGTTCGAGATTGGAAAGCGGACAAACTGTTAAAGCCAGATCTCCTTTTACAATTTCCTGAACCAAATTTTCATCTTCCAAGCACCTATTTCCGTGATCGATCCTTACAACCTTTAGAACATCAATAGCTTCCCAAATATAATCAGTTGGGCCTTCTTCGCCAGCGTGAGCCACCGGAATGTAGCCTTCTTTCACAGATGCTGCAAATACATTTTTGAATTTAGCTGGTGGATTTCCCATCTCGGAAGAATCTAAACCAACAGACATGATGAGATGTTTGTAAGAAAGCGAGTGTCTCAAAGTTTCAAACGCCGATTCCTCGGACAAGTGTCGCAGGTAACTCATTATAAATAAAGAATTGATGCCCCACTTTTCTTTAGCATCGATTCTTGCTTTTTGTAAACCATTGATCACGGTTTCGAAAGCAATTCCGCGTTCTGTATGCGTTTGCGGATCAAACATAATCTCTGTGTGTATCACCTTATTTTCATAACATTTTTGATAATAAGCCATTGCTAAATCATAGAAATCTTGCTCGTAAATCAGAACGCCTGCTCCGGCGTAATAAATGTCAAGAAAGTCCTGAAGACAAGAGAATTGATAAGCTTTTTTGACTTCGTCGATGGTTTTGTAAGGAATCTCGATTTGGTTTCTTTGGGCAATTTCGAACATTAGTTCCGGTTCGAAACTTCCTTCGATATGGAGATGTAATTCAGCTTTTGGAAGCGCGGCAATAAAATCTTTCATAGTTTTTTGATTGATTCAAATGTAATAAAAAAGGCTTTAGAAAATGATTCTAAAGCCTTTATATATTATAAAATTTAACTTCTATTTGTCAATGGATCCCATTACCTTTTGGGCAAATGAGTTAAGCGCATCTTTTTCGCTCATTCCATTGTTAACGTTGGCGTGCACTTCCAGCGCTCCGCAAATGTTGGTGATCAATTCTCCTGCAACGTTCAGGTCTTCTTCAGACACATTTCGGAATTCTGAAAAACTTTCCAAAACTTCCAAAGTAGCTTCCAGATTAGCCGGTGTCTGGTTTTGATAAAACTGTCTTATGATGGGTAATTTCATTATTTTAGATTTAAAGATTAAAAAACTAAATGATTAAAAAATTAGAAACGATTTAATTTTAATTCTTAATTTCTGAAAACAACCTCGCCAAACTGTCAGCTTGATTGGTCTGAACCTGATTCTTCAAACTTCCGCCTTCAAATGCTGCGAAAGTTGGCAAATTGTCAACTGTTGCAAGTTTTCTGCTTTCTGGCAATTTCTCTGCATCGACGTAGTAGAATGGAATCTCGTCATTTTCTGAAGCCAGTTTTTTGAATTTTGGTTTCATAATTCTGCAGTTTCCACACCAGGTGGCACCATACTGAACCATCACTTTGTCATTCTCACTTACGATCTTCTGTAAATTGTCTTCTGTAAGTTCTATGTACATAATTTTATAAATTTAACAATGTAGCAGTTTAACAATTTACCAATAATTAATTCATTGTTAAACTGTTACATTTTCAGATTGTTATCTTAGTTTTTGCTGAAGTATTCTGCAACGCCAGTTCTGTTGGCATTCATTGCTTCTTTGCCTTCTTCCCAGTTTGCAGGACAAACTTCGCCGTGTTTCTGTACGTGAGCATAAGCGTCAATCAAACGAAGATATTCTTTCACATTTCTACCAAGTGGCATGTCGTTTACAGACTCGTGGAAGATTTTTCCAGTTTCATCGATCAGATAAGTGGCTCTGTAAGTAACGTTGGAACCTGTGTACACTTCATTTCCTTCCTCATCGTAATCCAGATCCTGATCTACAATTCCAAGGATATTTGCCAATTGTCTGTGTGTATCGGCTAGGATAGGGTAAGTAACACCCTCGATTCCTCCGTTGTCTTTTGGGGTGTTCAGCCAAGCAAAATGGACTTCATTGGTATCGCAAGATGCACCAATGATTACTGTATTTCTTTTTTGAAATTCTGGTAAAGCTTCCTGAAAAGCGTGCAATTCTGTCGGGCAAACAAAAGTGAAATCTTTTGGATACCAGAACAAAATTACTTTTTGCTGATTATTTAAAGCTTCTTCAAAAACATTGATCTTAAGATCGTCACCCATTTCGCTCATTGCATCAATCGCAACATTTGGGAATAATTTACCTACTAATGACATAATATTTAAGTTTTTAATTGTTATATTTTGATAGTGCGAAATTACAAAGATTTTGTGAATTGAATATGAATTTTCGATTTATAAAATCTATCAATATGAAAGTCTGTAAACTAACAGTGTTATGATAGCTGTTTTACATTTTAGGCTGAGCGATGATTGAGATCGTGGTCATTCAGTTTCAAAATCTGAGTCAAATTTCAAACAAATAATTAACAAATAAAATGAGCTAAGTCAGGAATTGTGATTATTTTCAAAATAAAAAAGCACCACTTTTTGGGTGATGCTCTGTGCTTGTTTATAAAAAGCTGGCTAAAATTCTTCCACACATTCCTTAATTCTCTTCATCGCTTCTCTCAGATCCTGCTCTGATGCAGCGTAAGAAAAACGGATGCATTCCGGACTTCCGAAACTTACACCGCCAACGCAGCCAACGTGGGCTTTGTCCAACAAGAACATTGCGAAATCGTCCGCATCTTTGATCTCTGTTCCATTTAGGTTTTTCCCAACGAAATAAGAAATATCCGGGAAGAAATAAAAGGCGCTTTTCGGCATGTTGCATTTGAAACCTTTGATGTCTTTCATCAATTCAAAAACAATGTCACGTCTTTTGTGGAATTCTGTGATCATATATTGTAATTCTGATGGATCCATTTGCATCGCAGTGATAGATGCTCTTTGTGCTACGGTATTTGCGCCGCTGGTCATCTGACCCTGGACTTTCTCGCAAGCACTCGCCAACCAATTCGGACAGGCAGAATAACCAATTCTCCAACCAGTCATTGCGAAAGCTTTGCTCATCCCGTTGATCACAGCCGTCTGCTCATATACCTGCGGGAAACTTGCGATAGAAACATGCTCACCTTCGTAATTGATAAATTCGTAGATCTCGTCTGAGATGATGGTGACGTGCGGATGTTTTGCAACCACATTGGCGATGGCTTCCAACTCTTCTCTGGTGTAATAACTTCCGGAAGGATTACAAGGCGAACTGTAAAGCAAAGCTTTGGTTTTTGGGCTGATTGCTTTTTCTAATTGTTCAGCAGTAAATTTGAATTCGGTATCAATCGAAGTTTCTATGAAAACAGATGTTCCACCTACCAGTTTTACCATCTCGTCATAACTTACCCAATAGGGAGCTGGCAAGATCACTTCGTCCCCGTCGTTCACGATTGCTGATAAAACATTGATGATCGATTGTTTTGCACCATTGGCTACACAGATTTGGTTCGGTTTATAATCCAAACCATTGTCTCTTTTCAGTTTTGCGGCAATAGCTTGTCTGAGTTCCAAAAATCCTGGAACAGGTGAGTAGTGGCTGTAATTTTCATTAATAGCGTCAAAGGCGGCTTGTTTGATTTTTTGAGGCACATCGAAATCCGGTTCGCCCAGAGTTAAGCTTATTACATCGATTCCTGCGGCCTTCATATCGCGCGCTTTATTGCTCATCACGAAAGTCTGAGAATAACTCAGTCTGTTCAATCTATCAGAAATTTTACTCATGAAACTATTTTATAATTAGATTTATGACAAATATAAATTTTTAATATAAAATTGATGGCTTGTTTTAAGAATTTTATTAAGAAAGATTAAATAAAACCCTATTTTCAAAAGTCAAGAAGTGGGATTTTTACGGGATTAATTACAGCGGTGCGCCTCAAAGTCTATTGGATCATTATGGGCTGTTGATCCATTGTGGATATGGATAAAAGATCATTAATATTCCGTAAAATTTATATATAAATGATTATTTTTGTATAAAATATTTATTAATCTCAGAAAGTTTTTCAATACAGATTGAAGTAATCAGGACAAAGCCACCTCCATATCAATGAAACCTTATTTAGCAATGCTTTTTTTTATTTTTGCTAGTTTCCTAAACGCAGAAAGCTTAAATACAGATGCGTTGGAGCATACCATCATTAAGTATAACCAAGAGGGAAAGCAGAAAGTTTCACTACAGAAATTGTCAGATGTTTTACTTTCAGCAGACTTAACGGACGAGGAAGAAGGTCATGTGCTCTTCCTTATGGCAAGTACTTACCGCAGTGCGAATGATTACCTTTTGTGCATAGAATATCTTCACAAATCTCTTGTTTTTGCAAACCAATTGCCGAAAGATAACCTCCTTCGGATGCGGATAGATTATGAATTTGCATTTGTTCATTTCGACAATCGGGATTACAAAAAATCCAGCCAAGCGATGAAACATATTTCTGACCAGCACTACAAAAAAGCACTTCCCGAGGATGAGGCCTATATCCTGATGCAGGAAGGTTATCTTCTTTTGCTGGATCACGAATATGATACAGCAGAAAAAAAATACAATCAAGCTCTTGCAGTGCTAAGGCGGGTGAGCTATTGTAATGTTCCCCTAGTTATGGCGAAAATGATGGAGCTTTACAACCGTCAAAGAGATATTGATAAGGTGGAGCGTCTTTATAAAGAAGGCGAGAAAATCTCTGAGCGTTGTGGTATTCTGAAATATGAAGTGTTTTTGACGGCCGAAATGGAGCGGATTTACAAAGAGAATAATAGGTTAGATAAAGCCTATATGATTGGTTTAAATCTGGACTCTCTAAGAAAGCTAGAAAATCAAGGCGGTAAAATTTCCGAAATGCACATGATAGATAATGTGTATCTGGCAAGGAAGGAGGGTTTGCAAAGTGAACTTAATTTCTGGGAAAAAATAGGGGCTTTGTTCGTTGCGGCCATTCTCTTATCAATTATTCTTTTTTCTGTTTTCAAAACCAAAGGCTTGAAGAACGATAAAATTAAAATGGAAGAGGAGATCGAGCAAATGAAACAAGATCTCGAGCACTATTCCCAACGTCCTCATTCGGGGGAAAAATTTGTGAATCCAGAAGAAGTCATGGCCAATTCTGATAAGTTAACGGAGAGACAAAAAGAACTATTAAGTCTGATGACCGATGGATTGTCAAATAAAGAAATTGCAGAAAAACTTTTTATAACAGAAAGTACCGTAAAATATCATATCAAAAATATTTACAGTATTCTTGAAATTAAAGATCGAAAAGATCTGTTCAAAAAAATAATAAATCAATAGCTACAAACCTACGACATGCGCTAATAAAGGACTATCCCAAGGGGTAGTTCTTTTGCTTTAACCATCATTCTGGACTTAAGTGTTGTTTATTCTTATAAAATTATCAATAATATTGCAGTATTATTAAGTAAAATACAAAGGGATTGTTTCCTGTAAACTTATCAACAATTAAGTTTTTATTTGGATAAATTAAGAATTGAACAATTGATTTTATTACCATATGTCAATTTTAATTATTAAACAATCGTTTAAATTTGCCTCTTAATTTTTTGGTTAAAATAACAGATGATGAAAAAAAAATTATATGTGTTTCTTGCAATGTTAATTGCAAATGTCTTCAATGCGCAATCTGAATTGGTCAGATGGACAAAAAATAATCTTAAAGCTACGACAGTAAGTCATGTTTCTGCTCAAGATTTAACCGCTGCTGGCGGAGTGGCTATTACTTCCACAAGCTGGGATCAGACTTTTTTTATGATTTCAGGATTATCCAGTTCCAATACTATTGATCTCGCGAAGTATGTGCAGTTATCTGTTTCGCCGGGTAATAACTATAAGCTTACACTTGCAAGTCTTAATTTAAGATACAGAAACCAAGGCGGTACCTCAAAATTCGAGATCAGATACGCTACCAATTCTGATTTTTCCAATCCACAAACTTTATTTTCTTCAGCCGTTGCAGATGCAGATTGGCATAATCTCTCACAAAGCAATTTTACTAATCCTACCGTTTTTTCTGGCAAGACGATGTATATCCGTCTTTATGTTTACGAAACTAACAGTAATTTTCATCTATCCTACACCCCAAATGGTGGCGCAGGTTTGGGGCCCAATATCACAGGAACTGTTGCGGTAGATACGCCATCTGCGCCAGTTGCAAATGATGATGCATTCACGATTCCTAAAAATAATGATGGCGAATTTAATATTCTTAATAATGATGTTTCCGCATTTGCCATTACTTCGGTTTCCATCACACAGCAACCGGCTCACGGGACAGTCACGGTTAATGGTACCGCGAATGTCACTTACAAACCAGCGATCGGTTATCTTGGGACAGATACTTTTAAATATACTGCAACCAATTCCGTAGGAACATCCAATGTGGCTACAGCCAGCATCAATGTGATTGAAAATACAGATGCAGCACTCGTAAGATGGAATAATGCCACTTTCACACCCAGCATTTTCAACAATTATATTACAGCTAATAATCTCAGCGCTACGGTTGGTTTTTCTTATGTTTCAAATATCAGCGCGAGCGGATATAATGCATTTCAAACATCTGGATGGCCAGATAAAAATGCCCAGACCATAGATACTTCCAAATATATTCAGCTTACGGTAAGCCCGAAGAGCGGTTACAAGCTTAATTTATCAGAATTTAATTTTCTCTGTCTGATGCAGGGCGGTGATGCGAAAATCAAAATCGATTATTCTCTTAACAGCAATTTTTCCAATTCTTTTAACTTACTTCCGGAAACTACAATTTCTACCAGTATATCCACCTTTTCACTTAAGAATTTTTCCAAACCTATTGCCACAGACGGCCAGATTCTTTATTTGAGAATCTATGTTTATAATACCTACAATGCGATGCAGATCCTTTTAAAGGACGGCCAAAACGCTGGTCCTGTTTTCATTGGAAATGTAGAATACAGCTCGACTGTACCTATTGCTTACAATGATTCTGTTTCTGCGGTTGTGAATAACGATATGAATGTCAATGTTCTCATCAATGATGATTACAGTAACTTAGTCAACTCTTTGACATTGACCCAGCCATCTCACGGAACGGCTACTGTCAATACCGATAAATCGGTTAATTACATACCTGCAAAAGATTACGTAGGTACAGATTCTTTTTCTTATTACATTACCAATAAATATGGTGTTTCTAATGCTGCAACTGTCAATATTAATGTTGTTGCAAACCGCACTTCTCCACTTCTCCGTTGGGATCAGAACAATTTTACGGCAACACCATTCCAGTCATTTATAAATGCAACGCCGATGACAACCACCGGTGGGATGACTGTAGCAGTTGGAGGAGAGACCAATCCTAAAGCGTACTATCTTGTAAGTTCTGGTAATCAGAATACAGTCAATACCTCTAGGTATGCGCAGTTCACCTTGGATAATATCAGCACCAATAAAACGATAGAGCCCAAAACATTCGGTTTTATTGGAAAAGGAACTCTTGGTGCCACTTATGAATTAAGATATTCTAAAACTGCTGATTTTTCCAGCGATGTCTTCGTACTGGCTAAAAGACAGGTTACCGACAATTACACATTGAATCAATTTAATTTTGATGATGGTCTTAAAGTTGGTCCAGGAGAAAAAATATATATTAGATTGTATTTTTACAACAGTAATTATATACAGTATGTTTTTCAGTTCCTTCCAGGCGCAATGGGACCAGAGCTTGGCGGTCAATTCTATAACCATATTTATGCTTCTACGGATACAATTTGGCAAAATGCGACTGCACCACATTGGAGCAACGGAACACCTGATGCCACAAAGAATGCCATTATTGATACCAACTACAATACAGCGGCGTACACAGGTTTTGAAAGCAAAAACCTGACCATCAACCCAGGAGCAAGTCTTAATATCAACTCAGGAGATTTTGTGAAAGTGAATGGCCAGATTGTCAATAATGCGGGGACAGCAAATTTTATCATTGAGGATAATTCAAATCTGTTACAGACAGGAACCGCTGTGAACACGGGTAATGTCACCGTGAAAAAAGTAGCGCTGATCCCAAAAATGGGCTACAATTACTGGTCATCTCCAGTGATTGGTCAAAATCTTTATCAGTTCTCAGATGGTTATAATACAGTGGGAGCAAGCGGATCCGAGTTGGGAACACCTTGGAACAGATTTTTTGTTTATAATGAGGCTAATGACCGTTTTGTAACAACTTTAGCAAATGATATCACGCTTGGTGCGACATCCGTATTCCAATCTGCAAGAGGCTACGCAATCAGAGGGAAAAATAGTTTCCCGGCACAGATTACCAATACAACGCCAGCCACGACATTTGAATTTAAAGGTGTTCCTCAGAATGGTGATGTTTCTTTTATGTTAAAATATACAGACAGTGCGCACGGTTATAATTTGGTAGGTAATCCTTATCCTTCTAATATCAACTTCGATGATTTTTTTGCAGTTAATAGTACAAAGATCAACGGTGTTCTATTCCTTTGGACCAATAATGACAGCCAGGTGACAACACAGCAGGGCAGTTCTTACGTCAGTAATAATTATGCATTATATAATAGAACGGGAGGAACTTCTGCCACCTACTTGGGCTACAACAACAGAAAGCCTAATGGTTATATTTCTGTAGGTCAGGGTTTTATTGTTCAGGCACAAGCTACTGGGAAAAATCAGCCTTTGATCTTTAATAATGCGATGAGAGGTGCCGGTAATGCCAATTTCTATAATAAAAATGGTGAGAACAAATCGGATCAGAAGGATAGATTCTGGATCGAGTTCAAATCACCTACCAACGTTAATAATGAGATCCTGATCGGTTATCTTCCAGATGCTACCAATGAGTATGACGCCAATTTTGACACAGAACTGCTTTCCGTGGGTAATGATTCTTTCTGGAGCGTTCTGGATAATAAAAAATTGGGTATTCAGGCAAGACAGGCTTCTTTCAATGCAGATGATTTCGTGAAGCTTGCCGTGAAGGCTTCGGTTTCCGGTAATTATACAATCAGTATCACGGATAAAGAAGGTGTTTTCATTGAAGATCAGGACATTTTACTAAAAGACAGCTATCTGAATAAAGTAGTCAATCTGAAAGAAGGTGCTTACGTTTTCAATACAAATGCAGGACAATACGAAGATCGTTTTCAGATTATTTATAAACGTTCGCAGACACTGAGCGCAGGTAGCTATGTGAAGAAAGGAATTGAGATCTACAAAGATGTACAGAACTTCATTATAAAAGCGGATGAGAATCTGGATGAGGTCAGCATGTATGACTCTGTCGGCAGACTGATCTTCAAAACAAATAATGCTAAAAAAGAAGTTTTGATCAGTAACATGAACTTATCAGAAGGCATGTACATTATAAAAGCGATTTCTAGAAATACAACGATGACCAAGAAAGTTTTAAAATAACACATTGAAACTTTAAAAATTTGAAAACCATCAGAATTTTTTTGATGGTTTTTTTGTTGATTTACTATTAAAATTCATAATTTCGTGCTATGTCTTTAGAATTAATTTTAAAATATTTCCCCGATATCACCACAGAGCAGAAAGATCAGTTCGCAGCGCTGGAAACCCTGTACATAGAGTGGAATGAGAAGATCAACGTCATTTCCAGAAAAGATACAGAAAGTCTCTATGAAAAACATATCCTGCACTCCCTTGGGATTGCGAAAATTATGGCATTTGCAGACCATACAAAAGTCCTGGACATCGGAACTGGCGGCGGTTTTCCAGGGATTCCGTTAGCCATACTTTTCCCTAATGCCCAGTTCACATTAGTAGACAGCATCGGAAAAAAAATAACCGTGGTAAAAGGCGTTGCAGAAAGCCTCGGTTTACAGAATGTCACAGCACATCATATGCGGGCAGAACAGCTGAAAGAGAAATTCCATTTTGTCATAAGCCGCGCAGTGACACAGATGCCCGTTTTCCTCACGTGGTTGCGAGGAAAATTCGAGAAAGAACAGTTCAATCCTAAGCACAATGGTGTACTTTATCTAAAAGGCGGTGATCTGGGCGAGGAACTGGCCGGACTACGATGCGAGATCTTCCAGCTGAAAAATTATTTCGAAGAAGAATTCTTTGATACCAAAAAAGTCGTATATCTATCAAAAGGTAATTTTAACAACTAAATAAAGAAATGATTATGAAGAAAGTATTTATTTTATCAGTAGTTTCATTATGCTCTCTTGCGGCAACATCCTGCAAAGACAATGACGATTTTCAGCAGATCACAGACGTTTACGCTCAGAAGATAGACAGTGTAAAAATCCCGATGGATACGATGGCTTTGGGCGTAACACAGGAGCTGAAAGTATATTCCACATTTACAAAAACGTGCGAAGGCATCTACAGCTATGATTATAATTATACCAATGATTCTGTAAGAACCGTTGTCAATTTTGCTTTCAAGACCAATGATGTCTGTGGGGATGGCAGTTATGTAGATGGCAGCCGGATCAATTTCAAACCTGTGAAAACAGGAACTTACACCTTCAAATTCTTTACAGGTAAGGATGCAGCAGGAACCAGTACTTTCCTTGAGAAAAAAGTGGTTGTGGAGTAGGATTGATGTCATTATAAGGAGCTTAATCCCGCTTTCCGTTGCAATCTTTTTTGCAGACGATTTCCATTTAAATAGAACTCTAGGTAAACGCAAAAAAGGATTTCCACTGCAATCGGGGCTATGGGATTTGTCATCAGATCAGCAAGACAGATAAAAATACCATTTTGTCATTCCGTAGGAAATCTAAATGAAATGCTTTAACAAAGTCGATGTCAACGTTGCGTGCTAAATCTGCAAAATTGATAAAATCTGCGTGGGGTAATTATTCTTTACTTCTTTGCTGAGCGTCAGCACATTTACAAACCTGAAAAATGGTTTCAATATGTTCCAGGAAATCCTTGAGAACCTTGCGTTAAAATTCAGCGCAAATATCAAATAAATTTGAAATGTCAGCTAAAAATAATTAAATTGAGCCTTTACTACAAAAGGCTTTTTTTATGCAGTTTCTCCACAGGATCATCTCAGAATTATTAGAAAATCACAAAGATCTTTCAGGATTAGACGTCGTCTTACCCGGGAAAAGACCAATGGTTTTCATCAAAAGGATCCTTCAGGAAAAGAAGTATGAAGGGCTTCTTCCTAACTTTGTCACGATAGATGAACTCATCGCAGAACTTTCAGAAAATCTGGAGATCAAAGGTATTGCCCTTTGGCTTTTCGGTTACAGGACCTATCAGAAAGTAGATTCTTCAGAAGATTTCTCCGGCTTCCTGAAATGGTTCCCAACGCTCCAAAAAGATTGGGACGATATGATGAAGTTTTCAGAAAAGGATCAAAAGATCCTGGAATGGATGCTGGACGAGGAACGCATCAAAAACTGGGGAGAAGATCTGGGAGAAGAAGATAATCCAAGAAAAAGAAACCTGAATTTCTGGCGGAAAATGAATGAGTTTCTGCCACTTCTGAAATCAGATCTGAGGAAAGAAAATCTCGCAACTTCCGGAATGATCTATCAGGAAGCTTTTTCCAGGTTAGAAAATTTTGCCAAAACAAGCCAGAATTATTATATTTTCTGCGGTTTCAACGCATTATCCAGAGTCGAGGAAAAGCTCGTGCGGCTTTTGCTGCAATGGAACAAGGCAGAAACCTATTTCCAGGCAGATCAGTACTATATTGATGATGCCAGACAAGAATCCGGAAAGTTCCTGCGAGAAACCATAAAATGGAAAGAATTTGATCTGTACAGAAATTTTAAATGGATCGATAATCAGTTCTCTCAACCTAAAAATATCAAAACCTATGAGGTTTCCGGGAACATTGTTCAGGCCAAGGTTTTACCGGAACTTCTGAAAAAAATCCCAAAAGAAGAATTGTCAGAAACGGCTTTGGTCTTGTTGGATGAGAATCTTCTGCCAGCCGTTTTGGATAGCCTGACTTCTGTAGAAAGCGTGAATATCACGATGGGTTTTCCATTGAAAAATCTGTCGTTCAGCAACGCGATCAAAAAACTGTTTTATCTGCAGAAACAACAGGAAAAAAAATCATCCAGCTATTATTATGCAGACGTTTTACCAATTTTGGAAGAACTACCGAATGACGAGATAGACAGCGCAATTATCCAGGAATTCATCTCGAAAATTGAGGAGCGGAACATTGTTTATATTTCAAAAAATCTGCTGGCAGAACTACTGGGAAATCTGAGCTATTTTCAGCTGCTTCAGAAACCGGAATCTACGCAAGGCTTTTTAGATCTGTTGATCAAATTCTGTTATGAGCTGAAATTCAAAGAGCTGGATGATATTCAGTATGAGAATATTGCCCATTTTGAAAAGGTTTTTAAAGTGATCAAAAACCAATTGCTGCCTTATAAAATCGAAATTAAAATCGAAACTCTGGAAGTGCTCATCAATCAATTGGTCAATACAGAAAGTATTGATTTTGTGGGAGAACCATTAGCTGGATTTCAGATTATGGGACTTTTGGAAACGCGTCTTCTTAATTTTAAAAATATCATTCTATTGTCCGTGAATGAGGGGAAACTTCCGCTTGGGAATACGCAGAATACTTACATTCCGTTTGATGTCCGTAAGAATTTCGGACTCAATACTTTTCTGGAAAATGACAGTATCTATGCCTATCATTTTTACCGTCTGATTCAGGATTCGGAGAATGTTCATTTGCTTTTCAACGCCCTGAGTTCTGGTGTAAACACAGGTGAAAAGAGCCGGTTCATCACGCAACTGGAGATGGAAAGTCCGCATAAGATAGAGCATATCATTATAGAAAATACGTCTGAACCTATTTCTCAGGAATTGATGAAGATTGATAAAAATGAAGCCGTTATGCAACTCTTGACAGAGTGGAAAAAACGTGTTTCTGCTTCTCATCTTGTGACTTATCTTTACAATCCCATTGATTTTTATCTCAATCAGATCCTGAAAACCAGAGAAACCAACGAAATAGAAGAAGAGCTTTCTCAAAGGAATTACGGGAATCTGGTTCATTATGCACTTCAGTTTTTGCATGAACCTGTCAAGGGTAAGATTCTGTCAGTTAATGATTTAGAAGATCTGATTTTAAAAGTGGATGCCTCAATAGAAGATGCTATTGAGAAACTGAAACACCAAGCCGAATTCTACGAACGCGGTATGAATTTTATCCACAAAGAAATTGCAAAAAGGGTCGTGAGAAATATTGTAGAATATGATCTGGAACTGGTGAGAAACGGATCTGCTTTGGAAATCATAGACCTGGAAAGAGAGATCAATTGTGATTTTTATCTGGATGAAAACCGGACAGACCAAATCAGTTTCTACGGTTTCATTGATAGAATTGATAAGCTGGACGGCATTACCCGCGTCATAGATTACAAAACTGCGAAACCGAAGAATCTTGCCATCAATCTTGGGAAAAATAAGGATGAGAAGTTGCCGGAATTGTTTTTCAGGGATGACTACAAACAGGCTTTGCAACTTTCGATCTATAAATTCTGCATCACCAATTCTTTGAACATAAAACCGGAAAATGTAGAAACCGCCATCTGGTCTTTTGCAGAAGTGAATAATGGTCCTCAAAACCTGAATTTCATAGATATTGAGGATTCTGAAGTAGAAGATTCTATCAGGAACCTGATTGGCGAAATCCTGAATCCTGATGTTCCGTTTGAGGAAAAAGAGAAAGTGAGTTGGTAGGTTTAAAAGGCTTCGACTCCGCTCATCCTGACAGAGTTAAATGTTACATTCAGTATTTAATTTGTCATACCGTGCGGAGTAGAAGTATTTTGTAATAATAGTATCTGCCAGATTTTATTGATTCAGCAGATAGAAATAGATTTGCAAAATCTGTGAGAAAACAAAAAAAATGGATTACGGCTGACTTTTCAATTTCAGATCGCTTAGTTTTCCTCTTACTTTTTTCATAAAATCATCGCCTGGATCGGCTTTTCCAGTGAAATATTTTGGATTGGTCTCTTTCCATATTTTAGAATTCCGGAAAACCCCATATTCCGAATGTCCGATGAGATATTCAATGGGATATTTTTTGCTTAAATATCTAACCAGTTCTGCGTTGGCTTCAACTTGTTTATCCGTCAAAGGCTGTGCTTTACTACCAATATTTTCTACACCAATGGCGCAATAATTCAGTCCAATGGTATGTCTGGCGAACATTTCAGGATCTACCAACTGATAGATTGTACCGTCTCTGTCTATGAGAAAATGCGACGAAACATTCAGAGGACTTTGGTTTTTCAAAGTTGCACGTTGATTTTCAAGATACAGATTATTGAAATATCTGAAGTTAGAATCTATCGTTCCACCGGCTGTGTAATGCAGTACGATAATTTTAGGTGTGATCTTCGGGGTTTTCTGATCCAGTCCGTGATGTTCTTTCAGGTAATCCAGACTCAGCCTGGTTTTTTCCTTAGAATAATCAATCGGTTTCTGGATGATCTTTATATTCTGAGCTTGCAATAGAAAGCAAAAACTCAGAAATAATATTTGAAATAGTCTAGTCATAAAGATTATAAATCACAAAAGTCACCATTTTTTTTTTAATTTATCAATTACCATTCATTTATTATCATTGATAAGAATAATGTCCCGTAATCGTCCAGTCGAAAAGACAGTCCTGCAAAACCTGTCCGGCGCCAATGTTATGGACGATCATAAAACGTTTGCCGTCCGGCGATTTTCTGTTGACCACAATCCCGATGTGCGTCAGGTTTCTGGGAAGATCCCAGGTCACGATGTCGCCCGGAACGTAATCTTTCGGGTCCTGAGACATTGGTTTGACTTTGCCAAATTTAGCAAAAAATACCTGCAAATTAGGAACTCTGCGGTGGTCTATGTTAGAATCTGGTCTTTTCAGGCTCCATTTTTTTGGATATTTTGAGAAATTCTTCACCATATCTTCGTGAACTTCTTTTTGTAGATCAATGCCCAATTTGCGGTATGCGCGGATCACGACATCTGTGCAAACGCCTTTGCCAGCTGGAACATCACCGTTGGGATATTTCAAAACGAAATAAGCGGGATCATAAACCACTTTATCTTTTGTCAATTCTATCGCGGCATTTGAAAGTTTCAAAGGAAAATTCTGTCCGAAATTAAAAACAGAAATTAAAAGAAACAGGAAAACGTATTTTCTCATTGTAATATTTATACATAAGAAACGAAAAAACCCACGAAAATATTCCGTGAGTTTCTGTTAAAAATATATAAGATTGATTTGGTCTTATCCAAAGGCATTGATGCCTGTAATGTCCATTCCCGTAATCAGAAGATGGATGTCGTGTGTGCCTTCATAGGTGATCACAGATTCCAGATTGGCTGCGTGACGCATCATCGGAAATTCTCCCATAATGCCCATTCCGCCAAGCATCTGTCGGGATTCTCTTGCAATATCGATGGCCATTTTGACATTATTCCTTTTCGCCATAGAGATTTGTGCTGGCGAAGCTTTATGCGCATTTTTCAGTATCCCAAGTTGTAGGCAAAGCAATTGCGATTTTGTAATTTCTGTCAGGAATTCTGCTAATTTTTTTTGCTGAAGCTGAAATCCACCAATAGGTTTTCCAAACTGTTTTCTTTCCTTAGAATATTGTACCGCCGTGCAGTAACAGTCGATCGCTGCGCCAATAACGCCCCACGAAATCCCGTATCTGGCAGAATTAAGGCAGGAAAGAGGTCCTTTCAAACCTTCGATATTTGGAAGCACGTTTTCTTTCGGAACTTTCACATTATTGAAAACCAGTTCTCCGGTTTTGGAAGCTCTCAGGCTCCATTTGTTATGCGTGGTTGGTGTGGTAAAGCCTTCCATCCCGCGTTCCAGAATCATTCCACGTACTTTTCCGTCTTCGCCTTTTGCCCAGATGACGGCGATGTCTGCAATAGGTGAGTTGGTGATCCACATTTTAGCACCATTCAGAAGATAATGGTCCCCTTGATCTGTGAATTTTGATTCCATTGAGGAAGGATCAGAACCGTGGTTGGGCTCTGTCAAACCGAAACAGCCGATCAAATCGCCGGATGCTAACTTGGGTAGATATTTCTGTTTCTGTTCTTCCGATCCATATTCAAAAATAGGGAACATTACTAATGAAGATTGTACAGAAGCCGCTGAACGAACTGCTGAATCGCCTCTTTCCAGTTCCTGCATTATTAAACCATAAGAGATCTGATCCAATCCAGGTCCGCCATATTCCTCGGGAATATAAGGTCCCAAAGCTCCAATATTGCCTAATTCCTTCATCAATCCCGGAATATCTGTATGATCTTGCGCTGCCTGATCGATTTTCGGCATGACGAAACTCTCGACCCAGCTGCGCACAGAATCACGGATAAGCTTGTGTTCTTCGGTTAACAGGGTATCTATTGAGTAATAATCGGGTATGCTGGTGAGTGGGTAGTATGACATTGTTTTGTTTTGCCTAAAAATAAAGCTTTTCCTGAATTACCAAAAAGTTTTGTTAACAAATAATTCATTTTCTGAAAAACGTCATAATTGTTATGCAAACCGTTTTGTGACCAAACAACTTTGGCGGAGGTTAGAAAACGAGGGTTTTGTAACCAAATCACTTTTACTTTAGTTTGAAAACCGTCGTTTTGTGACAAAAGTAAAAGTTGTTTGGTTTTCCACTAATCGTGGGAGACTTCCGCTGAAGTTGTTTGGTTTGTAAACGGTCGTTTTGTAATGAAATGAGTTTTTTTAGATTGATACTGAAATTAATATTACTTTTATAATACACAAATCACGGATTACAAATCCGCGACATCGGTGAATGATAATTAAACTTTTTTAAGTATGAAAATTTGTTTAATTATTTTAGCGATACTTTTTTAATATTTAAATTATTTATATGAAATATTTTTTATTTGGTTTGGTTTTTATTTTTATTGAAAGTTGTAAAAAGCACGAAGAGAATATAACAACTATAAATAATGATTCAGTTTCTGTTCAAAAATTTCAAAAAATTTCAGATAATGAGATTCTAGATAATTCTAAAAGGGATATGTTGAAATTAGATTCTTTAATAAATAGTAAAGCTGAAATTACTGAAATAAAAAAATTTATTGATAGTTCTTTAGAAATGTTTATGACAGATGAATTTGGTATTGATTACACTGAGGATTCTGATAATTTATTAAAACAAGTTTTTAAAATATCAAACCAAAGTGTAGATTCTATAGGAGTTAAGCCTAATTATAAGATTGAAAAGACAAAGATAATTCTTAATGATGATGAGTTTGTTGTTGTATCTATTTTTGGGAAATTTAATTTTATTGATAAATACGGAAAAAGAATATTAACAACAAAAAATATTGCTTTAGGTATTTCTGAAAATAAAGGACATTCGTTTAAATTTCTAAATGTCAATAATTTTGAAGAAGCTAGAAAAACTTTAAGTTATAAATTAACTGAAAACCAAATTAATTCAATGAAGTTTTTCAAAAATAAAGAAGATAAATTAAAAACTGATTTAGAAAATAATTCTGATGATTTAAATGCAGTTTCACAATCCCAAGAAGTAAGTTCTAAATTATCCGAATTAGCAAAAACTACCAACAAAATAGGAGGTAATGTTATTGAAGGAACTGGAAATTATGAATAATTAAAAAGTTTTACTACCGTTATAGGAATGCAAACAAAAGAACATACGAGCGAGACGCTCGCTCTAGCTTAAACAAAACAAAAAAGCTCCAATCAAAAATTGGAGCTTTCACATTATTTCTCTTTCACATCCTTACTAACCTGTTTCTCCGCATTCTCAGCTTTCTTTTCCTGCGCTCGTTTGTCTTTTCGTTGTTGCGCTCGGGATTTTTTCTCAGCTCGTTTTTCTTCTCGGATGACTTTGTTGGATTTGGTGTTGTAAAGCGCGTCCAAAATGCCTTGTCCGGTTTTGCTGAAGATTTTGATTTTCGGTTTCTCGTGCGTTCCGGTTACTACAACAGGGAAACCAATCCATCCTCCAGGTGGCAAACCAACTCTGATTCGGAAATCGAGCAGGCCATTGAAACTCGTCGTTCCGCTGATGGATGGTCTCAAAACCGAAACTTTGAAAGTAAATGGATCCACGTGAATCAAATTGTTTTTGATATTTGTTTTGATGTCAACGCCCTTCATATCGGGATTGTTAAAGGCATCTGCGCCAATACCACTTCCAACAGCGGAAAGCATTTTCAGGTTTTTGACTTCCACATCTTTCAGGTTGACGTTTCCGCCACCTTCAAGAGATGGGTAGATCGGTTTCATATTCCCATCAAAATCGCCTTTCAATTTGTAATCAAGAGAAACAATTCCTTTGACATCTTTGGCTGCAGTTGCCATTTCACGAATCATATCAATTTCTTTGTAAGCCCTTTGTACATTGAAGTTATCGACTTTCAATGCGACATCATAATTGGCCGTGATCGGTGATTCATTCTGATATCTCGCATCAATTCCCATTCGGCTTCCGACAATGTCGAAGCTTGTATTCTTCAGGTACACTTCGCCCTTGTTGACAGACGCCAATCCAACCAGATTATTCAATCCAAGCCCTTTGAATTCTACTTTTTTCGCATTTGCTTCCAAAGCAACATCCAGGTTTGTAGGAACAATCACGACGCCGCTGCTTTTCGGATTTTCTTCTTTCGCATATTCTACAGCCAGCGATTTGTCTTTGTTGTCGCCTTCTTTCAACGCCATAAATTCATCAACCAAAATATAATTGGATTTGAGATGAAATTTCCCGTGCAAAGTTCCTTTTCTCTCAATAAAATAATTGATCGTATTTAAAAGATAGCCATTCAAAGCGAAATCAGATTTCCCATAAGTTGCATAAAACTTTCTGAACCACATTTTTTCATTTTCAAACTCGAAGTTGCCTTCTTTTATGAAGAATGATTTCGGAAGATATTCAGTCGTAGCTTTTATATTTTTAAGAATCAGATTTCCCCGGTTGTCCAGTCTGCTGTATTGTCCGGTTGTCGCGTAACTTTGTCTTCCGTTTAGAGACAGATCGGCCATTATCAGACCGCTGACATCCAAACCTTCTTTCCTGAAAACCTGATAGATTCGGCCAATGTTCAAAACACCTTTTGCTTTGACTTTGTACAACAGATCTTCGAAGTTTTGAAGGTCTGCATTCACAAAAACCGGGTTGCCTTCAAAATCAAATTTGAACGGATCAAGTTTCACACCCAGACTTTTGAAAGTCCCATCTGTGTTATAAATATTCGCTAAAATATTGATGTTCTGGATCGCATTGGGGTAATATTTCGTTTTTAGCCAGCCGTTTTTCAGATTCAGATAAGCTTTTGTTTTTGGGAATAATCTTTTATCTAAATTGAATATTCCATTCGATTGAATATCCGTATTCATCAAACCTTTCAGCTCAATATCCTTCAATCCCAACGCCGCATCCAAGGTGGCCAAATCAATGCCGCCTTTGATGTTGGCATTGATCTTCATCTCATCCATTCCTTGTGTTCTCACAACGGCTCGGAATTTATTATTTTTACCTAGGTCAAAACTCAGATTTCGAAGGTCGAGTAGGAGTTTGTTTGTGTCAAGAGAAGGTAAATCCACGTTCAAATTCAGATTCAGATTGTTCATTGGAACCGGCGCATCGCTGTTGGAAACAAAACCATCATTCACTTTCAGACTGGCTTTCAAATCTGGCTTTTGGTTTTTCGGCTCACTGAACCTTCCTTTTAAACTGAAAAATAAATCACTGTTACCTTCAATCTTTGTATCCTTCACCCAACTCAAATACTGCGGTGGCAATACGGACAGCATTTCTTTAATGGTCGTTTTTTCCGAAGCTGCATTGATATTCAGATTATATCCATCCTTCAAAATACTCACAAAACCTGTGAATTTCAAAGGCAGTTCATTGATTCTCAATTCATTTTTGCTCAACACAAAAGTCAAGGCATTGGTGTTGATTCTAGTGATCAAATCTGCGTGAAGTGATTTTTCTTTGGCGTACCAAATCCGGTTCAGAGCAAAATCAAGTTTGTCAATTCCAAGGTCGGTCTCGAGGTCAAAAATATCTTCGCTCAATCCACCTTTTCCAGTATAATTAAGACCTTTCGCATTTACAAATACATTGGCTGCGTGGTCATTGTATTTGATGTTCCAGTTTATTAGTTTGATTAAATCTAATTTGATGGATGCGCCAGCTTCCGTTGTATCTTTCTGCTTCTCCGAAGGTTTGGAAACATAAACATTGTAATTGGCTTGACCTTTGGAATTGACGAAAACATTGGCTGTAGCGTCGTTTACATATATTTCATCAATTTTGATTTCCTGTTCAAATATTAAATTTTTAAGATTGATTCCGACTGAAACGTCTTTTGCCGCGAGCAATGTATCTTGTTGAAATGGCTTTGATCCTTTGAGTAAGAAGTCGTCCACAGATACTGTGAGAGAAGGGAAGTGGCGAAAAAAAGTAAGCTGAGTTTTCTTATAATCCAACTCTCCAGCCAAGTGTTTATTAGCAAATATCTTGACCTGATTTGAGATCTGACCGGGAAAAAGAATCGGAATAATGAACATTAAAAATAGGATAGAAGCAATCGTAATTCCCAACCATTTTAATATTTTCAGTAGTATTGTATTTAGATTTCCCGCACTCATAAACGTAGATTTTTATGATTAATTCAAACATTGTGCTAAAGAAAAAATGCTTCCAGATATGAAAGCAATTTAATGGTCAAAAAAACTGGTATCACTTTAAAATCAACCTTATATTTTGATGTGATTCTATAATCTCAAACAATATATCAAATAAAGTCGGTCCGTTTCCTGCCACCAGTTCATCCAGTTTTTGTTGAATCAAATTAATATTAAAAGGTTTTCCTTGCTTGATTTTATTTTGATAAAATTCTTTGGTTGCTTCAAAGCCCAAATCTTGTTTAGATTTCTCAGAATCTTTCCAAATAATCTCCCCCTGAAATCCATAAAGAATATCATCAAAACCATCTAGCGTGCCCAATTTCCAGCCTGCGCCTTCCATCAAGATTGCTGAAACTTCTTCGTAGAATCCAGACAAATCAGAAAAAAGGCTGCCATTAATGACAGCCATTTCCTTTTTATTATTATTTGAAGTACTCCACTCCATTTTTGAAGATGTTGTGATAATTCGCAGTAGGAATATTTTTCATTAACCCTTCTGCAAAACGTTCCGGATGCCCCATTCTACCATAAATTTTACCGTCTGGACTGGTAATTCCTTCAATTCCGAATAATGAGTTATTGGGATTGAACGGCATTCCGTGAGCAATGTTTCCTTCTAAATCTTGGTATTGCGTTGCAATCTGGCCATTTTCGTACAACTTCTGAATTTCCGCTTCCGAAGCCATAAATCGACCTTCACCGTGAGAAATTGGAATCGTATAAACTTGATCTTTCATTCCTTTCAGCCAAGGTGATTCGTCATTCAAAACCTTCACATTCACCATTTGAGAAATATGTCTTCTGATGGCATTGTGAGCTAAGGTCGGAGAATTTTCATCCAAGTCCTTAATTCTTCCGTAAGGCAACAATCCTGACTTCACCAAAGCCTGGAAACCGTTACAGATTCCAATGATCATTCCGTCTCTATCTAGCAATTCGTGAACGGCATTTCTCATCTTTTCGTTCTTCAAAACATTCACAATAAACTTAGCAGAACCGTCTGGTTCGTCACCCGCAGAAAACCCTCCGGAGAATGCTAAAATCTGAGACTGTTTAATTTCTTCTACCCAAGCGTTGATGCTTTCGTCCAGCAGTTGATGATTGATATTAATCAAAGGCAAACTACTAACAACGGCACCTTCTTTTTGGAATGCATTCAGCGTATCGTATTCGCAATTTGTTCCCGGGAAGATTGGTGCAAAAACTCTCGGCTGAGCAAGACCGTGTTTCTTAATAATGATATTTCTTGGGTTAATTGAGTTCAATTTTGAATCCAATTCAACCACTAATTTTTCTTTTTCAACCGTTGAGAAAAGGTTTTCAAACGTTTTTGTGTTGGCTTCAAGTAATTTTTCGATTTTAAATTCTAAATTACTGATTTTCAAATAATCAGAATTTTTAACTTCACCTATTAATTGAAGTTGATTAATACTTAAGTTTTCTGTTGCTTCGATGATAAAACTTCCGATATTTTTAGCCAATAAAACATTCTCATCAGCCCTATTTATTTCAGCTCCCAATCTGTTACCGAAACTCATTTTTGCTAAAGCAACTGCAACGCCTCCTTCTTTCACAGTCTTCACTGAAACTATTTTTCCAGCTTTGATATTTTCGAAAATCAATTCAAAAACAGCCTTCAGATTTTCGTAATTTGGAAGTCCGTTTTCCTGTGGAATATGATTGAAGAAATACAGTTTATTTCCTGCTTGTTTAAATTCTGGAGAGATCACATTTTTCTTTTCTCCATTAGCACAAGCGAAAGAAATCAACGTTGGCGGAACATTCAAATCCTGATACGTACCACTCATTGAATCTTTACCTCCGATGGCAGCCAAACCAAGATTAATCTGTGCATCATAAGCTCCCAAAAGAGAAGCTAATGGCTTGCCCCATTTCTCAGGATTCTGACCTAATTTCTCAAAATACTCCTGAAAACTAAGTCTAATATTTTTATAATCGCCACCCATCGCCACGATTTTAGCAACGCTTTCTACAACGGCATAAGAAGCGCCCAATAATGAGTTTTGCTTTGAAATTTCGGCATCAAATCCCCAACTGGCAAAAGAAACCGTTTCAACATCTTTTGCACCTAAAATAGGCAGAGTTTGAGCGCTTCCTTCCATCAAAGTCTGCTGGTATTTTCCACCCAAAGGCATCGCAACCGTAGTGGCACCGATAGAAGAATCAAACATTTCCAACAAACCTTTTTGAGAAGCAACGTTTTTGTCGCTTAAAATTTTCAGGAAATTCTCTTCATTAAAAGTCTGAGTTTCGTCTTTTACTTCATTGAGATGTGTAATCTTAACTTCCTGACTTTTAGAACAGCCATTAGTATCAAGAAATTCTCTTGAAAGATCAACAATCTTATCACCTTTCCAGAACATCTGCATTCTTCCGGAATCTGTCACTTTTGCCACTTCAACAGCGACAATGTTCTCAGCTTCACAGAATTTGATAAACTGCTCTTTATCTTTTGGTTCAACCACAACCGCCATTCTTTCCTGAGATTCAGAAATAGCAAGCTCAGTTCCGTTCAAACCTTCGTATTTTAATGGTAAAACATCTAGATTAACTTCCAAAGAATCAGCGATTTCACCGATGGCCACAGAAACTCCACCCGCTCCGAAATCATTAGACTTTTTAATCAATCTCGTCACTTCAGGATTTCTGAATAACCTCTGAATTTTACGTTCTTCAACCGCATTTCCTTTCTGAACCTCAGAACTCATCGTGTGTATAGAAGTTTCGTCCTGCTCTTTAGAACTTCCGCTTGCTCCGCCAACACCGTCACGACCAGTTGCTCCACCTAAAATGATGATAGAATCGCCAGCTTCAGGCTTTTCGCGTCTTACCCAATCTACAGGAACAGCGCCGGTTACAAAACCAACTTCCATTCTTTTTGCTTTGTAGCCTTCATCGTAAATTTCGGAAACCATTGTAGTTGCCAAACCGATTTGGTTACCGTAAGAAGAGTATCCGTTTGCAGCCTGTTTTGTGATTGTTTTTTGAGGTAATTTCCCTGGTAAAGTTTGGTCAACCGGCTCCAACACATCTGCAGCGCCCGTTAATCTCATTGCCTGGAAAACAAAAGAACGCCCAGATAAAGGATCTCTAATTGCGCCACCTAAACAAGTTGAAGCACCACCGAAAGGTTCAATTTCTGTTGGGTGATTGTGTGTTTCGTTTTTGAATAATAAATACCAAGGTTCTTTTTTACCATCGTATTCAGCTTCAATTTGAATGGTACAAGCGTTGATCTCGTCAGAAACCACCAAATTTTCTAAGTTGCCTGTTTTATGGAAATATCTTGCGCAAACAGTCGCCAGATCCATCAAAGAAATGGGTTTCAATTCGCGTCCTAAGAATTTTCTTTTTTCGATATAATCATTGAAAATAGTTTCCAATGTATGTTTAAATTGTCCTTCAAATTCGATATTTGACAACTCTGTTTCAAACGTTGTGTGACGGCAGTGGTCACTCCAATAGGTGTCTAAAACTTTTAATTCAGTTTCGGTAGGATTTCTTTTTTCAGTTCTAAAATATTCCTGAATAAATTTCAAATCATCCAATCCTAATGCAAAACCGTGATTATTAAAGAATTCTTCAAGCTGAGCATCATCAAAATTGATAAAACCTTCGTGAATAATCACTTTTGACGGTGTTTCTTCCGCAGGAATATTTAAAGTTGATAAATCTTTCTCCTGAGATTCTACTTTATTGATGAGAAGGTCTTTAATTTTACCTAAATCAGATTCAGAAACTCCTTCGAATTCGATAAGTTTACCACTTCTTACTTTAGTCTTCTCATTTCCAGTAAGTAAAGCAATACATTGCTGCGCAGAATCGGCACGCTGGTCGTATTGTCCAGGCAGAAATTCTAATGCGAAATAAATTCCTCTTGCAGGATTTTCTTCGATTAAAATATCGGTAACCGGGTCAACGAAAGTGCTGTTAACTACCTTTTCAAACTCGCCGTCATTCAAATTGAAAATATCGTACACATTGTATACTTTTACGCTTTGGATAGATGGAACCACCGCTTTTTCTTCATCAAAAATTTTAGGACTTTCTACATCGAAAATTCCTCTTTTTTCTACGAAAATTCTTTTGTTTTGAGACATTAGATGTCAGATATTTATTAGATTTATTTTTAATTTCAAAGCAAATTTTTTGAATTTGCAAATATATTTTATAGCATTCCTACGGAATGCAGATTTATTTGTATTTCTGTTTTTCTACGCATAGAACACTCCTACGGATGTTTGTATTACGATTGTCGCAAGCGATTCCGTTAGGAATCATATCTGTGTAGTAAGCATATTAGAAGGAATGGTGCAGTCCGTAGGACTGCTATCTTCTTGTCATTAAAACTCACAAAAATAATTCTCCTGCAATCAAAAAATTAATTTTCATCATCATAGAATTCAAACAAATATTCATTCTTAAATTCAATTTCAAATGCGTTCAGCATCTCCATATATTCTTCTCTGAAACTCTTCTTCGAATGATGTTTTTCCTGATTCAGAATATAATTTACAACTTTATCCTTCTGGCTTTTCGCATAAGAAAATGCGCCATAACCTTCCTGCCAGAAAAACTTTCCAAAACACAATTTTCTGTCATTAATAAAATTTGTGGATTCAATTTTAACCGTTTTAATCAGTTCCGGAATTGTAATCTGCAAATTCTTATAACTGAAGAAGATATGAATATGGTCTGGGTTTGCATAAATAGCTAATACTTTTTGTTTCTTATTGCTAAATATTCCACAAATATATTTTTCAACTTCTTCTCTTACTTCTGATTTAATTTTAATATCTCGTCCTTTTGTTGCAAAAACAACCTGAATATAAATTTGTGTATAAGTATTAGCATAAGATTTTATTTTTATCATTCTTACAAAGATAGCATTCCTACGGAATGCGCACTCGTAGCAACATACTATCTACACAGATTTTATTCCTACGGAATAAATTAAATCGAAAACTTAATTTTCAAACAAAAAATGCAGCCCAAGAGACTGCATAAAGTTTATACTTTCAGGTCAGACTCCAAACCAAGCAACTCGCTGTTGGCATCCAAAATAGGCTGAACTTCATTGGCAATGAATTCTTCCGTTTGAATAGGTGCAAAACCGATGAAGTTTTTAGGATCTAGTACTTCTTTTAATTTTGATTTATCAAGCTTCAAAGAATGGTCGTTTAAGATTCTCTCGATCAAATCATTTTCTTTTCCTTCTTCTTTCACCTGTTTAGAAGCTTCCATTGAGTGAACTCTGATGATTTCGTGGATTTCCTGACGGTCTCCACCCGCTTTCACTTCTTCCATAATGATGTATTCTGTCGCCATAAACGGCAATTCTTCCATAATATGTTTGTTGATTCTGTTCGGATACACCACGATTCCGTTCATAATGTTATTCCAAATCAATAAAATTGCATCCACTGCTAAAAATGCTTGTGGAATAGTCAATCTTTTGTTTGCAGAATCATCCAAAGTTCTTTCAAACCATTGCGTAGAAGCCACCATCGCAGAACTTGTCGTTAAAGACATTACATATTTTGCTAAAGCTCCTATTCTTTCGCTTCTCATTGGGTTACGTTTGTAAGCCATTGCTGATGAACCGATTTGGTTTTTCTCGAATGGTTCTTCAATTTCTTTCAAATTTTGAAGTAAACGTAAATCGTTGGTGAATTTATGTGCAGATTGAGCAATATTCCCTAATAAAGCCACTACTTTAGCATCGATTTTTCTGTCGTAAGTTTGACCCGAAACACCAAAAACTTTCTCGAAACCGAATCTTTTAGACAATTCTTTATCTAAATGTTTCACTTTAGAATAATCACCGTTGAAAAGCTCCAGAAAACTTGCTGCAGTTCCGGTTGTACCTTTTACACCTCTGAATCTCAATGTTTCCAGGAAGAAATCCAATTCTTCAATATCAAGAACCAAACTTTGTAACCAAAGTGTTGCTCTTTTCCCAACTGTGGTTAACTGAGCAGGTTGGAAGTGAGTAAACCCTAAAGTGGGAAGATCTTTATATTGAATAGAAAAATCAGCAAGATTTTTCATTACGTTAACCAACTTTTTCTTTAAAATTAAAAGTCCGTCACGGATTTGAATTAAATCTGTATTATCTCCTACAAAAGCTGAAGTTGCTCCCAAGTGAATAATTCCTTTTGCTGAAGGTGCTACATCGCCGTAAGTGTGAACGTGAGCCATCACATCATGGCGGAATTTCTTCTCATATTCTGCTGCTTTATCGTAATCGATATTGTCAACATTTGCTTTCAACTCTGCAATTTGCTCGTCTGTGATGTCTAGACCGAGGTCTTTTTCTATTTCAGCGAGAGAAACCCAAAGTTTTCTCCATGTTCGGAATTTGTTGTTATGGGAAAAATTAAACAGCATTTCTTCACTGGAATAGCGCTCTTCCAATGGGTTTTTGTAGGAATTCATTTCTTTCTTTTTACTTTTTTTAGATACACAAAATTAAGAAAATTAACCGATTGAATAAAACGAAATTGAAGATTGGAAACAATTTAACCAAAAGATAATTTTTGAATCAAATAATCGGCGGGATATTTGTATTTTAAATTTAAAATCTAGCAAAATGGTTTCTAAAAACACCTCCGAAATAAAAATTAGTGTGACGACAGCTTATGATAATTTAAATAGTTATCCTTCTGAAAACCGTTTTGTTTTTCGATATCATATTGAGATCGAAAATCTTGGAAGTTTTCCTGTGAAACTACTTTCCCGGAAGTGGATCATCTATGATCTTGGCTTTGGATTTAAAGAGGTGGAAGGTGCCGGTGTAATAGGATTGACACCAGTGATAGAAGGTGGCGACAAATTCAGTTATTTTTCTAACGTGATGCTGAAATCTGGCGTTGGTCATATGGAAGGTCACTATGTTTTTGAAAATGGAGAAAAAGATACTTTCAATGTTGGTATTCCAAAATTCAACTTGGTTTCGGAGGTTTTGAGTAATTAGGATGTTTCTTTTTCTCTGCGTGTATGCTGATCACAAGAGCATATGATGGTTTGCAGCCCGGCCTGAACGGAGCTCTTTTTCTTTTTTCTCAAAAAAAAGAAAAAAGCGGGAGTGGAGGACGGAATAGCTGCCCAAATAGTAGCTTGACTGATGCTAGAGAAATTTGATTTTTTTGTTAAACACTTCTTTGATCTCGTCATTTCTTGAGATCATCAATCTTTCGAAACTGAGGAGAGAAATCTTGGCACACACTTCTGCATCGGCATCTGCTCTGTGGTGGTTGAATTTGATCTGATGTTGTTCTGCAAGGTTTTTCAGGCCATAGCTTTTCAGATCTTTCCACGCTTTCTTTGCAACACCAATGCTGCAGAGGTAATTGATTTTTGGTGTGAAAAAGCCGTAATGATCCAGACATCCTCGCAAAACGCCAGCATCAAAAGAGGCGTTGTGGGCGATCATCAGGTTGCCATACATCAACTGTTCTATCTCGTACCAAATGTCGCCAAAAGTGGGAGAGTTGCGGACATCTTCTGGATTGATGCCGTGAACAGCCACATTGTGGTGATTGAAATAAGGATAAGAAGGCGGTTTGATGAGCCATGATTTGGTTTCTGTGATCACGCCTTCTTCCACGATGCATATTCCCAGCTCGCAGGCGGAGTTTTTTTCGTGGGTAGCGGTTTCAAAATCTAAGGCAATGAAGTTCATTCTATTAATTTTGCTTTGAGCCTAAAAAATGCTTGAACATCAACCATTTTGTCTGGTAATAAGGATCGATCTGCTGTTTTTGTCTTCTTTTAATTGATCCTGGAAGTTGTAAGTAAAAATAAACGTGGGCTTTGAGAACGGCCCAAAGAAATCTCCATCCATTTTTGTAAGCGAGATAAAATGCGGCGTAACCGTCCAGATGTAGTCTGAAGAACAGAATTAAAAATACTTTGGATAATGGCAGATTCTTGAGCATCATCGAGAGGTTATTTCGGAAATTGAGATAAGTCTTTTCCGGATTCTCTTTTTTTAATGTGCCGCCGCCAACGTGATAAACAGTAGATTTTCCGCAGTAATAAATTTTTCTACCTTCGTTTTTCAATCGCCAGCAAAGGTCTATTTCTTCTTGGTGTGCAAAGAATCTTTCATCAAATCCATTCATATTCCAAAAATCCTGAGAACGGATGAATAGTGAACAGCCTGATGCCCAGAAAATCTCTGTCTCGTCGTTGTACTGTCCGTTGTCAGATTCGATATTTTCAAAAACACGTCCACGGCAGTAGGGATAACCCAGATTGTCTATCAAGCCTCCGCCAGCACCCGCAAATTCGAATTTGTCTTTTTGGTTGTAATCCAGAATTTTTGGCTGTATGGCTGCAATACCATTATTCTCGGAAAACAATTTTGTGATAGGAGCAATCCAGTTTTCAGTGACTTCTACATCAGAATTCAGCAGACAGTAAATGTCAGCTTGGATAGACTTCAGACCTTGGTTGTAACCTGCTGCAAAGCCAGAATTCTTTTGATTCTTAACAATTTTGATTTGAGGAAAATTGGATTTTAGGAATTCAATAGAATGGTCTGTGGAAGCGTTGTCTATGACAACTATATCGGCTTCTGATGAATGTTCGATAACAGAAGGCAAAAATTTCTTCAGCCAGTTTTTCCCATTCCAGTTAAGTATCACAATAGCTACAGTCATCTATTCTTCGTACGTTTTGATTGCATCTTTGTATTTCCATCTTCTGTGTGACCACAGCCAATTGTCTGGTCTTTTTTTGATGGTATTTTCCAATAATCCGTGGAATTTTTTCACCACTTCGTGTTCTACGAATTTTTCACCTTCCGGATCAATTCTGTGGTAATTGACCTGATAAAATCCCCGTTTCACTTTCTTCATCTCGCAATAGATAAAAACCAAATCCATGCGGGTGGACAATTTATCATATCCAATAAAAGCTGGTGTTTTCTGATTCAGAAATTTAAGTCCGTAATTGACGTGGGATACATGAGGTGTTTGGTCTGCCACAAACATGTAAATGGAATTTCCATCATTTGAATTCCGAAAAATATGTTTGATCACATCGTTGGCTTCCAAAGATTTGTTGTTGAATCTGTTCCGAATCATTTTGATTTTATTTTCCCAAAATTTACTGCTCATTCTGCGGTAAACAGGATGGCAGTCTTTTTGAGGAACAAGTGTAGCCAAGGCATTGAACCATTCCCAATTGAAAACGTGGCCGGAAAGAAGAATGACGTTTTTCCCTTCTGCTTTGGCATCGTGGAAAAGCTCTTGATTCAGATGTTGCATTCTCACTCGGGATTCGGTATTACTGATTGTAAAAGCCTTTAGCATCTCAGCTAAGTAATCGCAAAAATTAGAAAAGAATTTCTTTGAAATGTCTTTGATCTCTTGATCTGATTTATCGGGAAAAGAATTCTTAAGGTTTTCTAATACTTCTTTCTTTCTGTATCCAATGATGTAGTAATTGATAAAAAACATCATATCTGAAAATACATATAATACTCTCAGTGGTAATTTCGAAATAACTAATAAAATGCTGAATAGAAACTGATTCAAACTATTGTGTTTATTGGCAAATATACTGAAAATGGCGGGATATTTGCTTAAATTTGATGTTGTAAATCAATATTTATCTCACATGAAAAAATCAATCATCAAATCTTTTTTGATGGGGAGTCTGGCCATGTTTTCGGTTGCAAATGCGCAGACGACGGGCAGTCCACTTACAAAAGAACAATTGGAAGCCAAGAAGAAAGCTGCCAGAGAAGAAGTTTCTAAGTTACCTAAGCCTTATCATCCGGAAGCTAATGCCAATTTGGATATCCAAAATGCGGTGAAGCTTGCTAAAAAAGAACGTAAGAATGTGATCATCCAGGCTGGAGGCAATTGGTGTATCTGGTGTTTGAGATTCAATAATTATGTGCAGCAGACGCCGGAAATTAAAAAAATAGTGGACGATAATTATGTTTATTATCATTTGAACTGGTCACCAGAAAATAAGAATGAGAAAATATTTGCCAGCTACGGAAATCCTGGAGAGAAGTTTGGCTATCCGGTTTTTATCGTATTGGATGAGAACGGTAAGCAGATTCATACGCAGGACAGTTCTGTTTTGGAAGAGGGCAGTGGCTACAGTCTGGAAAAGGTAAAGGAATTTTTCACCACTTGGAAGGGATCAATTCCAAAACTTGGGGGCTAGGCAAAAAGCTTAGACAACCTAAACAAGAAAAATGCTTTATCCCGCACACCTCTTAGTTGCAATCTGAAGTTTTTTATTTTAGCATTGAATGACTCGGCGGAAGCATTGGTACTTCTTCTCTCAAAATAATTGAGAATGTCTTTGTAATGGATCATTATGGTTTTCCTGAGTACTGAGAAAGATTTAAATCCTGATTCTTC
>NZ_AUAA01000029.1 GCF_000428485.1 Epilithonimonas tenax DSM 16811 | reverse complement strand
TTTACAATAGTATCCAATATTTTTAACTTCCCATCCCTCAGGAATTTCCCTTTTCAAAACCTCATTCCAAACCATTTTGCCACCACTTGATTTATAAGGCTTTCCGTTTTCATCGGGGAAATCAAATTGCACAAACCAATAATCATAAATCGTTTTTGCCATCTGCTCTAAATTATCATTTATCCGATTATTGAGCTCAATTTTATCATCTAATGCAGAAAGTACTGACGCTATTTTTTGTTGGGTTAGTAAATTTGGAAAACTAAATCTTAGGTTTCCAATTGCTTCTGGTTTTATTGACGGATAAGCAGAAACTGAATTTTCAGCAATACCTTGAAGATATTTTGTAAGAAATGGTTGTGTCAATTTATAATACAAATACTTTGGATTAATCTTATTTGAAACAATATCAATAGTCGTAAAACCGGTAGAAGCAATTAAATTATCTGCAATTTGATTTTCAATAATTCCAAAATGTTCCTGATTTGGACGAACAGTGGAATAAAGAATAGTATTAGTTTTCACTTTTCTTTTCGCCCTACTTGGAAATTCAGATTCTAAATATTGTAAAGAATCTAATTTGTTTTTAGTTAGATTGCTTGTATCTAAATAATTAATAAAATTAAAGCTATCTTTAGCTGTAATAGTACTTTTGTTAAGGTCAGCAATTTCATAAATACTTAAAACTTCACTCATTCTTCAATCTTTTTCACGTTCCTTTTTACCATATTTCATTAATCTGTAATTCTTTCTTTTTAAATTTACATCAAATTAATAATCAGAAAGTTATATAATTAAAACAAAATATTAACATTCTAAATAATATTGTTAAAAATTTTGTTTGTACATTTGCAGTGTTCTTTACCATTGGTCTGGAATCTACAAAGGTCTTAAACGTTGAACCCGATAATCAACGTTTTTTTTGTGCCTAAAAATAATCTTCTGTCTTCTCGAAATTTGGCGCACTCATAATATTTGATATATCCTCTTTCTCATAAGCAGTAACTAATTTGGCGGTAAGTTTCTTTGTAAAACGGATGATGACAACATAATTCCCTTTAACTATTGCCACTCTTCTGTCTTTGAAATATTTTTTTTGCTCTCTGTCCCAACCTTTTTTTAGTATTGCTTCTGGATCTTCGAGCGTGTCTTTTATCCAGTAAATTTTTTCTAATCTATTATACGATAATATAGATTTATCTTTGATTTTTCTATCATCGCTTTCAAAAAAAATATGATCAAACATTTCAACATAGCAGGCTACTTTTACACCATCAAAAGTTGTAATTCTATTTCTACAATATTCCGTATCCCATATTTCCCGCAATTCTGATTCTGTCATTTCTTGCGGTTTTATTTTTTTGTACCGCATTACCAACCGCCTTGTAAATTAATTTTAAAAATATTGAGCTTTTCTTCTGTTTTAGACGTTGCTTGTATGGTATTACCTATATGAGATTCTACATATTGTATCAGTTGCGATTTGGCTTCACTGGTTGTTTTATTATTAAATTTTGCGGTTACTAATCCTGTAAGTACATCGGCTAATTGGATGCCTAAACTTTGATTAGATGGTAACCCTTGCACCATTTGAACATCTGAAAAAAAATTAGCTTTGTCTAAAAATTTTTCCAATTCTTTTAATCTTCCTTTGTCTCTGTTCTTTTTTAAATCTACAAATACATCATACAAATTAAAATCATAAATCCAGGTTTTTATCATTTGATAATAGAATTTATAGAAGCTTAACTCTGCATCGCTATTATGAAACTGCACTAGGTTTACCTTATTAGACTCAACCAAAATCACCCTAAACCGCAAAAATTTTGAGTCGAAAAAATAATCTATCACTTCTTTATACAACGGTAAAAACTTTGGTGAAACTTTGTTCCATTTCAGTTCACCATGCACATTGTATTTTAATTTGATAGATTGGATGTCCGTTTTGAATTTGTCTCGCATTTCAGATGGCATCCAAATACCTCCGATTCCCGTATAAAAATGCTCGTCTTTATTATTCAATGCTTCTAAACAGCTTTCGTCGCAATATATTTCAAAATTCATAGCCTAAGAATTAAATCGTAAGGTTTTCAAATTCTCCTGTATCTTCTTTTCCAACTCCGCACTTTCTGCAAACATTGCTGTGAGATTATTTTCAAAAGTGGTCATTTTATTTTGAAATTCTTCTGCCGTGATTTCTACATATTCAATTTTTACTTCAAAATATTGCCCGGCGCTGAAGCTGTAATTCTTTTCTTTGATTTGTTCCGCTGAAATAACAACCGAAAAATCTTCTTCCTGCAATTTTAGATTCATTGCATTGATGATGCCTTCTTCCTCTTCTCTCGTTAAAACGGTTCTTTGGTTTTTACCTTCTTTGATCGTTTTCCCCAATTTCGAAGAATCTACCAAAACAATATGCTCATTATCGGCTTCTTTGTCAATAAAAATCACGGAAACATTGGTTCCTGTACTGGCAAAAATATTACTTGGCATACTTACAACACCTCGCAACCAACCACGGTTGATTAATGCTTCACGTATTTTTTTCTCAATCCCACTTTGTGCTGTGATAAAGCCTGTAGGAACAACTATTGCCGCCTTTCCCGTTGCACTCAAACTGTGCATAATATGCTGAATAAAAAGCAAATAAATAGCCATCGAATCTTTTTTCGCTTTCGGAATATTAGGAATTCCTGCAAAAAATCGGTCTTTAAAACTGTCTTTTTCCAAATCGCTTCTGAAATCAGAAAAATCTAATTTGAAAGGCGGATTGGAAACGATATAATCAAATTTTTCTTTTAAATAAGATGGTTCAGAAATCGTATTTCCTTTGATAATATTGGGGATAGAATGAGAAAGATTGTTGAGAATCAAATTCAATCTCAGCATATTGCTCGACTTTTGGGAAATGTCTTCGGAATAAATTGAACAGTTTCTTTCGCCAATTGCGTGAGCAATGTTCATCAAAAGCGTACCCGAACCCGCACTTGGATCATAGACTTTTACATTACTAACTGTATCGGTTACTAAAATGGATGCCATAATTCTGGCAACTGCGTGAGGTGTATAATATTCGGCATATTTTCCGCCACTGTCGCTATTGTAATCTTTAATTAAATATTCAAAAATAGTTGCAAAGAAATCATATTTTTCCTCGAACATTTTCTCAAAACTAAAATTCACTAATTTATTAACCAACGCTCTTGCGAAAGCATCTCTTTGTGAAGAATCTGTAATAAATTGGCTCAGGTCATCAAACATTTTATCTTTTACACCACTCGCTGTTTTAATTGAAAACAGATTGGAATTATCAAGACTGATGTTTCGCAAAGTTCCATCAAAATAAGTTTCTGCAAAGTTGGCTTTCGTAGAATTATTGAAAAGATATGAAATCAGATGTTCCGGTTGAAGTTTTGGTGCTTTGTTACCAATTCGGGCAATCAGAAATTTTCTTTCTTCGTCGGATAGTGATTCGTAAGCTTTTTGAAAGTCTTTTGCGTTTGATAATGTATCATTGATTTTCTTTGCTTCATAACTGAACTTATCGTTCATATATTTGTAAAGAAATGTTTGCGAAATAATTTTAAACTCGTTTCCGTCGTTTCCTAAACCGTAATTGGCACATACACTTTTAAGATCATCAATAAGCTTTTTTGTGTTTGATATAAATTCTAAATCTGTCATTAGTTGATATAAGATTGTTGTCTGTATTCGTTCACCACCAAATGGTTAATGTTTTGGGTGGTTTCAAAATCCAGCTTCATTTTTTTGTTGTCTATAAATTTTTGGATAATAATGCTCAAAACTTCATCATTAAAATAGTCGTTTCCTTCTTTCAAAATATTGGCATTGTTTAGAACGAGTAAATCGACCATTGTTTTGGTATCCATCAAAGCTTCGTGGATTTGTGATTCTTGGGCAAAAATACTTCCTTTTTCCATCAGCCTTTTATGGATTCTTGTAAATTTTTCGTCGTGATCGTATTTAGAATTGAGATTGGAATTTCTGTTATTAAGATCTCTGACTTGGGCATACACAGAATTAAGTAGCTGAATATTGTTTCTCATATCTTCCTGTGAAACTTCGTCTAAATTTTTCTTTTTGAAAATTCTTTCTAATTCTTCTCTAAGAGTAATAAATTCAGGATCTTTTTGGTCAATATTCCTTTGCAATTCTTCTCTGGTCTTGCGAAGATCATTTCTGAGTTGATCTGCAATAATCATTTCTTCTTCAGAAACTTTTACAAACTGAAAATAAATATCTTCCAAAGCAGCATTTAGAAGGTTGTTGTTTTCGTCTTCATTATCAAGATTTTCTACAAAATTGATACTTGCCAATCGCTCTTGCACGACTTTCAGAAGTTGGTTTAGTTTAAAGAAGTCAATTCCGTTTAGCAAGTCATCATCGCCTTGCAAACGAATGATATTTCTTAATTCTTTGGCTGTACTCAGTACATTAATAATATCCTGTAACCTTTTCTTATCGGAAATCTGAATGATTTGGTCAGAAAAATTCTCGGCATTACTAATATCGAATTGAAAAAGAAATTCTTTAATTCTTGCTTTATCTTCCTGTATTTCTTCCCGTGTTTTGAAGAGATTGCTGTAATTCTGCATTTCATCGCCCAATTCATTTTGCAACTCTTGGAAATAATTATCATTGGTGATTTTGAATTCTTTAGAAATATCCGCAAAGTCAACCACATAACCGAATTTATAATTTTTGTAAGGTCGATTAACACGAGTTAAAGTTTGCAGTAAATTTTGATGTTTTACGACTCTCGCCAAATATAATTTCTTTAATCTTTTGGCATCAAAACCAGTTAAAAGCATATTGTAAACAAAGAGAATATCAATATCACCTGCTTTGAATGATTTTACATCTTTTTTCCTGTATTCTTTATCATTAATGTCGTGCAAAATTAATGAAGCTTTCAAAGAATCATTATTGCCATATTTTGCTTTTTCTTCAGCTACATTCAGATAATCTTGGGTTTGCTTACCGTAGATTTTTTCAAACTCGGTAAAAAGAGCTTTTGCTTGGTCTGAACTGTCGCAAACCACCATTGCACCTAAAGAATCGTCTTGATGGGTTTTTCTGAAAGCCTTTAAATCCTTCAAAATATAATCCAACATTGGTTCGGCAAATTTTGGATGTGCAAAAATATCACTTTTGCTTATAGTTCCTTTCTTCAAAATCTCATCCATAATATCCTGCATTTGCAGTTTGTATTGCGTGTTAATCCCTTCACGAATCAATCGTAAAGTGTAGCCATCTGCAATAGATTTATTGTAATAATATTTATGAATGTAATCTCCGAAAATTGCCTTAGAATCATAATCTTTGGCAACTTCTTTTAAAAGCGGAGTTCCTGTTAATGCAATCTTAATGGCATTTTCATCAGATTTTAAAAGATTAAGAAGATAATTTCCTTTTGGGTTATAGCTTCTGTGCGCCTCATCAATGAAGTAAATTCTTTGGATATTCAAATCATAATCCAACTCTTTTTCTACGGTACTTTCTTCTGTAAATTTCTGAATGTTGATCACAGAAATCTCCGGCTCTCCTGTACTGTTTTGTATAGCACTAATGGTTTTTATGTCATTTAGAAATTCCGATCTGGAGTTGACTCTTTTTACAATTAATCCTCTCATTCCAAATTCGGAAGCCGCCTGATTGGCTAAATCTAAACGATCTACGACAAAATAAAATTTGGGAATGATGTTCTTCTTCTGATAAAAATCAGTCAAAAACTTAACATTATAATACGCCAAAGCCGTTTTGCCACTTCCTTGCGTATGCCAGATAATTCCTTTTTTTACGCCATTTTCTAAACTTGTTTTAATCGCTTTAGTTGCAAATATTTGAGGATAACGCATAATGTGTTTCTGAATTACATTAACTCCGTCAATCTCCTCTTCCAAATACGCTAACCCAAATTGCAGAATAAAAGCCAATCTGTCTTTTGATAAAAGTGAAGTTAAAATTCTGTTTGTTGGTTTGTTGTAATCTTTATTGGTCAGAAATTCATCTGTATTTTTTATCGCAACAATATTGTTATCCTTTAGAATAAAGTCTTCTAATTCTGTGCTTTCTGGTTTTAGTAAGTGGGTAAGATTGAGATTTTCTTCCTCTCTGAAATAATTAAAATGTAGATTTCCATTAGCAGAAGTAGCATAAAAAGCACCATAAACAGGGTCAATCACGCCATCCTCATATTCCATATTATTGGAGAAAATCATTAGTTGGGTAATATTCGAGAAAGTTTTAAAAGCTGGATTGGTAAAGCGTCTATTGATTCGGTTTCTTTCATCGATTACGCCTTGTTTATTGTTTGGCTTTTTAACTTCAATAAAAACCAATGGCATTCCATTTACTAAAACTGTGATATCCGGACGAAATTCTTCTTCCCCGTTTTTACAAGTCAATTCAGTAGTAACATGAAAAGAATTGTTATCAAAATTATCAAAGTCAACTAATTTAACTCCTGAAGTATTAATTAATTGTTTAAAAAAACCTCTTCCCAAATCGTCATCTGTTAACTTGAAACAGAGATCTTCTAAAAGAGTATCCATTTCTTTCGATGAAAGGTCAGGATTTATGCGAGATATACTTTCTTTAAAAATATCCGAAAAAATATTATTCTCTTCCAATCGGAATTGTTTGGATCTTGGAATATAAGTGTAACCCAATCGTGCCAAGTGCAATAATGCAGGAATTTTAACTCGTGAGTCTTCGATGAATTTCATAGTAAATCTTAGGTTTCTGTAAATATAACAAATTCAAATAAAGCAAAAAAAAGGATAACCGTAAAAGCACTGATGCAGAAACATCGTCTTTTCACTCAAATTCAATGTGGAACGAGCGATTCCCGCTCTTTTCAGAAATACGAACAGCTGTGAGTTTCTACGTTTTCTTGCGAGTTTATATTTTTTTTCCATTTGCTGTAACAGTTGTTTGAGCTTCGGAAGGTTTATCTGTAGTTTAATAATACGAATGATTGCTATTCCATACAAAAACATCTATTTTGATTGAAACAACGCACATTTAAAACCTTCATATGTTCAATTTCATTTCCTGCTTGCTTCATACCCATCCCTAAACCGAAGAAAATCTTCTGCTTTTTTAGGATTATTTTTTATCCATAATTGCATTACTTGAGTGTTTTCGCTCAAGATTTCAATCTCATTTTTATCATAGATTTTTTTCCCTTCACCAGCAATTTCATTTAAAATATCTTGGCGCAGTTCACTTTTTGCTTTGATGCTTTCTTTGTACCAATTTGTTGCGAAATTGATGGAAAAAATCAAAGTAAAAATCCCTAAAATCAAAGTTCCGAATCCACTCCAAATAACTTTTTCTTTCCTTTTCATTTTCTTTTCAAAATTCTCATAAAAATCAATGGTTTCTTGCGAGAGAATGGTTTCTGTTTTGGTAGGAATATTGGCAAGAAATTCATCTCTTTTAATTTGCTCCAGTTCATAAAATTTCTTGAAATTATCATACTTTGCATTCACATCGTGCAAACCAGTCTGGATATGTTTTGACGAATTGATAAAATCTTCCACAGCAAATTCAACTTTTACACATTGTTCGATGTTTGCTTCGTTTGAAGCAATGTTTTTCTTGTTCGATTGTATCACATTTTCCAGCAATTCTATTCCGTTGCTTTTCGTTTCTTCGTTTTGTTTTTGTTTTTGATTTTCCATTTTATTAATTTTTTTTATTGTTATCTCGATTTCCACTTCTTTTTCTTTAATAATTCGTCGTCGATTGCGATGTAAGTTGGTTGTAAAAATTCCTCAATTATTTTCCCAACTTCGCTGATTACCGAGTTACTTTTTTGTTCATTTCCAAAGTTTTCTTCATTTGAATTTTCATAAAAAACAGTTTCATCATCCAATTTTTTCTCTCTATTTTCATTGAGAATTGCTTTGATGTCGGAAATTTTCAACTTGCTGGTAATTTCAGACAATTTGTAACCTGTTTTATAAATTCTGTCTGTATTGGGATTTTTGTCTTTCTCAATCACAATTCGCATTCCCGAAACGCCGTCTTTCACATTCGTAGATAATTGAACTTCAAAACCTTTCATTTTCATTTTAAAAATAAGTTCATAAAAGTTTTTTGCTGTTTTTAATGTTTCCGTTAAATTTCTCAACATTTCAGCTTTTTTCTGAATTCCAATTTCCACATCGGTTAGCAATCCTTTCTCCTTACAGACTTCCCGAACAGCTTCTCCGAATCTTCTCCCGATGTCGTGTGATTTTACCATACATTTTCCCGAAATATCAATCCTGTTCACGATAAAATGAATGTGTTTTTGTTTCGTACTGTTATGAACATCCAATCGAAATTGATTCTTTTCTGTCACTCCAATTTTTTCTAAAGCTCTTGTGGCAATTTCTTCAAATTCTTTATCCGTCAACTTTCTACCAATTTCGTCGGGTTGAGAAATATAGCCCGTTAAAGCCCATTTTTTCACTTTAGAATTTCTCTCTGCAACAGTTTTCATTTCCAAAAACTGACCTTCAGAAGTTGAACTCAAAAGACAATTTGAAGCCACCATTTTCGCTGTTCCTTTATCATTTCCGTTATATTCTAAAGCAATTTTGGTGATGGTTCTTGTGGTTGCCGAATTATTCATTTTTCTGAATTTTTGAGTATAAATATTGATGAATCAAATCAACCGTAATTTCAATTTTCGTTAAAATTTCTTTCTTATTTTCAAAAACAGTCCATTCTCGATTTCGCAATAAATTAGTTATTTTTTTGAAGTTGTTTCCAAATTGAAGCAAGGTTTCATCAGTTTTAAATTCATTGATTTTTAATTCTTTTTCGAACAAAACATTTCGGATATACGTTGATAATTTGAGCGGATATTTTTCTTGTTTTTGAATCAATAATTCATATTCAGAATGGGTCATTCTTATCGAAATCACTTTATCTAATGTCTTATTTTCTTTGGTTTTCAAACCACCTTTTCTACCCAAATCTTGGAAATGTTTTTTCCTTTTTTCCTGGGCAATTTTATCTTCATTTTCTTTGGTGGCTTGGTTTATAAATTCTTGTAAAAAGTCGTTTTCCATTTCATTAAATTTTGTGTATTTAAAACATTTCTGACGATAGGAAGAAATCAAAAATCCCAATTTTGCAATCAGCGGACACGCTTATTGTAAACTTTGGGTACTTTTTGCACTAAAGACCCACCGAGTTTTTCTTCCATTTTTGTAGAAGACATCGCCCATTCATTCAAATCCTTGAAATCCGAATACAATTCCCGACAATCTTCTACGTTTTCCATTTCATTTTTCAGCATTTCAACGGCTCTGTTTCCCGCTTCGTCATTGTCAAAATAGAGGTCAATTTTTTCATAATTTTTGAGTGAGTTTTTAATTTTTGAAACCATTGAAACAGAATTTAAAATCACATAATCTGAACTTTCATTTTCTAATGATTTTTCAATATTTTTAAAGGAAAGAAAATCAAAAAAGCCTTCGAATATATTCACATTTTCAGAACGATTTTTTATCGTAGAAACATCTTTTTTGCCCAAACAAATTTTTGAATATTTATTGCGAATTTCGTAACCGCCAGAATCATTTTTAAACCCAATTCCGAAGTAATTTTTATCGTTAATTCGATAATGTATTTCTTGTAAAAATTCAAGTTGATTTTCTACTTTTCTTGTTTTTAAATATTCCATTAAAGCTGGATGTTGAATTTCTTTTACTTCAATTATTTCGTAATTTTTTGAACCATTTTCTATCTCTTGGTTTGAAAAATTTTGATTTTGAAAAGAAGAAAATTTTTGACTTTCTGCCCATTCTAAAACTTCTTTTACTGAAGCATTTAGATATTTTTTCATAAAATTGACATTGTTTCCGCCGATTCCTTCAGAGTGCAAATACCAATAGTTTAGATTTTTATTAATTTTAAAAGAGGCGTGATTTTCTTTGGCAAATGGATTGAGAAACCACGCTTCTTTTTCCGTTTGTTTTGTTGGATGGTGTCCGAGAATTTGAAGGACTTCTTCCAACGATACTGTATTAAATTGTTTGCAATTCATCTAGTTGATTTTTCGGGTATTAATTATTGTAATTTTCTGTAGAATTGTTGAGAAAACATATTAAATAATTGATTTATAAATAGTTAATTACTCAACAAAAGCTCAACAATTCAACAAACTTGAATTTTTATGCTCAACAAACATTCAACAAAAAAGTGGGTTTAAAAGTTTGTTGAGGATTTTGTAGAGAACTAATTATTTGATTTTCTTTTTGTTATGAATCAATTCAACAATTCAACATATTTTTGAAAAACAAAATCTTTTTTAACGGTAAAAAATCGTCCGACTGAATTGTTTTGATAGAAAATTCCGGCAAAATCAATGTCGTATCTGATGTAAGTTAAACCATTGTTTTGCGGATTAAGCTTCCAAGTTTCTTTTAAAATTGTTCGAATATCATTTCTCGTCCAATACGTTGGTCGAAACATTCGGTTCATCATATTGAGAATATCTTGCGGAACGACATTGATTTCTTCATCGTTGTTGCTTTCAAAAAACTCGTACAACAGCTCAATCATTTTAGATTCTAACTTATTATTGTTTTTGAAAACCAGTTTTTGAAGTGCTTTTGTTCTTATTTCATCAGCTGAAAACCACATTCTTGTTTTCTTCTCAGTCGCAAAAGGTCTCTCAATTAAAAACCGAAGAAAATGGGGTATTTCGGAGATAAGATTGTCGAGAAACTCTGTGTTTTCAACTTTTATAGGATTAATTTTGAGAATCCAAAACCGAATTTCGTTTTCATCAATTTGAATAAAATTTTCTTCGTTATTGGAACACAAAATAAACTTGGCGAAAAAATCAATTTCTTCTCGGTCTTTTCCTTTGGCTTCCAACTTATCTTTATTGGTTGTCGATAAATATTTTAATCTTTCCGTAATTTCTTTTTTATCAAAAAATACTTCATCAATGGCAACAACGAGCATTGCCGCCCAATCGGAATTGAATTGACTTCCGAAAGAATCGCCTTTAATGTAAGTCATATTTAACCCGAAAATTTCTTTCAACCATTTGATGAAAGTTGATTTTCCAGTAGCTCTTTCTTTGGAAACCAAACATAAAATTGGTAGAATTTGCGTGGGATATTGCAATAAAATTTTCAAATAATCCAAACCCATTTCCAATTGTTCACCGAAAATATGCTTTACAAAATTCAAAGAAAATGGAATATTATTTTTGAAATTTTCCTTTTCAGATGAAGGCTCAAATGGAATTTCGCTGTAAATATTATAGAAACCTCGAACGATTTGTTGATACTCTAAATGCTCCGGAATACAGCAAAATCCGTCATATTTGGGAATCGAGGAAAGAAAAGCTTTTCCGTGATCGCTAATGATTGTTTCACGATTCCAACGAACCAAAACCGAGGTTGTGTCGCCCGAAATTAGTGGTTTTTCTATGATTTTGTAGTAAGTTGTTCCGACTCGGATGTAGGTGATTTTTTGGCTCATCACAGAGAATTTTTATTAAACTCACTATTAGATTTCCTAAAATTTTTCTTGAAATTACTGTCGGCTTCAGACTGAATTTCCTGTAAGGTTTTCTTTTTTCCTTTAGAAATCCAATCCAATAATTCATCTTCAAAAAAATAGAGTTTCTTGCCATTTTTGTAACAAGGAATTTTTCGGGTTCTGACTAAAGTGTAAACCGTTGGTTTTGCCTTTCCAATTAATTGGCAAGCGGCTTCAATGTCGATCGGGATTCTTTTTTGAGGAATTGTAGTTGTTTCTTTTCTTTCTACAAGAAATTTAATTTCGGCGATTTCGCTCGCCAAATGTGCGACTGCTCGTGGCAGGTTTTCGAATGAAATTTCGTTGCTGTCCATAACTATTGTTTTTGATTGTTATGGTGCAATGATAATTTATGTTCTACGTCTGTTTGTTGTATGATTAAAAATGATTAAATCATACCGAAATAATAACGATTTTCTACTTTATATTAACTTTTATTGAAGCAGATTTTTTTCGATTTTAATTATTCCTTGCTCTTTTCTTGAGGTAAGCAATTTTTCGATTGTAATGATTTCATCTATTTCAGTAAAACTTTGAGAAAATACAGTCTTTAAGAATTTTGCAACATCTATCCTTTGATTATTTCCTCTATAATGATTCCATACATTCCAGCCAAAATGCATTAAATCAGTTGTGCCAAGAACTGTGATCTTAATTGGATTTACATTTTCAATTTTACCATCTCGAAGAAAAACTACCAGATAATCGCAAAGTTTGTATAAATCTTCATCTGTAATATATAAAGCTAATTTTTCTTTTGTGTATTGCACAATAAGATCCAATTTTTCTTGAATAAGTTCTTCCTCTCTGGCTTTGGCTCGAATTCTGATTTTATCCAGATCTGAAAGGTCTTTGGGATTTTCAATTTCCAATGATGTATCTGATATTTGATTTACAATTTCTCTGGTCGATTTATCCTCCTTTAATTTATTTTTTTCATCTTTCAAAATAGGAATAATTTCATTAAAAATCTGATCGTCATTTGACGAAGGCTGAATATCACTTTCTACAGTCTCAGCATCTTCTAAATTTTCTTCATTTTCTTTTTGTTCAGTAAAAGTGTTTATATTTTTAGCAAACCTCCCAATATTCAATTTCGGAATAATCTCATTTAAAATAACTACGATGATGGAATATAGTATAAATGCACTGCCAGAAGTAATTAAAAAGACTATGTTTCCTGAAATATTAGGATTGTTCTTCGAATAAGCTTCTTGAACGAAAACACCAATAATTGCACAGCAAATGATAACGGTAAAATATTTCAGGACAGAATCGAAGAATTTGATGTTCATAATTATATTTTGAAATTAATTTTTTAACGAATTTAATTGAATGGCTTCCGCCGCTTTATTCTTCTTGTCATCCACAACTTTTGCGTAAACCTGCGTAGTTTTTACGTTTGTATGACCAAGCATTTTACTTACTGTGTAAATATCAGTTCCGCTCGAAAGTTGAAGCGTTGCAAAAGTGTGTCTAAAATTATGAAAGGTTATTTTTTTAGTAATTCCAGCATTTTCAATCCACTTCTTGAGTGGTCGGGAAATCCAAGCCGGATTAGTCAGATTTTTAAAAATCAAATCATTTGGAAGCCCTATTTCACCACAAAGTTGTAATGCTTGTTTAGACATCGGCATATATCCTACACCTTTTGTCTTTTTTTGAGTAAAATTTATTCTGGCTTGATCGTTTTCAGTACTTATTTCCTTCCACGTAAGTTTCTGAATATCGGAATGTCGTAAACCTGTTAAAGCTGAAAAAAGTGCTGCTCGTTTAAGAACTTCAAGTTCGCAAGGCGTTTCAACTAAAGTATTAAGTTCATCAAGTGTTAAATATTCTCGTCTTGATTCCTCGTGCGGAATCGCTTTTATTTTCGCAGAAATATCAGTCGTAAAATATCCTTCAATAAAAGCTTGTTTTAATGCGGCTTTGAATACAGAAAAATAAGTTGAAGCCGTATTTTGAGAAATAATCTCTTCCTTATTGCTGCCACTTTTTGCAGTCAACAAATATGATTTAAAGTGTTCACAGAATTTTGTGTTGATCTGCGAAAACATAATTTTTTCGCCTCCAAAATCTTTTAGAAATTCTATCGAACGATACCAATTTATTTGAATAGATTCGGAATTGTTTTTATGTCTTTTATTAACCAACAAATCAAAATATCTTACAAAATTCTCCTGCGATTTTTCTTTTTGCTCTACTTGAATTTTGTCGAGTTCGCTGTAAAGTTCTATATTATCATATTCTCTCTGACGTAATTTACGCATAGAATCTGCATAGAACATTGTTTCCCGATCATTTTCGCTTTTGCAAACGATAATACCATTGTCATCTCTTTTAGGTTTAAATGAAACGGATTCTTGGGTTGTTCTTGCAGGTCTTTTCTTATCAAAATCTACGGTTGTGACGCTTCGGTTCAAATATTCCCGGATTCTCTGAACTTTATCTTTACCAGGAATCATCACAGGATAACTTTCCAAATAAATAAACCATTCTTTTCGGAATTCGGATTTTCGCAATCGTACGGTAACTTTGGTTTTCAATAACTCTTTCATTTTCCGTCAAAAATTTTATCAATTAAATTTTTAGGAACATACAAGAAACTCCCAACTTTCTTTGTCGGAATTTTGTTTCTCTTAATCAAATTAGTCACAGTTCCTGGATCCGCATAGAATTTTGAACTAATTTCGGAAATTGTGTAGCAATTACCAACTTCAAAATTGGGTTTCTCAGGAATTTCTTTCGACTTATCTGGCATTTCAACTGCTGAAAATAAGTCTTCCAAATCTGATCGCTTAACGCGAGTTAATCTTGAGCCTAGATTAATTCCAGTAATAATTCCTCGTTTTATATATCTGTGCACTGTATCTCTTGAAAGCCCAAACATAACAGTAGCTTCAGCAACTGAAATAAATTCTCTATTCTGAACTTCGGCAATCTTGTTCTTATATTTTTGTAAAAGAGTATCTTTTTCTACTTTATCTTTTTCAAGTTTCTTCCTTGCTTTTAATGCTTTATTGTTACAAGAAGTAGAGCAAAAACGACTTGTAACTGTCTTTGCTTCAAAGGGTTTTGAACACTGTTCGCATACCCTTGGTATTTTTAATTTACTAAATCCCATTCTGAAATAACATCCTGAACATTCTCTGTTTTTTGGCTTCTAAAATAAAATAAGGCGCATAAGACGCACATTACATCCAAATAGCGCGCGGTACAATTGAGATACAAAAATACAATAAAAATCGATTAAAATCAACTATTAATAAAAAATGCAAAAACAAAAAAATCGCTGTAAACATTACATTTACAGCGATTTGCTAATTTATTTTGATCGATTTTAATCGATGATAATTGCTACTTATTTGACTTCTTCAAAATCAGCATCCTGAACATCTTCTGCTCCGTTTGCTTGACCTTGAGTTTGTTGAGCGCCTGCTTCAGCACCTTGTCCTTGTGCGTACATTTCTTCTGAAGCCGCCATCCAAGCTGCATCTAGAGCTTCGGTTTTGGTTTTTACGCTGTCCATATCTTTTGCTTCGAAAGCGGTTTTCAATTCTGTATGAGCAGTTTCGATTGCTGCTTTTTTGTCTGCAGATAATTTATCACCAAATTCTTTCAGTTGCTTTTCAGTTTGGAAAATCAATCCGTCTGCTTTGTTGAAAATTTCAACTTCTTCTTTTCTTTTAGCATCAGAAGAAGCGTTTTCTTCAGCTTCACGTTTCATTCTTTGGATTTCATCATCTGAAAGTCCTGAACTTGCCTGAATTTTGATAGATTGTTCTTTTCCTGTTCCTTTATCTTTTGCAGAAACGCTCAAGATTCCGTTAGCATCAATATCGAAAGTTACTTCAATTTGTGGAACTCCTCTTTGAGCCGGTGGAATATCTGTAAGGTCGAATCTACCGATTTCTTTGTTATCGTTGAACATTGGTCTTTCACCTTGTCCTACTCTGATGCTTACTGCAGGCTGGTTGTCAGACGCTGTAGAGAATACTTCAGATTTTTTAGTTGGAATTGTAGTGTTGGCATCAATTAATTTCGTGAAAACAGAACCCATAGTTTCGATACCTAAAGAAAGTGGTGTAACGTCTAATAAAAGTACGTCTGTAACATCTCCAGTTAAAACTCCACCTTGAATTGCTGCACCGATTGCTACAACCTCATCTGGGTTAACACCTTTCGAAGGTTTTTTACCGAAGAATTTCTCAACTTCTTCCTGGATGATTGGGATTCTTGTAGAACCACCTACCAAGATTACTTCGTCGATATCGCTGATAGAAAGACCTGCATCAGAAAGCGCTTTTTTACAAGGCTCCATAGATCTTCTTACCAAGTCAGCAGATAATTGCTCGAATTTAGCTTTCGTTAAAGTCTTCACCAAGTGCTTAGGACCTGTAGCTGTAGCTGTGATATACGGAAGGTTGATTTCAGTTTGAGGAGAAGAAGACAATTCTATTTTTGCTTTTTCAGCTGCTTCTTTCAATCTTTGTAATGCGATTGCATCAGATTTTAAATCTACACCATCTTCAGCTTTAAACTCGTCTGCCATCCAGTTGATAATCACATCATCAAAGTCATCACCACCTAGGTGTGTATCTCCATTTGTAGACAATACTTCGAAAACACCGTCTCCTAAATCAAGGATAGAAACGTCAAAAGTACCACCACCTAAATCGTAAACTGCAATTTTTTGGTCTTTGTGTGCTTTATCCATACCATAAGCCAAAGCTGCTGCAGTAGGCTCGTTGATAATTCTTTCTACTGTAAGACCAGCGATTTCACCCGCTTCTTTGGTAGCTTGTCTTTGAGCGTCATTAAAGTAAGCCGGAACAGTGATTACCGCTCTTGTTACTTCTTGTCCAAGATAATCTTCAGCCGTTTTCTTCATTTTCTGAAGAATCATTGCAGAAACCTCTTGTGGTGTATATTCTCTGTCGTCAATTTTTACTTTTACAGTATCATTTGGTCCACTTACTACTTTGTAAGGTACTCTAGACACTTCAGAAGCATCATCTTTGAAATGTGTACCGATGAATCTTTTGATAGAGTATACAGTTTTTGTAGGGTTTGTTACCGCCTGTCTTTTTGCAGGATCACCTACTTTTCTTTCACCATCTTCTGTAAACGCTACGATAGAAGGCGTTGTTCTTTTTCCTTCTGCATTAGGGATTACTACAGCATCTTTACCTTCCATTACGGCAACGCAAGAGTTGGTTGTACCTAAGTCAATTCCGATTATTTTACTCATTTTTTTATATGTTATTTTTTGTTATTATCAATTGTTACAGTGACCAATTCTCAATATTTGTACCATGACAAAAAAAGTGACAAATTGTCATTTACAATATTTAAAATTTAATTGATAATGAGGAAACATCCCAGAACACTTTAAGATTGTAGTTTGGCGTACATTTTTAATTCCCATGAATTTTACTACTTTTGAGATCATCAAAAACCCAATAATGCCACAAGAATTTAATCCACGAGACGTCACCTGGCTTGGTTTCAATGCCAGAGTCCTACAGGAAGCTATGGACAAAAGTGTCCCTATCCATCTAAGAATAAGATTTTTAGGCATTTTTTCTAATAATCTGGATGAATTTTTCCGTGTGAGAGTAGCTGGACTGAAACGCGCCATGGACTTCAAACAGAAGGTTTTGAGCGAATCTTTTTATGATGCGCCTTCCAAAATTCTTCAAAAAATCAATAAGCTGGTAATCCACCAGCAGGAAGATTTTGACAGAACCTGGAAAGATGTTCAGCGCGAAATGGCAAAAGAAAAGGTTTTTATTAAAGACCATAAACACCTGACTGCTGCACAAAAGGAATTTGTAGTCAAATATTTTGACGAAGAAGTGGAGTCCAATGTGATCCCAATCCTTCTTCACGACAACAAACCAATGCCTTACATCCGTGAAAAAAGTCTTTTTATAGGTGTTGCAATGCGCAGGAAAGAATGGCAGTACGAAAGCCAATACGCGATCATTGAGGTTCCTGTGACGGCCAACGGAAGATTTGTCCTACTTCCTACAGAAGATCCGCAACAGAAAGATGTGATGCTGCTGGAAGATGTCATCATTTATAACCTGCCGCATATCTTCTCCTATTTTGGATATGATGAGTTTACAGCACACTGTTTCAAGGTGACAAAAGATGCAGAATTCGATTTGGATAATGACATCAAAACGACCTTGGCAGACAAAATCGAAAAAGGGATCAAAAGCAGACGGAAAGGCAAACCCACGCGTTTCGTATTTGATAAAGAAATAGACAAAGCCTTGCTAGAGTTTCTGATCAAAAAGCTAAATCTCACCAAAAAAGACAGCATCATACCGGGGCAGAAGATCCACAACTTCAGGCACTTTATGGATTTTCCTGAGGTGTTCAAAGCTTATGAAAAACCTGTAGAGCGTACATCCTTTATCCATCCGGAATTTGCGAACAAACAGAGAGTGACTGATGTGATCATCAAAAAAGATGTGTTACTCACTTTCCCATACCATTCATACGATTCCGTCATAGATCTACTAAGAGAAGCCGCAATGGATCCTGATGTAAAATCGATCCAAATCACCGCTTACAGACTGGCATCTAGTTCCAAGATCGTCAATGCCCTGATCAATGCGGTAAGAAACGGAAAAGAAGTGACCATCATGTTGGAACTCCGCGCAAGATTTGACGAAGAGTCCAACCTGATGTGGAAAGACAAGCTGGAAATGGAAGGCGTAAAAGTTCTTCTAGGGATTCCCAACAGAAAAGTACACGCCAAATTGTGCGTCATCAAAAAACGTGTTCATAATAAAACGATCCAATACGGATTTGTCAGCACCGGGAACTTCAACGAAAAAACAGCCAAGATCTATGGAGATCATCTTGTGATGACTTCAAACAGAGCAATAATGGCAGATATTAATAAAATATTTTCCGCACTCAACAAACCGAAAGTTGACCCTACGATCACGTTGAAAAGCTGTAAAAGTCTGATGGTCTGTCCAGAGTTTATGCGGGAGAAAATCATCGCTCACATCGACAAAGAAATTGAGGAAGCCAAAGCCGGACGCAAGGCTGAAATGATTATCAAAGTCAATTCTCTCAGCGACAAAACTTTGATCCTAAAACTTTACGAAGCTGCACAAGCTGGCGTAACGGTGAAAATGATTGTTCGTGGCATCTATTGTGCTATCAATCAGAAAGAATTCAAGAAAAAGATCTACGCCATCAGTATTGTGGATGAATATCTGGAACATGCCAGGGTGATGTATTTCTATAACAAAGGCGTAGAGAATATGTACATCTCTTCCGCAGACTGGATGACGAGAAACCTGGATTACAGAATAGAAGCCGCAACGCCTATCTTACAAAAGAATCTGAAAAAGGAACTGAAAACACTTCTGGATATTCAGCTGGATGACAATGTGAAAGCACGGATCCTCGACAAGAATATAAGAAACGAATATGTGGAAACAGACAAAACCGATCAAAAAAGATCACAAATAGAAACCTATCATTATCTCAAAAACCAGAAATACTAAAATTTAGTTTAAATTTAATCTTTAATTACGCCAAATCAATGATAATCGCCGCTATAGACATAGGAAGTAATGCCGCCCGTTTGCTCATCAACGAAGTAAAGAAAACGAACGACAAAACAGAATTCACGAAACTGAATCTTCTAAGAATCCCACTTAGACTGGGTTTTGATGTTTTCAGCAATGGTGAGATTGGCGCAGAAAGAAAGCAGATGGTCATCAACACAATGAAGATCTTCAGCCAGTTGATGACGATGTACAAAGTGGAACATTACCGCGCCTGCGCAACCAGTGCCATGCGTGACGCAAAAAACGGACAGGAAATCATTGACATTGTAAAAGAACAGGCTGACATCAATATAGAGATCATTACTGGTGACGAAGAAGCCACCCTCATCTACGAAAACCACGTAGCCGAAGGACTGGACAAAGACTTCGCTTACCTTTATGTGGATGTGGGCGGCGGTTCTACGGAACTTACTTTCTATGAAAACAGTGAGATGCAGTACGAGCACTCATTCAACATTGGTACCATCCGCTTGCTTAACGGATTGGTAACACCTACCATTTGGGATGAGATGAAAGATGAGATCAAAGACAAGATCAAAAGCAAAAAAACGATAGTTGCCATTGGTTCTGGCGGGAATATCAATAAGATCTTCTCTATGAGCAAAACCAAAGATGGCAAACCAATGCCGGTTTCTGTGATCAAGAAATACCTCAAGGAAATGGAAAGGCTTTCTGTAGAAGAAAGGATGCAGGAGTACCACATCCGGGAAGACCGCGCAGATGTAATCGTTCCAGCTTTGACGATCTTTAATAACGTGATGACATGGGCAGACATCAAACACATCTATGTCCCAAAGATCTCTGTGGCAGATGGTTTGATCCACAGCATTTATACCCAAGTTACAGATCACCATTAAGGACTTGCAAGATGCGTACATTACAGGCCCAAATCAACTATTTTAAAAATAACCGCTGATCTGCTTTCGCTTCAAATCTTCTGAAAAAGCTTGTTATAAAAAGTTTTATTAAACATTAACCTATCATCAAAGAACTATCGACAGATATTGCTAATTACCCTACATCAATGTCAATAAAATTTGCAACCTGTAAATTTGTTGTATCAAAAAAAATACGACAATTATGGAATTAGGAATAGGCATGTTCGGAGACGTTTCTCTAGACACAAAAACCGGAAAATACAGAGACGCCAGCGTAAAACTAAACGAGATCTTGGAGCAGGTAAAACTGATGGATCAAGTTGGCCTGGATGTTTTCGCTATGGGCGAGCACCACCGTGAAGATTACGCCGTGTCATCTCCAGAAATTCTTTTGGCAGCAGCAGCAAGCGTTACTCAAAATATAAAATTGGCAAGCGGTGTAACGGTACTAAGTTCATCAGAACCAGTGAAAGTCTACCAGGACTTCTCTATGATCGATCTGATCTCAAAAGGAAGAGCCGAGATCATCGTAGGCAGAGGAAGTTTCATAGAATCTTTTCCTTTGTTGGGTTATGACCTATCAGATTACAGTCAACTCTTTGAGGAGAAACTTGACCTGTTGTTAAAAATCAATAATGGGGAAAATGTAAGCTGGAGCGGCAAACTACGCGCACCTATGCAAAACCAGACCGCCTACCCAAGAGCTTACAACGGAGGCAAATTGCCAATCTGGATTGCTGTGGGCGGTACACCGGAATCTGTGCTGAGAGCTGCAAAACTGGGCTTACCTTTAATAGTTGCCATCATTGGAGGAATGCCGAAACAGTTCAAAAACCTCATCGATTTTTACAAGCAGGAATATCTGAAAGCAGGCCACGACGAGGACACAATGCAGATCGCAATCCATTCCCACACTTTTGTGAGTGATGACCAAAAAGACATTGATCAATACTTCTTCAATTACAAATCTCAAATGGACAGAATCGGCAGAAGCCGCGGATGGGCGCCGTACAGTAAAGACCAATACGAAGGTGGAAGAAGCAAAGACGGCGCACTCTTCATCGGAAACGCCAATGAAGTAGCAGATAAAATTTCTGAAATGAAAGAATTGTTCGGTTTAACGAGATTTATCGGACATATGGACGTGGGCGATCCTGCGCACCATGTGATGATGAAATCTATAGAATTATTCGGAGAGGGAGTAGCACCGATTGTGAAATAATGATCCGAGATTACACATTAGAGATTAGAAGTTAGCATTTGATGGCACTTCATAGAACTCAGTTTAAGTTTTACTAAAATCATTAAAAAAGAAATCCTGAACCAAGACATTCAGGATTTCTTTTTGTTTTTATTCCAATGACTGTCCTCTGGTAAGTCTCATGAATAAAGCGTTTGCAGTGAGGAATGAAAAGCAGCGTGCGTTTTCATAAAAACATCACGGATTTTTTTCAGAAGGTGATATCAGCAAGCAACAACATTTTGTCAGGAGCAGCTTGCAGATCATTTCAAATGATATTTTGTACCTTCAAAAACAAAAGCATCGGCATCATCTGGATAATATTTGATTTCGTAATTTGAAATCCGTCTTGAAACCAAGTAAGGATTGACCACAAAATCTATCATTTTTTCCTGATTCCTTTGTTCCTTCAGCCAGAAAACAATTTGGTCCTTGTTTTTTACACTGATGATCTTCTCTTTGTAAAAATGATGCACCAGAACTTCACTTTTCTCATAGTTATAAATATTAAAACCGATTCTCAATCCAAAAAACAGCAAAAGACAAACGCTGAGACGAAGCACATATTTGATATTAAAAAAATCCTTGATTAAGAACTTCAAGAAATAAATTCCTAAAAGCAACACGCCAACTTCTAAAATACTTAACGGGATGTTTTTATTCATCAACGATTCAAAGCTGGAAAACCAGTGAATGGCTTTCAACACGTAAAGAATAAACGCATCAAACACCTGAAAAACCAAAAGATATTTCATTCCAAAAGCAATAGCAATCACCATTATCAAAGACGAAACAATCATAATTTCTGAAAGTGGAATGATTAATAAATTCGCGAAAATTGACACCAACGAAAACTGATGAAAATAATAAATAGCCAATGGCAACGTCGCAATCTGCGCAGAAAATGTCATTGCAGTGATGCTGTAAATGAAATCTTCCAACCAATATTTTGGTTTTCGTAATAACTTCTTAATCGGCTCTGACAGCCACCAAATACCCAAAACCGCGACATAACTCAATTGAAATCCAACGTCGAAAAACTGATTAGAATCTACAATCAGAAGAATAAAAGCCGATAACGACAAAGAATGCAACAAATCTGATTTCCGCTGCAACAAAACCATCACATAATAACAAGAAATCATCAGACAGCTCCGCATCACAGAACTGCCATAATCTATAAAAACAGCGAAAATCCAAATTAAAATAAGACTTAAAACAATTGCTATTTTCCGAAATCTGACTGGCGTCATTTGATTAAAAACAAACAAAGTGATCCAGAAAATAATGACCATATGAGATCCGGAAATCGCCAGTAAATGCACCAATCCGGTTTGATTGAAATCCTTCACCGTATCCTTGTCCATATCGGTTCTGTCGGATAAAATAATGCCTTTCAGAAATTCCTGAATCTTTGGCGAAAGTGACGTTTGATTGATCTGGTTGAGAATCTCAAGGCGTTTTTGCCGAATTTGGTCCGAGAAAGAAACTTCTGTTTTTACAGTTTTTAGAATGCCATTCGGTAAATAAGCCTGTAAGAAAACCTGTTGTCTTGCAAGGTATTTTTTGTAATCAAACTGGAAATCATGATGAATGCTTTCCGGCTGATGGATATATACTTCTGCATCATAAAAATGATTGAAGTCCAATAATCCCTGATCTTTCGGCATACTCAGAACCGTTTTGATTGGGGAAAAAAGTTGGGATTCATTGGATGGGATGGCTAAAATCTCCACGATATAACGTCTGTTCTTATCATTAGAATTCAGTTTTTTATCGAGTTGGAAGACCACATTTTCTTTTGATTTTAACGTGGGAAGTGCTGATTTTTCAGAATGCTGAGAATGAACAAATAAACCAATTGAGAAGAAGAAAAATCCTAATACATAATATTTGATTCTCTGAAAAAAAACCTTTCTCATCAAGATCGTGAATAGAAAAGCGCCGGACAAAATCACAAGCCCGAATCCGATTATCTTGCTAAAAAGCACATACTCGCGCAAGACAATACCGAGTACGAAGCATAGCAACAATATGAGTAAAGGCTGTTTTTTCATTGGTGTTCATTTGTGTTAAGTATTGATCTCTCGCAGATTTTAGTAGTTGATCAGATCTTTTTTTCTAACTTCGGTTTTCGGGTTGATTTGCAATTCTTGTTATTGAATCTAAAATATGATCAGTATTAAAATTAACCAAAATTCCTCATTTTTTGTCTGCCCATTTTAAGTAAATTAAACTTTGTTTGAACGGCACACTCTCCAGCTCTTTTACAGATTTCAGCTCAAACTTCCTTCCTATTTCTTCAGTTGTTTTGTGTTTTTAAAATTACAATGCACAAAAAAAACCTATTAGATTTGCAGAATCTCCGATAGGTGATAGGCGTTGCAACTATTATTTCAAAATATCATCTGCAATTTTCAGATGATGATTGGTATGAAGCCCCAAGAACTTCAAGCTTGTTTTTTTATCAAAATCACCCAAAAAAGGATGCGTGATAAAGGATTTTTCAGGAAGATTTTTGACAGCTTCAAGTCTTTCTTTTGCCAGATTCGACAGTTTCAAAATACTTTCCTGAGTCGGGATTTCTACCGGGAAGAACTGTTTCGGCGCCTTGACCTTACCTCTTGGAATTAATCCGAAATTCAGGAATACAAACTTCTTCAGACTGAATTTCGGTTTGTAATCTTTCGGATCTGTCAAAGACAGACCTTTCAGAGTGCTATTTATAATCAAGAGAGCGTGTTCCAGATGCCATCCGACAGACGCTTTGGAAACTTGCTCATTCGTCACATCAATATGGAGTAATAGTGATTCTATTTTTTGTAATTGATCTTGTATATGTTTCATTATTTTGAGTTGACTATAATTTCTGCCGCAGTATCACTGGCACCACTTCCGCCTAATTTTGACCTCAATATGTCGTAATCCTTTAAAACCTGATCTCTCTTTTCTGTATGAAGGATTTTATGAAGTTCTTTGACCAGATTGTTCGTATCCAAATCATTTTGAATCAGTTCTGTCACGACTTCTTTGTCCATAATGAGATTGACGAGGGAAATATATTTGATATTCTTGATCAGTCGTTTTCCAATTTCATAGGAGATCCTGCTGCCTTTGTAGCAGACCACTTCCGGAATATTGAGCAAAGCCGTTTCCAAAGTTGCCGTTCCGGACGTTACCAAAGCGGCTTTGGCACATCTGAGTAAGTCATAGGTTTTGTTGGATACAAAATGAACATCAGCGTCCACAAATTGCTCATAAAAATCTCTTTCCAGACTTGGCGCACCAGCAATGACGAATTGATAATCAGAGAAATGACTTCTGACAGACAGCATAAGCTCCAGCATTTTGGTAACTTCCTGTTTTCTTGAGCCAGGCAGCAGAGCAATGATTTCTTTTTCATTCAGTTTGTTTTCTGATTTGAATGTTTGAACATCCACAGGCTGCAAACCTTCTATCGCATCTAGCAATGGATGACCTACAAAATGGGCTTCCATGTCGTGCTTCTTATAAAAATCCTTTTCAAATGGGAGAATAACAAGCATTTCATCTACATACATCCTGATGGTTTCCACACGCCCTTCTTTCCACGCCCAGAGTTGGGGCGAAATATAATAGATCACTTTGATACCCAGTTCTTGAGCAAATTTGGCAATTCTTAGATTAAATCCCGGATAATCCACCAGAATCAGCATATCTGGTTTGTAGTCCTGGATGTCTTTTTTACAGATCCTGATATTATTAAGGATGGTTTTCAAATTCTGAATCACTTCCAGAAATCCCATAAAGGCGAGATCGCGGTAATGTTTGACCAAAGTTCCGCCCTGTTTCTGCATCAGATCGCCGCCCCAGAATCGGAATTCTGCGTTTTGGTCTTTCTGTTTGAGGGCTTTCATCAGGTTGGAAGCATGCAGATCGCCGGAAGCTTCGCCTGCTATGATGTAATATTTCAAGCTGTGTATTTTAGATGATGAGAGTTAGGATGATCGATTTTTAAAATTAAGTTTTTTCTGTGAAATCATTAACTTTGAACAAAAATAAATCATTTTGGTTTATGGTGTTTGGGAAAGTTGGTTTTAGAGAAAAATTCTTCTGACTGACAAAAACCATAGCCCCGATAGTAGCGGCATCCTTTTTTGTCTTTCTGATCACCTCTTGTGATGACCAAGCACCAATGACAAAAAAGATACAGCGGATAGCGGGAAACAGCTCCCGAGAAAAATAAGATCACAGTTGAACACAGCTGGTGATCTGCTAAAAATTGTTTAAATTTAGAACATGGAAGAGATCGTAAATAAAGTTGCAGAAAGCGGATTGTTGAATTTTGACATTTCTGATCTGGTACCAAAAGGAAAAAGAATCGGGATCGACATCAAGGATTATCTTTGGGAAGGTCTGATTTTAAAGGAGAAAGATTTCCGTGAGAAAATAAAAAATATAGATGTAGAAGTTTATCAGGACGCTTACGTGTACATCTACTGTTCTGAGGATGTGATCATTCCGCTTTGGGCCTATTTCCTGATTACTTCAAAAGTAACTGGGCATGCAAAAAAGGTGGTTTTCGGCAACCGGGAAGATTTGGAAGTCCTGTTGATGCACAACGCGATCCAAACTTACGACTTTTCCGAAATGAGAGACAAACGTGTTTTGGTAAAGGGCTGCAGTGATGAGTTCATCCCCAACAACGCTTACGTAGAATTGGTAGAACAACTCAAACCGCTTGTGAAATCCCTGATGTTTGGAGAAGCGTGCAGCAATGTTCCGATTTTTAAAAATTAGTTTGAATGGCGAAAAAAACGATAAGCTTTTTAATTTTTCTAACTTTTTTCATCATTTATGACGCAGGTAGTTTTTCCAAAATATCATTTGGAGACGGTATTGGATTTGTGCTGGACGTAGAAAAACGCGACTTTCTCCTTGATTTTACGCCTTTGACTCACTTCCTTTACATCAATACGGCCGTCTTTTTTTCAAAATTTTTAGGCATGGACAGCGTTGCAGTAATGCGATTGATGTCTGTGATTCCTGCTGCAATCACCGTAAGTCTTGTTTTTGTTTTGATCAAAGAATTGATTGAAGAAAACTGGATCGCCGTGATGTCGACGTTCGTCTTTGGATTTTCTTTTACGTTTTGGCGCAGTGCAGAAACGGTAGAGGTGTATGCGTTCAATGCCCTTTGGGTCATTCTGTTTGTACTGTACGCCATCAAATCTTTGAGACACGATTCACAGAACTATATGGTGACAGTTGGTGTCTTATTAGGCATAAGTCTTTGGGTTCATATTCAGAACATTATGTTGCTTCCTGCTTATCTGTTTTTGCTCTATCAAGTAAAATCTGACCGGCGAAATACGGCAATATCACTTTTGTCTTTCGTTATTATTTTTTCATTGATGTTTTATGTCAATCATCTTCAGCATATTGAAATGAAATATGTATTTGCTTCAAAAAATGGACACTGGATACAGTCTACTTTTGACCAGAGTTTGATGGATCTGGTGAAAGATGTCGTGAAGGCTGTTTCATTTTTAGTTTATAATTTCAACGTGTTTATATTGTTCAGCATGAGTGGCATTGTGCATCTGTACAAAAACTTCAAAACCGAATCTCTTTTTCTGTTCACCGCTTCTGTCTTCACCGTAGGCTTTGCTACTTTTTACGCAGTTTCCGACAACTACGTTTTCTTCATTCCTTTCTACATTATTTTGACGCTGTTTATCGCTTTAGGTATCAAGACATTAAGTTCAAAATACGCGTTGAGAAAACTAAGATTTGCCCCCTTTTTAACACCCTTATTTTATCTGTGTAGCCTTTATGTAGTCTCATCAACGCCTCAGGGGAAAAAATTCCATCAGGAAAAGATGTACAAAAACGGACTGACCTACTATATGCTCCCTTGGCTTCATGACAATATCGGTTGTATAGAGTTCACTTTAAGAGATGCGCAGACAGAGGATCCGATGATCGTTTTAAAAAAAACAGCAAGAGAATTCATCCAACTTCGGAAGAAATATCAATCAATGGAAGAAATTCGCAAACTTTAAAAATTTAATGATAAATCTCTGTCATTTTTTTTATCTTTGATTCAAACAAAGACATAAATTATGAGTTTATTAGACCTTATTACAGGAAGTACTGGCAACCAGGTTGCAGAACAGGCTGAGAACAAATTCGGGATCAGCAAAAATCAGATTATCGGACTTTTAATCGTTGCTGCACCTTTGGTAATCAGCTATCTGAAGAAAAAATCAGAAAATTCTGACGAAGCAGATAAACTGAACGCCGCGCTAGACAAAGACCACGACGGAAGCATTTTGAATAATCCTGCACAAGCACTCGACAGAGGCCAGGAAGGCGATTCTATACTAAGCCATATTTTCGGTGGCGAAAAAGCAAGCGTAGAAAACCAACTTTCTCAGAATACAGGAATTTCTATGGACAAGATAGGACCAATTATGGCGATGCTAGCACCAGTCATTATGGGTTACATTGGCCAGCAAAAACAAGCCAACAATGTCACTTCTGGCGGTGGACTCGGAGATCTGCTTGGTGGAATCCTTGGTAATTCTGCTCAAGAATCTCAGGCATCCAACAATCCTTTGAGTGATATTTTGGGAAGCGTACTTGGGGGCGCAGCGCAATCTTCAGGAGGCGGATTAGGCGATATCCTAGGCAGCGTTTTGGGCGGCGGCAACCAGCAACAATCTCAACAAGGCGGTCTTGGCGGTCTTTTAGGAGGACTTTTCGGAAAATAGACAATTACATCATCTACAAAAATCGGGTCCGTAAAATTTACGGACCCGATTTTTTATTTTTCTTCAGACTCACTTGCTTTTTCAGCCTTTGGCTTGGTGGCTTTCGGCTTCGTTTCTGCCCTGTCCTTAACGGGCCCTTGAGCCTCTACTGCAGGTTTCGAGCTTTTTCTAAGTCGGGATTTCCCATAACTTCCTCGCGCGATTTTTCCTTTGGTAGATTTTTGATCTCCTCTTCCCATAATAATTAAATATTTGATTTCCACTAATTTACAATAATTTTCCGAGACTACCAAGAATCAGGGCGTGTCCCTCGCATTGGCGTGTCATCCTGAGGTTCTCGAAGGGCAACCGCTCGGGCCGGGCTATCCGTTACTATCTTTTTTTCCATCCGCTAAATCCTTCCGCCAAAAAAGGATATCCACTACTATCCCTCACGCGCTTCGCCAAGATTGAAGATTTTCACAGTCCATCAAAACACTACAAAAACATAAACTTATTTACATATTAGTCGTGTATTTTTTCATATATCCATATCTTTGCACTCGGAAATTGGATAAGCAAATGTCTAATATCTAAAGTCTAACATCTAACATCTAAAAAAATGTTCCGTACACACAACAACGGCGAACTGACGCTGAAAAATCTGAATGAAAAAGTAACACTTTCCGGCTGGGTACAAACCATCCGTGACAAAGGTTTTATGATTTGGATCGATTTGCGAGACCGTTACGGCATCACACAATTGGTTTTGGACGAGGACAGAACATCCAAAGAACTTTTGGAAACCGCTAAGAAACTCGGACGTGAGTTTGTGATAAAAATAGAAGGAACCGTTATCGAACGTACTTCCAAAAACCCAAAAATTCCAACAGGAGAAATTGAAATTTTAGTTGAAAAATTAGAAGTTCTTAATGAATCTCAACTGCCTCCTTTCACCATTGAAGACGAAACCGACGGTGGCGAAGAACTGAGAATGAAATACCGATACCTGGATATCAGAAGAGCTCCCGTAAGAGATAAATTGATTTTCCGTCACAAAATGGCGCAGAAAGTAAGAAATTATCTTTCAGACGAAGGTTTTATTGAGGTTGAAACTCCCGTTTTAATCAAATCTACACCGGAAGGTGCAAGAGATTTCGTGGTTCCAAGTAGAATGAATCCTGGACAGTTTTATGCACTTCCACAATCGCCACAAACTTTCAAACAATTGTTGATGGTTGGCGGAATGGACAAATATTTCCAAATCGTAAAATGTTTCCGTGATGAAGATTTAAGAGCCGACAGACAGCCGGAATTTACTCAAATCGATTGCGAAATGGCGTTTGTAGAGCAGGAAGATATTATGAATGTTTTCGAAGGAATGACAAAAGTTCTTTTGAAAGACATCACAGGAAATGATTTCCAAGATTTTCCAAGAATGACTTTCGCCGATGCAATACAAAAATATGGAAACGACAAACCGGACATCCGTTTCGGAATGGAATTCCACGAACTAAATGACTTAACTAAAGGAAAAGACTTCAAAATATTCGACGAAGCAGAATTGGTTGTCGGAATCAACGTTGAAGGAATTGCAGATTACACCAGAAAGCAAATCGACGAATTGGTGGATTGGGTAAAACGCCCACAGATAGGCGCAACTGGATTGGTTTGGATTAAATTCCAAAACGATGGTGTTGTAACTTCGTCTGTCAATAAATTCTATTCTGAAGACGATTTAAAGAAAATTACAGAAAAATTCGGCGCAAAAGCTGGAGATTTAATTTTCGTAATGAGCGGAAATGCTGACAAAGTGAGAACCCAACTTTCAGCGTTAAGAATGGAACTCGGAAACCGTCTTGGCTTAAGAAAAGGAAACGAATTTGCACCACTTTGGGTTGTAGATTTCCCTCTATTAGAATTTGATGAAGAAAGCGGACGTTACCACGCGATGCACCACCCTTTCACGTCTCCGAAAACCGAAGATTTCCACCTTTTGGAAACCGACCCCGGAAAAGCCAGAGCCAACGCTTATGATTTGGTGTTAAACGGAAACGAAATTGGTGGCGGTTCTATCAGAATTTTTGACAGAGATTTGCAATCGAAAATGTTTGACCTTTTAGGATTCTCAAAAGAAGAAGCAGAAGCGCAGTTCGGATTTTTGATGAATGCCTTCAAATACGGCGCTCCGCCACACGGTGGTTTGGCTTTCGGATTTGACCGATTGGTCGCAATTCTTGATGGAAACGAAGTGATCAGAGATTACATTGCTTTCCCGAAAAATAACTCTGGCCGAGATGTGATGATTGATGCACCGGCTTCGATTGCCAATGAACAATTGGATGAACTGGAATTGAAATTGAATTTAAAATCATAAATTAAAAGCGAGAATTTTTTTCTCGCTTTTTTTACATCAATAATATTCAACAATTTTACCATAAGTAAATTTGGATACATACCAAACCTTGGTATATTTAATTTTAGAAAGTAAACTCTAAAGTTATGGCTAAGAATACATCGATTTTATTGTGAGATTATTTCGACAATTTTATCAACTCTCAAATTAAAACAAGAAAATATTCTTCTGCAAGTGAAGTTGTAAGAGCTGCTTTACGAACGTTTAAACAAGAAGAAACCCAGAAATTTGAATTGATTAAAGAACTAAAAAAAGGAGAAAAATCTGGGTTTTCTGTCAATTTTAATCGTGAAAAATTTAAAGAAAATCTGCATCAAAAATAGGTTGCCTAAAAATGAATAGACAGGTCGCTCCCCTGGAGTTTTGCTTCTTGGTCATTTCATTTTTCTATTAACAGTACATCCCGATGGGATATTTTAAAGCTCCATTAGAAGCAAACTGTTAATAGAAAATAGTTGTTTTTAAAATTAAAGCTTCATAGGAGCGACCTATTAATACTATGCAAAAAAAATGTCAATTATTTTTAATCAAGATTAAATTCTAGAATTTATAATAAAACCTCATAGTTTTCAACAATTATGAGTTTTTCTTTCATTTAAAATCAAACATAAAAATAATTAAAATGTCTTATTTTTACTACCACACAAATTCTATGAAATCACCTTTAGAAATATTACAGCAATATTTTGGTTACAACAATTTCCGACTAGAGCAAGCAAACGCATTTGAAAATGTAATTTCAGAATACACATCAAAATATTCCAGCTAGGAAATTTAATTAGTATAGTATTAATTACTGTATTTTAGATAATTAATATCTTTACATTACAACTTTTGATATTATTGTCATTTTAGACAAAAAATAATCTAAAAAAAAGGAAATCCCTTGAGCGTAAATATGATTTTAAAGAAATTTAACCCCGAAAAAAATCAATTCTAAAAATTACTATGACAAAAACGGAATCTAATAACTCTTTAAAAATCTTAGAAATGAAAAACCTTAAACATTACAACCAACTAGACGGAGTACGTGCTATTGCCGTTATTATGGTAATGTTTTATCATTTTTTTCAAGATTTTAATTCTACCAATGAGAGTGTTCTACTTCTGAAAAAACTCTCGCTCTTTGGAAAAACCGGAGTTTCACTTTTCTTTGTTTTATCCGGATTTCTCATCACCAGAATATTGCTGAATACTAAAGATCAACCATCATATTTCAAAAATTTCTACATCAGAAGAGCCCTAAGAATTTTTCCTTTGTATTATTTTTTCCTGATTATCTACTATTTTTTTATCCCTCTAATTACCAAAAATGCTTTTCCCCATTTTTCGGATCAAATTTATTACTGGACGTTCCTGCAAAATTTCGCATCTACTTTTGAATGGCAAAATATCGGGCCAAGCCATTATTGGTCTCTTTCCGTTGAAGAACATTTCTATTTATTCTGGCCATTCATCATCTATTTTTTACCATTAAAAAATATAAAATGGGGCATTGTAACTCTCTTTATTATTTCTGTAATCACAAGAATTGTACTCATAAAAAATAACCTCGAAGAATCTCAGTTTACCTTCGCAAGGTTTGACGAACTTGCCATCGGAGCATTACTTTCGGTACTGGAAATTGAGCAAAAACTCATCTCCAAAAACAGCACTATTTTTTTTGTACTATTTCTACTCTCTACTATTCCTTTGGGATATGTTTCATTTAAAAACGGAGATTATTCTTTGTTTGATAAAATTTCAAGGCACATTATTCTTGCAATTTTCTATGGCAGTTTTGTTTCTCTTGTAATAATTGCAAAAAACACAAGCATAATCAGCAAAATTCTGAGCACTGATTTCCTCAGATTTACTGGGAAAATCAGTTTCGGATTGTATGTTTATCATCCGCTTTGTTTTACCTTAATTTTATATTACTTACATCTCAACATCATCGGAAATTTTTTGGCGAGTTTTACTTTTGCGTATCTGATTTCCATACTTAGCTATAATCTAATAGAAAAGAAATTTCTTACTTTTAAAAGAAAATTTGCCTGAAATAAAACTGGCATTTTACTGTACGATTGATAATTTAATTTAAAACCAAAGACAAAAATTTTGGTTGTTTTCTATGACTAGATTCCAATATTCTTTCTTTTTAATAAAAAGTAAAATCAAAACTTACTATTTTTACTTAAACACAAATTTTAAATGATGAAATCACCTTTAGAAATATTACAGCAATTTTTCGGCTACAACAATTTCCGACTAGAGCAAGCAAACGCAGTTGAAAATGTAATTTCGAAAAAAGATACTTTTGTTTTGATGCCTACTGGTGGCGGAAAATCACTTTGCTATCAAGTTCCGGCATTGGTTTTGGAAGGAACTGCCATCGTTATTTCACCATTAATTGCTTTGATGAAAGACCAAGTTGATGCCTTGCGCGTGAACGGAATTCCTGCTGCATACATCAATTCTTCGATGTCGGCTTATGAACAAAACGAGACTTTAAATCAATTAAAAAACCGAAAACTTAAACTTTTATATGTTGCTCCCGAAAAATTGAGCGCAGATAATGGTGCATTTTTAAAACTTTTGAATGACATCCATATTTCCCTGTTTGCGGTAGATGAGGCGCATTGTGTTTCGCATTGGGGACACGATTTTCGTCCGGATTATTTATTTCTGAATGGAATTAAAAATCAGTTTCCTAAAATCCCAATTATTGCATTAACGGCAAGTGCGGATGAAATCACGAGGAAAGATATCATCAAACAATTGAATCTCAATGAACCTTTGGTTTTGGTTTCTTCTTTTGATAGAGCCAACATCAAATATTTTGTTCAGCCAAAGCAATCTGTTCTTCAGAATATTATTCAATATCTCAATGAACATCCGAACGACTCAGGGATTGTCTACTGTTTGTCTAGAAAAGGAACGGAAGAAATGTCTAATAAATTGAAAGAAAATGGCATCAGTTCGGCTTTTTATCACGCCGGAATTTTGTCTGTAGATAGAGCTAAAGTTCAGGAAGACTTTTTGAAGGACAAAATTCGGGTAATAGTGGCAACGATTGCATTTGGAATGGGAATAGACAAGAGCAATGTGCGTTTTGTGATGCACGCAGACTTGCCAAAAAACATCGAAAGTTATTACCAGGAAACGGGAAGAGCCGGAAGAGATGGTTTGCCAAGTGAAGCCATTTTATTTTATTCTAATGCTGATGTGACGAAATTGAGAAGATTTGCAATGATAGAAGGTAATGAGGAACAATCTGAACTGATGTTGCGAAAGCTTCAGCAAATGTCTGACTTTGCAGAAATGCAAAAATGCCGAAGACAATATCTTATGGAATATTTCGGCGAAAAGCACGATGGCAATTGCAATTCCTGCGATTATTGTCTTAGTAATTTCGAGAATTGGGACGCAACGGTTGATGCTCAAAAATTACTGAGTGCTGTTTTCAGACTTAAAGAACGATACGGAAAAAATCTTATAATTGATTTTCTGAGAGGCTCCAAAAGTGTGAAAATTACAGATTTTATGCGCAGTTTGCCTACTTACGGCATTGGAAATAATCAAGATAAAAATTATTGGCAAAATCTTTTAAGACAATTGCTCATCAATGGTTTTCTAAGTGAATCGAATGAGGAGTTTTCTGTTTTAAAATTAAATGAAGAGAGCAAATTAATATTATTTAAAAATAAAAAAGTCATCTTCCAAAAAGTAAAGGAACAAGCCAAAGCCGTGACTGTCGCTGAAATAGAGACTGATTACTCAACACCCAATATCAACGCCAATGAAGATTTGCTTGCAGAACTAAGGATCTTGAGACGAGAAATCGCCGAAAGTGAAAATGTTCCTCCTTATGTTATTTTCTCCGATGCAACTTTGCTGGAGTTGTCAACTTATCTTCCCAATTCAAAAGAAGAATTGAATGAGATAAGTGGTTTCGGAGCTTTTAAAATTGAAAAATATGGTGAGATTTTTCTTCCCACGATTATTGAATTTTGCCAGAATAATAATTTGAGCAGTAAAATTTCAGAGAAAAAACCTAAGAAGAAAACGCCTTCCAAAAGCACCAAAAAGTACGAAGCTGGAACTTTTACCATCACTTTTCAAATGTTTAAAGCTGGAAATAGTGTAGAAGAAATCGCTAAAACGAGAAATCTCTCTATCAACACCATCCAAAATCATTTGGTAAATTTTGTAGCAGTGGGAACAATAAAGCCAAATGAATTGATGGATGTTAACAAAATAGAACCCATAATAGAACTTGCAAAAACACAATCAATTCCTTCATTAAAATCTATAAAAGATGAATTAGGTGATGATTTTTCTTATTTTGAAATTCATATTGCAATAGCTTATCATCAATCTCAGCAATAAAAAAAATATTAATATCGGATATCATTAATCTATATAATATACGATATTAAAATAAAGTTGTAATTTTGTGGAATGAAATGGCAAGAATATCCATATCACTTTGAAGGTTTAGAAAAACAACTTGAAAGAATTCTGCAGAAAAAAGCAGAGTTAGACAAGTTGCGCCCAATTCCGACTTATGCATTGAAAAGCATTAAAGAAAGTTTGATGATAGAATGGACCTACAATTCTAACAGTATCGAGGGGAATACTTTAACACTGCAAGAAACAAAAATGGTGATAGAAGAAGGATTCACCATTAAAGGAAAATCTTTGCGAGAACATTTCGAAGCTGTAAATCACCAAGAGGCGATTGAATTGGTAGAAAGCTTAGTATCGGATAGCTATATTTTGAAAGAAACCGATATTTTGAACATCCACGAACTGGTTCTCCAAAAAATTGAAAAAGATTTTGCCGGACGATTCAGAACATCGGGAGTAAGGATTTCCGGAGCCAATTTCGTTCCGCCTAACGCCTTGAAAATAGATGATTATATTACAGAATTAACAGATTGGGCAAACAGTTCTGACCTAAATATCGTCTTGAAATCTGCCATTTTTCACCATCGTTTTGTTTGGATTCATCCTTTTTTTGATGGGAATGGAAGAACGGCAAGGCTGTTATTTAATTTGTTGCTTATGAAAGAAGGTTTTCCGCCTGCCATCATCCTGAAAAACGACCGTAAAAAATATTATGACGCTTTGAATTCTGCTAATAATGGGAATTATGCAAAATTGGTATTGCTCATTTTACAAGCTTTGGAAAGGAGTTTAAATATCTATTTAGGAAGTCTTAATAACACTTATGATAATTACCGCTCAATTTCAGACATTGTGGAAGAGGAAAAGCTCCCTTACGGCCAGGAATATGTGAGCCTCTTGGCAAGAAAAGGAAAAATAGACGCTTTCAAAGAAGGCCGAAATTGGATGACGACGAAAGAAGCCGTTTTAGATTATATTGATAATCGCGATCGAAAAAGGATTTTGAAAAAACACTAGATACAGAAAGCGAGGATTTTATCTTCGCTTATCTATTTAGGGCAATTTCGCTACCAAAAATTCTGGTGACAATTTTAAAATCCAGTAGATGATCTTCCATTTCCAATTGGGAACGATTGTGAAGGAGTTTCCTGCATTCACAATATGGCTTGCAACATAATCTGGCTCCATTAAAAGGTTTTTATTGAGTTCCAAACCATCGTTTATTTTTGTGTTGATATATCCACTGACCAATACATTGACCGTAATATTCCTATGCGACAATTCTTGTCTTAAGCCGGCCAAATAAGTTGTAAAAGCAGCCTTTGTACTTCCGTAAACGAAGTTGCTTTTTCTTCCTCTCACTCCGGAAAGTGAAGATAAACCGATGATTCTTTCTAAATTTTTGTTAGACTTGTCCATTGCCACAATATTCAGAATAGAAACTCCTCCTATGTAGTTCACCTGCATCATTTGCTGAGTTCCTTTAAAATCATTTAAAGCGTCTGAATTTTCTACTAAAAATCCTGCAGCGTAAACAACAATATGAGGTTTTATAGGAAGCTGATCATAAAATTTCTGGTGTGAATCAAAATTTGCTGCATCGAAATACAAAACAGTCATTTTTGATGGATTTATATTTTTTACTTTAATAAAATCTTCAAGTGATTTCGTATTTCTAGAAGCTGCAATGATTGAAAATCCTTTTTCAATATATTGAATGATGCATTGTTTGGCAACATCCGAGTTTGCACCGAGAATAAGAACGGTTTTGTTTGAATTCATTTTGTAAAAATAAATATTACAAGTCAGATTTTAGATATCAGTACATTTTAAAATACGTAAATTTGTTGTTATTATAGAAATTACATCCGTTAGATTATTTTTTTCATGATCAATCTAACCTCTAATTTCTCATATCTAACTTCTATTTATGTTTAATGTTTTAGGAAATTTTTTGACGCTTTCTTCGTTCGGCGAAAGTCACGGGGAAGCTTACGGCGGAATTATTACTAATTTTCCAGCTGGTGTGAAAATCGACATAGAGAAAGTTCAGCTTGAGCTGGATCGTAGAAAACCGGGACAATCTGCGATTGTTACACAAAGAAAGGAAGGCGATAAAGTACGTTTTCTGTCTGGTATTTTTGATGGCACATCTACGGGAACACCTATTGGATTCATTGTAGAAAATGAAAACCAACGTTCCAAGGATTACGATCATATTGCACAGGCTTATCGTCCCAGTCACGCAGATTATACTTACGATCAAAAATTCGGGATCCGTGATTACCGCGGTGGTGGAAAATCGTCTGCACGCGAAACCTTAAATTGGGTCGTTGCAGGTGCTTTGGCCAAACAGCTTCTTCCCGAGATGGAGATCAATGCTTATGTTTCCTCCGTTGGTGAAATCTTCTGTGAGAAAGCATACCAGGATTTGGATTTTTCTAAAACAGAAAGCAATATCGTACGTTGCCCAGATGAGAAAACGGCCGAAAAAATGATTGAAAGAATCAAAGAAATCAAGAAAGAAGGCAACACCATTGGGGGAACGGTCACTTGTGTTATCAGCAACGTTACGGTTGGATTAGGCGAACCCATCTTCAATAAACTGCACGCTGAATTGGGAAAAGCAATGCTGAACATCAATGCATGCAAAGGTTTCGAATATGGAAGTGGTTTCTGTGGCGCCAAGATGACGGGAAGTGAACACAATGACCTTTTCAATGAAGATGGAACTACACAATCCAATCTTTCTGGTGGCATCCAAGGTGGCATTTCCAACGGAATGGACATCTATTTCCGAGCAGCTTTCAAACCGGTTGCTACGATTCTTCGCCCGCAGGAAAGCATCAACAAAGATGGCGAAACCGTGACGGTAGAAGGTAAAGGAAGACACGACCCTTGCGTGGTTCCGAGAGCTGTCCCAATTGTCGAAAGTCTTGCTGCATTTGTTTTGGCAGATATGTATCTAATTAATAAAACCAGAAAAATATAATGGATATAAAACAATTTTGGGACAACGCAGTTTCCTACACAGACTATCTTCACGAAGCTGGAGAAAGGTTGGGAAATCCAAAAAATTCTCAGGAAGCAGACTATGCAGAATATTACAGATTGGGAATCCAAAGGATGAACAGAATGTGGGAAAAATACCTTCCGAATTCTGAACAGGTGGCGACTTTGGCTCAGAAGCATTTTAATGGGAAAATATTGATTATTTCTGAGGCTTGGTGCGGTGACGCGAGTCAGGTAATTCCGGTGATTGTCAAGTTTTTTGAGCAATTTGAAATCAGGATTTCTTACCGTGACCAGCAACCAAGTTTGATTGATGATTATTTGGTAAATGGCGGAAAGTCTATTCCGATTGTGATTTTTCTTGATGAAAACTTCAACGAGCTGGCACACTGGGGACCGAGACCAAAGCACGGTACCGAACTTTTTAAAAAATACAAAGCCAATCCGGAGGAATTTACAAGAGACCAATTCTATGTTGAATTGCAAACTTATTATGCTAAAAACAGAGGTTTTGACACGGTAGAGGAATTGCTAGAACTGTTGTAAATTTCTTTTGAATACGATTTCTGCGTAAGGGATAGTAACGGATATCCTTCTGCTTGCCTTGCCAGGCAAGTAGAAGATAGTAGTGGATAGCCCGACCCGAGCGGCTGGACAAGCGCTGGCTGGGGATACGCCCACATTTTTAATATGACTGATATGAATTTTCTAAAAAAAAATATAGTTTATTTGGTTTTCTTGATTGTGCTGTTGGCATTGATGGCCATCAAGCCACTTCGCGATTTTGTGTCGGAACAGATGGCCATGAGCCCGACGGTTTCTAAAATCAATAATGAGACTTTACTATCTGATGATGTTTTGAATATCGATTTGAAGGGCATCAACACGAGCAGCACCAATCTGAAAAATCTGCGAGGAAAGGTTTTGTTCCTTAATTTCTGGGGAACGTGGTGTCCGCCGTGCAGAACGGAATGGCCGACGATACAAAAGCTTTACGAATTGAGAGAAGATAAACTGGAATTTGCACTGATTGCAATGCAGGATCAGGAAGAAGATGTGAAAAAATTCCTGAAAGAGAATAATTACACCGTTCCTGTTTACATTGCGGAAAGTCCCTTGGATCCGAAAGTTTTACCAGTCGCTTTTCCGACTACTTATCTCATTGGGAAAGACGGAAGAATTCTGAAAAAAGAAGACAGTTCTATGGACTGGAGCAAGGATTCGGTTTTGGAGTTCATTGATAATGTAACAAAATAAGCATTGGCTTTTGGCTGTATCTTTATTTTTTTAATCATCAAAAAAAAGGCGCAGAATGAGATCATTCTGCGCCTTTTTATATTAAGAAAAAATTCTTATTTCTTCACTTCTCCGAAAGTTTCTGGGAATCTTGCCGCTGTGAAATCCTTAGAAATCGCCGCTTTTTCGAATTTCAGTTTCCCACTAAGGGTTTCGATCACTACGCCATCATCTCCAATACTGAAGATCTTGCCGTGCATTCCCGAAGTGGTTACAACTCTTGCACCTGGCTTGAGTGCTTCCTGAAAATTCTTTTCCTGCTTTTGTTTTTTCATCTGAGGACGAATCATCAAAAAGTAAAACCCAACGACCATCAATCCGATCATTATCAATGTCGGCGTCATAGATTGTGCTGGAGCAGCTGCCTGTAAAAATAGGGTAAGCATCATGATATTATTGCGTAATGTTAGCTGAGAATGTAATTTTTACCGGCGCTTTTTCTACGTTGACAAAAACGTCTGCCGCTTTATTTACTGCGCCATCGAAGTTGGTAGAATCAAAGTGTAAAGTGATCTTTCCTTTTTTACCTGGCAAGATTGGTTCTTTGGTGTAATCCGGAACTGTACAGCCGCAACCAGGCTTCACGTTGGAAATGATCAAGGGATTGGTTCCTGTATTTGTCACTTCATAAATATGTTCTACTTTTTCACCCTTTTTGATATCGCCGAAGTTGTGTTCAGTTTCGCTGAAAGCAATGCTTGTCAGTGGTTTGCTTTGCGCCTCTTTCAACATTTCTGATTCCTCTGGAGCCTGCTCCTGAGAAAGTGAGTCTACCACGGTACTTGCCTGCGCAGTATCAACTCCCGGGATGTGGTCTAGCGTTGTTTCTTCTTTTTTCTTACAAGAGAAAGCAAGCGTGCAAAGAGCAGCAATTGCTATAATTTTGATTGATTTCATATAAGTTATTTTGAAATTATACTCGGTTTGTATCTTTTGTGTATTTGTCGAGAACACCGTTGATAAAGATATTGGATTTTTCGGTTCCGTAGACTTTTGAGATATCAATATATTCATTAATGATAATTCTCGAAGCGGTGAGTGGGAAATGGTCAAGTTCTGTGATGGCCGCAATAAGGACAATTCTGTCTAAAAGCGAAATCCTGTCTAGCTCCCAGTTTACAAGACGTTCCTGCAATTTTTTCTCGGATTCTTCCCAATTGTTAAGAGAAGATCTTAGAAGTTTTCTTGCAAAATCTTCGTCTTCGTCATCTTTCAACATTTTGATAAGTGTGTGAGAGGCTTCGTCTTCCTTCATAAAACCAATGGTTTTCTGAATCATAGAGTTTGAAATATGCAGATCATCTGCCCAGGACATTTCTTTCTCTTCAAATCGATCGTGCAAATCGCTATTTTCGGCAACATATCTTAGAAAAAGTTTCCCAATGAATTTTTGATCATCCTCGAAAGAGATCTCGGCATCTGCCATATAATCCTGATAACGTTTTCCTGCTTTTATACGTTGGAAAGTCTTGACCAAAATAGGATCATTCGAGTCCCATATCAGGTCTTTATGTTTGCTGGAGAAACTTCTTCTTTCCTCGTTATTTTCTAACTGGATAAGAATCTGGTTTCTAACTAGCTTCTGGTTCGGATTTTCGTTTTCAGTAGTTTTTATGTATTTATTTTTCCCAATTTCTATTTGATCTTCTGTCAAACTCTTCAGGCCCACCATAAAGTTGAGCGTGTAGATGTAGAGATTATAGATTTTGTTGATTTCTGAGAACATATTTTTCTCAACAACTTCAAACCTGATCGGGTTTTGATAATAAGAATAGAGCGATTCTACTACTTTTTCACGGATTTGTCTTCTTCCCAGCATTTCAAAGATCTTTTATGGGTGCAAAGATAAGCAAAATGTAGCAAATGGTAATCTAATGATAAACAATGCTCTATGACATTTATGATCCCTTTTGCGAATCTATTTCCTCTAGTTGCGTCAGGTTTTTGGAAAGTCTCTTCAATAAGATCCCGTACGCCAATTGGTAATAAAGCAAAATCAGGATAATGCAAATCAACAGGCTCAAAATAACACCCGTAATCAATCCCCATAAAGTTGGATGATCGATATGAATATTTTGTCTCTTAATCGTGAACACAATAAAACTAGTAAAGCTACCTATGAAAAGTACCAGCAAAAATATATTACCGAATATAAACAGATTCACCGTTTTTTTAAATTGAATAATGTGCGTGATAAATTTTTTAAGATTGGACTCTACATTGATCTTATGATAATTGACATAAAAAATCACTACAAAGACGCCGGTGATAATTAAGCTGAAGATCTTCATCCAATAATAGATCCTGTCCAAACCAATTTCTACTTCATGCTGATTTTTGATCTGAAGTTTGTTGAGAATGCTTGTAAAATCTGTATGAAAATTGGAGGAAAATAAGGCCAAAAAATTGATCAATCCAAAAACTACAAATTCAGCAATACTGATCCACAGAATATACTTGACGTAGTTCCTGGATTTTATATTAAGCATAGACTCGATCTCGTTCTGGTCATAGCCATCCGTGATGACCTGCTCTTGCCAGTTTTTTTTAAGAGAATCGATATCAAAATCTTCTGGGTTAGCCATGCTTTATCATTAATTCTTTTAGTACTTTTTTTAATCTATTCATTTTAACGCGGGCGTTCACTTCCGTAATTCCCAAAGTTTCAGCAATTTCTTTGTATGGTTCATCGTCTAAGTACATCATAACGATAGCCCTCTCCACATCCGGGAGAAGTTTGATCACTTTGTAGAGGAGAGAAATTTGCTGCTGTTTTTCATCATTGTCATCCAAAAAATCCTTGCTGTGAAATTCCTGCAATTCATCCGTCTGCGGTTGTCTGGTTTTCTTTCGGAATAATGTGATCGCCGTATTCAATGCAACACGGTACATCCACGTCGAGATCTTAGAATTACCTTGGAATGAGTCGTAAGATTTCCAAAGTTGTAACACAATTTCCTGAAAAAGATCTTCTTGATCTTCCAGAGAATGGGTATAAAGGCGCGAGACTTTGATGATCAGTCCTTGGTTATCCTTTATTAATTTAGAAAATGTTTTCTGTTTGTTCTCCATTCCGGAAACGAAGATAAGAATTTAAAAAATTATGAGCCTGTTTAAAAATTAAATTAGAAAAATTTGTAAGGAGTGGATCTGTAAAAAAATAATTTAAAAAATTGATTGTCAGTTGTTTATGTAGATTATTTTTCGTAACTTGTTGGTAACTAATCAATTAAGCTACGGTGAAAAATTACTCTACAAACATTTCTGACAATCAATGGCAATTTATAAAAAAGACTTTAAACTTCAATAACAGAAAACGAAAATATGATTTAAGAACCATTTGGGATGCCATTATGTATTTAGTTAAAACAGGCTGCCAATGGCGGATGTTGCC
>NZ_AUAA01000028.1 GCF_000428485.1 Epilithonimonas tenax DSM 16811 | reverse complement strand
CCACGCAGAGGAAAATCATCAACGGTTATTTCCGGAACAAAACCTTTTGACTGTAATAGCAGAGAAGAAAACTCTTTCGGAGCAGTATTTTTCTCTTCAAAATAGATGTGCAGGATTTGGTTTTCTTCTTCAAATTTTACAATCTCAAAATACTCAATGAGAAGTTCCGGTAAAAATAATTTAAGGAGTTCGACATCATTTAACATCCTTCAAAATTATTAATTTTTATCTTTCTCCCCAAGTTTTGGAATTGATCCCCTATTTTTCACTACTCCCCTATTTTGATTTTTTTTGACTCTAGCGTAAAACAAAAAAAAACCTATAAACATAATGTTTATAGGGATTTTTGCGGAGAGAGAGGGATTCGAACCCCCGGACCTGTTACAGTCAATAGTTTTCAAGACTATCGCAATCGACCACTCTGCCATCTCTCCTTACTTCCTAACGATCTCTCGTTTTCAGTGGTGCAAATATAAAACGCTTTTGGCTTATGACCAAATTATTTTTGAGAAAAAGTTTTAATTCTTTCGTTATCAAAGGGAAAAATTAATTTTTCACGATTTGAAATCCTAAAAAAACCATTAATAAACCTACAATTAGACTTAGAATACTGTATAAAAGTAAAACATTGTAGTTCCCATTTTGCCAAAGTGAAAAGTTCTCCACCGAAAATGTAGAGAAAGTGGTATAGCCACCACAAACGCCCGTAATCAAAAAATATTTGAGCGAATTATCAATCTTCAAAAAATAAGCCGACAAAATGCCAATTAAAAAGCAACCGGTGATATTGACCGCAAAAGTCCCCACCGGGAAGGCATTGACCTTCCATAACTTGTTGGTGTAACCAGAAATCATAAATCGCATTACGCTTCCAATACCGCCACCTACGAAAATGTAAATTAAGTTTCTCATCCTGCAAAATTATAAAAATTAGACATTAGTTTTTGGATGCTGACCATTAGACTTCAATTTTAAATTGTTATTTTTGAACATCAACTACCCAATTGATTTCTATATCTATGAAAAAAATTATTCTGATCGAAGATGAATCCAGCGTTGTTTCTTTTATTAAGAAAGGACTCCAGGAACTGGATTATGAAATTTCAGTAGCGCCAGACGGAAATACAGGGATCAAAATGGTTGATAATAATGATTTCGACATGATTATTCTGGACATTATGTTGCCTGATATCAACGGCTTGGAGGTCTGTAAAGAAATTCGAAAGAAAAACAAGACTGTTCCTATCTTGTTCTTAACAGCTCTGGATTCTTCAGAGAATATCGTGATGGGATTGGAAAGCGGCGGTGACGATTATCTTGTAAAACCCTTTAAATTTATTGAGCTGGTGGCGCGGATCAAATCTTTACTCAGAAGAAGCGCGCACATCAGTGAATCTGACAATGAAATCGAAACCGACGAAAACCTGTACCAATTTGAAGACCTAATACTCAACGACTACACCAAAAAAGTTAGCAGAAATGGTGCAGAAATCTCGCTTACATCTACAGAATACAAACTTCTACTCTATTTTTTGAACAATCCTGAAAAAGTGATTTCGAGACCAGAAATACTGGAAGCTGTTTGGGGCGTGAATTATGAACTAGGAACCAACGTGGTAGATGTTTACGTGAATTATCTCAGAAAAAAACTGGATCATCATGATGACCAGAAGATCATCCATACAGTCATCGGCATGGGTTATGTTTTGAAAAAAAATTAATCTATGCTGAAAAGAATCTCTACCAATCAAACCAAAACAATGCTTCTATTGATGCTTGTTTTCACTGTTGTTATCATGCTTTTCAGTGGGTTGGTTTATTTCTCTATCGTTAATTTTTCGCATCAGAGGTTTTACGAATTACTGAAAATACGGGCTACAACGATTGTTCAGATTGAGAAAAGCAGACCACATATCGATACAGGTACGAATACCATTATCACAGACCTCACCCGCCAAGAAGAATTGCCCATGGAGCAAGATTATGTTTTTGAAATCCCGAAAGATTCCAATTACAGCAAGATCTCTCATAAAATTCATATTCCGGATACTTTTTTTAAAAATATTGTGAAAAAAGGTGAAGCCAATTACAACGACAAGGAACTCTACTATATAGGACAGAGTTTCCGATCTCACAATAGAAGTTACATCGCCATTGCATCTGCAAAAAACCATTACGTGGTCTATTATCTGGGTTATCTGAAAAGAACCCTTATCACCTGTATGATCCTGGCACTTTTCTTCTCTATGATCTTTTCTTTTTATCTTTCCAAGACTTTATTCAAACCCATTTTAAAAATCACGAATAAAGTAAAGGAAATCAGTTCCGAAAATCTGCATCTCCGCCTAGAACCTCAGCATGGAAATACAGAATTAAACGAACTGATAGACACCTTTAACGGAATGCTGAACAGGATTGAAACCTCATTTGAAACGCAAAACCACCTGATTGGAAATGTATCACACGAACTGCGAACACCGCTGACCTCGATTATGGGCGAAGCTGACGTGGCACTTTCTATGAAAAGAACAGAGGAACATTATCAGGAAACTCTTCAGATTATTCTGGATGAAGCCGAAAAGCTGGATAAAAAAATCAAAGCCTTATTGATGATTGCACAAACCGGTTTCGATGGTAAAATCCAGAAAATGAACAAAGTACGGATAGATCAGCTGCTTTGGGATGTCATAGAAACGGCAACCAAGATCAATGCAAACAATAATATCTTTATGGACATCAGTATGTTGCCGGACAACCCGAAAAAACTGAAAGTCCAAGGAAACGAACAGCTACTCCATCTGGCAATGGCGAACCTCATCAATAATGCCTGCAAATATTCTAATTTTCAGCAAGTAAAAGTATCTCTTGGCGCAACAGACACGCACGTTTACATTATTGTAAAAGACAACGGCATTGGAATTCCTGATTCTGAATTTGATAAAATTTACGATCCGTTTTTCCGTGCCTCCAACACCAAGAAGTACGAAGGCTACGGCATCGGATTACCGCTTGCCAGAAATATCATCAGAATTCATCAGGGAGAATTGCTCATCAATTCTAAAGAAAATATCGGGACAACGGTACAAATCAGTTTCCCCAGCTTTGTTCCCTCAAAAACCATTTAGTGCATATTCTCCAATTTCTTCATTTGCAAGGTGAATCATTTTTACAAACGATGCTGACAAAGTACTTTTTAAGTATTATATTCGTACAAAATATGATGCTATGAAAAAAATAATACTACCCATCTTCACCTTAATAATTATGCAATCCTGCATCGTTTCTACGGCTGCAAAAGCGGTAAAAGGTGTGGCGAAAATTGGATACAAAGCCGTGAAAGGAACGGTGAAAGGCGTGAGCTGGGCGGTGAGCAAAGCCAACGGAAAAATTGATAAGGACAGAATAGATGGCACATGGAAAGTGGTCGGGATCTACCACGGTTCTTTTGCAGACTTTAGCGTGGATCCAAATCCTGAAAGCTCTTTCAACAGTGAATGTGTAGAAGGTTTTGACCAGATTATCTTCAATTCCAGAAAGTCCAAATTCAAACCCGTGCACTGCAGCACAGAGAAGGAAAGCTGGCAAAAATACGACTTCGAGTTTGGTAAAAATCCTTTGACCAAAGAGAAGGAAAACTACATCGAATTCAATTCCAGCAATTATATAACGGTGATCGATATCAATAGCAAAACGATGATCCTGGAAGGTAGCCTCATGCCAAAGCAAGCGTTTTCCGGTGGAAAGCTGTATCTTTTGGAACAGGTAAAATAACAAAAAAGCAATCTGAAAAGCTTGCTTTTTTTTTGATCCGCTGAGCATCGTTTTCTTCGTTTACTGAGATCAATTCTACACTTTGCCAAGTTTCGTTTCACGCTGATACTGCAGCCCGACCTGAGTGGAGCTCATTTTTTGCGAACTGACTCATTTCTATTGGACTGGGAATTTCTGGCAAAAAATAGCGGGAACGGAGGGCGGAAAAGCTGCCCAAATTCTAAAAATCATTCGAGAACGTGAGGATGACATCATTGTTATTATGTTCTCTAAAATGAAATTCTAATCTCATTTTAATCCCTCTCATTACATTTTAATTTGGTTCCAAAGTCTTTCTAATTTGGTGGGTCTACTTTTGTCATATCAAAAAATGACACCCACAAAAAAAAGATAAAGTTATGACCAAAACCATTTTAATAGCCACAGACTTTTCACTGGAATCTTTGGACATCCTGAAGAAAGTATTGAAAAAGAAATACGAGCAAAAGGATGAGAACCAATACAATATTCTTTTCGTTGCAGGTTATGATACCGGCGATTCTATCAGAGATCTGCTCTTCACCACCAAAGGTGCTGTCCTGAATAAGATAAGACCTCAGGAATTTTGTGATGCGTACAGCATTATCCATAACAAGTACCCGAAGCTGATCAACAAAATCACTTGCGACCTCTTCACGGGAAGCTTCCAAAGAGCGTTCAACCATTACATAGAAGTTGCGCAGGCAGATGAAGCCTACTACGCTTCTTCGAAAAGTAGAAATCTGAGCAAAAGCCAGTTCGATGTCAAGAATTACCTCAAGAAAAACAGGCACGTGGAGGCACAGGAAGTGGTGACCAAAACGACAGAGCTGATGCCTGAAAAAGGAAGACTGGCAGAAGTTTTCTTGTAGAAAACCACTGGTGAACAAGCTAAAGTTGAATGATTAAAAGTAGAGTAAATGTTAAGAAATTATAGTAACAGCAGGACATTGGGAGACAACATCAGACTGGGGACGCTGACTGCTTTTACGGCAGGCACTATTAATATTGCATCCCTGTTGATATTCCTCTCCTTCACGTCCAACGTCACAGGCCACTACGCGATCCTGGCGGCGGAAATCAGCCAGGGCAACTGGACTCAGGTGTCGGTAGTCGGAGGCTGGATCTTCCTGTTTTTCTTCGGCGGATTTGTAGCCAATATGAGCGTCATTAATCTAGACAAGGAAAGCAAATATTTTGCCCACTCATTACCAATTTTCCTAGAGATCCTTTGTCTTTTGGCAGTAGGCATCTACGGGCAGTTCTTTTATGAGAAAACCTTGCAGGAAACGGAAGCCTTGGTAGCACTGATGCTGTTTGCGACAGGTCTTCAAAATGGATTGACGGCAAGTATCTCGAACTTCTCGGTAAAGACCACGCACCTTACAGGAACGACTACAGACTTGGGAATATTGGCCTCTATGTTGACGCATAAAAAATTCCGGAAGAATCCTGAATTGATCTCCAGAGCTAAGTTGCTGCTGAGTATTATGGCAGCTTATGTGTTGGGGGCAATCTTCTCTGGATTGACGTATTACAGCTTGGAATTCCGTGTGTTTTATTTGATCAGCATCTGTCTGGTTGTGGTGATTGGCTATGATTTTTACAAGATTAATCTGCGTCATTTCCACACAGAGTACAGGTATTACAAGATCTTTCACAAGCCAACGCTTATCGCATACCTGTATTATAAAATCCATCATAAGGATGAGAACAGAACCACGAGTCCATCCATTAGACAAAATACCCAACTTGCTTTCAGCGAGGATCAAAAATTTAAAAAACACACTTCATATATTTAGTTTTTTATGAGTTCTTTTTTACAGAAATACCCCGAAAATTTTTCGGGGTATTTTGATTTTATGGTATTTGAAAGCTTATTGCTCTACCCAAGTGTGGTTTTCTCCGGCTAATTCGCCCAGATATTTTTCAGCATCCATTGCCGCCATACAACCGCTTCCTGCAGCCGTAATAGCCTGTCTGTAATGGTGATCCTGAACATCGCCTGCTGCAAAAACACCAGGAAGATTGGTTCTTGCGGATTTGCCTTCTGTGATGATGTATTCGTTTTCATCAAGGTCTATTTGACCTTTGAAGATGCCGGTGTTTGGTTTGTGACCAATGGCGATGAAGATCCCGTGAACGTCTATTGTAGAAACTTCGTCAGTCAGATTGTTTACGACTTTCGCTCTCTCTACCAAGGCGTTTTCACCTTCGATGCCGATGAGTTCGTGGTTATATTTCACCTCAATATTTGGTGCATTCAAAACCCTGTCTACCATGACTTTGGAAGCACGGAAGTGGTCTTTCCTTACCAATAACGTCACTTTGTTACAGATGTTTGCAAGATAAGTTGCTTCTTCTGCCGCTGTATCACCAGCGCCAACGACGATCACATCTTTACCTCTGTAGAAGAATCCGTCGCAGGTGGCACAGGCAGAAACGCCACCACCAGAATATTTTTTCTCATCTGCCAATCCAAGATATTTTGCAGCTGCACCAGTAGAGATGATCACACTTTTTGCAAAGATATCACGAGAACCCGTACTTAGTTTGTGAATGCCGCCACGTACTTTGGAAAACTCCACTTTTGAGATCATTTCGTAATGCACTTTGGTTTCGAAACGTTCGGCTTGTTTTTGTAACTGCAACATCATTTCTGGGCCAGTGATCCCGTCTGGGTAACCTGGGAAATTCTCTACTTCCGTCGTGGTGGTTAACTGTCCACCGGGCTCCAGTCCTGTAAATAATTCTGGTTTCAGACTTGCTCTGGCAGCGTAGATCGCCGCTGTAAAACCAGCTGGGCCAGAACCTACGATGACACAATCTAAAATATTGTTTTCCATTTTTGTAATTAAATTATTTTATTCTTTAAGGCTAATTGATAATCGATTTACGTTCCAATTTATAAGTTTCCAAATATAAATCTTTATGTGAAAATGCGGGTACAAATTTCGGGAATTAATTATTGAAAACCTATCTAAACTATCAATGGGAATGATGGGACTGGCAAATAATCATCTTAAACCTTCACTTTCAGTTCGTCCACTTTTATGATTTTGTAAACCAGCTCTTTGTAGATCTCTTCATCTTCCATTTGTCTTACGCCAACGCCTTTGGATTTCAGATCCATTTCGCGAAGAATGGAAATGACACGAGTCGCATGTTTCAAAGGATAAAACCTTGCGGCTTCTGTATAATCTTTGATTGCATAAGGATTGACACCCATCGTGGAAGCCATAGTTTGCGGTGATTGACCGGATAATGTATGGTATATGATGATGTTCGAAAAAAAATTGTACAACGCTCCGAAAGCCATCTGTACGGGATTCGATTTTTTGTTCTTTCCCATGTAATAAGCAATGCTGAAAGCCTTTGCCTGATCTTTGGTCGCTAATGCTTTTTGAAGTTCGAAGATGTTGAAATCTTTACTGATCCCGATATGCTCTTCGATGATTTTCCCGTCCAGAAGGGCGCCGTCCTTCAAGATAATCTTCAGCTTGTTGAGCTCATTGGCGATTCTGGAAAGGTCATTTCCGAGATATTCTGCCAACAGGTGGCTGATATTGGGTGCAGATTTGATTCCCATCACAGTCATTTCGCCTTGGATCCAAGCGGGAAGTTGATAATCTTTCATCTTTTCGCTGGAGAAAAGCATTCCGGATTTGGAAAGTGTTTTGGTGATTTTCTTTCTGGCGTCGAGTTTATTTTTATGTGCGATGACCAGAATCGTAGAAGGTATCGGATTCTGAAGATAGGCGTCCAGTGCTTTGGACTCGTCATCGTTCAGTTTCATATCCTGCGCTTCTTTTACGATGATGAGCTGCTTGTCGCCCATCATTGGGTATTGCCTTGCTAATGAGAGAATTTCCAGATAATTGGTGTCTCGTCCGTAAGCAACAGTTTGGTTGAAAGCCTTTTCATCCTCTTCCAAGACGTCCTGCTCAAAATGCTTGACCGCCAGATCAATATAAAAAGACTCGTCGCCCTGAAAAAAATAAACCGGTAAGAGTTCTTTATTTTTAATATTTTTGAGGATAATATCTATTTCTTTCATCTTATCGTATGCAGGTTCCGAAACTTAATTTTAAAAATGACTTTGATCTACAAATCAAACAAGACAAAGATACATTTTTTATCTATGATCTGGTAAGGAAAATCTGGCTTGTGCTGACGCCAGAAGAGTGGGTACGACAGCATTGGCTGCACTATTACAGGTTTGTAAAGAAGAAAAATCTGTCATCACTGATCCTTGAACAAAAACTGGAACTGAATGGCACGACCAAGCGAATAGATCTACTGGTGACCGAAAAAACGAAAGCAAAAATCCTGATCGAATGCAAAGCGCCTGGTATCGCTTTGAAGGAAATCCATTTTGAGCAGATCGCCAGATACAACAGCCTGATTGGTGCAGAGCAGATCATCATCAGCAATGGCCTGCATCATATTTTCGCTGATTATAAAGATGGGAAATACCACTTTTTGGACGGTAAAGTTTGAATTTTATGTCGCGCTGATTTGGCAAATTTTGCAGCTGTTTTTAATTATTGATTCATAGGAATGAATTCCTATGCTTGGTATAAATCGTCCTCTTGGGACTTTGGTTGACATAAAATACCAAACGTCTGCTTGGCGAAGCTGCAGCCCGACCTGAGTGGACTCTTCGAGAGCCTCAGAGTAACAAATTGTGAACGGAGGCCGGAAAAGCTGCCATAATGGTTCTATAAATTAAAATCCTTCTTTGGGTTGAAAAGATAGATCAGGAAAAATAAAAGTACAGACACCGCCAGAAAGTACTGATAGTAATGGATGGAAGATTGCGAGCTAATCGTCGTAGAACTAGAAGCGGTGGATTTTTCAAGGTTTGCTATCAGCTGATTAATAGCTTCTTCCAGATTGTTGCCACTGAAATAATTTCCGCCGGTAGATGAGGCAATGTTGGTGAGTGCTTTGGTCTGCAATTTGGAAACAACTGTTTCACCGTACATATCAGACTTGTAACCCATCAACTGTCCGTAGTAATACTCGGGAATTGGTGCGCCTTCTTCTGTTCCTACACCTATTGTTGTGACTTTGATGCCTTGTTGTTTTGCCAGATCTATGGCTTCTTCCTCGTGGCCTTCATTGTCTTCGCCATCGCTGATCAGTACCACATTCTTAGCACCTTTATTGATATTTTTGAATTTCTGAGAGGCTACTTCTATGGCTTTCAGAAAATCTGTTCCCTGGTTTTGGATGACACTGGTTTCTATTCCGGAAAGATAGGTTTCTGCGGCAGAATAATCAGTGGACAAGGGCATTACGGAATAAGCATCGCCTGCAAAAACAACGATCCCTACTCTATCATTGGTCATTTTCTGAAGCGAGTTGATGATGATATTCTTGGCTTCATCTAATCGGCTTGGCTGGATATCCTGGGCATTCATAGAGTTGGAAACATCCAGAACGAAAATCGTATTGCTCACATTCTGTGTCACGCTGATCTCCTCTTTTCCGCCCAAAAGGTCAATAATAGCAAAGATTAAAAACAGAAATCCAAAAAGGTAAAGAATGGGAAAAATCTTGGCAAACCAGGAGGTTTTTTCAAACAAAACGTCCTGAAATCTGTCTTCTGCAAAAATATTCCTTCTCTTGCTTTTCCACCGGACATAGTGAATAATGAAGTAACCGATGACAGGCAGCAACAAGAGTAATAACAGATACCAGTAATTTCCTAAAGACCAATTCATCAGCATATTAATCTACTTAATTCAAAATTTTAAAAAATACCCAACGCAATAATGCATCCAATACCAACAATCCCAGAGCGACCCAAAGAAAAATACGGAAATATTCTTCATAATTATAAAGTTTTGAAGTTTTCACATCTGATCTTTCCAACTGGTTGATCTCTTCATATACGGTTTGAAGGCTGCTGTTGTCTGTTGCCCGGAAATATTTCCCGCCTGTGAGTTGTGAAATGTCCGTCAATGTATTTTCATCAATCTCCGTTTTTTGTTCTGTGAAAACAATATCTCCGAAGATATTGGTTCCTGTTGGGAAAGCTGCAAATCCATTGCTTCCAATGCCGACTGTATAAACTTTGATGCCGTTATTTTTCGCCAACTCTGCGGCAATCTGTGGCGGCATTGCGTTGATAATCGTATTCACACCATCTGTCATCAGAATGATAATTTTGCTTTTCGCTTTGCTGTTTTTGAGGTGATTGACTGCAACAGACAATCCTTCTCCAATGGCAGTTCCGGGTTGCAGTTCCAAAGGGTTTAACTGGTTCAGCTCATCCACAACCACCTGATGATCCGTCGTCAAAGGTACTTTTGTGTATGCTTCTCCGGAATAGGCCACCAATCCAATTCTGTCATTTGCCCTTTTATTAACGAAATCGACAGCGATTTTTTTCAAAGCCTCCAGCCTGTCCGGATCCAGATCTTTTGCCAACATACTGAGCGACACATCTACGGACAGCATAATATCTATGCCTTTGGATTCATCCCGATCCTGAGAAACAGTGTAAGTTCTTGGTCTTGCCAGAGCGATAATTAATGCTGTGAGGATCAAATATTTCGACAGTTTCAGAAAAGTCATCACCATGGAAATGTTCCCACTTGGCCTCATATTTTTTACGGAAGGCACAGCAATTCCCCTGCTCTTTTTTTTGCCGCCATCCAATATGAATAATGGAATGAACAAAATAAAAAGCAATAAAAACCAGGGACTGTAAAATTCGAAACTCACGTGTTAATGATAAATGATGATTGATAAATAATTTCTATTGCACTGTTCTCACATTCTCAGCTTCTATATCTTTTGTAGAACGCTTTACAAAATCCCGTATTGCCGCAAAATCTTTTGACATCAATTCCTGATTTGGGATCGTCTTGGCAAACTTCACAAGATCGCCACGCAGGAAAATATCTTCCACAATTTTTTCATTTTCCTGAGAAATAGCGTTGGTCGTTTTCATGTACGTGATGAGATCGTCCGTCAGCAAAACATCTGCTGGAATCTGATATTGTTTGGTAATAAAAGCCCGGGAAATCTCTATTAACTCTACATAGAACGCTCGGAAATCCTTATTTTCTATGTAATTTTTCTTTTTCAGTTTCTCAAGATCTTTCAGAGTCTGATTGGTCGTCGCCACCGGACTGCTTTTGCGCTTTCTGCCGTACTTCACAATTCCGATGATCAATAGGATGATTGCCATAATTAGTAAGGCAAGCAGAACGTAGAATTTATACATTTCCCAATAGTCCTTGACATCCAGCTTCACTTCCTTGTTCTTCATAATGTCATTGATCTGGTCGCCCTTTTGCGCGGTATTAATGACTTCTATCTCGTAGGGGATGGTTTTCAGTATCTTGTCACCGACTTTGATTTCGATTTCTGGGATCGTAAATTTACCTTCCTGAAAAATAGCAAATTTCACTGATCTCAGATAAATATCTTTTTGGATCGCAATACTGTCATTCACCATTTCGAAATGAAAAGGCAGCAGTTCATTTCTTGCAGCCGCCTGAACATTCTTCGCTTGGAGATCCAGAATCTGAATTTTAAAAACCGCCACTTCGCCCAATGCCAAAGTGGTCTTATCAAGACTGGATGATAAGGTTTGTGTAAATCCTAAAGATGAAATGAGGATAAAAAAGAAAAAATATAATTGATATAATCTGAATCTTTGCATTTGCAATGTCTAACTTCTAATAACTAACTTGTAAAATCTATTTTTTAAAGTGTTGATACAGTAACTTGCTGTAATCATCTGATGTTTTGATATCCAGAAAATGGGCAGAAGAATTTTCAAATTCCTCTTTTGTCTGTCGCATTTTCTGCTTCTGCTGTTCTGCGTAATCATAACGCCATCTGGCACTGGAAGTATTGGCCCAGATTTGCTGTCCTGTTTCTGCATCCCGAAAAAGCGCATATCCGATATCCGGTATTTCCATATCTTTTTCATCAAAAATACGAAGTCCCAGCAATTGATGTTTTCTAGCTGTCACATTCAGTATTTTGTGGTCAAATTCATCTTCGAAATCGGAAAACAAAAACACCAGAGATTTCCTTTTGAAAACGCTCATCATATAATTGAAAGCCGCATCCAGATTAGACTTTGCAGGCACATAATCTGCTGACAAAATATGGCTAATGATAGACAAAACGTGTTTTCTGCCTTTCTGAGGTGGCACTACTTTGAGAACCTTGTCAGCATAAAGAATCAATCCTATTTTGTCATTATTGCCGGCAGCGGAAAATCCCAGAGATGCACAGACCTCGGCCACGTATTCACGTTTCAGCTGTGTTTTTGTGCCATAATCCATTGATGCTGATATGTCCACAACGAGCATCATCGTGAGTTCCCGTTCCTCTTCCATGACTTTAACGAATGGCTCGCGGAAACGGGCAGTTTTGTTCCAATCCATTCTTCGGGTATCATCGCCGAACTGGTATTGGCGAACCTCAGAAAACGCCATTCCCTGACCTTTAAATGCACTGTGGTATTGCCCCATAAGCGATGCTTCTGTCTTCTTACGAGTTCGGATTTCTATCTGCTTTACTTTTTTGACAATGTCCTGTATTTTCAAAGGTTTAAAGTTTTCAATTCAACTCTAATATCATTTATATTTTGAACCTTTCGGTTCACTATTTTTTAAATAATTGATGAATGCACCAATTCTTTTACTTAATGTTTCAGTTTGTTCAACTAATATTTCAAATTTATCTTCTGATAAAAAAGTTTTATCAAAAACACGATAAAGCTGTGACCTTGTTTCTCCACAAGATGCTTTGGCAATCGAAAGAAATTGAATAAATTCTTTGTTACCATTTCTCTCAAAACCCTCAGCAATACTGTCCGTTATTGATCCGGATGAACCATCAATTTGATTATAAAGTCGATCATTATTTTTAAGGTTTGATTGTTCTATGACTTGATCAATTTCTCTGCAGAGTTCTCTTGACATTTTTCAAACTTCTAAATCCTCAAATTTTTTAACCGTTGCCATAACCTTGAATTATGAACTTCAAACCTTGAACAATATTTTTTTTGACGGTCATCGGTTGATAGTTTTCAGGCATCTCATTATGAAAAATGATTCGACAACTGACCACTATCAACAGATTAACCAATTTTGAGGCACTTTAAAAACCTCTTTGATATATTTTACTAATTCAACTCGATGGAAACATTGATCCACTCGTCGTCAAACTTCGTCTCGTATTTTTTATAAAAATTAATAGCCGGCTCATTCCAGTTCAAAACCTGGAAAACCATTCCTTTATAATTTCTGGATTTTGCATAATCTAAGGTTTTATCGAACAGCAATTTCCCTATATTTTTCCCTCTCATTTTTTCCGTAACGATAAGGTCTTCGAGGTACAACCGTTGTCCTTTCCAGGTGGAATATCTTACATAATATAGAGAAATACCTACTATAGTCTCATCCACCTCGGCTACAAACGCACCCCAGACAGGATGCTTTCCAAAACCAGCGTCTGCGAATTCTTCTAGTGTAACGGTGACTTCATCCGGCGCATTTTCATACGTTGCCAATTCTTTTATGAGATCCAGCATTACAGGGCAATCTCCAAGAATCGCTTCTCTAATCACTACATTGTTCATACTTAATAATTAAGGCGCCTGTATTTTTGCCAGAATTTTGTTCACGATATCGTCCTGAGTCACTTCCTCAGCCTCCGCTTCGAAACTCAATCCAATTCTGTGTCTCAAAACATCTTTCGCAATTTCTTTCACATCTTCTGGGATGACGAATGCTCTTCCTTTGATGAAAGCATAAGCTCTGGAAGCGATGGCCAAGTTGATACTGGCCCTTGGAGACGCACCAAAACTGATGTAATTTTTGATCTCGGACAAGCCGTATTTTTCCGGATAACGGGTCGCAAAAACCATATCCAGAATGTATTTTTCTATCTTTTCGTCCAGATAAATCTGATTGATGAGTTTCTTGGCTTCAACAATCTGATTGAGGTCCACGACTTTTCTGATCTGCGGAATATCCTGCGTCGAGATCATTTTCATAATTTTTCTCTCATCCTCGAATTTCGGATAATCGATCTTGCACTTCAGCATAAAACGGTCCGTCTGTGCTTCTGGCAAGAGATACGTTCCTTCCTGATCAATTGGATTTTGAGTCGCCAAAACAAGGAAAGGTTTGGGTAAGGCCATAGTGTCGTCACCAATGGTCACTTGCTTTTCCTGCATCACTTCCAAAAGAGCAGATTGCACTTTTGCGGGCGCACGGTTGATCTCATCTGCCAAAACAAAATTCGCAAAAACAGGACCTCTTTTGATCGTAAAATCATTCTCCTTCACATTGTATATCATTGTCCCAACAACGTCTGCCGGCAACAGATCCGGTGTAAACTGTATTCTGGAAAATTGTCCGTCAACAGCTTCTGCTAAAGTCTTGATCGCTAAAGTTTTTGCTAATCCCGGAACACCTTCCAGAAGGACGTGACCATTGCCAAGAAGCCCGATGAGCAATCGGTCTATCATATATTCCTGACCGATGATGGCGCGGTTGATCTCTTGTTTGAGGATGGAAAAAAAGTAATTCTGTTCTTTTACTTTTTCGGTAAGTTGTCTGATATCTTCTGCTTGATTCAATTCTGACATATCAATTAATAAAAATAATTGGTAAATTTCATATAAAAACCCGCAACAGCAAACATAATAATTGCTAATCTTGCGTTAAATATTTGTTAAAACAACCAACAGAATAAAAAATGGATAAAAACAAGTTAATCCGATCGTGTTATTGACATTTTTCTTACATTTATCACTTAAAATCAAAAAACAAAAATGAATTATCATTTTGCCAACCATAGACAGGTGCGGAAAAACCTGTTAAACCTATTACAAACGACTTCTGAAAAAGACCTTTTGACCATTCCGGATGGCTTTAACAATAACATCTATTGGAATATTGCCCATTGCGTTGCACAACAACAGTTGCTTTGCTATTATTTGAGTGGAAACCAGTTCCGGATCGATAAATATTGGGTAGAAACCTACAAAAAAGGCACATTCGCCAATGTGGATGTGAAGCAATCAGAAATGGAAGATCTGGCTTATCTCCTCATAGAAACATCTAAGATTCTGATGAAGGATTTTGACGATGATTTTTTCTCAGATTACACGCCTTATTCTACCAGTTTTGGGATTGATCTGAAAAACATTCAGGATGCGATCATCTTCAACAATATGCACGAAAGCATTCATTATGGCTACGTTCTTGCGCAGAAGAGAGCGTTGATTGCTGAAAGTTTGAGTTTATAGATCATGAATCTCAAATTCCTGTTCCCTGTTTTTCTATTAGGAATTTTATCATTTTCAAAATCTGAGAATGAAAGATTTCAGTATTATAAATCTGTCAGCAAAACTCAGGAAATAGAGGTTCTCTATCTGACTTGGGATGATACGAATCTGCCCAATTTTGTTAAAACGTCGGATTATAAAAAATATGTGGACAAAGCAGAATTGTTTGAACATTGCTTCTACGTAGATTCCAAAGATCCTGAAAAAAGGAAATTCAAAATCCCAGTGACGACGGATAAACTGATCAAAAAGATCCCTTTAAAGATCAAAGGAAAATTCTTCAAGACCAAACAATTCGATGACACGTTTCCAACCGCACTTTTCGAAGATTACAGAAAAACAGGCGATTTGAAATTCAAAACAGAGAATGGTGAGTTCTTGGTTTTTGTATTGGATTAAACATAAATTTCATTTTTTTAACCTCATCGTCAACATAGTCATATAGATTTTTGAAATTTTATTTAAAAAATAGACCAATAATCCCTTTAAGCTTTTAATAGAAATTTTCAATTCCTTTATTTGACTGTGGTTTTAGCAGTATTCTTAGTAGAATCTTTTATTTTTTGATCAAAAACTTTACAATTTTGTTAAGATAAAATAATGTAAAAGACTACTTTTGCAAAACAAAATCTCATTCATGAATCCAGAGAAAAAAGACGACTTCATATTCGGTTTAAGACCAGTGATGGAAGCCCTAGAAGCCGGAAAAACCGTAGATAAAATATTTTTACAAAACGCATTGACAGGCGAGATCTACTTCGAGCTGAAACAACTTTTGGCAAAACATAACATCCGTCCAAACTACGTTCCTGTAGAAAAACTCAACCGTTTTACCAGAAAAAACCACCAAGGTGTGGTGGCCTTTATTTCTGATGTTCCTTTCCATAAAATCGAAGACGTTTTGCCTCAGCTTTTTGAAGAGGGGAAAACACCATTTATATTGATTCTTGATAGATTAACGGATGTCAGGAACTTCGGCGCTATCTGCAGAACGGCAGAATGTGTGGGCGTGGACGCAATTCTAATTCCGGAAAAAGGTGGTGCACCGATTAATTCTGACGCGATCAAAACTTCGGCCGGAGCGATTTATAATATTAAAATTTGTAAAGAAAAGAACTTGGCTCATTCTGTAGATTTTCTACAGCAAAGCGGTATAAAAGTCTTCTCAGCTACAGAAAAGGCGCAGAAATTGATATACGACGTGGACTTCACAGAACCGTGCGCTATCGTGATGGGAAATGAGGAAACAGGAATCTCGAAAGAAGTGCTTCACCACTCGGACGAAAAAATAAAACTGCCGATAGAAGGTAAAACCCAATCCCTAAACGTCTCTGTTGCATGTGGCGCGATTCTTTACGAAGCCGTGAGACAGAAGATAGTTGTTGGTTCATAGTTTTTGGCTGCAAACATCAGTTCATTGATTATGATTAATCCAATATCATTTATTACTAAACATCAATTATGAAAAAAATAACAGCGCTTGCGCTTATTGCCATAACATTGGTCGCTTGTCAAAAGGAAACTAAGACCGTGACAAGAGTCAATCCTCAAACCGGAAAAACAGAAACAGTCACCGTAGAAGTGTCTGCTGAAGAAGCTTCAAAACCAAAAGCGGTTGCGGACAGCAGCGGCGTTTACAAGCAGAAATTTATTCTCGAAAAAGGCGTGACTTATCCGTTGGTTTCTTACCAGAGAGAAATTCAATCTTTGAATACGCCAGACGGAAAAACAATGTCCGGAACAACTGAGACCACAGACGAGATGTCCGTCACTGTCAACGATTTCAAAAACAACATCTATGATCTGACCTTGAATATGACAGGAAAAAGAATGTCGAATTCAGCAAATGGTAAAACATTGGTGATAGATACCAAACAAGCGGCTCCGAAAGAAGAAGCCCTTAGAATGGATTATCTTGTAAGCAAAGGCTTGGCAGGCAACAAACTGAATGTCAAAATGGATTCTTACGGGACTATCAAATCGGTAACTGGATTTGATGCGGTTTACAACAATCTGAAAAAAGCCATCGCAGGAACTGTGAAAGATCCAAAACAGCAAACAGCTTTTATAGAAAGCTTCAAAGCTGGCTTCAATGAAGCCATGATGAAAGAGCAATTGGGTAAAAACCTGAAAATTATTCCTGCGAAAGGCGCAAAAATAGGCGACAAATGGACAGATTCTGAAGACATCATCCCAGGCAAAGTAAAACAGACTTTGACTTTCACATTGACCAAAGTTGAGGATGGAAAAGCGGAAATCAGCGTAACAGGTGTGATTCCTTCCAAAAATGACAAGCAGTCTCAAAATGGTATGACGCACACCATGAGCGTTAACGGGACCGAAAGCGGAAAAATCATCATTGATGAAAACACAGGCTGGCTTCTAAACCAGAATCTAAGCATCAAAACAACACAGAAGGAAAGCGTGACAGATGGCAAGCAGACGCAAAGTATGAGCAAAAACTCGACGACGTCTATCATCATCAATCCTTCTTATAAATAAAAACTTACCATAAAACTCAAAAAAAAACTATGAAACCAATTTTAAGCTTTTCACTACTGTTATTCAGTATATTATCATTTTCACAAATTAAATTTCACGAAGGATACTTAGTCATGAATGATAAAGTGAAAAAAAGTGTCTTTATCAAAAATATGGACTGGAAAGAATATCCAGAAGTTATTCATTACAAAGAAACGGCTGACGGCGATACAAAACAAGCAACGATTTCTGCCGTTAAAGAATTTTATGTAGATGATATAACATATGTGCGTTACGATGTAAAAGTAGACAATTCTGCAATAACTTTGAACAGTATGGACGCTAACAAAGATCCAATCTGGATAAAGAAAACAGTTTTTCTAAAACTTTTGGTAGATGGCAAAACGAAGCTTTACAAATATTCTCAAAACGGAAATGTAAAGTATTTTATAAAAAAAGAAGGTCGGGATAATGTGGAGCAGCTCATTTTTAAACAATATCTGAGTGAGCAACAAAGTCAAAGTATTGTAAAAAGTAACAACAACTATAAGAAGCAGTTGGATAGCATCAACTCAGCAATCCCGGCGGAGAATTTGAAATATGAGGAAAAATCGCTGGCGCAGTGGTTTAATCAAAATTCAGGAATTGTTGATATCGCAAAGTCATCGAATGGAGGAAAGTTCAATATGCGTGCAAAAGTAGGATTTCTATCGTCACAATTTAGTTTTGAAAGTTCATCGTCGATGTTCCAAGACGTGAATCTTGATTCCAAAATAACCGTAAGTCCCTCACTGGAAATGGAATATGTCTTGGCTTTCAACAAGGGTAAATGGAGCATTTTTGCTGAGCCTACGTACTCTAATTATTCCAGTGAGCTCTTGACAGAATCTACCGTTTTTTTAACATTTATTAACAGGAGGTCTTACAAAGTCGATTATCAATCCATAATAATACCGATGGGCGTCAAACATTATATGTTCGTAAACGACAGGAGTAAGTTTTTTATAAGTGGCGCATTTGTTGTTAGCATTCCGATGCAGTATAGAATTGAAGTCTCATCAACGGACACTGGAATCCCTTCCTATGAAGATAATCCAAACTCTACAGCTGCAGGTTTTCAATTGGGAGTAGGATATATTTACAATAACAAATGGTCTGTTGAAGGCAGACTGATCAATCAAAAATCCGGTATCAGCAATGAGACGACAGCAATTACAAAATCTGTTGGACTTTCAATCGGATACAATATTTTTTAAAATCAATATTTAATGTTCAAGCACATTTTCGAATTTATACTAACAGTGATCATCATATTCTTTGTCTGGAATATTTTGAAAAGGTTGTTTTTCAACGCGTTTTATAAAAACTTCCCTACCTTTAACCCCAAGAATCAACAGAATGAGCAGCAGACGGAGAAAAAATCGCCTGCCCAGAAAGTAAAATGGGATGCGGAAACTGTAGATTACGAGGAAATAAAAGAAGAGAAAAAACAATAGTCAATTTCTGACTTAAAATAAACATAAAACCTTTCAGATTATTAAGTCTGAAAGGTTTTTTAATATTAAATTTGGAATTTAAAATTTTAAAGCCATTTTGTAATTGATATTAATTTAAAGCATTGATTTTAAATCTAATATCTAAAGTCTAATATCTAACATCTATGTTCAAAAATAAGAAGAATCTCATATTCATCCTTGCAAGCTTCGTCATTTTCATTCTCCTGGCGGTGGTTTACGCCAATCCTGTCATCTCGGGAAAACGCCTGATGCAGCACGACATTGTTTTCTATAAAGGCGGCGCAGAAGAACTGCTGCAATACCGGGCAAACAATGAAAATGAAACGTATTGGAGCGACGCTATGTTTGGCGGAATGCCAACGTACCAGACTGGAGCGCAGTTCCGGGGCGATATCATCAAGAAAATAGATGATTTGTTTTTGTTTCTTCCCAAACCTGCAAACTATCTTTTCTTACTCTTTGCCGGATTTTTCTTTCTGGGAATGGTGGCGGTTAGAAACTGGAAATATGCACTTTTAGGTGCAACATTCTTCGGATTGTCCACTTATTTTTACATTATTATTGCCGCCGGACACAACGGAAAAGTTCATACCATTGCTTATTTTGCACCGCTCGTAGCCGGGATTCTATTGGTTTATTTCCGTAAAAAATATATTCTCGGATTCATCACCACTACCCTATTTATGGGACTTCAGATCTGTGCGAACCATCCGCAGATGACCTATTATCTTTTCATTGGATTGGGATTTTTATTGTTGTCTGAATTGATCAGAGCCATCAAAGGCAAAATCGAATGGAAACATTTCCTCATTTCGACAGGAATCGTTGCCGTTGCAGGAATCATCGGTGTTGGGATGAATTCACAAAGAATTATGGCAAACGCCGAATATGTGAAAGAAACAGTGCGTGGAAAACAGATACTTAACACAAGTTCTCACACCGCCGGAAAATCCGGAATGGACAAAGAAAGCATCACAATGTGGAGCTACGGAAAACTGGAAACCCTTAACCTGTTCATCCCCAGATTAATGGGAGGCGCAAGTCAGGAAGAAGGTTCTGACAAAATCATGATACACATCCAAGAACTGGCTCAGGAGAATATCAAATCCCAACAGGAATACGAAATGATGACAAGAGGTTTTGGAAGTCCGACGTATTGGGGCGATCAGCCGAGTACTTCTGGACCGGCTTATCAAGGTGCAGTGGTTTGTTTCTTAGCCGTTTTAGGATTTTTCTTTGCCGGAAAAAGATACAGATATTGGGTTTTGGGCGCATCCGTTTTGACGATTTTCTTAGCTTGGGGAAGCAATTTCTCGGCGCTAACCGATTTCTTTATTGATTATGTTCCGATGTACAACAAGTTCCGTGCGCCGTCTTCTATTTTGGTTGTTGTGGAATTTTTGTTTCCTCTAATTGCAATTCTTGGTCTATATAAATTCTTTACGGATGAAAATCTGACCGAAGAATACAAAAAGAAAATATTGCTTTACGTTTCAGGAACTGTTCTCGGAATCACAGTGATTTTAATGGTTTTCGGGAAAGGAATTTTAGGTTTTTACACTGCCAATGAGAAAACCTACCTTCCGCCCTATTTACTGGATTATTTGATTGATGAAAGAGCATCGATGTTCCAGATTGATGCCTTCAAAGCGATCATTTATGTTTCGGTTACCGCTGGCGTTTTATTTTTAGGATTAAAGAAAAAACTGAATATCAATATTGTTTTACTAATTATCGGATTCGTGAGTTTATTTGATCTTTGGACCGTGAACAGACGTTATCTGAACGATGATAATTATGTTGATAAAACCTTCGCCGACTATCCTTTCCAAACAGAAAATTCGGAATACCTGATGAGTAAAGCGGGCGACAATTCTTTTGTTCAAAGCCTTCTTCAGCAGACCGAAGTGAATAAAGCGCTTCAAACCATTGCTGAAAAAGACAAAGACCATTACAGGATTTTCAATAATGTTTTGGGAACTTTCAGCGAGACCAATACTTCTTATTTCAAATCGTCAATTGGCGGTTATCACGCAGTTAAATTGAGACGTTATGATGACTTGATCAACCAATATTTCTCGACGACAGACCAAATAAAAACCGTCCGAATCCTGAATATGCTGAACACCAAATATTTCTTAGTTGGCGACCAGCAAAAACCGGAAATCACACCAAACCCTGAAGCCAACGGCAATGCGTGGTTTGTGTCTGACATCAAATTCGTCAACAATCCAAACGAAGAACTCAACGAAACAGGAAATATAGACACCAAGAAAATCGCTGTGATTTCTAAAGATGACAAAGCTTATTTCAACGGAAAAAATCTGGTAAAAGACTCAACGGCGTTTTTGGCTTTGAAATCTTATCAGCCAAACGAATTGTCATTTGATTCATCTTCTAAAACGCCTCAATTGGCGGTCTTTTCAGAGATTTATTACCCTCACGGCTGGAATGTTTATCTGGACGGAAACAAGGTGGATTACATCAAAGCAAATTACCTTTTGAGAGCGCTTTACGTTCCAGCAGGGAAACATAAAATTGAAATGAAATTTGAACCAGCCGTTATCGAAAAAGGAAAATTATTTTCTTTGATAAGTTTTGGCTTGTTTGTTATGTTGAGTTTGATTGGGGTTTATTTTTTGGTCAAGGATTCTCGGAAATCTGAGGTTGTTAAGGCTTAATTTAAACTTTAAACATACGAAGTATGGATTATAATAGGCAACGACATAAGGTTCTTAAGTTACTTTCAGTAAGCAAAATCCAATTTAATAATGGAAACAGAAACTCAGATTTTAAATTTGGTGTTAGCTATGATAATTTACAAAAAGAATTAAAATATGATGCAGATACTTGCGAATTAGTTTACGCTAAACTTTACCAAGAAGGAGAAGTTGAACATACAAACACTGCTGTTTTTGGTTTACAAGCAACTCAAAAAGGTTTGTCATCATATTCGGAAAAAAAATATCTAAAGGAAAATGAAAAGTTAATCTTTGATTATTTAAGAAATTTTGTTCAAATAGCTATACCAATTTTTTCTCTAATTGTCGCTATTCTAGCAATCCAATTGAAAATTGAAACTACTAATGATAAGACAAATAAAAAGATTGATAATTTACAGAAGCAATTAGACAAACAGAATAAGATAATTTATGAAATAAATAAAAAATAATTATTAAAATGTTTTTGTGTAACAAAAAAGCAACCCAAATTGAGTTGCTTTTCTTTTTTGCTTGAAAGCGGAAATTATTTTCTGATTCCCAATTCAGCGATGATAGCTCTGTATCTAGAGATTTCTTTCTTCTTCAAGTAATCAAGAAGAGATTTTCTCTTACCTACCAACATTACTAGAGATCTCTCTGTAGCAAAATCGTGACGGTTAGCTTTCAAATGCTGAGAAAGGTGGTTGATTCTAAAAGTGAATAGAGCAATCTGTCCTTCAGCGCTTCCTGTGTCATTTGCAGATTTTCCGTGCTTTGCGAAAATTTCTGACTTTTTTTCTGGTGTTAAATACATTCCAATATTATTTAATGATTATTATGTAATTCGGGTGCAAAGATAGGATTTTATTTGGGATTAGAAACCTATAACTCAAAAAATTATCGCAAAGACGCAAGATATTTATTTTAATTATGCCATAACTCGCAAAGAAATACGCCATTCAACTTTGCGACTTTAAACAGTCCTTCTATGAAAAATTTTGTGCCTGTGCGATAAAAGCCCTTAGTTCTCATCCATCAAATAATTTTTTACCAATTCAAAATCCGCTGGGAATTCCACAGATTGTTTTTCCTTTTTGTTGAATGCTTCGAGTTTTTCAGGGATTTCGATTTTCACTTTTAATACCTCTTCTACAACTTCTACAAACTTCGCCGGATGCGCCGTTTCCAATAAAACACCAACAAAATCTTCATTGTCTTTGTCATCCTGAGCGGAGTCGAAGGATTTCTTGAAGGTTTCTAATCCTAAATAAGCAACTGCTCCGTGAGGGTCCAAAATGTAATCAAAATCATTCTTCACCTTTATCATCGTCTCTTTTGTGTCTTCATCCGAAAAAGAATACGACGCAATCTCTTTTTTGAATTCCGAAACATCATCATTGAATAGACTTTTCATTCTTTCAAAATTACTTGGATTACCAACATCCATTGCGTTGCTGATGGTTTGTTTCGAAGGTTTTGCTTCGTAATTTCCGGTGTCAAGATAATTTGGAACCACATCATTCGCATTAGTCGAAGCGATGAATCGATGAATTGGCAATCCCATTTTTTTAGCAAAAAGTCCAGCCGTCAGATTCCCGAAATTGCCACTCGGAACGGAAAATACGATTTGTTTTCCTAATTTTTGCAATTGAGCAAATGCCCCAAAATAATAGAACGACTGCGGAATCAATCTGGCAATATTAATACTGTTGGCCGATGTCAAAGTAAATTTCTGATTCAGTTCTTCGTCTGACAAAATTTGTTTTGCCAAGGCCTGACAATCATCAAAAGTCCCATCGATTTCCAAAGCCTTGATATTTCCGCCCCAAGTCGTGAGCTGTTTTTCTTGCAACGGACTTACTTTTCCTTTTGGATAAAGAATATAAACCTCAATCCCCTGAACATTGAAAAACCCTGACGCCACAGCACTTCCCGTATCGCCGGAAGTGGCAGCAATCACTTTCATCGGTTTTCCATCCGAAAAATAAGCCATCATTCTCGCCATAAATCGCGCGCCAACATCTTTGAAAGCCATCGTTGGACCGTGGAATAATTCGAGCGAATAAGTATGATCTGAAATTTTAACCGCCGGAATTTCGAAGTTCAAAACTTCATCGATGATTTCTTTTAAGTTTTCATCGGAAATGGATTCTCCGAGAAATTCTTTTGCTACTTTGAAACCAATTTCTTGAAGACTAAGATTTGGTAGATTTTCAAAAAATTCAGCGTCCAATTGCGGGATATATTCGGGCATAAATAGTCCGCCGTCATCTGCCAAACCTTTTAAGATGGCTGTTTTGATGTTGGTTTCTTCTTGTTTTCTTGTTGATATGTATTTCATTTTATTGATAGTTGTTGGTTGATAGATTTTAACGCAAAGTCCGCAAAGATTTTTTTAATCTTATTGAAAATATTTTAAGGCTCGCAAAAACGTAAAACTCATCAAAGAATAAAACGTTAAAGCTCTTTTGTCATTCCGTAGGAAACCTAACGAAGTGGTTCGACGGAGTCAATCTCGACAGTTTAGATTCCTATGGAATGACAATATTGGATTTGTAGGACAAATCTTGATTTAACGACGAATCTGCAGCCCGACTTGAGTGGAAATCCTTTTTTGCTTTGACTTAATTTCTTATTAAACTGAAATCGTCGAGCAAAAAAGATTGGGAACGGAAGGCGGATTAAGCTGCCCAAATTTTAATTAATGACTCTCGCTCCTTCGTCGTTGATTTTTGTGACGAATGATTCGCTTTCTATATTTTTTTGGTTGAGTAATTCCTTGATTTTTTGTGAAATAACTTCTGCAATTTCTTTCTTTTCGCACAAGGCAAAAACCGACGGACCGGAACCGGAAATCCCGAAACCAATCGCGCCGTTGTCCAGAGCCAGCTGTTTCATCTCATAAAAATAGGGAATCAACATCGCGCGAACCGGCTCTATGATGACATCTTCCAGACTTCGGCTGACCAAAGCAAGGTCATTGGTACAAAATCCCGCTACCAAACCAGCGATATTTCCCCATTGCTGAACGGCAGATTTCAGGCTGATTCTTTCCTTGATGATTTTTCTCGCTTCGCCTGTGGGAACATCCACGTGCGGATGAACAGAAACGACCGACAAATCCTTTGGATAAGGCAATCTTAGCGCATCTAACGGCTCGTAACTTCGCACCAAGACTAGTCCGCCCAAAAGTGCCGGCGCTACATTGTCTGCGTGTGCATTGCCGCAGGCGATTCGTTCACCTTCCATCGCGAGAGGCAATAATTCCTGTCTTGAAAATGGTTTTCCCATCAGCTCATTGATGGCAACCAAAGCCGCAACACTGCTTGCTGCGCTGGAACCCATTCCGCTGTTGAGCGGCATTTTTTTATAAAGCTCGATATCAATTCCTTGCGTTGAATTTATCTTTTCGAGAAACAGTCGGATGACGTGGGAAACGACATTTTTCTCTGGGTCTTTGGGGAGTTTTCCACCGTCGCCTTCTATTTTTGTGATGGCGATTTTATTTGAATTATTTTTTGTCAGGATGATTTCGTCACCTGGTTCGTCGATGGCAAAACCGAGAATATCGTAGCCACAAACGACGTTGGCAACAGTTGCCGGAGCAAAAACTTTGATAGAATCCATTTTTATAATTGATAAATGATGAGTAATCAATGATATTTATTAAAACGATGAATTGAAATCAACTATCGTTTATCTTTTATTTTTATTGAGCCGTCACTCGGACTAAATCTGCGAAAACACCAGCTGCGGTTACTTCTGCGCCGGCGCCTGGACCTTTCACAACCAAAGGCGTGTTTCTGTATCTTGAAGTTGTGAAGGAAATGATGTTGTCGCTACCTGATAATCCATAAAAAGCGTGGTTGGCATCTACCATTTTTACTTCGATGTTGATTTTCCCGTCTTCTAGAATCCCAATTAATCTGAGTTTTTGACCAGAACTTTCCGCTTCATTTTTGAAGGATGAAAAGTAAGGCTCGTTCTTCTCCAGTTCTTCATAAAAACCCAGAATCGACTCTGCTTTGAGACAAGCTTCTGGCAGAAAATCTTTGATGTTGACATTGGACATTTCCAAAGGCAGACCAATCTCTCTTCCCAGAATCAGCATCTTTCTGGAGAAATCCATACCGTTAAGATCATCTCTCGGATCGGGTTCTGTGTAACCTAATTGCTGAGCAGTTCTCACGACTTCTGCAAAAGTTTTGTCGCCAACGTAATTATTGAAAATATAAGAAATTGTCCCTGATAAAATGGCTTCGATTTTCAGAATCTCGTCTCCGGAAATCCAAAGGTCATTGAGTGTTTTGATGATCGGAAGTCCAGCACCAACATTGGTTTCATAAAGAAAGCTCACATTGTTCTTTTTTGCCTGTCTTTTGAATTTGCTGTATTGCTCGTAAGCGGAAGAATTCCCTTTTTTATTACAGGTGACAATCGAAATATTTTGCTCAAAAAATTGCGGATAATAGCTTACGACATCTTCGCTTGACGAGTTATCAATGAAAACCAAATTAGGTAAATTTTTACTTGAAACAGACTTTATAAAATATTCTAAATTAGACTTTTCCAAATTTTTATCTAAAATTTCATCCAAGTCAAAACCTAAACTTTCATCGTCTGCAATTACCATCTTTCGGCTGTTGGCAACGCCTACCACATTGATCTTGATCTGGTGGTTTCTCTTCAGATTTTCTTGTTCTCTTTTTAATTGTTTGAAGAGTTCCTTCCCGATATTTCCTGTTCCAGCAAACATCACATTGAAGGTTTTAACGGGCGAAAGAAGGAGTGAATCGTGGACTACATTTAGCGCTTTTGAGAGTTCATTTCTTTCGATGACAGCAGAAATATTAAGCTCGGATGAGCCTTGTGCAATGGCAATGATATTGATTCCATTTTTACCCAAAGCGCTGAAAAATTTCCCGCTGATTCCTCTCGTTTTTTTCATATTCTCACCAACAACCGAAAGAATGCTGAGCTCATTATCGAACTGTGGTTCATCAATTTTGTTGGCATTAATTTCAAATTCAAATTCTTCCCGGATTGCTTTTTCGGCTTTTTTCTCATCACTAAAATTGACCACAAAAGAAATACTGTGTTCCGAACTCGCCTGCGTAATGAGGACGACATTGACATCATACTTTGCCAATGCATTGAACAATCTGCCGCTGAACCCCTTCATCCCGATCATTCCGTTTCCGGTGATATTCACGAGGCAAGTTTTCTCGATAGAGACAATTCCTTTGATCAAACCTTTCGAAATTTCGGATCTTTGATGAATCAAAGTTCCTGGATTTTCCGGATTAAAAGTGTTTTTAATATAAATCGGAATTTGGCTTTCGATGGCCGGAATCATTGTTGGCGGATAGATCACTTTTGCGCCAAAGTAGGACATTTCCATCGCTTCCTGATAACTGAGTTCTGGTTGTGAAAAAGCATTTTTCACCAATCGTGGATCAGCCGTCATAAAACCGTCTACATCTGTCCAGATTTGGATTTCACTAGCCTTTAATCCAGAGCCCAAAATCGCGGCGGTATAATCTGAACCACCTCTGCCAAGTGTGGTTGTATCATGATTTTCATCTTTTGAAATAAAACCTGTGATCACATAAATCTGATTCTCGAGATTCCAATTCTTAAGATTTTCATTGGTTTTAAGGAAATTGACTGATGCATTTCCGAAGTTGGAATCGGTGACAATCAATTCTCTGGCGTCTTTGTAATTGGCGGTAAGATTCTCTGATTGAAGATAAGTCGCAATGATTTTGCTCGACATTTGTTCGCCATAAGCAAGCAAACGATCTTTGATCCTTCCTGATAACTCCCCAAGATTTTTGACGCTGAAAAGAACATCTTCGATCTCGTTGAAACTTACTTTTACGAGCATCAACAGAGGATTCTGCATCGTTCGTGGTAGCAATCCGGAAATGATCTGATAATGTTTGTCTTCTGCAAGCTTCAGCATTTCTGAAAAATCATTTTGAATCAATGCTTCTTCTGCAGCCAGCAAAAGTGAATTTGTAATTCCGGAAAAGGCGGAACAAACGACAACTAGCGGTTCATTTTGATTGAATTCTTTTTCAACGATTAATTTTACATTTTTCAATGCATCCAAACTTCCGACTGAAGTTCCTCCAAATTTTAATACTTTCATTAATGGTGGTCTTTAAACAAAAAAGCCTTTCTGGAAAATCAGAAAGGCTTTTTGTATTGTTATTATTTTTCAATTTCACATACACACCTTCCCGCAACTATTAATTGTAGTTGTTGTAGAAATGGTTGTTGTGGTTGTAAAACGCATTATTATTGTTAATTATAACACGAAAGTATGAAAACATTTTTCATTTGCAAATTATTTTAACTAAAATTCTATTTAAATTTTAAAAATCCGTCTAATATTTGAAGTTTTATGAATCAAATTTTAATTAAAAAAAACATAATCTCTGTCTTTAAAAAGTTGAAAATTGAGTGATCGAACACTCCAAAAGTCATCACTAAAGCGAAAATAAACTTGATTTTAAAATTGTTAAAAATTATTTTTGAAGTTTTATTGCTGACAATCAATTACTTAATTATTTAATTTTAAAATATTTACTACTTTGTATTGCACAATACCTTTTAGTTTACATATCTTTGCAATGTAAAGTTAAAGAAAGATGTTTTGAAGTCGCAAAACGAAAGCTGGAAATCGGAAGATTCAACGGTGAAAACAAACATCATACTTTAAATTTTGACTTTTAAAACCAAACAATTAATATGAATACCGAGAACACAAAGGCGCAAATGCGCAAAGGAATTCTGGAATTCTGTATTTTGAGTCTGATCCAACAACGCGAAATGTATGTTTCCGATCTGATAGAATCTCTCAAAAAAGGAAGACTGGATGTAGTGGAAGGAACCCTTTATCCCCTTCTAACAAGACTGAAAAATGGCGAATTCCTCGCTTACAGATGGGAAGAATCCACGAGCGGGCCGCCAAGAAAGTACTACCAGATCACAGAAAAAGGCAGTCTTTTTCTCACAGAACTGCAAACGACGTGGCAAGAACTGACAGATTCTGTCAATCAAATTATCTCAAACTCTCAAAACTAATATTATGAACAAGACATTATCTATAGCACTCGCTGGTTTTTCCTTTACGATAGACGAGCTGGCTTATATAAAATTAAGCGATTATCTGAATGCTCTTAGAAACTCTCTGGATGCAGATGAAGCAGATGAAGTGATGAACGACATCGAGATCAGAATGGTAGAGATCTTCAAAGAAGCACTTGGAAAACGAGAAGTGATCAATGATTCTGACGTTGAAAAAGTAATTGCTCAAATCGGAACACCAGAACAGATTGACGAACAGGAAGAAGCTTATTTTTCTGAAGGAAAACAAAAGCAATCCAAAACGTCTGGTCCTTTTTCTTACAGTAGCAATTCTCAGAAACAATTGTTCCGTGATCCGGAAAAGCAAAAAATCGCAGGCGTTTGTGCAGGTTTGGCAGCTTACTTTGGAATGGAAATCAGCTGGATGAGATTGATATGGGTTGGAGCATTTCTTTTCCTTTGGGTAGCTCCAGGATCTTCTTTCTTAGTTGTAATCCTCTATTTTATCCTTTGGGCTGTTTTACCAAAAGCAGAATCAGCTTCGGATTTTTTGAAAATGAAAGGAAAACCTTTAAACTTCGATAATTTAAAGGAAGAATCCGGAAAGATCGTTCAGTTTGCTAATGAGACAACAACCAGAGCTGGCGAAATCTACACAGAGAACAAACCAAAAATTGGATCCGCTGGAGACACCATCTTGAAAATCCTTAAATATTGCTTGGCAATCTGGTTAGCTTTGATGGCTGCAGGCTGTTTCATCGGACTTTTTGCAATGACATTTGCTTATGGATCCGGGAAATTTGGAATCGACAACAACCTTGGATTCTATCTTGAAGAAAATAATATGGGTTATCTGATCTTAGCGATTGCGGCTTTGCCTACCATTATCTTCGGCGTTGCATTTTTATTATTATCAATCAAATTGTTCTCTCCGAAAACCAAATTCAATTATGTAGGTCCTGTTTTGGGAACTTTGGGAATCATTTGGATTATATTAATAGGTGTGTTGGCAGCGAATGCTTCAAAATTCAACTTCACTTACAGCGGAGAAAATGAAGATTATGAAAACATCTCAATCACCGCACCGAATGCATCAGACACGATCTACATCGACAGCAAAAAAGTGGAAATTCCTGAGAACTTTAAAACTTATTTCAATAACATCTATTCTGATAAGTCTAAGATTTTCAAAAAAGATTATCCACACGTAGAAATCACGAGAAGAGATGATATCAAAACGCCTTATCTGATTGTAAAAAGAGAAGCAGACGGTTACAACCAGCCTCTAAAAATGAAAGTACCGGTGGAAATCGTTGGAAATAAAATCATCCTGCCAAACTACTTCGAGTATCCTTACGAATACCGTTTCAGAAACTACAGATTGGATTATGAACTTGTAGTTCCTAGGAATACGAAAGTCATTAATGAAAAAGATTACGAAGTGAATGTAAGTGATGATAATGATGATGATGATAACAATTCTGACAACGATAACAACAGCGGAATCACGGTTGAGAAAAACAAAATCAATATCAACGGAACAACCATCGAGTACAATTCTGAAGACAACGACAGCGTAAAAATCAATGGAAAATACTATTCTAAAGATTCTGCAGACGTGGTTTTGGAAAGACTGAAAATTGATGAAAAAGTTAAGAAAAGCATTGAAGATCTTAACATCAACATCAAAGACGGTAAGAAAGAGATCAACATCAAAACTAAATAATAATTTGAGAGTGGATTAGTCGAAAAGCGGGTCAAAAACTGTAAAGAGTTTCCGCTTTTCTTCAAATTCTCACAAAAAACTAAAAACTATGTACTCGAAACTGAGACAAAACAGAACGCTTACTCTAGTGATTATTGGTATTCGGTTTTTAGTTGGATTTGCATTTATTCCTTCGGGGCTTAAAAAAGTGCTTGGACAGAGATTTACAAACATTGGAACAGATCATCCAATCGGCTATTTTTTCGAAGCGATGTACAGGACAGGATTTTACTATGAGTTTTTAGGATTTTGTCAAATAGTAGCAGCGTTTCTTTTATTCACTCAGAAGTTTGCAACATTAGGCGCTTTGATATTTTTTGGAATTATTCTTAACATTTGCGTTCTTACGATCAGTATGCATTTTACGGGAACCTGGATCATCACTTCATTGATGCTTTTCGCGGCGGGTGTTTTATTAGCTTGGGACTGGAACAAACTGAAACCAATTCTAGGACTCAAAATCTCAGAAACATACGACTACAAGGAGCCAAATTACCAGTGGCAAATTGCAGGATTTATTTTATTTACTATTTTAATTTCAGGTTCAATATTATTAAAATCAAATTAATATAAAATGCACATCCATTCACCTTAAGTACCCTTAAAAACTAAAGCCTTTTGGACCTTACAAATGCTGTAATCTATCCAGCAGTCAATTAAAAAATTAATAATAAATTAACCAAATTATTATTAATAACACCATTTAATTGATTAAATTTGTTTCAGAAAACCAATTCATAAACAAAAAACTACAACATAATGATACAATTAGTCATTGCCATCGCCATCAAGTTGGTCGATTTCATCGCCAGCCTTTTTTGAAACGTAAAGAATATCGAGATATTTCTTAGAAAATAAACATATTTTGTAAATTTGTAAAGTATAGCTTTGTCGTTGTACTTTATTTTTTTGGCTATGAAGAAATTTTTAGGAAAAGCAATTCTGAAACTGATCGGGTGGAGAGTCGTTCTGCAAGGTGATGTCAACAATCTCAACAGATGCATTCTTGTTGTTGCACCACACACCCATAATACCGAATACCTATTAGGCAATCTTGCCTATTGGGCACTGGGTAAAAAACTGAAAGTAATCATCAAAGATGCACATACAAAAGCCTTTTATGGTGGTATCGTGAAAAGTCTTGGCGGAATCGGAATCGACCGATCTCAGAAAAATGATCTTATTAGTTTTGTAGCCAACGAATTCAAAAAGGATGATTTCAGCCTTGTCATTACGCCGGAAGGCACCAGAAGTTGGGTTCCGAAATGGCGAAAAGGTTTTTACAATATGGCGATGGCTGCAAAAGTGCCCATCGTTCTGGCAGGCGGCGATTACAAAAGAAAAACAATCAATCTGGGTTACGCAATTCCTTACGAGAAGTTGGAAACACATACTTTTGAAGAAATCATGCAGGAAATTCAGGATTTCTACATCAAATATGATATCACACCAAAGATTCCTGAAAACTGGAACCCACAAATCTATTAAGCATGCAAGAAGCTAGAAAAACAGAAATACTTGACCGCTTGAACAAAGCCAGTCAAAATACCTTAGGCGAGACGCTTGACATTGTTTACACCGATGTTTCCGATGATCATCTCACAGCAACAATGCCTGTAACACCAAAAGTACATCAGCCTTACGGAATCATGCACGGCGGCGCAAGCTGCGTTCTGGCAGAAACTTTGGGTTCTTGTCTTTCATTGATTAACCTTGATATTTCCAAATCTGTTCCCGTTGGTACGAATATCAACAGCAATCATTTGCGGGCGATAAGAGAAGGAGTTGTAACAGGAACTGCCACTTTCATCCGAAAAGGCAATACAATGCACGTGTCACAAATCGAGATCCGTGACGAGAAAGGACACCTGATCAACCACACGACCATGACGAACAACATCGTCCCCGTCGGGAAAGTTTAAACTGCTTCACTTATTATGCTCATTTTCAGATTGCCAGATTCTGATGTTTTTCACACGTTGGAAAACTCTCAGGAAAAACATGTATCATTTATCAGTTTTGACTCTAAGACTATTTTAGATTTCAAAGGTTCCATCACAGAAGTTTTGCGGGAAGACATTGAAAATCAAATTGTTTCGCCCAAAAACAAAAGTTCATTAATTGAAATCGGGAAAGAAAACCAGGATTCCTATGCGCTGAAAATATCTCAAGCCAAGGACTTTATCGAGAAGAATGAGCTGAAAAAACTGGTGCTTTCCCGAAGAAAATTATTAATGTATCTGGATATAGATGCGCAAAAAAAATTATCACTTACCAAAAGTTTCCTGAAATTATGCGACGGCTACCCTTCCGCGTTCTGTTACCTCTTTGAAAAAAACAACGAAATCTGGATGGGCGGATTTTCCGAAATTTTAGGAAAATTCGATAAGAAAAATAACTCATTTGAAACGATGAGTCTCGCAGGCACACTTCCTTTGGATGAAAACTGGACAGATAAAGAAATCGAGGAACAAAAAGCAGTGACAGATTACATCCAATCTATCCTCAGAAAATTCTCCTCCACCTTAAAAATCTCACCTACCAAAGATTTGATCTCAGGCAATATCAAACATCTGCAAACCAATTTCTCGGCCGAGATAAGCCCAGAAAGCCTGGACAAGATCATCTCAGAATTGCATCCAACGCCGGCTGTTTGTGGCTTCCCAAAAGAACTCTGCGCACAAGGCATCAAAAGTATAGAACATTTTAACCGCGAGCTCTACGCAGGTTACATCAAAGTTGACACAGAGGAATATGTTTATTATTTCGTGAATCTAAGATGCGCGAGTTTCTTCAAAAACTACGCATTTCTCTTTGTTGGTGGCGGAATCACCCTGAAGAGTGATCCAACAAAAGAATGGGAAGAGACAGAACTTAAATCTCTAGCCATTCAAAATCATTTGGTTTTCGAATAAAATTACATCAGCTTTTTCAGAAAAGACATTTTTTTCTCGCCATATGGTGGGTACACAGAGCCAAATATTCAAAATTTTACAAGATTTACGAAAAGCTATTTTGATTTTGAAATATTTCGTTAATTGTCTTGATATTAGTTATTTTTACATTAAAATAGTAAATATCAGAATATAAAATTAATCTTAAACAGGAATTCTGATCTTATGTTTTTTTTAAAATGCCTTTTGTATTTTACAGATTTTCAGGCTATGGCTTATTTGTTGGCTTTTGCTGGCTGGCTTATGATGCTTTCCAAAGAAGAGACCCCACTGGATGTGAAAGTTTTTGTTTCGATTTCCATTTTGTACAATCCTTTTTTCCAATTCCGTTTCCCCATTTTTTATGGTTGATTGTGAATATGGTGATCATCATAGGTATGATCCTGAATATTCTTTTTGCAGAAGACAATCCTTACGAAGACGATAAAAAAAAGATGACCGCTAAGTCATCTTTGTATTTTTTAAAAACCGACTTCTATTTTGAAGCCCGAATTTACTCTAATTTTCATCACATCTACCGCGACCTTTGATCCTCTTATTTTCAATATAAAAGAGTTCTGCTTCGATTTCAGATCAGCTATCAGATCGAGGTTAGCTACTGGTGTAAAACTTAAAGTCGTTGGATTAACATTGCCAGAGGTAGTCGCAATCAGTTTTGCAGCAGTATCTGGCGTTTTTAGATAAAGTTCCGCATCTTTTATAGCATCCAATTTTGTTCCACCTGTGGAAGAGACATAGATGATGCTAAAGTTATCAAGCTTTACCGACTTTAGATTATTAATCGAGAAAGATGGATATTCTTCCTTGATTTTCGCATCAAGATCAAGATTGACAGGAATTTCCGGATAGGTTACAAAATCTGTGGTATTGACTGTTGCAAAGGGGATTTGCGCATCAAGATTTACCGGAATGGTAAAAGGAATAGGAACCGAAATATCATCTATCAGATCTTCAACTTTACCACAGCTTGTGGCCACATTCCCAACCATCAGGAATCCCGAAATCAACATTATATTTGTGATTATTTTTTTCATAAAACTATTTTCTTTATAAACATACAAAAATATGCCAAGATAATTATCAATCTTTTAATGATTAATTGCTTCCACGTCAGCAACCGAATGTTTGTGTCTGAAAAACAATCCAAAAAGAATTGCTATCACTAGAGAATACGCTGCGAAGTACAACCATATATGATTCCAGTCCTTTACGAATACTGTGTTTGAAAGCGTTCCATCTGGATTGACAGCAGAGTTAAAAGAATTTTTCAAAATTCCTAAAAATGTCGAGTTGTCCGGTGTTGTCTCAAGATAAGTTGATAATTCTGTAACCGTTGTAAATTTGATTGTAAAGAATTTATCAATAGCCCAACCCGCGATGTAACTACCTAGAACAGCTCCAAAACCATTGGTCATCATCATAAACAAGCCCTGAGCAGACGATCTTATTTTTTTATCCGTTGTGGTTTCCACAAAAAGTGAACCCGAGATATTGAAGAAATCGAAAGCCATTCCATAGACAACGCAAGACATAATAATCATCCATAGCCCATTGACAGGATCTCCGAATGCAAAGAGTCCGAAACGTAAAACCCACGCAAACATACTGATGAGCATTACTTTTTTGATTCCAAATTTTCTCAGAAAAAATGGGATCGCCAAGATAAAAAGCGTCTCGGATATCTGCGAAATGGACATTATAATTGTGGACTTCTCTACTACGATTGAGTTGGCGTATTTAGGAAAATTAGCAAACTCGCTCAAGAAAACGTCTCCGTAAGCATTGGTCAACTGCAGCGCAGCGCCCAACAACATCGAAAATAAAAAGAACAAAGCCATTTTAAAATTCCCAAATAATTTGAAGGCGTTAAGTCCCAACTGTTCAGAAACAGGTGCACTTTTGTCTATCAATTTCTGCGGCGGACATTTGGGTAAGGTAAGCGCATACAAACCCAAAAAAATAGCAGCAGCACCACCGATATAAAATTGTCCTTCTGTGGCTTTATTCCCTGTCAGATTTGTGATCCACATTGCTACGATGAAACCAACTGTTCCCCAAACCCTGATTGGCGGAAAATCTTTCACGACATCCAAATGACTGTTTTTCAGAATTGTATAGGAGATCGAATTGGTTAAAGCAATGGTTGGCATATAGAAACACATGGCCAATAACATGATGTAAAAGAATGAATCCGGCGTTTCTGAATGGGGCAAAATAAACAGGACAACACCGTACAAAATTTGCAAAACAGAATAGATCCTTTCAGCATTCACCCAACGGTCTGCGATGATTCCTGTGATGGTTGGCATAAAGATAGACGCGATTCCCATTGTTCCGAAAACAGCTCCGAACTGTGCACCGTCCCAGTGCTTGGTTCCAAACCAGAAGTTGGCCATCGTTATCAGCCAAGCTCCCCAGACAAAGAATTGCAGAAAGCTAAGTATAGTCAATCGTAATTTAAGACTCATTATATAAAATGATATTAGTAGTGGTTAATCGATTTTTTTGTTTCTTCTTTTGATCTCCTCCTGTAATCTCAGCGCGGTGTCGTAATCTTCTTCTTTTACCGCATCCGCTAGTAACTGATCCAATTCTTCAGAAGAGAGACCAGAAAGATCATTGAAATTTGAGTTTGTTTCCAAATAGCTTTCTTCGTCGTCTACTTTAGGTGCTTCATCAAGTTCTAAAAGAATTCCCGCTTCATTCAGGACATCTGAAGTGGTGAAAATGGGCGCATCAAAACGGACTGCCATTGCAACGGCGTCGGAAGTTCTGGCGTCCAAAATCAGTTCTTCGTCTGATAGTGGATTCTTAAAATTGATATTTGAGAAGAAAACGCCGTCTTTTATCTGATAGATGATGACAGACTCTATCTTAAAGTTGGTGTTTTTCACAAACTGAGTGAACAGATCGTGCGTGAGAGGACGAGGTGGATTGATGTCTTTTTCTAAACCTAAAGAAATAGATTGTGCTTCAAAATTTCCAATAACAACAGGCAGTTTGACTGATGTTTCTTCATGTTCCAACAACAGTGCGTAAGCTCCCGACTGGGTCTGGCTGTAGGATATTCCCCGTATGATTAATTTTTTATAATCCATTTAGCAAATATAAAATTTTTTGTTAATTTTTGTTGAGAAATTGTTGATTTTTACGTGGTTTCGATTGTATTGCTGCAGAAAGTAAGATGTAAAAATTAATAAGTGCAAAATGCTCAACTATAATTAAATATAATACAGTGTTTTAGAAAGCAGAATCTTTGCAGCCCGGCCTGAGTGGAGCTCATTTTCTTTTTCGTTGTCTGAGCGTAGCCGAAGGCAACGAAAAAGAAAATAGCGGGAACGGAGGACGGATTAAGCTGCCCAAATCATTATCATATGGATTTTGTAAAAAATTAAAATGCCTAAAAAAAACCTGAGCCAATGACTCAGGTTTTTGATTGTATTGTGAGGATTGTTAAGCGCCTTTCAAAGCTTTGATCTTCTCTGTCAGTGCAGGAATAATCTGGAAAGCGTCGCCCACAACGCCATAATCTGCAGATTTGAAGAATGGTGCCTCCGGATCGTTATTGATCACCACAATCGTTTTGGAACTGTTGACACCTGCCAGATGCTGGATGGCGCCGGAAATACCAACTGCGATGTAAAGATTCGGAGATATAGCTTTCCCAGTCTGCCCTACATGCTCATTGTGGCCTCTCCATCCGATATCGGAAACTGGTTTGGAACAAGCTGTTGCTGCGCCTAGAACGTTGGCTAACTCTTCGATCATTCCCCAGTTTTCCGGACCTTTCAGACCTCTACCAGCGGATACGACCACTTCTGCTTCCTTAAGATCCAATTTCCCGGAAGACTGCTCGTGGTTGATCACCTTTGTATCTTCGTTGGCAATGCTCAATTCCTTCACTTCTTCTGAACCAGAAGCTGGATTTTCTTTCACACCATAAGCATTCTGAGAAACGGTGACAATCACACCTGCTGCATCAGCTTTGGCGTGCATAAAGCCTTTTCCAGAGAAAGCTCTTCTTTTCACCTGAAAAGGGGAAGTGCTTTCCGGAGCTTCTATCACGTTGGTAATCAAAGAATAATTCTTTTGAATTGCCAACATTGGCGCCACAGAAGAAGCATCTGTTGTGTGCGGAAAAACGATCACGTTACCGTCGAAAACCTCGTTCACCGCTTGTGCGTAAGCTTTTGAACTGAAGTTTTTAAGACCTGCATCTTTTACATTGATGACCTTATCTGCGCCATATTTGTAAAGTAGATCGGATGAGTCTGAAGGATTGATGGAAACTGCAGTCACTGAATCGCCTGTTTTTGCTGCGATAGCTTTTGCATAAGAAACGGCTTCAAATGCTGCTTTTTTATAAATTCCGTTTATATTTTCTGCGTATACGAATACTGCCATTTTGTTTGTTTTTTTTAGATTAAAGATTATAGACGGATAGATGATAGACGCTGATAAACCTATGATCTATTCGTCTATTATCTCAATGTCTTTATTTTATATCACTTTTGCTTCCTCGTGAAGTAATCTTACCAACTCGTCCAGATTATCTGCAGAAACCAATTTTACAGCGGCTCTAGCAGAGACACTGTCAAAAGAAACAGCTTCTACTTTCACTTCAGCATTAGAAGGTTCTACAACCACTAATGCTTTTGTTCTTGCAGACATAATACCTCTCATATTCGGGATGATGAGATCTTTCTCATCTACCAGACCTTTTTGTCCTGCAACAACAGCCGGTAATTTCACAGAAATGGTTTCTTTACCACCTTCGATCTCTCTTACAGCAGTGGCTTCTGAACCATTAATTTCAAGACCAACACTTGCATTCACAAAAGGGAAGTTAAGCAATTGCGCCACCATTCCAGGAACTGCGCCACCATTATAATCGATGGATTCTTTTCCCATCAGGATCAATTCGTAACCGCCGTCCTGCGCTACTTTCGCAATTTCTTTTGCTACAGAAAAGCTGTCTTTCGCGTCTGTATTGACTCTGATTGCATCATTGGCGCCGATGGCTAAAGCTTTTCTGATCACGGCTTCCGTCCCTGCATCGCCCACATTCACAACAGTAACAGTTGCGCCTTGGGATTCTTGTAATTTTATAGCTTTGGTCAAAGCAAATTCGTCCAAAGGATTGATCACCCATTGGATTCCGTTTTTGTCGAATGCAGACTTGTCTGCGGTAAAGTTAATCTTACTTGTGGTGTCTGGTACACTACTGATACAAACTAATATTTTCATATGTAATTTTTATTGTTTTTTATTTGCCAAATGTTATCGCTCAATTATAAACAAATATTCGTTTTTGAATTGCGGCGATTTCATTTTGTTGTGATATATTTTATTATATGAACTTCGCTAATTTATATAAAAAATGCTATGCATGCATAATTTATTGTTATTTATTAAATAGGATTCGCTAAGTCTTTACCAATCGGGTATTTAGAATATGTACAAATAACAAAGTCGATGAACATTGACTATTTTGCTCAAAAACGATCTGCATTTTTGATAACTCAAACGAGACAAATTTCCATTCCTTACGAATTATTTCTTAACCTGACTTGGTCTTACCTCTATTTTACTTGGCAACATCCGCGGATTCATTTTCAAAAGATCGAGAATCAGATTTCCCAAATCTTCCGGCTGGATTTTCCATTCATCTTTTTCTGAAGGGATATTTCCATTGAAATGCGTGGCCACAGAACCTGGCATAATCGTAGAAACCTTGATGTTAAATTTCCTCAGGTCGATCATTGCCGCTTGAGTGAAGCCGACTACGCCAAACTTGGAAGCGTTGTATCCCGCGCCATGTTCAAAGAAGTTGGTGCCGGCAAGACTGGCGATGGTGATGTAATAACCTTCGGATTTTTTCAGTTCTTCAACCGAGGCTTTCAGTGAGTAGAAGCAACCTGTCAGATTGGTTTCCTGCATGGCGTTCCAATCTTCGATACTCAATTCATCAACCGGTTTGAAAATACCTAAACCTGCATTAGCGATTACCACATCCAAACCTCCGAATCTTTCGACAATTTTTGACACCGCATTTTCTTCATCTTCAAAATTTCTGACATCTGAACTGACTCCGAAAATACTTTCGGAAATGATTTTAAGATCAGAAACAGCTTTGTCCACATCTTCCTGTTTTCTGCCGCTGATGGCCACTTTATGACCATTTTTCAATAACACTTCTGCGATTCCGAAACCGATCCCTTTGGTTCCGCCTGTGATGTATATTACTTTTGACATTTTTTATTTTTAATATTAAACAAAAAAGACAGCACAAACTGTCTTTAATTTTTTATCCTTTTGCATAAAATTCGAAGAAATAAGGAATACTTTCTATTCCTTTATAATAGTTGTAAAGTCCGTAATGCTCGTTTGGTGAATGGATCGCGTCTGAATCCAAACCAAATCCCATCAAGACAGATTTTGCGCCCAACACTTTCTCGAATAAAGAAGTGATCGGAATACTTCCGCCACTTCTGTAAGGCAACACCTCTTTCCCGAAAGCTTTTTCCATCGCTTTTTTGGCTGCCTGGAACTCTTTGGTATTGCTTTCCAAGACGTAAGGCATTCCGCCGTGGTGCGGCGTCACTTTTACTTTCACACTTTTTGGTGCGATCTTTTCGAAGTATTTTGTGAATTTTTCTGTGATCTCTTCCGGTGTTTGATTTGGAACCAGCCTCATGGATATTTTAGCAAAAGCTTTGGAAGCGATCACTGTTTTTGCACCTTCGCCAGTGTAACCACCCCAGATTCCGTTGACGTCCAAAGTAGGTCTTATGGAAGCTCTTTCCAGAGTTGTATAAGCTTCTTCTCCCTGGATATCATTAAGTCCGATTGATTTTTTGTAAGCTTGCTGGTCGTCTTTCAGTTTGTTCATTTCCGCTCTGTCTTCCTCGGAAACGATCAACACATTGTCATAAAAACCATCAATGGTGATGTGTCCTTTTTCATCAATCAAATCGCCGATTAATTTTGACAAGACATTGATAGGATTTGGAACAGCGCCTCCATATAGTCCGGAATGTAGATCACGGTTTGGACCTTCTACTTCCACTTCCACATAACTTAAGCCTCGCAAACCTGTGGTCACCGTTGGCTGTTCGTTTGAATAAATATGCGTGTCGGAAATTAAAATGACATCGCAGCTCAATTTTTCTTTGTTATCTGCCAGGAAATCTGCCAGACTTGCAGAACCGACCTCTTCCTCACCTTCTATCAGAAACTTGACATTACAAGGCAAAGAATCTGTTTTCATCATCGCTTCAAAGGCTTTCACGTGCATAAAGAATTGCCCTTTGTCATCTGCGGAACCTCTTGCGAAGATCGCGCCTTCCGGATGAAGCTCAGTGGTTTTGACCACCGGCTCGAATGGATCACTTGTCCAAAGTTCCAAAGGATCAGCCGGCTGAACATCATAATGCCCATAAACCAAAACGGTTGGCAAATTGGCATCAATGATTTTCTCTCCAAAAACGATTGGATAGCCTTTGGTTTCAAGGGTTTCTACGTTGTCTGCTCCGGCAACGGTCAGATGTCTTGCCACTTCGTCTGCACATTTCAGCACTTCTGATTTATAGGCTGGATCTGCGCTGATGGAAGCGATTCTAAGGATGTCGAAAAGTTCGTCTAGGAAACGTTGTTTGTTTTCGTTGATGTATGTTTGTGTTGTGCTCATTATTGATGATAAATGATGGTTGGTAAATGATTATAATCCATGATCCAAGATTTTGAAACTTTGATCCTGTAGGTTTGTAAAAATAAAAAATGTCTTGCAAACGCAAGACATTTTTTATGATAATATTTTTATAAAATCTGATTAGTGCTCAGCTTTTGGTGCTACTGCAGTTGCTGGTTTAGCTTCTGGAGCAACAACAGCTTTTGCGGTATCAGCTGCTACTGTACGGATTGCAACAGTTGTGTCAGCTGTAGGTTTGTACGTTCCGTGTGGTGCATTGGGGTCATCGTATCTTACGACCTCATCTGTTTTTACAAGACGGCCTTTATTCCCTCCGGCAGGAATGTCACAAGAAACAACTAAAATAGCGGAAGCCAACAATATCACTGATTTTTTCATGTCATTAAATTTAATGGGTCAAAAGTAGTGAAAAAGGAATTTTCGGCAAAATTATTTTTTGTAAAATGTACAATGTACTAAGTACAAGGTAAAAAGTTTTGTGTATATAGCTGCATCTATGATGTAGAAAGGTCTTTAGCAATGACAAATCTTCAACTTTGCGCAGCGCGCCCCGACCTGAGTGGAGCTCATTTTCTTTTTCGTTGTCTGAGCGTAGCCGAAGGCAACGAAAAAGAAAATAGCGGGAACGGAGGGCGGAAAAAGGCGCCCAAATAATATGTATAAAAAAACCTGACTCGTATGAATCAGGTTTTGTTGTATTAAATTATTGCTCATTAGGCTTTTCTTTCCAAAACTTCGTCTACCATTCCGTATTCTTTGGCTTCGGTAGAGGTCATCCAGTAATCTCTGTCAGAGGCTTTTTCTACCCATTCGTAAGTCTGTCCGGAATGGTCGGAAATGATGTCATAAAGTTCTTTTTTCAACTTCAACATCTCTCTCAAGTTGATCTCCATATCGGAAGCTACACCTTGTGCGCCGCCGCTTGGCTGGTGGATCATTACTCTTGAGTGCTTCAATGCGGAACGTTTTCCTTTTTCACCCGCTACCAAGAGAACTGCGCCCATTGATGCTGCGATTCCCGTACAGATTGTCGCTACGTTTGGCTTGATGATCTGCATCGTGTCGTAGATTCCCAATCCTGCGTAAACGCTTCCACCAGGGGAATTGATGTAGATCTGAATATCTTTTGCGGAGTCTGAACTTTCCAAGAAAAGTAACTGAGCTGTCACAATATTCGCCACTTGGTCGTCGATGCCTGTTCCTAGGAAAATGATCCTGTCCATCATCAATCGGGAGAAAACGTCCATCTGTGCAACGTTCATTCTGCGCTCCTCCATAATATAAGGCGTCAGGTTGGTCGGGTTAAACATGCCCATATATTGATCTGTAACCAGACCGTTGTTTCCCAAATGTTTTACTGAGAAATCTCTGAATTCTTTTTTAATGTCCATATTGTATGTGGTTGTTTTTATAAATCTATATTGCGTTTGCAATTTCTATTCCTTTGCTAAGGTAGGACTTTCTGTCACAAAATACGAAATAACTCGCTGTCTAATTTGTTTTTTAATTGGGACAGAATAATAATTTGTTGGTAGATAGGTGTTCCGTCTTCTTCGCCGGTAAGAGAATTTTTGAGGTCATTTATGAGTTTTACAACATATTCTCTTTTGTGGCGCAGAACGACATCGGAGACCATTTTCGGGATGACTTCCTCTTCTGAACTGAAATAGATATTATACTGATTCCAATTGCTGGTCTGGTAATTATCGATAAGCGCATTGGCCAGTTTACCGGAAACTTCCTCATCCATAAAATTGAAGAAAAACTTACCCGAGCGTAGTTCCTTCTGCTCAATCCCTTGTTTGATCTCAGAAATTATTTTTTGATTGATATGGAGCTGGATTTCATAATCATCCTCGTTGAGATGGTTGATGATTTCTTCTATCACTGTGATCTGATAGTCATTTCCCTCGTGGTCTTTCCTGTTGATAATCAAGTCACCAAATTTGAGCATCAAGTCGACCAGTTTTTCCTCCAGCATCAAAAGTGGATTGATTGAAACAAGCGCTTCCTGAACAACTTCTAATTTCTGTGGCACCTGCTTCTCGGGAAACGATGAAGACCTCCTCTCTTGTTCTGCAGAGCTTTTGTGGATCTGAAGTTCATTGAACAAACTCTGTTCGCTGAGACCAAATTTATTTGAAACTTCTTTCAGGTAAACCTCCCGTTTTAGTCCATTTTGAACAAATGCTACGGATTTTACGATATCACGGATGGCTTCCGCTTTTTTAATAGGATCGGTTCCTGCGTCTCGCAGAAGAATCTCCGCTTTGAAATCTATAAAATCTTTGGCTTCTTTATCAATGAAATTCTCCACATACTCCTGCGGATGTTTTCTGGCAAAAGAATCCGGATCATCGCCGTCGGGGAAAAGCAGAACACGGATATTCATCCCTTCAGAGAGCAACATATCAATACTTCGGAAACTGGCTTTGATTCCGGCATTGTCACCATCAAAGAGAATGGTTACATTTTCCGTCAGTCTCTTGATGAGTTTAATTTGTTCAGTTGTAAGCGAGGTTCCGGAACTGGCCACGACGTTTTCGATACCTGACTGATGGAGGGACACCACATCCATATAACCTTCTACCAATAGGCAGAGGTTCTTTCTTGAGATGGCTTGCTTGCCTTGATTTAAGCCATAAAGAACATTAGATTTATGATAAATTTCGGTTTCCGGAGAGTTGAGATATTTCGCAGTTTTGACATTACTTTTCAGAATCCTGGCGCCAAAACCCAGAACGCGACCAGAAAAACTATGAATCGGGAAAACCACACGATCACGGAATCTATCGATCCCGGAAGGTGAATTTTCTGGAAATATGGAAAGTCCCGATTTTTCCAATATCTCTTTGGAATAGGCTTTATCAAGGGCAAATTCTGTGAAGGCGTTTTTCTTTTCAGGAGAATATCCCAGTTGGAATTTTTTGATGATATCATCCCGCAATTCTCTTTCTTTGAAGTAAGAATAGGCGATCATTCTGCCTTCTTCCGACTCCCAAAGCTGTTCCTGAAAAAATCCGTTGGCAATCTCGTGGATCTTATACAGGATATCCCGCTCTGTTTGTGCCTGTTTCTGCTCTTCGGAATATTCCTTGATATCCTCCTGAATTTCGATGCCGTATTTTTTTGCGGCGTGGCGAAGGGCTTCTGGATAGGTAAAATTCTCGATTTCCATCAGGAAAGAAATGGCTGTACCTCCTTTTCCGGTGGAGAAATCTTTCCAAATCTGCTTGCTTGGTGACACCACAAAACTGGGTGATTTTTCTTCGTGAAAAGGACTCAAACCCTTGAAGTTGGAGCCTGCTCTTTTCAGCTGTACATATTCTCCGATGATCTCTTCCACTCTGATAGTTGAAAAAATCTGATCTATGGTCTCTTTTGTAATCACGGTGTAAATTTAGAATTTTAAATTAAAATGAGGGGAAGCACTACTCTAAAAAACATTATTTTGGATTGCGAAACAAAGTCATCAATATGTAAGGAAATATGAACCAAATATCAACTAAAAGTAACACATTGATAAATTCTATAACAGCCATATATTAATATTATCTATTATCGTAAAATAAACAATTATTTGTATTATTTTTGCAAAATGATAGAAGACACATGGTCTTTCAGTATACAAATGAGAATGGGAAATGTTTTACGATATAAAGTGAGGCTTGTTTTCGCGATTGTGCTGTTTTTAAATACCATTCTACTTAGCGCTCAACAGTCTTATCCGCAACAAAAAACGGACTCGGAACCTGTTATAACTGTTTTGGGCGAAGCAGTGATCTATTCAAAAGATGAGGCTTTTAATAAGCAAATCCGCAATAATAAAAATCTACAATCACACTCAAACATAGAGATTTCTGCAAACAGCAGTTTAAAAATAAGTGCAAAAAAAGTAGAAAAAAAAACCAAAACACCAGCTTCTTACCAGAAGAAAAAAAGAAACAAAAGCTTATCTACAAGGGAAGACATCGAAAAAAAACACCAATCTAGCCTTCCTAAGAAAGAGATTGAGATAAGAATCAACAGCAAAGATGGGACAACGGCCTTCTTTTCTGATTCTTCTAACCAACACATTTCTTTTATACCGCCCAACAACGATTATTCACCATCCAGATTTTTGACTGAATCCTGTTTTTATCAGAAAAGAACATCTGTCAAATTCTGGAATCATATTGATTATTTTTATAAAAACATCAATTTCAAACAGCAAACAACGCTTAGCAAATTCTCTGTTAGGCCTCCTCCTGCCTTGCTTTCATAATTCATTTTCATCCATCGTCTGTATGGTTTTCACAACCCTCTACAGTACCAATTATCAACATTTACAATTTCATGAAAAAATTAAATCTATTTTAGAGCCTGTTTAAAAATTAAATTAGAAAAATTTGTAAGGAGTGGATCTGTAAAAAAATAATTTAAAAAATTGATTGTCAGTTGTTTATGTAGATTATTTTTCGTAACTTGTTGGTAACTAATCAATTAAGCTACGGTGAAAAATTACTCTACAAACATTTCTGACAATCAATGGCAATTTATAAAAAAGACTTTAAACTTCAATAACAGAAAACGAAAATATGATTTAAGAACCATTTGGGATGCCATTATGTATTTAG
>NZ_AUAA01000027.1 GCF_000428485.1 Epilithonimonas tenax DSM 16811 | reverse complement strand
TTTTTTGAATGTTTAATTCGTGTTAAATATAAAACCATTTCAAAGATAAATTTGAAATGGTTTTAATAGAATAAATGTAATGAAATCTTACTGAACTTGTTTGACTTGGATGTAATAATTCTTGTTGAACTCTACCGCTTTGTCAGATTTCAATGGGACGGTTTGCGCTTGTTCCGTAGGTTTCAATTCTTGTCCGTCTGCCAATCTGATTGGGAGCTTCAAATTGGGAATCACGTTGGTCCATTTGTAGGTCAATTGTTTTCCGTTTTGTTTGTATTCCAGCGTAGGGATTTTTACCGTTCTCAGATATTGGTTGAAAATTGAAGACAAATCGATTCCGGATTTATCAGAAAAATATTTCTCGATCTGTTGGGTTGTAACGGTCTGATGGTAGAAATCTTTATTAAGACCCCTTAGGATCTGACGGAACTTTTCATCCTGATCCATTACTGTCCGGATGGTGTGGATCATATTTGCACCTTTGTAGTACATATCGCCGCTGCCTTCATTTCTCACGCCGTATTGCCCGATGATCGGTTTGTCATTCGCTATTTTATCTCGCAATCCTTGCAGATATTTGTCAGCATCGGTTTTGCCCCAAAGACTTTCTATGTATAAAGTTTCCGAATAATCTGTGAAAGCCTCGTGAATCCACATATCGGCCTGGTCTTTTGCGGTGATGTTATTAGCAAACCACTCGTGTCCGGATTCGTGAATGATGATGTAGTCGAATCTCAAACCGATTCCTGTGCCCGAGAGGTCGGTCCCAAGGTAGCCATTCGCATAGTGATTTCCATACGCCACATTGCTCTGATGCTCCATTCCAAGATGCGGGGATTCTACCAATTTGTAAGAATCTTCATAAAAAGGATACGGGCCAAACCAACTTTCGAAGGATGTCATCATCGGTTTTACTTGCTCGAATTGTCTTTTTGCCTTGTTCAGGTTGTAATCCAAAACCCAATAGTCGAGATCAAGTTTCCCTTTTTCACCATCAAAGCTATCTTTGAAGTTGACATATTTTCCGATGGATGGGATGATCGAGTAATCATTGATAGGATTCTTCACTTCCCAAAGCCAGGATTTTTTGTCACCCCTATTTTCTTGTTTGATTAATCTTCCACCGGCAACGCCCACAAGGTCTTTTGGTGTAATGATCTCGAAAGTGACACCGTTGTCCGGCTCATCACTCCAGATATCTTTGGTCGGAAGCCAGATGCTTGCACCTATTCCTTCATCCGCAACTGTCATCCAGGGATTTCCGTTTTTGTCTTTGGTAAAGATCCATCCGCCGTCCCACGGTGCGCGCTTGGCGATGGTTGGATTTCCGGAAAACCCAATGTCGATGGTGAATTTTTCTCCTTTTTTGAAATTTTTATTTGTTGATAAAAAAATAAAATCGCCATCCACTTTTTTAGTCGCGATAGGAAAGCTGGCGGTGATATTGTGCGCTTTCATTGGATGTTGAAGATCAATCTGGAATGTTGGGTTTTTGATGTCTTTTTCTATCGTAAGGCTAATTTTATTACTTCCTTTGATGCTTTTTTTATCAAAATCAGTTTCCAAAATGATGTCGTATTTTTTGACGTCCCAAAAGTTTCTGAATTCTGTGTTAGAACCTTTCAGGGAATCTGTTTTGGTAAATTTTTCCGTAGATTCAAAAAACTGAGCCTTAGAAAAACCCATCGCAAGAACCGAGAGTAAAAGTATTTTTTTCATTTTTAAGTTTCTTGATTTAATAAGTTGAATGAACAACCTGTAACGTTACAAAATTAACAAAAGTATTTGTAAAAAACCCTTTCAGCGATTCAAAAGCTGAAAGGGTTTAGATTGTATGTTCATCGCGAACTTCTGAGGATAATTGATGCCTTATCAGAACATATTTTCAGTGTAAAAATGTTTGGTTTCCTCGATGATATCATCAATTTCTTCCAGTGTTAAGGCCTGAAGAAACTTGGTTTTAAATTCTTTAAAATGCGGAATTCCACGGAAGTAATTGCTGTAATGCTGTCTCATTTCAACGATTCCTGGTCTTTCACCTTTCCATTCTACGGACCAGAGTGCATGGTTTTTAACCGCTTCCAGTCTTTCAGAAATGTTGGGTTCTGGCAAATGTTCTCCTGTGTTGAAGAAGTGTTTGATCTCATTGAAGATCCAAGGATAGCCAATCGCACCACGGCCGATCATGATGCCGTCACAATTATATTTGTTTTTATATTCCAGTGCTTTTTCGGGAGAGTCTACGTCGCCGTTTCCAAAAATCGGGATTTCGATATTCGGATTGTTTTTGATTCTGGAAATATGCTCCCAATCTGCTTGGCCTTTGTACATCTGAGCACGTGTTCTGGCATGGATCGTCAAGGCTTTGATCCCGACATCTTGCAGTCTTTCGGCTACTTCATCAATATTGATAGAGTCATTATCCCAACCTAATCTGGTTTTTACTGTAACGGGTAAGTGGGTAGATTTCACGACGGCTTTCGTTAATCGAACCATCAGATCAATGTCTTTCAAAACGCCTGCTCCGGCACCTTTACAAACCACTTTTTTTACGGGACAGCCATAATTGATGTCGACAATATCTGGTTCAACAGTTTCAACAATTCTGGCAGACATGGCCATGGCTTCCTCATCACCACCAAAGATTTGAATACCGACAGGTCTTTCGTAATCGAAAATGTCCAATTTTTTTCGACTCTTTATCGCGTCACGGATCAGGCCTTCCGAAGAAATAAATTCCGAATACATCAGGTCTGCACCATGCATTTTGCACAATTTTCTGAAAGGTGGATCACTCACATCTTCCATTGGAGCCAATAAAAGCGGAAAATCCGGAAGTTCTATGTTGCCAATTTTTACCATTCTGCAAAAATACGAATTACATTTTGGATTTTTTGGTTCTTTGTTCTTTCCGTGTTGTTTGTACTTGTTTTCTGATATTGTTGTGTTTTTTGCAAATTTTTGGGGGATAGTGTGTTTATTATGTCTAATAATACCTAAATTGCTGGCTTTATTAATAAAATAGATATGATATGAAGAACATCAATTCTCTCAACCGCGGAATTACCATTGCCGCTTTTTTTGCATTTTCATTTATTCAGGCTCAGAATTATGAGTCTGTTGTGAAGAATTATATTTCTACCAATCAGAAATACAAGAAGATTACAGCAAGCGAAATAAAAATAACGAATTCTGATCGGTCAGAAAGTTTGAAGGGAACTGTTGTTAATGTGCAGCAGACTTATGACGGGATTCCTGTTTTTAACGCCATTTCATCTGCGTTGATAAGGGATAATGCTGTTTCTCATTTTTCAGATAATTTTTCAGATCTTTCATCTGTAACGGTTAGTTCAAAAAGAGAGGGAATCAGTTCCAATGCGGCTTTTGATTCTGTTCTTAAAAACCTTAAACTTAAAAACAGTCCAAAATATACCTTTGAAAGCGGAAAAGAAAATAGTATTCTGAGCAAAACCGTTTATTTTAAAAAAGATAATCAGTTGGTTTTAGCGTACGAAATTAACTTCGAGGAAGCGGATAGCAGTAACTATTGGAATGTTTTGGTAAATGCCAGCAACGGAGATATTCTTGAAAGAAATAATCTCTTGGTTTCTTGTAAATTTGATAAGCATTCCTACACCAGCCCTGAAAGAATAGCTTCTTTAAAATTGGAACAAAATGCAGATCAGCCAAAAGCGAGCAATGGGATTTTAGCACCTGATAATGCTTCGTACCGGGTTTTCGAATTGCCATTGGAAGCGCCGACATTTGGTAACAGATCTTTGGTTTCCAACCCTTGGCTGTTAGATGCTTCTCCGGAAGGATGGCATTCGGACGGAACCACACATTATACTTACACACGCGGTAATAATGCCTATGCTTATACAGATTATACCAATACAAATGTTGTTGGAGATGTTGCAGAAGGCGGTAGCACCAGATTGTTTGATTTTCCTCTGGATGTCAATACACCGCCGGCACAATATACCAATGCGGCAATCACCCAGTTGTTCTATATGAACAACAAAATGCATGATATTTTTTATAAATACGGTTTTACAGAATCTGCGAGAAATTTCCAAATGAATAATTTTGGGAAAGGTGGAGCTGGTAATGACTACGTGAGAGCAGAAGCACGCGATGGCGGCGGAACAGATAATGCTAACTTTTCTACCCCTGCAGATGGCGGCGTGCCAAGAATGCAGATGTATCTTTGGGGTCCAAAATCTCAAAATTTCCTTTCTTACAATGCACCTTCCGAGTTGGTAGGCAGAAATCCTGTTGTTGGTATCAATACAGATTTCGGTCCAGATATTTCTACCAATCCTGTAACTGCTGATGTCGTTTTGGTTTCGCCGATCAAAGGTTGTACAACATTAAGCAATACCAATCTAAGCGGTAAAATAGCGCTGATAGAAAGGGGTGAATGTAATTTCACAGTGAAATTCAAAAGTGCTCAGGATAAAGGCGCATTAGGCGTTATTGTGTACAATGCTGCAGATTCTCCAGCTGTTGGCAATATGGGAGGCACAGATGATACCGTAACGATTCCTGGAGTTCTGGTAGAAAATACCGAAGGTGAATTAATAAAATCAAAATTGAACACTACTGCAGTGAATGCAAATATCAAGGACGAAAGTATTTGGATAGATGGCAGTTTGGACAACGGAATCGTGGCTCACGAATATGGTCACGGGATTTCCAACAGAAATACTGGTAATGGCTACTCTTGTCTAAGTACAAGTTCTGATAATGAGCAGATGGGAGAAGGATGGTCTGATTTCTTCGCTTTGATGCTCACCAATCGCCCTGGTGATAACGCATCCATACCAAGAGGAATTGGGACGTTTGCTATAAATGAACCTATTGAAGGTACGGGAATAAGACCGGCTCAGTATTCTTTAGATCCCGAAATCAACGCTTATACTTATGGCAATACCAATGGGATGACTTATGTTTCTAATGGCGTTACTGCTGTCAACGTGCATTCTGTTGGTTTTATATGGGCCACAATGCTTTGGGATCTTCACTGGAAAATGGTTGAGAAATATGGTTATGCGTCAGACGTTATTGCGGCACCGGATTCCGGAAGCGGAAGAGTGTTACAGTTGGTTATGAATGGTCTGAAATTACAGGGCTGTAGTCCTACATTTGTGAAAGGCAGAAATGCAATTATTGCGGCAGATCTCGCAATGACGGGTGGTGCAGACAAATGCATGATCTGGAATGTCTTTGCTAAAAGAGGTTTGGGTGTCAATGCTGCATCGGGATCTATTATAGGTACCGGAGCCGGGATGAATGATCAGGTTGAAGATTTCACGGTGCCTGCAGAGTGTAATCTTGCAGTGGCAGATGTGCAGAAAGATCAATTTGTGGTCTATCCTAATCCTGCTAAGAACGAGATTCATATCAAAAGTGGGTCTGCTACTTTAGGGAAAACGATGGTTAAGATTTATGACGCTTCCGGCAAACTGGTTTTGGAAGACCATCTTAATTTATCTGATAACAGTACAGTCAATGTAGCTTCTTTGCCAAACGGTATTTACGTGGTGAAAGGCACTGGCCTTGCTGTCGATTTTAGTGAGAAAGTAATCATTAAAAAATAATCTAATTTTAATAATTATCATACAAAGACATCCTTTTTTAGGATGTCTTTTTTATTTATATTTGGGCAAAAGTTGAAAAATGAAAAGAATATTGATCGCAACAGTTTTACTCACATTATTTTCCTGCTCCAAATCAGAAAATTCAGGAAACAAAGAGGTGTTAGTGGAGGAAGAAGCTCCGGTAGCAAAAGTCATTACGGATCCTGTTGCCGAAGGTCAGTCGCTCATAGAAGGTGCAGATTGCTTGGGTTGCCACAAGATGGATGAGAAAATGATTGGTCCGTCTTACAAAGAAGTGGCTGCAAAATATGAGAACACACCAGAAAATATAGAAATGTTGGCCGGTAAAATCATCAAGGGAAGCTCTGGCGTTTGGGGCGACGTACCAATGCCTGCTCACGGCTTCAGTAAAGAAAATGCAAAATTGATGGCACAATATATTTTATCTTCAAAATAATGACCGATAAATCCAGCCTTCATCCAAGAAATAGCCACCGCAATTCCTACGATTTCGAAGAATTGATTGCATCAGTTCCCGAACTCAAACATTACGTTTTCAAAAACGATTACGACACTTTGACAATTAATTTCAGCCTTCCACGAGCGGTCAAATTACTCAATAAAGCTTTACTTTTGAAATATTACAATGTCAAAGATTGGGATATTCCGGAAGGTAATCTTTGTCCGCCGATTCCTGGCAGAGCAGACTATGTTCATTATTTGGCAGATTTATTAGCGGAAGAAAATGGCGAGATTCCAACAGGAAATTTGGTCACAGGTTTGGATGTCGGAACCGGTGCAAACCTCGTTTATCCCGTGATTGCCAATAGTTCATACGGATGGAAAATTTTGGGAACGGATATTAATAAAGATTCTCTGGAAAACGCGCAGAAGATTTTAGACAGCAATCCGGACTTGTCAAAAGGTATCCACTTGAAATTCCAACCAGATTGTGATTTGATCTTTACAAATATAATATCGCCAGAAGACAAATTCTCATTCTCGATGTGTAATCCGCCTTTCCACGAGTCCGCGGAAGACGCATTGCAGGGCAATCGCAGAAAAACCAAAAATCTAAGAAACAACAAAATTCAAAAACCAATTCTCAACTTCGGCGGCAATCAGTCCGAGCTTTGGTGCGAAGGCGGCGAGGAAGCTTTCATCAAGAAAATGATCAACGAAAGTGTCCAGTTCAAGTCGCAGGTTTTGTGGTTCACCACTTTGGTTTCCAAAAAAGACAACCTCCACCAGCTCACGACCTTGTTGAAAAACCTCAAAGTCCCAGAATTCAAAGCCATCGATATGGCGCAAGGTCAGAAAATCAGCCGGATTCTGGCTTGGACATTCATTCCTAAAGAAAAAAGGAAAGGGTGGTTTTGAAATCTATTAAACAAATGATTTTGTAGTATATAAGGCAATTATTTTGAAACCTTTCAAGAGTTCTGCAATTCCGAAAGGTGTTACATTAAAATTAAATTTTTATTTCAAACGATTAATTGTAAGAACTGTACGCGAGGAATTCCCTGTAGAGCCCGAAGGAATGAACGATTGATATAAGTGAAAATTATTGTTGATCGCATCCAGAGCGAAGGAAATAGTGGCACCAGAGGCAGGCACAATAAGCGTTTCCTGAAAATAACCTGTTTTCCTGCTGTCATTGGCTTCACCATTGTTAAAACTGTCTGCATTTTCGCCAGCATAACCATAGATGATTCCTGGTTGGTAATCATAGAGATTTCCGTTTACGGTAAAGCGTACATTTACTTGGTTATTGTCATTCAGACCTTTAAAAATACCCACAATTTTTAGGTTGATAGAATAGACACCTTCCTGCAGTGTTACTGTATTTGCGACATCGTTGACCAAAATGCCGGAAATTGTATTGATGTAGTTTTCAGAATTGTTGGGCGCAGGCTCTCTTGCTGCGGAAAAATTCAACGTGGTAGTTGAGCCGGCGTTATATACTTCGTCAACTATCGGCAAACGTAAAAATTGTCCCAGAGAAGAAGGATTTGTTTTCACGCCTATTTCTCCTGTGATTTTGTCTATTGCCAAAAATTGGGTAAATGTATTGGCGGATTGATCTTTGAGGTTCATCATTCGCAGGGCATCATTGGATGCATCAATATCCAATTTATAATTTGGATTGGTTTGATTGATCCCGACATTGGCGTTAGCATCAATTGTGATTCTTGGTGAATTGTTTGTAGTGAGCGAAATATTGTTCACAGAGTTCCATTGGATTCCGGTATCGTCATCACCTATGGCAAGGGTAATTTTTGGGGTTGAAAAATTACCAGTACTCTCTTTATATATTCCGACCTGTGATTTGGCGGAAAAAATCAATGCGATAAAACCGAGTGTATATATTTTTTTCATTTTTATAATCTTTCTAATATTAGTATGTTTCTGTGTATTTCGCTATAAGAGAATTCCATATTAAAAGGACTATCCTTGACGTCTATTTTAAATTTGATGGAATTATTGGGAGCCGTAAATTTTATGACATCCGTGAAATAACCTGTTTTATCGGTAGCATCGGTATTGGACCAATTAGAAATAATCCCTTCCGAAAAGGAATAATCTACGAAACCACCTCCTGTGGAAGTTGTCATTCCGATATCGACTCGCTGGTTGTCATTTCCATTCAGGAATCCGCCGCATAATTTGAGAATAATTTTATAGGTTCCGGGAGGGATATTATTAATTTCATTGGTTGCGATTGTTACAGGATAACTCACAAAATCATCACTGATGGTGTTGATGTAATTTGGAAAAGCAGTCAGACCCGAAGGAGCAGGTATATTGGTTCCACCCGTATTAAACTGAATGCTGGATGCAGAATTTGCGGTATAATTATTTGCAACCAGAGGAACCCGAAGAATTTGTCCTGCTTTTGGCTGTATTGGCATTTTATACACATCTCCATTAGTTTTGTTATAAACAAGATAATATGGATCAGAGGAAGTTAGAGTTTTTAAATTATTAAGCCTGATAAAATCATTGTTGGCATTGATGTCAAGTATTTTTGCAGGTGTTTCATTGTTTATGCCGACATTTCCGTTTTGTGAAATTTTTAAACGGTTTGCGTTTGCTGTCACTAGCGAAAGAACATCTTCCTGATTCCTCTCAAGTCCGCTGTTATCATCACCAATGGATAAGGTTACCTGTGGATTGGATGTGTTGATTCCTACTTGTGCCTGTGAAATAATGGCTGTGGCTGCGAAAAGTATTGTGTATATATTTTTCATTGTTATCACTTTTTTTATTTTAATCGTTCGATAAGTATAATGCTTCTCATCACATTATCAGAATAATATGGGGAAAGATTAGACTGTGAGCTTGCGCTGTTTGGTCCGGATTGCTTGACATAGATGAAATCCAGCTTGCTTGGCGTGGATAAATTAACGGTTTCAGCAAAATATCCTGTTTTCAATTGGTTTCCATCACCGTAATTGACGCCGTTTGCGAAAGAATATTCACCATTATTTACAGATAATTTGATATCGATGGAGTTATTTTTATTGTGACCGGTAAAACTTGAAACCAATTTTAAAGTGATTCTATAAACACCAGCGGGAAGTTGTATCTGGTCAGTTGTTCTGGCCAGTGTGCCGTTGCCGGCGGCTAAATTTTGACCATATAAAAATGAAGAACCATTGATGTCATTGATATAATTAGGCGTAGAAGCAGGTGCATTGGGTGTTGAAGATTGCGGATTAAATTGAAATCTTAAAGGCGTTTCCACAATACCATAAGAACTTCCGGCAATGTTGACATCCGGTTTCACCACCAGACGCATCACCTGTGCTCCAATATATACATTTGCGTCATCTATAAAGCCACTTTCTCCGTTTGCAGGATTTTGTTTCAATGGATAGGGAAGAAATGAGTTAGGATTAAATACAGACAGGAGATTAGTGATTCTAATATAATCGTTTCCTGCATCAACATCCAGGATTTTTGTGGGATTGATATTGTTGATGCCAATATTAGCCTGATCTATTGTAATTGCATTGGCGCTGTTGCTTACGATTGAGATTTTATTCGCATTGTTGTGCTGTATTCCGGTATTGCTGTCTTTTATGCTAAGCGTGAGTGCAGGACTTGTGGTTCCGATGCCAACGCCTGCTTGTGAGTAAGCATTAGATATAGCACATACGACCACCAACATGGATAGTATTCTTTTTTTCATAAAAATGTGTTTTTAGTTTGAAAATTAATCTACTTATTTTCTAACAAACCAAATATAATAGTAATTTACCAATAAAAAACAAAAAATTTATTATGTTAAATTGTAACTATGATTAAAAATAAAAAATATAACTTATTATGGTTGTGATTTCAGCAATTATCAATTATTTTGAATACACTATATTTGCATCTTTTAAATAATAAAAAATGTCACTATCAGAACAAGAAATCATCCGTCGCGAAAAACTGCAGAAGCTGAACGACTTGGGAATCAACGCATTCCCGGCAGAAGAATACACGGTTACAGATACTACAGAGTCTATAAAAAGGAATTTTTCTGAAAGTAAACAGGTGAAGATTGCGGGCAGATTGATGTCTCGCCGTATTCAGGGTAAGGCTTCTTTTGCTGAATTGCAGGATTCTACAGGTAAAATTCAGGTGTATTTTAACCGTGACGAAATCTGTACTGGAGAAGACAAAACTTTATACAACGACGTTTACAAGCACTTATTAGACATCGGTGATATTATCGGTATAGAAGGAGATTTGTTTACAACTCAGGTGGGAGAAAAGACAGTTTTGGTTAAAAATTTTACGTTGCTTACCAAAGCATTGCGTCCGCTACCACAAGCAAAAACAGATGAAAATGGAGTGGTACACGATGCGTTCAACGATCCGGAAATGAGATACAGACAGCGTTATGTAGACTTAACGGTGAATCCTCAAGTGAAAGAAATTTTCGTGAAAAGAACAAAACTGTTCAATGCAATGAGAACTTTTTTCAATGAAGCAGGCTATTTTGAAGTGGAAACGCCAATTTTGCAGTCAATTCCTGGTGGAGCTGCTGCAAGACCGTTTATTACGCATCACAATGCTTTAGACATTCCTTTATATTTAAGAATCGCAAACGAATTGTATTTGAAAAGATTGATCGTTGGTGGATTTGATGGCGTTTATGAATTCTCTAAAAACTTCAGAAATGAAGGGATGGACAGAACCCATAATCCAGAATTTACCGCAATGGAAATTTATGTAGCCTACAAAGATTACAACTGGATGATGGATTTCACCGAGAAATTACTTGAATTCTGTGCAACTTCCGTCAATGGAAATTCAGAATCAACTTTCGGAGAGCATACAATCAGCTGGAAAGCACCTTATCCAAGAGTTTCTATGACCGAAGCTATCTTGAAATATACAGGTTTTGACATCACTGGAAAGTCTGAGCAGGAACTATTTGATTTTGCTAAATCTATCGGAATCGAAGTGAATGAAACGATGGGTAAAGGAAAATTAATCGACGAAATTTTTGGCGAAAAGTGTGAAGGAAACTTTATTCAGCCTACTTTCATTACCGATTATCCAATAGAAATGTCGCCTTTAACCAAAAAACACCGAAGCAAAGAAGGTTTAACGGAGCGTTTTGAATTGATGGTTTGCGGAAAAGAAATCGCCAATGCTTATTCAGAATTAAATGACCCAATTGACCAAAGAGAACGTTTTGAAGAGCAACTAAAATTAGCTGAAAAAGGTGATGATGAAGCAACAGGGTTTATAGACGAAGACTTCTTAAGAGCTTTGGAATACGGAATGCCGCCAACTTCAGGTTTAGGAATAGGAATGGACAGGCTGATTATGTTTTTAACCAATAATCCATCAATTCAGGAAGTGTTATTCTTCCCGCAAATGAGACCTGAAAAAACAGTTCCTCAGATTGAGTTGGGAGAAGATGAGCATTTGATTCTTGATATTTTGAAATCAGGCGAGCAAATTGCTTTAGCCGAAGTGAAAACTTTAAGTAAACTTTCAGGAAAAAAATGGGATAAAGCTTCTAAAACTTTAACGAAAGGAAACTTAGTAAAAGTTGAAAAAATTGATGAAAATGTTTGGATGAAGTTGGTTTAAAGATTGTCTTGTAAAAATTAACGACCCTGCTTGTAAAAGCAGGGTTTTTTGTTTAATGTGTATTCATAATGTTTAAAAGATAACTATTTCGCAATTTTGATATTTTCGGGCGTTATGAATGGTTTGATAGCTTGATGTGTTATTTTTGATATTGCCCCTTTCTGAATCGGGTACTTTTAAATATAGAAATAGTTTCTGCCTTTTTGGTCCGTGCTTTTTACGGGGATTATTTTATTTGGCTATCAATTCTTAAAATTGCAGCAATTTGATCTTAATGTACGACTTGTGTTTTTAATAAAATAAAATAAGGGTTTGATTGTGAGTTGTTTATGTTTAGTTTGTATTAATTTAATATTAACAAATGTTTATTTAATATTAAATTATTGTAAATTATTGATAAAAATTAATGTGTTTAAATGTTTTTAATTTCAATTATAGTTTATATAATTGACGATTTGGTAATTTAAAATCATTTTTATTTCTCTTTTTACTAAATTTGTTAATATCCAAAATGAATGAAGATGAAAGGAGCTAAGGAAATTTCTCAAAATTTAAATCCCAAATACCATGGACTTTACGTCCCAGAAACCGAATTTGATTCCTGCGGCGTCGGTTTTGTGGCTCATATAAAAGGTGTCAAAAGTTTCAGAATCGTTAGCGATGCTATTACGATGCTGGAGAATATGGAGCACCGTGGGGCAACAGGCTATGAAAGTAATACGGGTGACGGGGCGGGAATTCAAATCCAAATCCCACACGAATTGCTTTACGACGAAGCGCTTAATTACGGAATCGATCTTCCGGAGCCAGGTTATTACGGACTCGGGATGCTTTTTTTTCCAGCAAATAATTTTATCCGACAGGAATGCAAAGAAATTATTGAGCAGTCTGCGGAAAAATTAGGATTCAGAATTTTGGGTTACCGTCCAGTTCCGGTGAGTAACATTGATCTTGGTGATTTGGCGAAAAGCGTAGAGCCTGTCATGGAGATGCTTTTCATAGAGCGTCCTTACGATGTGGAAACGGATAAAGATTTTGAAAGAAAACTCTTTGTCTTCAAAAATTATATTTCACATCAGATTACCAGTGTCACCAGCAATGATCCTATTGGTTTTTATGTGGCTTCTTTTTCTTGTAAAAAATTGATTTATAAAGGACAATTGCGGTCTGTTCAGATCCGGCATTACTTTAAAGACCTTACAGATCCCAGGCTTCGTTCCGCTTTTGGGATGGTGCATTCTCGTTTTGCAACCAATACGGATCCAACTTGGAGTTTGGCACAGCCTTTCCGTTTTTTAGCACACAATGGCGAGATCAATACAATTGGCGGTAATCTCAATTGGCTTCGTTCTTCTGAAAAAACATTTGAAAGTCCCAATTTTACCGCTCAGGAAATGGATATGATCCTGCCAATCACAAAACCAGGGCAGTCGGATTCTTCTTACCTCGATAATATGGTAGAGTTGCTTTATCATGCTGGCCGGTCGCTGCCGCATACGATGATGATGCTGATTCCGGAAGCTTGGGATGGTCACGATCAGATGGATTCTTATAAAAAAGATTTCTATGAATTCCACGCCTGTATGATGGAGCCTTGGGATGGCCCGGCTTCTATTTCTTTTACAGACGGTGAGATTATTGGGGCGACTTTGGATAGAAACGGGCTTCGCCCTTCCAGGTATTGTGTGACGTCGGATGATCGTGTGATTATGGCATCTGAGTCTGGCGCTTTACCGGTTGACCCGCAAAAGGTAATCAAAAGAGGGCGGCTTCAACCCGGTAAAATGTTCTTGGTTGATATGAAAAAAGGTGAAATCATCAGTGATGAAGAAGTGAAGAAGGAGATTTGTACTTCGCAACCGTACCGAGATTGGTTGGATAAAATGAATATCAATATTAACGAATTACCGAGTCCGAAGATCCGTTTCAATAAGTTGCAGTCTGAAGATATTTTCAAATATCAAAAGGCTTTTGGGTATTCCAGAGAAGATTTGGATGTCATTATCAAAGAAATGGCGGAACTCGGAAAGGAACCGATTGGCTCTATGGGTTTCGATGCACCATTGGCTGTTCTCAGTGAGAAGCCACAACATTTGAGTTCTTATTTCAAACAATTATTTGCTCAGGTTACCAATCCGCCAATTGACCCAATCCGTGAAAAATTGGTTATGTCTCTCACGACGATTATTGGCGGCAGCGGAAATCTGTTGCAAGAGGATAAAAACTTTGCCCATTCCATAAAACTCGATAATCCAATTCTTAATAATGAACAATTAGAAAAACTTAGAAGTGTTGATACCGGAAAATTCCAGTCCAAAACCATTTACACTTATTTCAAATCTGACGGAAAAGAGGGAAATCTTAAAAAAGCGATTGACAGGATTTGCCGTTATGCCACAGATGCAGTGGACGACGGTTTTGAAGTGATTGTACTTTCCGACCGTTCCATAGATTCTGGTCACGCATCTATTCCGTCGCTCTTGGCTTGTTCTGCGGTCCATCATCATTTGATTCGGAAAGGCGTTCGCAGGAAAGTGGGTTTGGTGATGGAGGTTGGTGATGTCTGGGAAGTTCATCATTTTGCGGCTTTGCTGGGATTTGGTGCGACGGCTATCAATCCTTATCTGGCTTTGGCGAGCATCAGAGAGATGTTTCATAAGAATGAATTTGGTGAAGACGCTGATCTTGACCAATTAAAATACAATTATAAAAAAGCAGTCGGTGATGGATTGTTGAAGATCTTCTCAAAAATGGGAATTTCCACTTTGCAATCTTATCACGGCGCACAGATTTTCGAAATTATCGGTCTTGACAAAGCGGTCGTCAATACGTGTTTTACAGGAGCTATATCCAGAATTAATGGTGTTGGATTTGATGACATCGCCAAAGAAGCTTTGGTGAAACATTTCAATGCTTTCGGAACAAAACTCCCACAAAAAGTATTAGAGCCTGGCGGTGTTTATCAGTGGAAGCCAGATAATGAATACCATCAGTTCAATCCACAATCTGTTCATCTATTGCAACAGGCCACCTGGAATGACCGTTATGATTTATTCAAAAAATATTCTAGAACGGTCAATCAGTTATCCGAGAAAGCATCATTGTTGAGAGGTTTGATGGATTTTAAAAATGACCGGGAAGCAGTTTCAATGGATGAAGTAGAGTCATTGGAACACATTCTGAAACGTTTTGCAACCGGCGCGATGTCTTTTGGTTCAATTTCCTGGGAAGCGCACACAACGCTTGCGATTGCAATGAACAGAATCGGCGCGAAAAGCAATACGGGCGAAGGAGGCGAGGACGAAAATCGTTATGTCCTTAATGAAAATGGAGATGATCTGCGTTCGGCAATCAAACAAGTTGCTTCTGGAAGATTTGGTGTGACGGCGAGATATTTAGCCGAGGCTGAAGAGATTCAAATCAAAATGGCGCAAGGTGCAAAACCGGGCGAAGGCGGACAATTACCAGGTTTCAAGGTGGATGATTGGATTGGGAAAACCCGGCATTCTACGCCAGGCGTTGGTTTGATTTCGCCACCACCGCATCACGATATTTATTCGATTGAGGATTTGGCGCAATTGATATTTGATTTAAAAAATGCCAATCGCCACGCAAGGATTTCGGTCAAATTAGTTTCAAAAGCCGGTGTCGGAACAATCGCTTCCGGCGTTGCAAAAGCAAAAGCGGATCACATTCTGGTTTCCGGTTACGACGGTGGAACTGGCGCTTCACCCATCAGCTCGACAAGGCATACAGGCTTGCCTTGGGAACTGGGATTGGCAGAAACGCAACAGACTTTAATTAAAAACAAACTCCGGCAGCGTGTGACTTTGCAGGTGGATGGTCAGGTCAAAACTGGTCGGGATATCGTCATTGCTACTTTGCTCGGTGCGGAAGAATGGGGGATTTCCACATCAGCATTGATTGTGGAAGGTTGTATTCTGATGCGCAAATGTCACCTTAATACTTGTCCGGTTGGTATCGCAACTCAGAATGAAGAACTTCGGGAAAAGTTCAAAGGCAAGCCGGAACATCTGGTCAGTTATTTCACTTTTCTGGCGATGGAAGTGAGAGAAATAATGGCAAGTCTGGGTTTCCGAACGATTGACGAAATGGTGGGGCAATCACAATGTTTGACCACGAAAAAAGACATCTCATTCTGGAAACATAAAAATATTGATTTAAGTCCAATTCTTTTCAAGCCCGAAACGGATTTGCCTATCATTAAAAATGAAAATCAAGACCACGGAATCGATGACTCGCTTTCCTGGAAAATGCTGGAAGCTTCGAAGTTAGCAATCGAAGAAAATAGTACGGCGGAAGTTGATTTCCAAATTAAAAATACAGACAGAACGGTCGGAACAATTCTCTCTCACGAATTAACCAAAAAATATCATTCAGAAGGAATGTCCGATGATTCTCTGAAATTCAATTTTAAAGGAACGGCTGGCCAAAGTTTCGGGGCATTTTGTAACAAAGGAATCACGATGATTCTCGAAGGCGATGCGAACGATTATTTTGGTAAAGGACTTTCCGGAGCCAGGTTGGCGGTTTTTCACGATAAGGAATCGGTTATCAAAGCGCACGAAAATAGCATCATCGGCAATGTCGCTTTATACGGTGCAACTTCGGGTAAAATCTTTGTTTCCGGAATGGCAGGCGAACGTTTTGCGGTTCGCAATTCTGGCGCAACGGCTGTTGTGGAAGGTGTTGGCGACCACGGTTGCGAATATATGACTGGCGGAACGGTGTTGATTCTTGGTGGCGTGGGTAGGAATTTCGGGGCCGGAATGAGTGGCGGGATAGCCTTTGTTTGGGATGTAGAACGGTCTTTGGAAGAAAATTTTAATCCTGATATGGCAAATCTGGAAGAGGTTACGGATGGTGATAAATTAGTAATTAATGATTTGATTAAAGAGCATTTCGAAATGACAAATAGTGAACTCGCTTCATACTTGTTAAGTGACTTCGAAAATAATCTAAAACATATGATTAAGGTTTACCCGAGAGATTATAAAAAAGCGATTGAAAATAAAATAAATGAATTGAAATAATGGGAAAAGAAGACGGGTTTTTATTGTACGATAGAGAATTGCCGGAGAAACTTCCTGTGGAAGAAAGAGTTCAGCATTATAAAGAATTTTACAAACCGATTTCCGGGGATTATCTTCACAAACAATCGTCGAGATGTATGAGTTGTGGCGTTCCGTTTTGTCAAAGTGGCTGTCCGCTTGGGAATATGATTCCGGAATTCAATGAAGCGGTTTACAAGGAGCAATGGGAAAAGGCCTATCAATTGTTGATTTCAACCAATAATTTCCCAGAATTTACAGGTCGGATTTGCCCTGCACCTTGCGAAGGCGCTTGTGTTTTGGGGATCAATAGTTTACCGGTTGCGATAGAAGAGGTTGAAAAAAACATCATCGAAATTGCCTTCGAGAAAGGTTTTGCGAAACCAATTATTCCAAAATTCAGAACGGATAAAAAAGTGGCAGTTGTTGGTTCCGGACCTGCGGGTATGGCTGCTGCTTATCAATTAAATCAAATGGGGCATCAGGTTATAGTTTTTGAGCGTGATCCCGAAATCGGCGGATTGTTGAGGTTTGGAATTCCGGATTTTAAATTGGATAAAAATATCGTAGAACGCCGGGTTCAATGGATGAAGGAAGAAGGGATCGAATTTAAAACCAATGTCAATGTCGGTGTCAATTATTCTGTAGAAGAACTCAACCGGAATTTTGATGCGGTTGTTTTGGCGTTAGGAAGTACCGTTCCAAGGGAATTGATGATTCCGAATCGTGATGCAAAAGGTGTTCATTTCGCAATGGATTATTTGTCCCAAAGCAACAAAAAAGTCAGCGGCATTTCATTTGATGAAAACGATCTTGATGCGAAAGGCAAGAAAGTTATCGTAATTGGCGGTGGCGATACGGGCTCGGATTGTATCGGAACTTCAAACCGGCAAGGTGCGCAAGTGGTTTATCAGATTTATTACAAACCGATGCAGCCAACGGAACGTGATGCCACAATGCCTTGGCCAACCATGCCGATGACTTTGCATATCACCTCGTCTCACGAGGAAGGCGTGGATAGAAAATGGTCTGTCAATTCCAAAGAATTTGTGAAAGATGAAAACGGAAATCTGACCGGAATCCGTTTGGTGGAAGCAGAATGGACAAAAGATGCGGACGGAAAATGGAACCTCTACACAGAAAAACCAAATTCAGAGTTTGTCATTGATTGCGATCTGGCTTTCATCGCTCTGGGCTACACGCACGTTGAGCATAAAGGTTTGGTGGAAGACTTGGATATCGATCTCGATCCGAAAGGAAATCTCATCGGAAATGATAAAGAATTCAAAACCAATCAGACGAAATATTTCTCTTGTGGCGATGCTAGGAAAGGGCAGAGTCTGGTGGTTTGGGCTATCGCAGAAGGGCGGAAGTGTGCGCAGAAAGTGGATGAGTTTTTGAGTGAATAGAGTGATTTTATACAATGTTAATTTTAATAATCGAGCTATTTGAGTTCGATTTTTTTATTTCATGCATTGAGCTTCCCTGTTAAAAACTTATCTTTTTCACATCAATTTAATCCTTTCGTATCTCGAAAAAAATCACGATATTTGTAAGCATTTTAACAAAAGAATTTAACAAATTAAAAAGAAATATTCTCTCTCTAACTATTTGAAAGATTGAGTCTTATATCTTTAATATAAAAAATATGAGTCAAAAAGAATACACAGCAAGTAGCATCCAGGCCCTAGAAGGAATGGAACACGTGAGGTTGAGACCATCCATGTACATCGGTGATGTTGGCGTGAGAGGTCTTCACCATTTGGTTTATGAAGTAGTAGATAACTCTATTGATGAGGCGCTGGCAGGCTATTGCGATACTATTAAAGTGACTATTCACGAAGGTGAAAGCATCTCTGTAAAGGATAACGGACGTGGGATTCCGGTTGATTTTCACGAAAAAGAACAGAAATCTGCGCTGGAAGTGGTGATGACCAAAATTGGAGCTGGAGGTAAATTTGATAAAGATTCTTACAAAGTTTCAGGTGGTCTTCACGGTGTTGGGGTTTCTTGTGTGAATGCACTTTCTACATTGTTGGTGGCAACTGTTAGCCTTAATGGAAAACTATATCAACAAAAATATTCTGAAGGAAAAGCTTTGGCTGACGTTGCGGAAATTGGAACGACTTCTGAAAGAGGGACAGAGGTATTTTTCCAGCCAGACGGAACGATCTTCCAAGAGTTGGTGTACAACTACGATACCTTGGCGAACAGGCTTAGAGAGTTATCTTTCCTGAACAAAGGAATTACCATTACATTGATAGACGAGAGACGTCCAAACGAAGACGGAAGTTTTGAATCAGAAATTTTCCATTCAGAAGGTGGTCTTAGAGAATTCGTGGAATATATCGACGGAAACCGTGAGTCTATCATGGAAAACGTGATCTTTATGGAAAGCGAAAGAGAAGGCATTCCTGTAGAAGTAGCGATGCGTTACAACACGTCTTTCACAGAGAATCTGCACTCTTACGTTAACAATATCAATACCCACGAGGGTGGGACGCACTTGGCCGGTTTCAGAAGAGCTTTGACAAGAACGCTCAAAAAATATGCGGATGACTTAGGAATTCCTGCAAAAGAAAAAGTGGAGATTACAGGTGACGATTTCCGTGAAGGATTGACAGCCGTGGTTTCTGTAAAAGTGATGGAACCTCAGTTCGAAGGTCAAACCAAAACCAAATTAGGTAACTCCGAAGTTTCCGGTGCGGTGGACAAAATTGTTGGCGAAATGCTAACCAACTTCCTTGAGGAAAATCCAAACGAAGCAAAAATCATCGTTCAGAAAGTAGTCTTGGCAGCGAAAGCAAGACAGGCAGCGAAGAAAGCGAGAGAAATGGTACAGAGAAAATCACCTATGGGTGGTTCTGGATTGCCAGGAAAACTGTCTGACTGTTCTTCCAAAGATCCGGCTGAGTCAGAATTATTCCTTGTCGAGGGAGATTCTGCAGGTGGAACGGCTAAGCAAGGTCGTGACCGTCATTTTCAGGCCATTTTGCCTCTGAGAGGTAAGATCCTGAATGTTGAGAAATCAATGCTTCACAAAGTGTATGACAACGAGGAGATCAAAAATATCTACACAGCGCTTGGTGTTTCTGTAGGAACAGAAGAGGATTCCAAAGCTTTGAATATGAGTAAACTAAGGTATCATAAAATCGTCATTATGACCGATGCGGATATCGATGGTTCTCACATTTCCACTTTGATTTTGACGTTCTTCTTCCGTTTTATGACCGAAATGATTGAGAATGGTTATATTTATATCGCGCAGCCGCCATTGTACCTTTTGAAAAAAGGAAATAAAAAGATCTACGCTTACAACGAAAAAGAGCGTGAACAGTTCACTTTAGAATTGGCGCCAGACGGAAAAGGTGTTGAAGTTCAGCGTTATAAAGGTCTTGGAGAGATGAATCCTGAACAGCTTTGGGAAACCACCCTTAATCCGCAAAACAGAATCCTGAAACAAGTAACGATTGATAATGCGGTAGAAGCAGACTCAACTTTCTCCATGTTGATGGGCGACGAGGTCCCACCAAGACGGGAATTTATAGAAAAGAACGCCGTCTACGCAAGAATAGACGTTTAAGTTATAATGAAACCTTCCAATTTTGGAAGGTTTTTTGTTAGGTATTTCCGGACATTGTTTGATATGATTTTTAGGGCAGCTTTATCCGCCTTCCGTTCCCGCTTTTTTGCCATTGCGAAAGACGTGAGACAATCCATACAACTTTCCTGCACTCGCAATGACAAAAAGAGCTCCACTCAAGTCGGGCTGCGGGTTTGGCCATCAAATATATTTTGTCAGTAATTTAGAATTTAAAATAAATAGTTATGAGAAACTTATTCGCAATTTTATTCTTTGGATTGCTACTTCTTTCCTGTAATAAAACGGAGAACATCACAATTTCAAATACGAAATCCGATAGTATAGAAACAAAAAAAGAATTCGCAATCGATTCCTTGAGAGTTCAGGATTCTCTACAAATTTCAAAAACACTGACTTTGTCTTTCGAAAAACAAATTTTGTTGTTTCCGGATATTACCAATAAAACAATTCTTGATAGTATCTACAAACCTGCCAACATCACATCTAAAGATTATTCCAAGAATGCTTTGTCAGGAGTTCTTGAAAAATTAAAAGCAGAATCTTTGACAAAGCATGAATCGCAGGATTATCTCCCGGAGTTCAAACAAACCTGGGAAGAGATGTCCGGAATGAAATTCATTTCCCACAAGGACAATATCCTCACTTTGCAATATGCTGGAAACGGGTACTCTGGTGGCGCGCACGGTTATTATTTCGAAAGTTATAAGACTTTCGATTTGAAAAATAATAAAGTGATTTCCCAAAACGATATTTTCAAAAACCCAACAGATGCTACTTGGAACAAAATCCTTCAAAACCATTTTGATGAACCTGAGCAGAAAGAAATGTTGCTAGTTGATACAATTGAACCGAACAACAACTTCTTTTTTGATCCGGATAAAATCACATTCGTTTACAACCAATACGAGATTACGGCTTACGCAGCCGGCGTGGTTTACATCACTTTAAATTTCAAAGATATCAAAGACCAATTAAAACCGGAATTCATCAATCAATACAAAATTAAATAAAATGAGCCACCAAAATCTTAATAATTACCGCAAATTTTATCCTTTGCACCATTTTATTTTCTATCCAATTTCTTTGATATTGCTTGCGTTATCGGTTTATAAACTTTGGTTTAATATCAATATCAATGAAGAATTTGTTTGGATTTGGAGTCTGATTTCTGCCACAATAGTGTTGATCATCACCTTGTCTTTTATGCTTAGACAACATTATGCTTTAGGATTACAGGATCGCGTTATCATCAATGAGTTTAAACTGCGATACTTTACAATAGCAGGCAACAGGCTTGAAAGTTTACCTTACCAACTTGCCGATTCTCAGATCTTTGCACTGCGGTTTTCTCAGGACGAAGATTTGGTAGAATTAATGAATCAAGTCATTAAAAATGATTGGTCAGCGTCGAAGATTAAGGAAAATATCAAAAACTGGAAAGCTGATAATAAAAGGATATAGGTTATTGCAAAGACATATTTGGTAGGTTGTCAGGCTGAGGTTCTCGAAGCCCTATGAAAATAAAATTCCTTATAAAAAAATCAACAAAATGCTCTGGAATTCTCAGAGTATTTTTACTTTTGAACCTATGAATGTAGCTTTCATTATCAATCCATTTTCAGCGAAAAAAAATTACCAGCCATTTTTGGACGAGCTGTCAAAAAAAGTGGAAAATCCATTGTATTTGGTCTCAAAATCTCTGCAAGATACAGATGATTTTATAGATGAACATTGGAAAGATGTTGACGTTTTCGTGGCAGTAGGAGGTGACGGAACCATTTCTACAGTGGCTAAGAAACTCATTAATTCAGAAAAAATTTTAGCAGTTTTTCCTGCTGGTTCAGGCAATGGATTTTCACGAGAAACTCATTTTAGCAAAAATATCTCGTTATTATTAGATAAAATTAAAAACGAGAAATTCCGTGAAATTGATACTTTCACAGTCAATGAACATTTCTCTATCAATGTTTCCGGAACCGGATTTGACGGAAAAGTGGTGAAGGAATTTGAAAAGACCAATCGTGGTTTCAAAAATTACATCAAAGTTTCCATCGAGACTTTTTTTAACTACAAACCAATCACAATTAGATTTTCCGATTCCAAATTTCAATCCTACAACGGAACTTATCTAATGGTGAACGTTGCCAATACACGCCAGTTCGGCAACAACGCATATATTGCGCCAATGGCTAGCAAAAGTGATGGTTTGGTGGATTTGGTTTTGGTCAAGAAATTCCCTTTAACCTATTCGCCTTTCTTCGCTTTCAGGATGTTTACAAAACGTTTAAAGGATGATGATTACGTCACTTATCTTCCGGTTTCAGAAGTGGAATTTGAAGTTAATACCAGAAATTGGCACATCGATGGCGAATTCAAAAAGATAAAATCCCCGATTTCTATCAAGGTTTTGCCGAAGAGTTTGCGGATTCTGGTTTGAGAATTACAATTCCTTTTCAGCATTTATCAAAAGCTTGATGAGTTCTTTAAGCTCATCTTTACTGAATTCATTGATGCTGTGGCTGTAATGTTCTGTAGGAAATATGTAATAATTGACCCAGGTTTTTAAACTTTCTTTATAAACTGCTCCAAACTCAATATTATTATTCAGAGCAAACTTATACTTCTTTTCAGAATTTCCAATCTTCTCATTTTCTTTCTGTTCCATAGTTTGAAGAGAGTGAACCAGTTTTGAGAGTTCACTTTTCTCGACAGTCAACGTTTTTTTAGAAATACGGTCAAAAGTTTCATATTGCACCATCATTCCCAGAGAAGTTTCACTCGTATTATCTGACAAATTCTTCAGCGTAATTTTTTGCAAATTAAGCGTCTTAAATTTTGAAAGATTGACTGTTTCCTTTTCCACAAGGATGTCTTTTTTTGAACTTATCGTAGATCCTACAGAAGTTTGCAAAGGATTTTTAATGATTGGAGGTGATTTTACTTGCGCAATAGAACGTAGCCCAGATGATATTAATAATAGAATGATGAGTTTTTTCAATGGATTGATCTTATATTTATGCTAATTTAAAAATATTTTTCAAAAAGATAAAATCTCTGATTCTTCCGAAAAAATTTAGATTCATTTTAATTTCTCATCAAAATGATTCAATTTCCCTATTTTTGTATCATTCATCAACAATCATCTATCAATTATAAACGGTGCAGAATAAACTCAAAATCATCAACGATCCCGTTCACGGCTTTATCAAAATCCCACACGAGATTTTGTTTGACGTCATAGAACATCCTTATTTCCAGAGACTAAGACGCATTTCTCAAACCGGTTTGCTTTCATTAATCTTTCCCGGTGCCAAACACACAAGATTTCACCATGCTATAGGGGCGATGAATCTGATGTTCAAAGCTTTGGAAACTTTAAAACTGAAGGGAATCAAGATTTCGAAAAAAGAAGAAGAAGCGGCGATGCTGGCCATTTTGATGCACGACATTGGTCACGGTCCTTTTTCGCATGCTCTGGAGAATATGCTGATGGATGATTGGCACCACGAGAAAATTTCTATTTTATTGATGACCCGACTGAATGAAGAATTCGGTGGGAAATTGGACCTGGCAATAGAAATGTTTAACGGTAAATACCGTCGCATGTTTTTTAATCAGTTGATTTCTTCGCAGTTAGATGTTGATAGGATGGATTATCTGAAGCGTGACAGCTTTTACACAGGTGTTTCCGAAGGCGACGTGAATGTGGAAAGGATCATCTCTATGATGAACGTCAGCGACGAAAAACTCGTTATTGATGCCAAAGGAATATACTCCATTGAGAATTACCTGACTGCCAGAATGTTTATGTATTGGCAGGTCTATTACCACAAAACAGCGGCTTTGGCAGAGCACGTTTTGGTTCAAATCCTAAACAGAGCAAAGTACCTAGTTTCTCAGAATGTGGAGTTGCACGCGCCATCAAATCTGAAATATTTTTTGATTAAAAACAAATTTGATGAGGCTACAGAAGAAGACATCAGAAGATTCACGATGCTGGATGATATGGATGTTTTTCAGGCAATAAAGGAGTGGACAGAGCATCCGGATTTTATCTTGGCAAGGCTTTGCAGGGTGGTGATTTATAGAGATTTCCCCAAAAGTATTATTTCGTCAAGACCATTTCCAGAAGAATTTATTCAGGATAAAATCAATCAAACAAATCAATTTTTTAATATTACCAATGCAGAAGAATTGGTTGGGCAGATCTCCAGAACGCTTTTGCCTTATGATACAGAAAAACAGCCGATTTATCTGATGGACAAAAATGGAAACAAATTCAAGCTGGAAGAGTCTGAAAATCAGATATTATTTGGTTGTATGGAAAATGCTACGAAAAAATATATGGTGTATTTTCCAAGGGAAATTTTATAATTACAGTAAAACTGTTCCCTAATCGTCATAATTAATTAAAAGATAATTAATAAAATATTTATCTTTGCAAACTATGGAATTTACTGCACAACAAATTGCAAATTTTATAAACGGGAAAATCATTGGCGATCCCGAAACTGTGATTACAGGCGTTTCCCCGATCGAGAACGGAGAGAAGGGACATTTGTCCTTCATCGGGCAATCCAGATTTTTAGAATTTCTGGATGATACAGAATGCGCAGTTCTTATTGTTTCCGAAAGTTTATTGCAAAATAATCAAGAATACAAACCAGTCATCATAGCCGTAGAGGATGCTTATCTGTCCTTTCAGGTTCTGATGAATCTTTATCAAGAAATGCAGGATAGAAGAACAGGAATAGAGCCTGGATCTTTTTTCCATGACACAGCAACGGTGGGAGAAAATGTATACATAGGCGCATTTACCTACGTTTCCGAAAAAGCCACTATTGGGGATGGAACACAGATCTATCCACAGGTTTATATCGGGAAAGGTGTGAAGATTGGAAAAAACTGCAAAATCGACAGTGGCGCAAGAATATATGATTACTGTATCGTAGGAGATAACTGCGTGATCCACTCCAACACGGTTGTTGGCGGTGATGGTTTTGGTTTTCAGCCAACAGCAGAAGGATTCAAAAAAATCCCGCAACTTGGTAATGTGGTTATTGAAGATGATGTGGAAATCGGTTCCAATTGTAGCATAGATCGTGCAACGATCGGGTCTACCATCATTGGGAAAGGAACAAAAATAGATAACCTGATCCAGATTGCTCATAATGTAAAAATTGGTCAGAACAATGTGATAGCAGCACAAGCCGGTATTGCGGGTTCTACAATCATAGGCGACTGGAATCAGATTGGTGGCCAGGTAGGAATTGTAGGTCATATCAAAATAGGAAATCAGGTAAAAATACAGGCACAAAGTGGTGTCAATTCAGCTGCAAAAGACGGAGAAACACTCTACGGTTCTCCAGCAATCAATTACAGCGATTACAGAAGAAACTATGTACATTTCCGTAATTTTACCGATATTGTCAAGAGAATAAACGATTTAGAAAATAAAAAATCAGAGTAAAGGTATCAGGAGTAAAGAAGTATTCTTCCCGCCTCAAAACTAATACAATGAGTGATAAACAAAAAACGATCAAAGAAGACATCCACCTGTCAGGTATAGGTCTTCACACAGGAAGAGAAGTTAATCTTACCATCAAACCGGCCAAGGAAAACACCGGATTTGTATTTGTAAGAACCGATCTCGAAGGTCACCCTCAGGTAGAGGCTGACGTCAATTACGTAACCACTACAGAAAGAGGAACTACTCTGGAAAAGTTAGGCGTCAAAATTCATACTTGCGAGCATCTTTTGGCTGCATTGGTGGGGATGGATGTAGACAATGTCTTTCTCGAAATGAATAGTGCAGAACCACCCATACTGGATGGCTCTTCCAAATATTTCGTAGAAGCGATTGAAAAAGTAGGCGTTACAGAACAGGAGCTGGCAAGAGAGTATCTTGTGGTAAAGGAAGTGATGAATTACATCGACCCTTCTACAGGTTCCGAGATCACAGTGATCCCCGCAGACGATTACGAAATTACAACCATGGTAGATTTTGGCACCAAAGTTCTAGGAACCCAAAATGCCAGTATGAAAAATCTCTCCGAGTTCAAAGATGAGATTGCACCAGCAAGAACATTCAGTTTTCTGCACGAGTTGGAGCAGCTGTTGGATGCAGATCTTATCAAAGGAGGTGATATCAGCAATGCTATCGTCTATGTTGATAAAGAGTTGACACCCGAAACCACAGAAAAACTGAAACTAGCTTTCGGTAAAGATGAAGTTTCGATCCGTCCAAACGGTATCCTGGACAATCTGACCCTTAACTTCCCCAATGAAGCCGCACGTCACAAATTATTGGATGTAGTGGGTGACTTGGCATTGGTAGGTGTAAGGATCAAAGGCAGAGTGATCGCCAACAAACCTGGACACTTCGTAAATACACAGTTCGCAAAAAAACTAAATAGACAATACAAATTGCAGAAGAGAAAAAATGTTCCTGATTTTGATTTGAAGGCAGAACCTGTTTTTGATATCAATGGCATTATGAAACTATTGCCGCACAGACCACCGTTTCTTTTGGTTGATAAGATTTTACAATTGTCAGAAACTCACGTGGTAGGACTGAAAAACGTTTCTATGAACGAGCCGTTTTTCGTTGGCCACTTCCCGAAAGAACCAGTAATGCCTGGCGTTTTGCAAATTGAAGCAATGGCACAGGTAGGCGGGATCTTGGTTTTGGCCAATGTGCCGGATCCGGAAAATTACTCCACTTACTTTGTGAAAATGGATAATGTGAAATTCAAGAAAAAAGTAGTTCCTGGTGATCAGCTGATATTCAAAATAGAATTGATAGAGCCTATCAGAAGAGGTATTGTACATATGCAGGGTTACGGTTATGTAGGAGACAGCGTAGTCGTTGAAGCCGAACTGATGGCCCAAGTCGCAAAAACTAAAAATTAATTTATGATTCACCAGCTTACAGCAGTAGATCCTCGAGCAAAGATCGGCAAAAACGTTACAATAGAACCATTCACTACGATTGGTGCCAACGTAACGGTCGGTTCTGATACGTGGATTGGTCCCAATGTGACCATCATGGAAAATGTGAGGATCGGAAAGAATTGTAAAATTTTTCCCGGAACAGTGATAGGCGCAGTGCCTCAAGATCTAAAATTTGATGGTGAAGACACACAGGTGATCATTGGAGATGGCACCACACTCAGAGAGTGTGTGACGATCAACCGTGGTACAAAAGCTTTAGGATATACAAAAATTGGAAATAATTGTCTCATAATGGCCACTTCTCACGTTGCACACGACTGTATCGTAGGTGATAATGTGATCATTGCAAACGGATGTGGTATTGCAGGGCACGTAGAGATCGGTGATTTTGTAGTAATGGGCGGACTTTCGGCCGTTCAGCAATTTGGAAAAATCGGAAAACATGTGATGATTTCCGGAGGCTCATTGATCAGAAAAGATATTCCACCCTATGTAAAAGTAGCAAGAGAACCTATCTCCTACGCCGGGATCAATTCTGTGGGCCTTAGAAGAAGAGGCTTTACCAATGATAAAATCTTCGAAATTCAAAAAATATACAGAGCAATTTTCCAGATGAAAATGAATACCACCCAAGCGATAGAATTCATAGAAAAGGAAATGCTTCCTACAATGGAAAGAGACGAGATCATCACATTTATCCAGAATTCTCCTCGTGGTATTGTAAAAGGTTACGGTTCCAACAAAGAATAATAAAATTAATACAAGTTTATACACAACTAATGGCAACAAGCAACGATATAAGAAAAGGACTTTGCATAGAATTCAGCAATGATATTTTCAAAGTAATCGAGTTTCTACACGTAAAACCAGGTAAAGGTCCTGCTTTCGTAAGAACAAAATTAAAATCTGTAACCAACGGAAAAGTTCTTGATAATACCTTCTCTGCTGGTCACAAGATCGACGAAGTAAAAGTCATCACCAGAAAATTCCAGTATCTTTATGATGACGAGAATGGCTTCCACTTTATGAACAACGACGATTTTTCTCAACTTTATCTTGACAAAGAAATGATTGAAAACGCTCAGTTTATGAAAGCTGGCGAAGAAATTACAATCATCTTGAAAGAAGCAGACGAATCACCACTTTCTGCAGAACTTCCGCAGTCGGTTTATCTAGAAGTGATCGAAGCAGATCCAGGTGTAAAAGGAAATACAGCGACCAATGCGTTGAAAAATGCAATCGTAGAAACAGGAGCCAGAGTAATGGTACCACTTTTCATAGAGCCGGGTGACAAGATCAAGATCAGTACAGAAGATGGATCTTACCTTGAAAGAGTAAAATAAAACAAAGCATAGAGATGGAAGTCTGAAGTTGATCTTCATGCTTCCATTTTTAATTTTAAAACAAACCATGATTTGGGCAGCTTTATCCGCCTTCCGCTCCCAAAGCTAACGAAGTGGTTCGACGAAGTCAATCTTTTTTGCCAGATGATTTCAGATCAAGTAGCACGTAGTGTCAAAGCAAAAAAGGATTTCCGCTCAAGTCGGGCTGCAAACGACGTTCCTCAATCAAACACGATTGCAATCTAAAATCTAATGTCTAAATTCTAACATCCAACTATGACATTCAATCAGCCACAACAACTCAAGACCATTGCTGATATCATCAACGCCAAATATGTTGGTGATGAGGATTTTCCAGTACTTGGTACCAATGAGATCCATATGGTCAAAGCCGGAGAAATTGTTTTTGTAAACCATCCGAAATATTACGACAAAGCGCTCAATTCCGCTGCCACAATCATTTTAATTGATAAAGAAGTAGAATGTCCTGCCGGGAAAGCACTTTTGGTTTCAGAAGACCCGTTCAGAGACTTTAACAAAATCAACACGCACTTCACCCGAATCTCGAATTTCCGAGAAGAACTGCACGACCTAGAAGTAGGTACGGGAACCTTCATTCACCCTTCTGTGACCATTGGAAATGAAGTTAAAATAGGGAAGAACTGTCACATTTTTCCCAATGTAGTCATTGGTGACAGAACAGTCATTGGTGATAACGTCATCATCCAAGCTAATACAGTTTTGGGAGGCGATGCCTTCTATTACAGAAAACTCAATGGAAACTATGACAGACTGATTTCTGTAGGCCATGTCATCATCCAAAATAATGTGGAAATAGGAAACAGTTGTACCATAGATCGTGGTGTGACAGATCCCACCATCATTGGAGAAGGCAGTATTCTGGACAATCAGATCCAGATTGGGCACGATACCATCATAGGAAAAAGATGTCTGATAGCCTCCCAAACCGGAATTGCAGGCTGCTGCATCATCGAAGATGATGTGACGATCTGGGGACAAGTAGGAATGGCTTCCGGCGTTCGTGTAGAAAGCGGAACTGTACTTCTTGCAAAAAGTGGAGTCAATCGAAATCTTAAGAAAGGAACTTACTTCGGTCCCATTGCAGAAGAATTCAGGGATTACCTCAGAAAAGAAGTCAAACTCAAAAATCTGAAGTAAATCATATTTTATTCATCTAAAAAATTATTGATTACAATAAATTTTTGGATTATTATCGTTATTTTTGCGAGTATCAAAGTTTTATAAAATCAATAAATTACAATAAAAAAATGTCAGTATTAGTAAACAAAGATTCTAAAGTTATCGTACAAGGATTTACAGGTAACGAAGGTACTTTCCACGCAGGTCAAATGATCGATTACGGAACCAACGTTGTTGGTGGTGTAACTCCGGGAAAAGGAGGTTCTGAGCACCTTGGTAAGCCAGTTTTCAATTCTGTGGCAGAAGCTGTAGAGAAAGCAGGAGCTAATGTGAGTATTATTTTCGTTCCGCCTGCATTTGCTGCAGATGCTGTAATGGAAGCTGCTGAGGCAGGTATCAAAGTTATTGTATGTATCACAGAAGGGATTCCCGTTGCTGATATGGTAAAAGTTAAAGATTATATCCAAGATAGAGACTGCCGTTTGATTGGCCCAAACTGTCCTGGTATCATCACTTCAGACGAAGCAAAAATTGGTATTATGCCAGGTTTCGTCTTCAAAAAAGGAAAAGTGGGTATCGTTTCAAAATCTGGAACTCTTACTTACGAGGCTGCAGATCAGGTGGTGAAAGCAGGTTTCGGAGTTTCTACAGCGATCGGAATTGGTGGAGATCCTATCATTGGAACGACGACGAAAGAAGCTTTGGAATTGTTCATTAATGATCCGGAAACAGAAGCGGTTGTCATGATTGGCGAAATCGGTGGATCTTTGGAAGCAGAAGCAGCAAGATGGTACAAAGCGAGTGGTTCTACAAAACCAGTGGTGGGCTTTATCGCTGGACAGACGGCACCAAAAGGTAGAACAATGGGGCACGCAGGTGCAATCGTAGGTGGTGATGATGACACGGCACAAGCGAAAATGGCTATCATGGCAGAAAATGGTATTCACGTTGTAGATTCTCCAGCAGAGATCGGCGTAACCGTAGCCAAAGTTTTAGCATAATACAATTGATTAAAATTGTTTATTAAATATATTTTTTGAGAAGCTCAGATAGAGCTTCTCAATTTTTTTGTTTAATTTTGAAACAGAAAAATAATTATAAAAACACAAGTATGAAAAAAATCCTTTTTGCATCATTCATTTTTTCTTCCTTACTATCTCAGGCACAGATTGATCTGAGGTCAACTGAGTTTGGCTTGGTTGCAGGTGGAACTTATTCCAGGGTTAGAAATGCCCATAATCCTTCCGGAGCCAGATTTTCTGTTTTGGGAGGTGTAACCGCTCAGGCACCAATTGGTTCAGCAGAACAGTATTACCTTCAAATAGAAGCTTTGTATTTTGGAGCTGGAGAATCTGGAAAGGCGAAGGATTCAAAAGGCAGACCTGGATATGAAGCTGTTTACGCTAATAATTACCTCAGTGTTCCTTTTAATTTTAAGGCTTATTTTTCCGAAGCAGAATCTGAATTCTATGGATTGATAGGTCCAAGATTTAATTTCCTGATAGATCAAAAGGTGAAAAATACCAACAAGCCGGAATATGAAAAAAATAGCTACGGTAAAGCAAATTCATTTAATTTAGGAATTGGAGCAGGTGTGGGATTTAGCTATAAAAGGCAATTAGAGCTTGCCTTAAAATATGACATCGGAATGTCGAATACGTATCCTAATTTGAAAAATAGCCCATCTGAGGTAGGTTACACTGGTACTTCTAAGAAAAAATCAGAACAGGTTTTAAGTTTAGGATTAACTTACATCTTCAAATAAAATTAAAGGCTGTGAAATCTCACAGCCTTTAATTCTATTTATTTGTTCTTGATGATCTCTCTGATCTTACCTTCAATCTCTTCAGATAATTCAGGATTGTCTTTGAGGAGGTCTTTTACAGCATCACGGCCTTGTCCCAATTTGGTTTCTTCATAGCTGAACCAAGATCCACTTTTCTTAACCACAGCAAGATCTACGGCTGTATCCAGGATCTCTCCCGCTTTAGAAATACCTTCACCATACATAATATCAAATTCTGCCATTTTGAAAGGTGGCGCTACTTTGTTTTTCACAATTTTCACTTTCACACGGCTTCCAACTGCTTCGTCACCATTTTTAATTGGCGCACTGGCTTTTCTGATATCAATTCTTACAGAAGCATAGAACTTCAGGGCATTTCCACCAGTAGTGGTTTCAGGATTTCCGAACATTACGCCAATTTTTTCACGAAGCTGATTGATGAAAATCACTGTGCATTTTGTTCTTGATATTGAACCAGTTAGTTTTCTAAGTGCCTGAGACATCAATCTGGCGTGAAGACCCATTTTGGAATCGCCCATTTCGCCTTCAATCTCTGCCTTTGGTGTCAATGCAGCTACAGAATCGATCACCACAATATCAATTGCGCCTGATCTGATCAGGTTATCTGCAATTTCCAACGCCTGTTCACCATTATCTGGTTGAGAGATGATTAAGTTCTCCAAATCTACACCCAGTTTTGCTGCGTAACTTCTGTCAAAGGCGTGCTCTGCATCTATAAACGCAGCAATGCCACCCGTTTTCTGTGCTTCTGCAATGGCGTGAAGTGTCAATGTTGTTTTACCCGAAGATTCTGGTCCGTAGATTTCAATAACTCTTCCTCTTGGGTAGCCACCAACACCCAAAGCCAAGTCAATTCCCAATGATCCCGACGGAATGACCTCTATGGTATGATCCACAGAATCCTCTCCCAAAGTCATTACGGTGCCTTTCCCGTAGGTTTTATCTAGTTTTTCCAGCACCAGCTGCAGTGCTTTTTTCTTATCGTCAATAGTACTCATCGTTTCAAAATTATTCTCAAAAATACGGAATTTTAAAATCAAAATCCAATATTATTTTTTCCTGAGCTTGTAAATTTGTTGATTATATTTTAATGGAAATTTGATTGTTTTGTCGTGTTCAGATAATCCTCCAAAACTTTTAACTGATCTTTGTTTCCTCTCTTTATCCTTGCTTCTCGGCTTATAGTTTTTTCATATATTTTATTGAATATGATTTTTGATTTCGGAAATAAGTATCTATTTTTTACTTTCGGAATTTCCAGTCTTTCACAGACTTCATCGTCTAATAAAAACCAAGTGCAGCAGATGTGTAGGTAGCGGAGGTTTTTTCTTTGAAAGTTAAATTTAAGAATGGGATTTTCCAGAGATTCATTCAGTAAAGAATGGGCCAGAAGTACGGAGTCTTTGTCAGATGGTGGCTGTACAGAAGTCCATAGATAAAAATATTCTGTCGCTTGTTTTTTATCGTCAGGTAAAAGATTTTCCGGAATTCCTAAAAGATATCCTACGTATTTCCAAAGGTGAAAGAGTCCTTTTTCTTCGTGTTGAGAATAGGTATTTCCTAATTTGTTCAGACTGTATAAAAACACCAAACTGAAACCGATGTAAGTTGCCATCATATCCCAAGAGTTGATAGGTTCTCCCCAGTTTTTGGTGTCCCAGTTCTTGTCATTTTTTTTTATAGAAAGTCTCGCATAGGAATGGATTAATCTGGTTTTTATAGCGAATTCATAACCCTTTTGATGGGTTAAAAGTGAGTCGGTTCTGGTGACATTCAACCAAAAGTCCAGGGTCTCTGATAAACGTTTGACTGCGCCTTTCTTCAAAGCTTCTGTTACGATCAATGGTTTATTGAGATAGGCGTAATCGTAACCGCCGATCAGACAATAATCTCTGAGTGAAATCAAGGAATCCACATTGCAGCGCATACAGAGTTCTGCGCCGCTTTTTATTAAATTAAAATCTACCCAGTCCGGAACAGATTGAGTTTGTCCAAATAGTATTTTTACACTTTCAGGGATATCATGATTTTCAAAAATACCAGTCCTGATATAAGTTTCAATCTGCCTTGAAGCTTCGGGATATGATTGTGTCAAGTAAATGTCTTTTACCACTTGATCTCCGATTTGATCAAAATCATAAAAGAAATGAGAAAATTGATCAAAATCTTTGAAGCTGACATTCGCGCCGGAAAACTCTATAAGCTGTTTACCATTTCCGCTTTCCCAAAAATTTTTGAAATGTGGCGCATCTTTGAATTTAGGTTGTAAAATTGGTTTTTCCATCTTTGATAAAATTACAATTATTGTTCGAAAAAGTAATGGTGAATTTTATCATTAATCAATAAAAAAAACCTTTCAAAATGAATTGAAAGGTTTCAGTATTTATTGAATAAGTTGGATTACAAAGAAGCTGAATGTACAAGCATATCTGCCAATTTGTTAGAATAGCCCCATTCGTTATCGTACCAAGATACCAATTTTACGAACGTTGGGTTCAGCATAATTCCTGCCTCTTTATCGAAGATAGAAGTTCTGGAATCGCTTACGAAATCCTGAGAAACAACAGCGTCTTCAGTATAGCCAAGAATACCTTTCAATTCGCCTTCAGAAGCAGTTTTGATCGCTGTACAGATCTCTTCGTAAGAAGTTGGTTTGTCTAATTTTACGGTTAAATCCACTACAGAAACGTCAGCAGTTGGAACTCTGAAAGACATACCAGTCAATTTCCCGTTAAGAGAAGGGATTACTTTTCCTACCGCTTTTGCAGCACCTGTAGAAGAAGGGATGATGTTGTTTAGCGCAGATCTACCACCTCTCCAGTCTTTTGCAGATGGTCCATCTACCGTTTTCTGAGTTGCAGTTGTAGCGTGTACAGTCGTCATAAGACCTTCTGAAATCCCGAAGTTATCGTGGATTACTTTTGCCAAAGGTGCAAGACAGTTGGTTGTACAAGATGCGTTTGAGAAGATGGCGATATCGCTGGTTAATTCTTTGTGGTTCACACCCATTACGAACATTGGCGTATCATCTTTTGGCGGCGCAGAAAGGATTACTTTCTTAGCACCTGCATTGATATGAGCTTGCGCTGTTTCTTTAGATAAGAATAAACCTGTAGATTCTACGATGTACTCTGCACCTACTTCATTCCATTTTAGGTTGTTAGGATCTTTCTCAGCAGTTACACGGATGGTTTTTCCGTTTACCACAAGGTTGTTACCTTGTACTGATACTTCTCCTTTGAACGTTCCGTGAACAGAATCGTATTTTAGCATGTAAGCCATGTATTCTGCATCGATAAGGTCATTGATACCTACAACTTCGATGTTTTCTCTTTCAGTCATTGCTCTGAAAACTAAACGTCCGATTCTCCCGAATCCGTTGATTCCTACTTTAATTGTTGACATATTATTTAAAATATTAAGGTTTTTTTTGTTTTATAAATGTACGAAAAAATAAAGAATTACATAGCGAGAATCTCAGCTATTTTCAATAGATCCTTGTCAATTTCGTTGTGTTTTTTGATCGCTTCTTCAATAGTTGTATATGTGATTTTGTTAGCCTGCATACCGACCATCACTTTGTTTCTTCCTTCCATAAGACCTATCACTGCACCATAGCCCAAATGGCTGGCCAGCACTCTGTCTGCACAGCTGGGTGAGCCGCCTCTCTGGATGTGTCCCAGGATTGCCACACGGATATCATAGTTCGGGAACTCTTCTTTGGTGGCTTTTGCAAGATCATAGATGCTAGCCAATTCTTCGCCCTCTGCCACGACTACAATACTGGATGATTTGCCTACTTTTTCTGCCGTCCGGAAAGTGCTGAAAAGATCTTCCAGACTGTCTTTTCTTTCCGGGATCAGGATGTCAAGTGCACCAGTTGCGATACCACTGTTCAGGGCAATGAAGCCTGCGTCACGTCCCATCACTTCTACAAAGAAAACTCTGTTGTGAGAAGTTGCCGTATCACGGATCTTGTCAATAGCATCCATTGCGGTATTAAGAGCCGTGTCGTAACCAATGGTTTTATCTGTACCAAATATATCGTTGTCAATAGTCCCGGGAACACCAATGACTTTGACTCCAAATTCTTCATTGAAGACCTTTGCGCCTGTGAAACTGCCGTCTCCACCAATACAGACCAAAGCATCAATGCCTAATTTCTGACATTGCTCGAAGGCTTTTTTTCTACCTTCCGGAGTCATGAATTCTTTGGATCTAGCAGACTTTAGAATAGTTCCGCCCTGATTGATAATATTTTTTACGGAGCGAGGTCCCATTTTTATAACATCACCAGCAATAAGACCATTATAGCCCTCGCGGATTCCATAACAGTCTATGTCGTAGTGGTTTGCTGTTCTTACAACAGCTCTAAGTGCAGCGTTCATACCCGGAGCATCACCTCCGGAAGTTAAAACTGCAATAGATTTTATGTTGTTTTCTGACATGTTTTCAATTTTTTTCAGAGCAAATTTACGAAATCTGAACCACATTTGACGATCTAGTACAATATTGTGTCATAAATAATACCGCAGCTTGATCATAAAGAAAATGCTAACCTATCGCAGGTAAACATGTCCGCTAATTGCAAGATTTGATCATGTGTTTTGCATTGGAATAAAATATGACAAATATTAGAATTAAATTTTTCTCAGGCTCTGTAACTTTTATTATATTTACGAACAAGACAAAGTCAAATTTTAAATTAACAAATTGTAGATAATCAGATCAAAGGGATCATTATTACTAAAAAAACATTAAATAAAAACATTATGAAAGTTACCGTAGTTGGCGCAGGCGCAGTAGGAGCAAGTTGTGCAGAATACATCGCAATGAAAGACTTCGCAGCAGAAGTTGTTTTGGTAGACATCAAAGAAGGCTTTGCAGAAGGAAAAGCAATGGATCTGATGCAGACCGCTTCTCTTAATGGTTTCGATACCAAAATCACTGGAACAACAGGAGATTACTCCAAAACTGCAGGTTCCAAAGTCGCGGTAATCACTTCTGGAATTCCTAGAAAACCGGGAATGACAAGAGAAGAATTGATAGGTATCAACGCAGGGATCGTCAAAGAAGTGACTCAAAACTTGGTCAAATATTCGCCGGATGTGATCATTATTGTGGTCTCCAACCCGATGGATACAATGGCATATCTGGTTCACAAAACATCCGGACTTCCAAAAGAAAGAATCATCGGAATGGGTGGTGCTTTGGATTCTGCCAGATTCAAGTACAGATTGGCAGAAGCATTAGAATCGCCAATTTCTGACGTTGACGGAATGGTCATTGCAGCACATTCTGACACAGGTATGTTACCTTTATTCAGCAAAGCAACAAGAAATGGCGTGCCAGTTTCTGAGTTCTTGAATGATGAGCAAAAGGCTTCTGTCATCGAAGAAACTAAAGTTGGCGGTGCAACATTGACCAAATTGCTAGGAACTTCTGCTTGGTACGCACCAGGTGCGGCGGTTTCCGTAATGGTTCAGTCTATCTTGTGTGATCAGAAAAAAATGATCCCTTGTTCACTGATGTTGGATGGCGAATACGGACAAAGCGATATCTGCCTTGGGGTGCCTGCTATCATTGGGAAAGATGGTGTAGAAAAAATCGTCAATATCACTTTAACAGTGGACGAACAATTGAAATTTGCTGAAGCCGCACAAGCTGTAAGAGATGTGAATGGCGATCTTAAGTTTTAATATTGAAGAGAACTTCAGCACAAAAAAAGAACGGGAAACTTCCTGTTCTTTTTTGTTTGTAATTACCTCAGTTTTTGCTGAGTGAACACCTTTAGTGAATTTGAAAATAAGTTCGGTAAGGCCAAAAAAACTTGGAAGACTTGGTGTTTAAATTCATTTGTCTTGCAAACTTTAATAAAATTTCACATCCCAAAACTTTTGAAAGCTGTAAATTTGGGCTCAATAAAAAGTCATTCAATGTTCAGAAAAATTCAAATATTCCTGATTGCAGCCCTTGCGATTGGAAATCTAGATGCGCAAAAAATTAAACTTAACAGTGAAAATCCAGATACCCAGAAAACAAAATTAAATTCTGGAGCGAAACCAAAATTAGTCGTAGGACTAGTCGTAGACCAGATGCGTTGGGACTATCTCTACCGCTTCGAGAAAAAATTCGGGAAAGGTGGTTTTCAAAGGCTGCTAGGTGAAGGTTATTCTCTTAATAATGTTCACATTCCTTACATCCCGACCGTGACTGCCATTGGCCATACTTCTATTTATACAGGTTCTGTTCCATCTATTCACGGGATTGCCGGCAATGACTGGACAGACAAAGAAACCGGAAAAAATGTCTATTGTACGACAGATGACGGCGTCAATCCTGTTGGTTCTGAGAATAGAAAAATGGGAAGTCATTCTCCCAAAAACCTATGGTCTACCACTATGACAGACCAATTGAGAATAGCCAGTAATTTTAAATCAAAAGTAGTTGGTGTTTCTTTGAAAGACCGCGCATCCATTTTGCCTGCCGGGCACAATCCAACTGGCGCTTTCTGGTTCGATGATTCATCAGGGAATTTTATTACGAGTTCTTATTATATGAATGAACTGCCAAAATGGGTGACTGATTTTAACGGGCAGAAAGTTCCTGAAAAATTATTGGCCAACGGCTGGGAGACTAGCTTGCCAATTTCTGAATACACAGAAAGTACAGCGGATAATGTAGAATGGGAATATCCTGTAGGAACTGCGAAAGAACCTGTTTTCCCATATAAAAATCTGTTAACGGATTATACGACTAAAAAAGGCGTCATCAGAACTACACCGTTCGGCAATACTTTAACCTTGACTTTTGCGGAAGCGGCGTTGGATCATTATGCTTTGGGAAAAGGCGAGGAGACAGATTTTCTGGCAATCAATTTGGCTTCAACGGATTATGTTGGCCATTCTTACGGACCGAATTCCGTAGAAGTAGAAGATACCTACATCCGATTGGACCAAGACTTGGCTGCGTTTTTCAAAATGCTGGATAAGAAAGTAGGGAAGAACAATTATCTGGTTTTCCTGTCAGCTGATCACGGTGGTGCCAATGCCGAAGGATTCTTGAGAGCCAATAAGATCCTCGGTGGTTTCTATGATGATGGATTGGAAAAAAATCTGGGTGCAGAACTGGAAAAGAAATATGCAAATTCTAAAGTCATTCTTGGAATCGACAATTATCAAATTTACCTGAATCAAAGTCTGATCAAAGAAAAAAATCTGGACGAAGACGATATCAAAACAACGATCATCAACAATCTGAACAAAGATCAAAGGGTTTTATACGCAGTTGATTTAAAGAAAATCGGTTCATCTGCTATACCAGAGCCTATAAAAACCAGGGCCATCAACGGTTACAACTGGCAGAGAAGTGGCGATATTCAAATCATTTCCCACGACGGCATGTTGCCTTCATATGCTAAAAAAGGAACCACTCACAGCGTCTGGAATTCCTACGATTCACATATTCCCTTGATCTTTATGGGCTGGGGAATCAAACACGGCGAAAGCAATAAAGATTATAATATGACCGATATTGCCCCGACCATCTCCGCCTTACTTCACATCGAGTTCCCAAGTGGAAACATCGGAAGTCCAATTACAGAAGTGATTGGGAGGTAATTTTGTTCAAATTTTTATCGCAAAGGCGCATTTATTTTTAAAAATTACTATTTTAAGTCGCAAATGTTTTCTAGTCGGAAAGTTTGCGACTTTTTTGTGCTTTTATCAATAAATTCTTGCGACTTTGCGATCAAACTAATCCGTATTTTTGTTGCATGATTTTGAAAGAAAAAGATATTTTCGAATTGTTGAATGAAAAAGCAGAACGCTACAATTCGCCAGATTTTATTTCCGATGATCCCATTCAGATTCCGCACCGCTTTGCTTTGAGACAGGATATCGAGATTGCTGGCTTTTTGTCGGCAAGTATTGCTTGGGGAAATCGTAAATCGATCATCAATGATGCCAATAAAATGATGGCGCTAATGGGCCATTCGCCGTACGATTTTGTGATGAATTTCACCGATTCTGATTTGGATAAGATTCCACAGCAAGCTATTCACAGAACCTTCAACCACGAAGATTTTATTTTCTTTCTAAGGAATTTCAGACGTCTTTATTCGCAGTTTGAAAGTCTGGAAGATGCGTTTCTTATTAATGAGGATGAATCCAATTTCTACCATTCAATCGAGCGATTCCGAAATCAGTTCATTTCCGAAGAACACCGTGGGCAGAAACACGTGAGTTCGCCGTACAAAAATTCGGCTTCCAAAAGGTTGATTATGTTTCTGCGTTGGATGGTTCGGAAAGATAAAAAAGGTGTTGATTTCGGTATTTGGAAAAACATCGACCCGAAGTTTCTGTCTGTTCCGCTGGATGTTCATACTGCCAATATTTCCCGAAAACTCGGGATCTTAACCAGAAAACAAAACGACTGGAAGGCAGTGGAAGAATTGGATTTGATTCTTAGAAAATACAATGCTGCGGACCCGGCGATCTATGATTTTGCCTTGTTTGGATTGGGAGTTTCCAAAGAGTTTGATTAAATATTACCCACAAAGACACAAAGGTCTTCACGAAGTACACAAAGTTTTTTTGCTATATAAAATATGACAAAATCAATTTAAATCTTAAAGAATAAAAATTGCGAACCTTGTGCAAAAACTTTGTGTCTTTGTGGTTTAAAAAATTACTTCAAAATATCATTAATATTAGGATACTCAGAGATTTTTCGGAACTCAAAACGATTGCTGTTCTGCAAATCTGAAATGAATAAATCCAATTCCCTCACCGAATCATCATCCTGAAGATATTGGTCGTGCGTCAGAAAAACCAAATGTCGTGAAGTCTTTTCCAAATCGTTGAAAAAGATGCTGTCTACGCGCTTTGTCATTTCTTTGTGAGTGCCTTTCAGTTTCATCGCGTGGTTTGGTTTCCACTCCAAATCCCAGCCTACCAAAACATAACCCGCTTTTTGTAATCCGTCTGCTGCAACTTTTGAAGTTTTGATGTCAGTATTATTGATGTTTCCTGTTCTCCAGATATTTCTTCCGGGAGTTCTGGCGTATTTGTTTTTGAATTTCAAACTGTCTCTTGCTCTGTCAAAATCGTGAATCACATTTTCTGGATTTTTGTAGAATTCGGAATATCGGTTTAAGGCGTGCGTGTAGCTGTGATTGGCAATCTCAACCAATTTGTCATTTTCCAGTTCTTTCAATTCCTTGGATTGGGTTTTACTGTCGTATGCGTGTTTTCCAACGACAAAAGCTGTGATGGGAATTTGATATTTGTTGGTGATTTTCAAAAGGTTGCTTGTTCCTCGGTTTGGTCCGTCATCGAAGGTTAAATAAATATAGCGCTTGTTCGGATCGTCGGGAACGTATGGTTTTGCTGAAATTACTTTTGCTGAGTTTGGGACGATTTTTTCTGAATTGGTATCGTTTGAAAGTTGTGCCTGTTCTTTTTCTGATTTTTTGTTACAGGATTTCAAAAAAAATACTGCTGTAGTGATTAAGGCAGCAGTCCCAAGAAAAACCAACAGATTTGATTTTTCTGCAAAAGTTTTTTTCATTGTAAATAATGGAATTTAAGGCTTGTTAAAAAAATGTTAATTAAGTTAAGGCTAGAATCAAATTTGATGCCGATGTTTATGTATTTTGAAATTAATTTAAAATTTAATTATATTGATAATCAGTTGTTTATGTTTATTTTGTATTTTTAATTGTCAATAAAGGTGATATGTTAAAATTTATGCGCGACTTATCGCAGCCCGACTTGAATGGAAATCCTTTTTTGCGAGTACTTCGGGTTCAACTTAACTGAAATCGTGAGCAAAAAAGATTGGGAGTGGAAGGCGGATAAAGCTGCCCAAATATTGGTGTTGCTATGTTTCTTGATGTACATCAACGTCTGTTCTGTGTTTAAGGTCTTATTTTTGCTGCACTAAAAAAGTTTAATCAAAATAATGTTCTATGAAAAAATTAACCGTATTGGCACTAGCAGGCGCAGCATTTTTGTTCACTGCTTGTAATGACAAAAAAGAAACTGTAAAAGATGCACAAGAAGTGGCGGCGAAAACCGGAGAGGCTTACAAAGTAGATTTGGCAACGTCCAACGTCAACTGGAAAGCTTTCCACAAAGGTGGTTTCGCACCAAGATGGGGAACTTTGAACTTGAAATCAGGTGAATTGACCGTTGCTGATAATGCAGTCACTTCCGGAGATTTCGTCATCGATATGACGACTTTGAAAGTGAACCCAGCGTCTGTAACCGAGGCTGGCAAAAAGCCGGCTGACCTGGAAGCACACTTGAAAAATGAAGATTTTTTCAACGTGACCAAAAATCCAACTTCTGATTTTAAGATCACGTCTGTAGTAGACTTGGCGGGCGAACTTCCAAAAGATGCTGTAGCGGGTTCCAACAAAACAGTGAGCGGAAACCTGACATTGTTAGGAAAAACGTTGAACGTTTCTTTCCCTGCAAAAGTAACTGTTACTGAAGGTAAAGCGAGTGTAGAAGCGAGATTTACGGTGAACAGAACAGATTGGGGAATCAAATTCGGGACAGACGAAACAGACCCAGCTGAATGGATGATTAGCAAAGACATCGAAATTGGCATCAATGTGAATGCTTCCAAATAAGTAAATCATAAAAATGAAAAGGAAGAGACTGAGTCGATAGATTCAGTCTTTTTTTGTGATTTGTAAAGCACTTCGACTTAGTTTATATTGATCGAAGTCGAATACATAGTGTGACAACTTAATTATATGAGAGACAATTGTCATCCTGAGGTTCTCGAAGGATCATAAGATTGAAAATAAAAGAACCGACTCTTTAGGAGCCGGTTCAGTAGATAAAGACATCTCATTTTTTTTAGTTAAACAACAACAAAAAAGGATAGCCGACGGTGCTATCCTTTGATTTTTATATCAAATAAATTTGAGTGATTCTGATTGACAATAGATAAGTTTTCATAACGATTTCCTTAATCTTAGTGATGTAAATTTAGAAAGAAAAACCATACGAAATGTAAACTGAATGTTAAAGTTTAGTAGTTATCCACATTTTTTTGTGGATAAGTCTCATTATAGACTTTTTCCGAAGAAAAACAAAAACATCTCTACATTTTCAGGTTCTACATTTAACTTCAAAGAAATATTATTTATTGTCTCCAAGAAATTAACGTAGTTAAGTTTGTTTTTACTTTGTTTTAAAGCAAACTCTCTTGTAATTCCTTTAAGAGGCTGTACTTCTTTGAAATTTGAATTGTTAATTATATCAATAAGTTTATCATCTAAAATTACACATTTGTAGCCATCAATTTTAATGTCTAAGAAATATAAAAATTTGGAAAGGGTTGATATTCCTAATCCTTTTATTTTGTAATATTTTAAATCAGAAACTAAAAGATTGTAAGGTATCGTTTTGATATTATAATATTTGTGAAGAAGTGTTTGAAGTTTACTGAAGTTTTCATCATCTAAAAGATTTTCAATATTATTACCTCTTCCTTTCGTAGGGTATCCCCACATTAAAGTTTTAATTACGAAAATATTTAAGTTTTTCCTCTCGGCTCTAATTTCGCTTCGGGAAATTTTTTTAAACTCATTTTCTTCAAAAATATCATTAATAATCTTCATTTGTGAAGCAACATTCCAATTACTCTTTTTAATTCTAAAGGAGCTCATTTCAGTTGGTAGAAATTTTATCAAATCTGAAAATGTTTCAATATTCATAAAACGATAATATTACAATTTCTCCGCAATATACTTCGCCGTAGCCGAACCTTTCACTTTCACCAAATCCTCTGGCGTTCCGGCAAAAACAACTTCACCACCGTATTTTCCAGCATTTGGACCGATGTCGATGATGTAATCTGCTGTTTTGATAATATCTGGCTGATGCTCAATCACAACCACCGAATGTCCCAGTTCTATCAAAGCCTGAAGCGATTTCAATAATTTCTTAATATCGTGGAAATGCAATCCTGTTGATGGCTCATCGAAGACGAAAAGCGTTTTATCCGTCGTCACACCTTTCACAAGAAAAGATGCCAGTTTTACACGCTGCGCCTCACCGCCGGAAAGGGTAGAAGAGGATTGCCCCAGCTGAAGATAACCCAAACCAACATCCTGCAAAGGTTTTATTTTGGTCGCAATCTTTTCTTCGTGGTTTTCTGAGAAAAATTCCAACGCCTCGTCAACCGTCATATGAAGGATGTCGGAAATATTTTTCTCATCGTATTTGATTTCCAAAATTTCTTTCTTGAAACGCGTGCCGTGGCAATGTTCACATTCCAGCTCGATGTCTGCCATAAACTGCATTGAGACCGTGATAACACCATCACCTTTACACTCGTCGCAACGTCCGCCGTCCACATTGAAGGAAAAATGTTTCGGTTTCAAACCTTGAACTTTCGCTGATTTTTGCTTTGCGAAAAGGTCACGGATGTCGTCATAAGCTTTCAAATAAGTGACAGGATTGGAACGGGAAGATTTTCCGATTGGATTTTGGTCAATCAGTTCGATGTTTTGAATCAGTTTTGAAGGAAAGTCCACGGAGTCATAATCCGCTTTTTTTCCACCCATTCCCAATTGGATTTGGATCGCATTCGTCATCACTTCTTTCATCAAAGTCGATTTTCCACTTCCCGAAACGCCCGTAATGACTGTCAAACATTCTAATGGAACATTCACGTCGATATTTTTCAAATTGTTTTGACGCGCACCTTTGATGGCGATGTATTCTTTTGTTTTTCTGCGTTTTTTAGGCACTTCAATTTCCATTTCGCCACTTAGGTATTTTGCGGTCAGAGTATCGGATTTCATCATTTCCTCATAGTTGCCGTTGAAAACCAAATCACCGCCAAGGTAACCTGCTTCCGGTCCAATATCGATGATATGGTCCGCTGCTTTCATCACGTCTTCATCGTGTTCTACGACGATTACGGTGTTGCCTAGGTCTCGAAGTTGTTTCAAAACGCCAATCAGATTTTCCGTATCTCGGGAATGCAGACCAATACTCGGCTCATCCAAAATATAAATCGAACCAACGAGCGAACTTCCCAAACTCGTTGCCAAATTAATTCTCTGACTTTCACCACCGGAAAGTGTGTTCGAAGTTCTGTTTAAGGTTAAATAACCGAGACCAACTTTCGTCAAAAACTCCAATCGGGTTTCGATTTCGTAGGTCAATCGTTTGGCGATTTCTCTGTCGTGCTCGTTGAGTTTTAATGATTTGATTAATGGAAGAAATTCGTCCAAAGGTAATTCTATGAACGACTGAATGTTATGACCGTCAATTTTCACCCAGCTTGTTTCTTCTCTTAATCTTAATCCTTCGCAAGTTGGACAAAGTGTTTTCCCACGATAGCGGGAAAGCATCACGCGGTATTGTATTTTATAAAGATTTTCCTCCAGCATTTTGAAAAAATTATCAATGCTTGGAAATGTTTTCGTTTTATCACCTCTCCAAAGTAACTGTTTTTGTTCTTTGGTCAACTGGTGATAAGGCTTATGAATAGGGAAGTCTTTGTTCTTTTTAATGAAATCCTTTTTCCATTCGCTCATACTTTCGCCACGCCAAGACGCGACTGCATCTTCGTGAAGCGACAGGTTTTTGTTGGGAATCACCAAATCTTCATCAATTCCAATCACTTTTCCGTAACCTTCGCAAGTCGGGCAAGCGCCATAAGGATTATTAAAACTGAAATAATGGACAGTCGGCTCATTGAAAACAATGCCGTCTACTTCAAATTTATTCGAGAAATCCCGTACTTTTCCGGTGTCTGTATTTTTCAAAGAACAGTAGCCGTGACCTTCGTAGAAAGCCATCTGGATAGAATCTGCCAATCGCTGAAGGAAACTCTCATCTTCCTCATAATTGAACCTGTCGATGACCAAATTAATCGCCATATCTTTCTCTGGCACAAATCCGAAACTTTCCAGATCCTCAATCCCTGCCACGTTTCCGTTCACTTCCAATCTTGTAAATCCGGAAACTTTCAACGTCTTCAGTTGTTCCGCAAAATTATCAGCATCAAATGTCAAAGGGGCCAAAAGTAAAAACGTCGAATCGTTCTTTGAATTCTTGATGAAATCGATCACATCTGTGACGTTGTCTTTCTTCACTTCTTCGCCGGAAACAGGGGAATAAGTTCTGCCAACGCGCGCAAAGAACAACTTCATATAATCGTAAATCTCCGTAGAAGTTCCAACCGTAGAACGCGGATTGGACGAGATCACCTTTTGCTGAATCGCAATAGACGGTGCCAAACCTTTGATATCATCAATTTTTGGTTTTTCTAATTTTCCCAAAAACTGGCGCGCATAAGAACTCAGACTTTCCACGTAACGCCTCTGTCCTTCGGCATAAATGGTGTCGAAAGCCAGGGAAGATTTTCCACTTCCCGAGACGCCTGTGATCACGATCAGTTTATTCTTCGGGATGAGAACATCTATGTGTTTCAGGTTGTTAAGGTGCGCGTTTTTAACGAAAAGAAATTTCTTGATATCGATGTCGGTTGTTGTAGCCATAGTAAAAATAAGACCCACAAAATTACGGAAAATTAAATCGAATTGGAATATGATTTTGGATTAAATAAACACAACCAAATCATAAAAATCGGTTAAGTTTTTATAGTTCCGTAGGAACGTTCTGTTAATAGAAAATGAGAGTTAATCTGAAAAAGAACTCCTTAGGAGTGACCTTTTGGTATTGTTGATTTACAGGTCGCTCCTACGGAGCTTTGATTGCTGGCATTGTCTA
>NZ_AUAA01000026.1 GCF_000428485.1 Epilithonimonas tenax DSM 16811 | reverse complement strand
AACCAAAAAAATTATCAAAAACAAAAATATATTTTCAGAAAATCGAGAAAAAGAATAGAGACATTATTCTCTCAGCTTTGTGACCAATTTAAAATCAGAAACAACTACGCAAAATCATTTGAAGGTTTTAAAACAAGGATATTGAGCAAAATAACAGCATTAACTTTCATTCAATTTGTAAATGTTTTTGTATTTAATAGAAAAATGAATAATATTAAAATTGCATTAGTTTGATAATGCACTACGAGTTATTAATATATATTAGGATTAAATTTTGATGACATATTTCCAACTGCTCTTGGATATCATCACAACATTTTTTGTCTCGGCAATCCGATCTCGAATTCCTGCGGATAAGGCTTACGAGAGGTCATACTCACGTCTTCCCTAAGGCTCCTTTCAATTGCCTGTGATTTTTCCTCATCCATGGAATATCGGGGGTCGGCAATCAGCGGCATCTTTGCCATCTTGGTAATGGTAACTGTAGGAAAATGGTAATCGACCTCAACCGTTCCGAGCAACAGATAGATGCCTCCTTCCTTAAATGGGAATTTTCTGAGACTATCAGGAAAATGAGCTGTGTCAAAATACTGTCCTTCGGCATCAATCCACGTCCCGAAATACATATCATCTTTCTTTCCGGGATGATTTTTCTTTTTGATGGGAACGTGTTTTCTTGAGATCAAATAAGCCAGCATCTTGACCTGCTTCTTATGATATTTAAGAAGATCCTTTACCAAAACGTGACCTCTGTATTTTGTTTTAAGCAGGTCAAATATAGAGAAGGAAACAGAAAAACCTAAGATTTCAATTTCATCGAAAGCGTCTTCAAATCTGTCCCTCTGAATAACTGGTAAGTGATAGTTCTTTTGAGGCTCGTCAAATAAAGAAATGATCTTTGTTCTGTATTGCCCTTTTGATAATAAGAATCTGGCTTCGATCAGCAGTTCGTGTTTTTGTTTACCTGTAAACCTGAAGGCTCCGATAAAAATGAGTGTCTGTAATGATTCAATACCAATAGATATTCGTTTAACAAAATCCTCAAGCGACTTGTACTCTCCATTGTTTTTTCGTTCTTCAGCAATAAATTGCTTGACCGCAGCTTCAAGCTTTTCAATGTGCAAAAATCCCATGTACACATCAGTACCATAGACCGTCGTCTGAAATTCACTGAGGTTGACACAAGGATTATGAATGGTCGCTCCTGCCATTTTAGCTTCGTGCACATAAACTTCCGTCCTATAAAATCCACCGCCGTTGTTGATGGCAGAAACCATAAATTCAATAGGGTAGTAGGCTTTCAGATAAAGGCTCTGATAACTTTCCACCGCATAGGAAGCAGAGTGTGCCTTGCAGAAAGAGTATCCTGCAAAGGATTCAATCTGCCGGTAAACTTCCTGAGATAATTGTTCAGGATGTCCTTTTTTCCTGCAGGATTGAAAAAAATCATTTTTCAATTTCTGTAATGCTGATAATGAACGGCCTTTACCACTCATTGCTCTTCTTAACACATCACCGTTTTCCGCCGAAACGCCGCCGAAATGCAAAGCTATTTTGATCACATCTTCCTGATAAACCATGATTCCATAGGTCTCACCGAGCTCCTTTTCAAAGACCTCGTGAAAATATTCGAACTGATCGGGATGATTATGCCGGAATATATATTCCCGCATCATTCCGCTCTGTGCTACACCGGGGCGGATGATGGAAGAAGCCGCAACCAATACTTTATAATTATCACATTTCAGTCTTCTCAGTAAACCGCGCATCGCCGGGGATTCTATGTAAAAGCAACCGATGGTCTTTCCAATACTCAGGAATTCATTGCACCTGGTCTCACCTTTGGAAATCCTTGTATCTTCAATGTCAACAATAATCCCTCTTTTTTCTTCGATCAGTTTGACGGTATCTTTAATGGTTCCCAAACCTCTTTGAGATAGAATGTCAAACTTTTCAAGTCCGATATCTTCAGCCGTATGCATATCGAACTGCACGATAGGGAATTCTTTTGGAGGAAATTCCAAAGCGGAGTAATTCGTGATCGGTTCTTCAGAGATCAGGATGCCGCAGGAATGCATGCTTCTCTGATTGGGAAAGCCTATCAGTAATTTTTCATATTTATAAATTTCCTGAACGATGGAATTCTGATCGTGCTGGTCTTTTGGTTTTTTGGAAAGTAAATCCAGTTCTTCTTTGGGCAGCCCGAATACTTTCCCCAATTCTCTGAATCTCGACCTGCTTTTAAACTCCACATTGGTCCCGCAAAAGGCCACATGGTCTTTTCCATATTTATCAAAGATATATTCCAGTATGGTATCCCTGTTCTTCCAACTCCAATCCAAGTCAAAATCTGGTGGTGTCTTCCTGTTGAGGTTTAAAAACCTTTCAAAATAAAGGTCCAGTTCCAAAGGGCATATGTCCGTGATCCCGATACAATAGCTCACAATGGAATTGGCACCGCTGCCACGACCAACATGCATAAAGTCCATCCGATTGCTGTACTGGACAATATCCCAAGTGATCAAAAAATAGCCACAAAAATTAAGTTGATCGATCACTGCCAGTTCTTTATCCACCCTTGCCTTTGCCTGTATGTTATCATCAGGATATCTTTTTTCTAAGCCCTCATAAGCCAGTTTTTTCAATAATTTAAAATCATTTTCCTTATTTTCGGTATAATACTTTTTGTTTTTGGGTGTTTTAAAGTCAAAGTCAAAACTGCACTGATCGACGATGTATCTGGTGTTTTCAATGATCTCCGGATATTGGGAATACTTTTCTAACAGTACTCTTTTACCGATAAAGGTCTCATTGCTTTTACAAAAATCATCCTCTGTGAGTTTAGTAAATAAGGTGTTTCCTGCTATTGCCCTCAGAACCTTATGCAGTTCATATTCTTCATCCGTCTTGAAGGTTACCGGATGCAGGATGATCATTTTATGGGTCAAAGCTTTCAATTCAGGATCGAACAAACGATTGAGCTCATCCTGCCTGATCCCGATAAATTCATATTCAAGCAGTTTTTCAGGAATATTTGTTAAGGGATAGATTACAAAACTATCTTTCAGTTCTGGATTAGCTTTAGCGATCTCGATTCCTCCACAATTATAATTGGTTAAAAGCCTGTTGACCTCTGCGATGCCTTTTGGGTTTTTGGCAAGACAGATGTAGTATTGTTCATTTTCAACCCTGATATCCATCCCGACAATCGGTTTGATTCCTTTTTCCTGACAAAGCTTATAAAACTGATAGATACCGGTCACGGTATTGATATCCGTCAATGCCAACACTTTTAGTTGATAGTCAACAGCCAGCTGAACAAGGTCTTCAACAGAGATGGTTCCATAACGTAAACTGTGATAAGTATGGCAATTAAGAAACATAGATGAAAATTTATTTTAAAAACCCCGATGCCCTTCCTACACTTGAGCTTCCAAATCGGTTTTTAATATGATCCATTGTCTGATACAGGGAGATCATTTCTTCAGTGTCTTCGAAAAGATCCATCTGATGAAGCCCGTGTACCAACCCGGTAAATCTGACACCGATCAATCGGATCCTCATTCTTCTGGTGTAGACTTTTTTGAAAAGTTCCAAAACATACTTGAGCAAAGTATGGTCAGCTGAGGTGTAAGGAATTCTGCATTGCTTGATCTCAGTATCGAAATTGGAATATCTGATCTTCACGGAAACAGTTGAGGTCAGCCACTTTTCCTGTCTCAGCTGATAAGCCAGTTTTTCCACCATACCCGATAGAATGCTTCTGATCTTCAGTATATCGATGGTGTCCTGAGTAAATGTATCCTCCGTGGAGATTGACTTTCTTTCAGAGTAGGGGATTACGGGTGTCTCATCAATGCCGTGGGCTTTCTTCCAAAGTACCGTTCCATTCTTTCCGACCAGTTCTCGTAGTACGTCAATCGGCATTTCAGAAAGGGTCTTTATGGTCTTGACACCCAATCGTGAAAACAGGTTGAATGTTTCAGGTCCGACCATCGGTATCTTTTTTATCGATAAAGGATTTAGGAAATGCTGGATATTCTGTTCTTTCACTTCAAATCTTCCGGTGGGTTTGGATTCACCGGTTCCTATCTTGGAAACTGTTTTGTTTGTAGATAAAGCAAAACTGATCGGTAAGCCTGTGTTTTTCATCACGGCATCGGCAACTTCATTGGTCCATTGGTAACAGCCAAAGAATTTATCCATTCCTGAAAGATCCAGATAAAATTCATCAATGCTTGCTTTTTCCAACACCGGAACTTTTTCCTGAATGACCTCGGTCACCAGATGGGACATATTGGAGTAATGTTCCATATCGCCACGGATCACTTTTGCTTCAGGACATAACCGTAATGCCATCTTAATTGGCATTGCCGAACGAACCCCGAAATACCTTGCTTCATAGGAGCATGATGCCACCACGCCCCGGTCTCCACCTCCAATAATTATAGGCTGTTTCTCCAATTCGGAGTTTTTCAGCCGTTCACAGGAGACAAAAAAGGTGTCCAGATCCATATGTGCAATTGCTCTTTCCATTTGACAAAATTAGATACATTATGTATCTTTTTTATTATATTTGCAGATACAAATTGTATCAATGTCAATATTTTCAGAAAACATCAGGCTTCTAAGGCATAAGAAAAATTTATCCCAGCAGAGCTTTGCAGAAAGTCTAGGGATTGTAAATCGTCAGCAAAAAGTAGACATTAGATATTAAAGAGTTAAGGAGTGTTTTCATAAAAAGAGTAATTTTAATTATGGCAACACCGAAAAAGAAACCGACCGAGAAATTCGTAAAAGATATTCGGCAGAACACCCGCAGAATATTCACTGCAGAGCAAAAGATTTTAATCGTGATGGAAGGTCTTCGAGCTGAGACTTCCGTAGCCGAACTTTGCAGGAACCATAATATTGCACAGTCGCAGTTTTATGCCTGGAACAAGGAGTTTATGGAAGCAGGAAAGAAGCGTCTCAATGGAGATATTGCTCGCGAGGCTACGAGTGATGAAGTATCAGATCTGAAGAAGGAAAACGCACGTTTGAAAGAGATCGTAGCTGATCTGGTCGTTCGCTATGATATTGTAAAAAAAAGTTTAGACAGGCTGGATTAATCGATAAATACAGGAAATATATGAGATTATCAGCAGCCGAGAAATACGAGATCATTCAAACGGTGACCAGGAGTGAAATCGGTGTGAAGCGAACCTTGGAAAGTTTTGGAATCGCCAGAAGTAGTTTTTACAAATGGTATAAAAGCTACCTCGAATACGGCTATGATGGCTTGGAAACTACGAAAAGAACAAACCATAGACAATGGAACAGCATTCCTGAAAGACAGAAAGATCTGGTGGTAGAGATCGCTTTGGAACACACCGAATTGTCTGCAAGGGAACTGGCCTACAAAATTACCGATGAGCAAGGTGTTTTTATTTCAGAATCCAGTGTTTACCGTATTTTGAAGCAAAGAGACTTAATCCCGGCACCGAATCATTTTCTTCTTTCAGCAGCAAATGAGTTCAAAGATAAAACGGAATTTGTGCATCAAATGTGGCAGACAGATTTTACCTATTTCAAGATCATTGGCTGGGGATGGTACTATTTGAGCACGATTTTGGACGACTATAGCCGCTACATCATTCACTGGGAGCTGTGCGACTCGATGAAGGCCGAAGATGTGAAACGAACGGTGGACACGGCCATTAAAAAAGCGAAATTAAAGACCAAAGCTAAACCGAAACTGCTCTCAGATAACGGTTCCTGCTACGTCTCCAATGAGTTGAAAAGCTATCTGAAAGACGATTTAAGAATGAAACAGGTTCACGGAAAACCAATGCATCCGCAGACCCAAGGTAAGATTGAACGTTATCACAGAACGATGAAAAACGTAGTGAAACTAAATCATTTTTATCATCCCGAAGAACTCATCCAGGCACTGGAAAAATTTGTAGAAAACTACAATAACAAGCGCTATCACGAGTCGATAAATAACCTAACTCCAAGGGATGTATACTTCGGAAGATCAGAACAGATTTTGGAAAAAAGAAAGCAAACAAAAGCGGAATCCATCCGAAAAAGAAGACAAATATATAATCAACAAAAATTAGTAAGTTTATAAACCGAAAATCCTCCTTAAGGATTTAAACTAAAATGTCTAAGTTGGTTTGAAGACGTACATTCCGAATATTATTCTTTAAAATAAAAAATTATATCAAATAGCTCTTTAGGCTGTACGTATACCAGTTACTATTTCGATGAATGAGATTAGCTGACAATCAATCTTATTATTTCTTCATCACTTCTTCTCTGAATTTAACAACATCTTTTTCTGAAAGTTTATCATAGATTTCAGCAAAGTCTCTCATTAAGTAACCCATTGATTCAATTATAAGAACAATAGTTGCCATTGTTGACCTTTTCTTTCCGCTAAAGGCACTATTTACTGTGGCCTTTGTCAGTTCTGAATTAGAGTTTGCAGCTATTTTATCATAACTATTAACTACATCAGAATTACCATCAGTTTTCGATGAATAACTCTTATTCTTACTGAGCATTTTACGCAAAGTAATCGCTGTCTTTAAAATTATAATTTTTTCACTTTCCTTAATCATAGATGCAATTAAGCACATAATGAAAAATATTTTGGTATAGTTTTGTATACCGAAATGTTTTTTCTTATCTTTGTAAAACAAGTTACTTAATTGTAATTTTGCGAACCTTCAAAAATATTAGAAGCTATTCGCTTAGAATCTCGCCTAAGAAAACTGCCAATTTTCAAATAACAACGAGAGGATAAGCAGAAAGCTCACGACCTAGGCGTGGGCTCTCTCTATCTGTTGTTATGGGTATGGCAGTACCTCTGGGCGGATATTGTAGAGTTCCACGCCGTTTTATTTACAATGTTGTCCGATATTCTCTCTACACCCTAAGCTGCTTTCTAAAAGTATAATAACAGACTGCACGATACAATGGGGTGTACAACTCATTGCGGCTTTTAAAGCTTACAAGGGACACAAATTTCATTCATATTAATTTTTTAAGATGTGCTGGGGCAGGAGGTTTTTGCTATGTCTTTAATGAGACTTCCTCCCGAGCATCATCGCGGTAAACTATGTCTATGCTAAAAATAAAACTGAATTTTTAAGAAAAAGAGAGTATAAAATAGAAGAACTAGCCATAGAAACAAGAAAGCCCTCTTAGCACTATAAGTATTGTGGAATTTACGCAGTGCAGAAGAGAGCCTAAAATTTAACGAATTAAATCTATTCAAAAGTATGAAAAAAAACTTTTGTAGCCTGAGTCATATTCAATTGGCTTTTGGCTTCACCTTGCTCGCCTCCGGCGTAGCAATAGGGCAGATGCGTGTGATCACAGGCACTGTTACAGATAATACTAATAATAAACCCATTTCAGGGGTAAGTATATTTCAGGAGGGTAGTGATGCGGTTGCTACTAGTAATAGTTCAGGTATTTATAGGGTTCAGGTATCAGGAGAGAATCCTGTCCTTATCTTTAAGCATCCTGATTATCCTGAGCGAAAAGTTTCTTTAGGAGATAGAGTAGCTGTCGATGTATCATTGGGTGATGAGAAAGACAATGATAAAGGAATTGGGAGTGAGAATGAGAGAAAGAATGAGAATGAGAAAGCAATAGAGGAGGTCGTTCTTAATGCAGGGTATTATAAGGTTCGGGATAAGGAGAGAACGGGAAGTATTTCCCGGGTGTCAGCAAAGGATATTGAGAACCAGCCCGTCACAAACGTTCTTGCTTCAGCACAGGGGAGAATGAGCGGGGTTTCGATTACCCAGAACTCTGGAACACCGGGAGGGGGTTTTGATATTCAGATCAGAGGGAAGAACAGTATCCGTCGTGATGGGAATGAGCCTCTGTATATTATTGATGGTGTTCCTGTTATTTCAGAAACGCCTTCCATTTACAGTGCAGCAATCCTTCCTTATGCCTCAATCAATCCTCTGAATGCAATCAATCCCAATGATATTGAAAGCTTTGAGGTATTGAAAGATGCTGATGCTACGGCGATTTACGGTTCCAGGGGTGCGAATGGAGTCATTATTGTGACCACTAAGAAAGGCAGAAAGGGCAGGACTGACCTGAAATTGAACACGTCTTATTCTCTTAGTTCAGTTACCAATCGTCTGAAGGTGATGGGTACCGCTGACTATCTGAATATGAGACGTACTGCATATCAGAATGATGGCATTGCCACAATTCCCTCCAACGCTTATGATCTGAATACTTGGAGTCAGGAACGGGAGACGAATTGGCAGAAGGAATTGATTGGTAATACCTCAGAATCTTCTGTAGTGCAGCTTTCTTTCAGTGGTGGCTCGGAGAATTCATCGTATCTGATCAGTTATGGTCATACAGAGCAGGGAACGGTATTGCCGGCAGGCTTTCAGTACAAGTCCAATAACCTGACCGGAAACTTCAGTTATCGAACGCCTGACCGTAGAGTGGAGGTCAATCTGACGAATTCGCTTTCGTTTCAGAATAATAACGTCCTGAACAGTGAAGTGACCAACAGAAGTATCACATTAAGTCCAAACGCACCTTCACTGTATAATGCAGATGGATCTTTGAATTGGGAGAACAGTACTTTTACCAATCCATTGGGTGCTTTTAAAAGTGAATACCTTAACTCAACGAGTTTTATCAATACGGGAACGCAGATTTCCTATAAGCTTTTTCCATTTGTATCCTTGAAATTCAATGGTGGAATTACCTATCAGAATTTTGAAGAGTTCTCACTTCGTCCGCACACAGTATCCAATCCTGCGGCAAATCTGACGAGTGCTAATTCCACGTCTTCTAAGAATAACAGTTCAAATTTTTCTTACATTCTGGAACCGCAGATCACAGGGGACTACAGCTGGAATAACCACAGTATCGATATGCTGATCGGTGCCACCTTACAGAAGTCTGAAACCAATCAGTCATCCATGCAGGGAATAGGCTTTGAAAGCAATGCGCTCATTCAGAACATTGCCGCGGCAAAAACGAAGATTATCAACGACCAGATTATCAATCAGTACAATTATACGGCAGTTTTTGCAAGGTTCAATTACAAATACCTGAAAAGGTACATCCTTAATGTTACCGGAAGAAGAGACGGATCAAGCCGATTTGGTCCCAACAACCGTTTCGGAAACTTCGGTGCCGTAGGAGCAGCCTGGCTGGTTTCAGAGGAGGACTGGATGAAAAATATTTCCTGGCTGAGCTTTGCGAAGCTGAGAGGCAGTTTCGGAACGTCGGGTAATGACCGGATCGGTGATTATCAGTATTTGGATACCTACACCGTATCGTCAAATATTTACAATAACATCACTGCCCTTAATCCATCAAGATTGTACAATCCGAACTTCAGCTGGGAGAAGACCTTGAAAAAAGAGGTGGCCGCTGAATTTTCATTTTTTAAGAACAGATGGAATATGTCTGCTACCTATTATGAAAACACCTCATCGAATCAGCTGGTGGGAATCCCGCTACCTGCAACGACAGGTTTTTCAACCATCCAATCCAACCTTCCGGCGAAAGTGCAGAATTCAGGGTGGGAATTTGAAACGTCATTTCAGGTTTTCAGAAAGTCTGAATTTAAATACGACACCTCCTTAAATCTGTCAATTCCTGAAAGTAAACTTCTGGAATTTCCCAATCTTGAAGGGTCTACCTATACAAATCAGTACGTCATAGGGTATCCGACCACACTGGTGAAAGTGTATCAGTATGAAGGTATCAATCCGGCAACCGGATTGTATCAGTTTACTGATTACAATGGTGACGGCAAGATTACGTCTCCGGATGACAATAAAGTGATCGAAAGATTGGGGGTACGTTTCTTTGGAGGATGGTCAAATAATTTCAGGTATGGGCAGTGGTCTGCCTCATTCCTATGGCAGTTCGTGAAACAGAGGAACTGGAACTACAACCGACAGATGATCATCCCGGGGTCAATGAATAATCAGCCGATAGAGGTCCTTGATGTCTGGTCGGCAACCAATCCATCCGGCACCTATATGCCTTACAGCTCAGGAACCGTTGCAGCAAAGAATTCAGCACACTCGTTCTTTCAGAACTCAACAGCTGCCATAGGGGATGCTTCTTATATCAGGTTGAAAAATGTTCAGCTTAATTACAGCATTCCTATTAATCAATTGGGCATTAAAGAGGCAATGATCTATGTACAGGGTCAAAATCTCCTGACCATCACTAAATATTTTGGTCTTGATCCTGAGTTTATACTGACCGGTTTTTTGCCCCCGCTGAAAACCTACTCAGTTGGCTTTCAAATGACATTCTAAAAACATCAATTTAAAATAATGAAAATGAACTTTAAAATACAATATATCATTACGGCAGTTATACTGACCATCATCTTAGGGTCAGCGGTTTCCTGCGAAAAGTTGATAGAGACCGATTTCCCGAACAATCAGATCGCCTCAGATCTTGTTTTTGAAGATGAGCAGACTGCGGAAGCTGCTTTGGCAGGACTTTACTCGGGAATGTGGGAAGCTTCAATGTATTCGGGAGGTATTAATGGAAAGGGAGCATTACTGGGAACCTATACCGATGATCTGACGTGTTTTTACACCAGCGCCTCTAATGGAGTCCTGGATCTGTACCTTAATCAGCAGCTACCGACCAATACTGCCGTAACCGCGTTCTGGACAAACGCCTATCAGTTGATCTATTCTGCAAACAGTATTATTGAAGGGGTAGGTAAATCCAAATCTTTATCTCAGGCCGTGAAGGACAGAGTGAGAGGCGAGGCATTGCTGGTAAGGTCAATGCTTTATATGGACCTCTTTCAGATCTTTGGGGAAGTTCCTTATACAGACACTACCGATTACCTCATCAACAGTACCCTGAAAAGAATGCCTGAAGGCGAGTTCCTTATTAAAGTTGAAACCGACCTTTCTGAATCAGTCATTCTTCTCCCGGCTGTCTATCGTAACACGGAGCGTATTTATCCCAATAAATATGCAGGATATGTCGCTCTTGCAAAGATGAAAATGCTTCTTAAAAAATGGAATGAAGCAGAAGTCATATGTTCGGTAATCATGCAGTCATCCTTATTCTCCTATCAAAATGATATTTCAAAGGTTTTTCAGAAAAGCGGAACCCATATTATCTGGCAGTTGAAGCCAAAGAATACCAACGATGCCACAAAAGAAGCTTCCTTGTACAACTTTACGGCAGCACCAATGTCTTTTGCCATGAATCAGGATCTCGTTAATTCTTTTTCAGCAGCAGACCTTCGGCGTCAGCATTATTTTACAGCAGTCCCATTTGGTGCGCAGGTCAATTATAAGCCTGCCAAATATAAAAACCTTGCTGTGAATAACCCGACAGAGTACTCAGTGATCTATCGTCTTGATGAAATCTATCTGATGCAGGCAGAAAACTTCTTACAACAGAATAAAATATCTGAAGCAATACCTATGATCAATAGGTCGAGACAGAGAGCAGGATTAGCTGCTTTAGCCTCAACATTAAGCGTTACAGATGCAATGACAGAATTGAGAAAGGAAAAAAGAAGAGAGTTTTTTACAGAACAGGGGATTCGTTTTTTTGATCTGAAAAGATGGGGAATGCTGGATCAGCTCAATAGTGTAAAACCTAATTGGAAAAGCAGTCACGCAAAATGGCCGCTCCCTCAAAAAGAACTGCTCGTCAATCCCAATCTCAATCCGCAAAATACAGGTTACTAAGATCAACATTCTAAACTATGGAAAGAATACAGACCATACTATGTATACTGATTTTAATGCTGATCATTAATAGTATGCCCCGGATCAAAGCCCAACACAATATGGAGCATCTGACGAAGCTGAGTGAATCGGCAGAAGAAGTAATCTCCATCAATCCTTCACCGGATGGCAGATGGGCAGCATATGTCACAAATTATGAAAGCCGGTCATCCACATTGACCATTGTCGAAACAAAATCTCCATTCAAAAAGATAATGCGGGAGAAAGTTTCAAAATATTATTTTGTAAATAATCATACGATTGTGGTGCTCTCAGGTCATGTTATGAATTTGATCAGTCTGGAATCTGGAACAGTCAAAGAAATACGTGATGTCAATAAGATAGATTTCGCTAAAAGAAATAATCTGCTGCTGGTTCATTTTAATAGTGTTCAAAACAACAGGCTTGAGATTTATGACCATAGCTTGAAAATTGTTCAAACCGTTGAAAATGTCAATCGATGGGATATCGGTAAGGAAGATATTATTGTTCTGTCAAAAGATGAGAAAAAAGAGAAGTTATCCCGGATTTATCAACTAAAAGACAATGGAAAAAAAAGAGTAGAATTGTGGTCAACACAGAATGAGGTTTTCACAATGGGTGAATCAAAATCGGGTTTGGGAGGCTTTGTCGTTTCCGCCCGATCAAACTCGGGACTTCGGTTTTTTTATATTAAGGAAGGGGTTTTTCCAATTGAGCTTAGTGATCAGTCTATGCAAGGATTTACCTATACGGAAGTCTATCCATCGTCCGATAAAGATGCCATTTACCTGAGAATACAGAAAGTGAAATCTAAAAATAATAGCATTGTTGATATTTGGTATGGAAATGAGCAGGATCTGAGCAATTACACCAAAGAACAACTTGAAAAACACGATATTCTATGGTATCCGAAGGAGAATAGATTTTTTATGTTGGACAATAATTTTACCGGTTTTACAGCAATTGGAAAAAGTAATATGTTTGTGAAAATGAAGATCGATAAAAATCTGGTAGATATACATGATCGCCACTTTCTACCCAATAATAAAGAAATATACTTATGGAATTCAAAGACCCAAAAGGATGTATTATTGCCATTAGACGATGGTCATATCAATATTGATCCTGCAGGTAAGTTATTATTGATCAGTAGTGTAAAGGATAAGGGTTGGATCATGTTTGATGTTGGCAGTGGAAGTTACAAACCATTGGGCTGGAGTCAAGAATCAATGCCCTATTTTTTAGGAAGCGACAAAATTCTGTGGATCTCTGGAAATGAATTGTGGCAGCAGGAGATCAAAAGTCTTAAAAAGAAAAGACTGATGAGTTTACAAACTGATGAGATCGAGCTGTATAAGCCAAATCAAATATATACCGGTATTGGTACTTACAGATTATCAGAATACTTAAATGATGATGAAACATTAGTATTGATTGCCAAAAATAAAGAACTGCGCACCTCCTCATACTTGGTCTGGAAAAATAAAAGGATTGAATCGGTCATTGAAGACACTTCAGACCGAATTCAGTATTTCAGTGGAAATAGTAAAGAGCAGTTTTTTTGGATTGAGGATAATTATAATAAAGCTTTTACGATCATGACTAAAAATAAATCAGCTAAAGCTTTCCCTATCTTTAATTCAAATATTTCTGATACGGCTTCAAAACAGATCAAGAAAATACAGGTAGAATATAAGGGACCTGCAGGAGAAAAACTGGAAGCGAGCCTTTACCTTCCTGCGAATTTTGATGCTCGGAAAACATATCCTGTTGTTTTGTCCATCTATGAGCAGCAACAGAGATTTATGAACAAGTTTTTGCTTCCGACTTTTAAAAACAGTCGAGGTATTAATGCAAGATTGCTTTTAGAGTCAGGCTATTTAGTCGTATTCCCGGATATAACCTATGGCGAAGAGGGGCCGGGTAGATCAGCGCTGCTTTGCATTAATAATCTGTTGAACGAAATTAAAAAAATAACTTATGCTGATATAGACAAAGTTGGGCTAATGGGCCAATCTTTTGGTGGTTATGAAACCAACTTTATTGCGAGTCACAGCGATCGTTTTTCAGCTTTTATCTCCGGCAATTCAATTTCTGACATTATTCATACTTCTTACGCCTATAATTACAATTTTGACGGGCCTGATTATTGGCGGTATGAAGAAGGTCAGTTCAGAATGAAAGGAAGTTTTGTTAACAATAAACAAAAATATATTGACAATAATCCAATCTATTCTGCACACAATATAAAAGCCCCCATGTTGTTGTGGGCAGGTACATCTGATAAGAACGTAGACCCGGAAGAAAGCAAATCATTATTTAATGTACTCCGAAAATATCAAAAACCGGTGGTACTGCTTAACTATAGAAATGAAGGTCATTCTCTGGGAAAAGATGCTGCACAAAAAGATCTGTCCTTAAAAATTCTGGAATGGTACGATTATTTTCTAATGAAAAAGAAAGATATTCCCTGGATCAAAAAACAAATGAAGGATGCTTTTTAGCATCCTTCACTTTTGATAATTAATGTGAATTACTGGATTTCAAACATTTGATTTACACATGAAGTACCTGTACTGATCTGGAAAAGTTCATGATCAGCCGAACCATCATTCCAGTTACAGACTGGTCCTACTTCTGTTGTACATCGTTTCTCTGTAAGAATACATTTTTCTGCAGGTGCCAAGTCATCGTAAAAGTAACCTTGCTGTTCTACTGCTTGTGATTTAAATGCTGTTGTAGCATACGCACTTCCGGCTCCTAATAAAAGGACTGCAACAGGCAATGCGATTTTTCTCATTTTTTTCATGATACTGAATTTGTTATTGGTGCCTACTCTTTGTCAAGGTTTTCGGCTTTCCCTTTGATGAAATATTGAGATAAGTTCTGCGCAAAACGATACCTCACAATTTCATTACCTATCAATACTACTAGGTACTGATCAGTTATCATAAACTGAATTTTTTTAATTTCTTTTGGCTTTGGAAGATAGAAGCTGCCAATATACTTTTGTTCAAATGTTGAATAAACGTCGATAACAGCTGAATTGTTCCAACTTTCTTTGTTCTCATGACGACCTATCAGATTAGATTCGTTAAATACTAAACCATACTTTACTGTTGATTTCTTGTTTACAACTAAAGGAGGTTGACTCATTTTTCTCTTCCCATCGGATAGTTCTGAAATAGTAATCTTTGGCTGAGCAACAGTATCAATAGTTTTGAATGTTGCTTTGAGATTCAAGTTTTCATCCATTACGATAAATTGATTTTTGTAATAGTGCATGTAAACAAACTGATGGTTGTCATAGTCATAATGCAGCTGGCCATCGGTATCAAAAACAGGATCGTTTTGCTTTTTAAGAAGCTCGGTTTTAATTAACAGATTTTTGCTCCCCTTCGGAAATAACAATCCTAACGCCTGAATTTTCTTAGGTTCATAGAATGTACTTATGGCAAACGTATTTTGATCTTTATTGATCAACTGGCTGAAATACGCCTGACCATAACTCAAAGTTTGGACTTTCTTACTACCGATGATCCCATGATAGATAATAGGAACAGTTCCATCAAATAAATAATAATCGGAAGCATTAACCTGAAACTGAGCTCGCTTAAACTGAAATTTGTAAGAGTCAGGAATCACCCTCATTTCCTTTGACTTTATAAAATCAATACTCAGTGATGTTAAGGTAAAAGGAGTGGTGTAGTTTCCTAAATAAATAGAATCTTTTGACACTCCGGCAAAGTAATAAGAATTGTATCCTAAATTAATCCTGGCGTCTTCCTTAATAGGATGCTGCAAAAATCTTCTGATGAAATTATTTTCACTCTTGATCATAAATTCCGACTTTTGATATAGGAAGATTATTACAGTAATGCTAAAAAAAGCTATGCCAGTTAATTCATAAACAGATCTTATTATTTGTTTTCTATTACCTGTTTCTTGTAAAATTACAGCGATTGCGGCAAGAAATACAGTGATGATATTAAAAATTAAATGCGTTCGCCAGTCCATTTTTTCCAAAATACCACCACATGAACAGGGGATAAATTCACTGTAGTTTAAAATCAAATAAATATATACAGTGAATGCAATCATCAGAGCGAAAGAACTTAATAATCCTGCTCTCCTCGTATGCTCAAATATTAAAAGTATACTTAAAGCGAACTCTAAAGCTAGAATTCCATAACTGATAATATCAGAAAATGCACTTAGGAGAGGAGATTGGGCGATTTGAATCTGAAAATTTTCAAAATCCATTATCTTACTGATGCTGGCGTAACAAAACAGCAGTATAAAGAAATAGCTTGTGAATTCTACAAATCTTGTTCTGATGGTTTTCATAACTTTCGTATTTATCCTTTTCTGACTAAAATCCATTTGACGTTCTTCCCACAATATCCGGGCATTGCTTCGCCTTTTGAGACATATACAACTGTGCTGATGCGACCTTCAATTTCCCATTCTCCGCTCACAGTACATTTCTTTCCTGTGTTTAATATTACTTTTTGGTTTTCCATTTTGGAAATTTTATCCGTTGTACAGAAATCCTAATTACCAGATCGTATCTCTGACAACCCTCCAGTGCTGCTTATCCCTCTTCGGTTCGTCATCGTCGCCCGTTTCCTTATTTTCATAACCTTCTTCTTCATTCAGGATGTTCTGGACCCTCGCAGATTCTTTGTTGTTTTGAACTTCATTTCTTTCCTGGATCTGTTCCGAAACATTAGAGACAGATTCGTTTCTTTCACAGGACTGTATACCGAATACAGCCGAAATACATAAAAGTGAGATATACTTTTTCATAATAGTTTGTAATGATTTGTAATGGTTTTAAAAAAGTGATCCCGGCCGGTTTTGATTAGAATTCTGATGTCGAAATTAGAAGAGTTAGAGGTTTGAAAAAAGGAATAGATGGAATAATGGATCCATTTCGATGTAAAAATGTATCCATTTTACTTCTAAATTCAAATCTAAAATATTGTAAATCAGTCGTTAATTCAAGATTGCTGATGGTGAAGTTAAAACACGTGTTTAATTATCAGTTTTTCGCTAAATTTGAGTTTATCTTATCATAATGCGTTATCATAATAGGATTTTACTGCTCATCTTTAATTTGTTTTTATCTGTTGTATACGGTCAGGAACAACAGCAAAGATCTTATAAGGAAATCTCGGCGTTGTTTGAGGCATACCCTGAAAATGATGAGAGGGCAATGGTATTTGTAAATCTTTACGTTGAGAAAGCAAAGAATGACCACAACCTTAAAAAGTTGATCCGTGGTTATGAAGAAGCCATCTATTACTCCAAAGAATCTGCCCGGAAATTATCGTATGCAGACAGCACTATTGTTACTGCTCTAAAAGCCAATGATCCCGATCAGATTTCCAGAGCATATCTGGGAAAGGGGATTATTTATTATTACAACCGCAGACAGTATAAGCCCGCCTTAGATGAATATCTGAAAGCATTCAAATATTCAAAAAATTCAGAGGATGATTACTTGAAGAATAAAGTTATTTATCATCTGGGAATGGTTAAAAGTTATCTGGGTTACTATAAGGAAGCAGCCGGCCATTTTGAGCAGGCAGCTGAATTCTTTGAAAAAAATGCAAAAGAGAGTGATGACCGGAATATCAGGCTGAATAACGAATCCGGATATTTTAACAGTATTTACCGGTTGAGTACATGTTACAAAAATCTGAAATTCTATAATAAAGAAGACTCTCTCATTAATATCGGCCTGGACAGGCTTAAGAATGTCAGCGGACTTTCTGCGGAACTGGGTTATTTTCAGAAAGGAAAGGGAATTCAGCTACTTCGAAAAGGAAATCCGGACGGCGCATTGGAGCACTTAAAACTGTCACGCAATATCTTGATCCGTAATCAGGACTATGCATCATTGACGACCGTCTATTTTTATATGGGAAAACTATACAGGGCAAAAGGTCATAAAAATGAATCATTAAACTATTTTAAAAAAGTCGATTCCCTTGTCAATAAATTTTGGTTTGTCACGCCGGAGATCAGATCAAATTATGAATACCTCATCAACGATTCGAAACAAAGAAAAAACTCAAAAGACCAGCTTTATTACACCAATCAGCTTTTAAAGGCGGACTCTATTATTAATGTGGACTTTGCAATGCTCTCCTCAAAAATTTACCGGGAGTATGATACGGAGACTTTACTGGATGAGAAAAGAAAGCTGGTCAGAGACCATCAGATCACTTGGTACTTTTCCATCAGTGCGGGAGTTTCGATTATTAGTTTTTTAATCTGGAGATTCAGAAAAAGAGAACAGAAACTGACCGCCAGTTATCACGAACTGTTAGAAAAGTTTAATGCCCAAAAAGACATATCCAGCTTTGACGTTTTGTCATCTGTTGCCATAGGTGAAACCAGCTTGTATAGTCAAGAACTTATCGATCAGATCAAGGCAGACCTTAAGATTTTCGAGGATAAAAAAGATTTCTTAAAGCCTAATTTAACGCTTCCGATTGTTGCCAAGATGATAGGAAGCAACCGTACTCATTTATCGTATGTACTCAATGTACACTTTGATGTAACATTTCCAACCTACCTTAAAGCTTTAAGGATAAGATATATTACCAATTTACTGTTAGAGGATCACAAATACCTCAGTTACAAGATCGAGGCACTTGCTGAGAAATGCGGGATGGCAAACAGGCAGCTCTTTACAGCACATTTTCTGGAAATCAATGGGATCAAGCCGAATGATTTTATAAGAAAGCGACAGGAGGAACTGAAGAAGATCTGATTTTTTATTTTTTAACCCGATTTTTACGTTAACAATAAATTGAAAACGTATGAACGGACAAAATTTTAAGAAAAAAGTGGATCAGCTTTGGAGAGAACTTACAACGGCAGTAGATCAGATCAACAGGAGTAATAATGAAATCGTGATGCGGGCTGAAGAGATACTGATGGAAACTGACTCGTCGATAAGGCAATTGAAAGATATATTGCGTCAGTATAAGTTTCCGGACTGGAGTGAAGAGATCTATTTCTTTAAGAATACTAAACCAAAATTTGTATCGATCTATATCTATTACTCCAAAGTGTTATCCATAGAGGCTTCAAAACCTTATGCAGATCCGGAAGCTTTAAAATCATACTATGAAAATGAGAGAGCTCATCTTTTATATTTCTATAATGAGCAAAGGGACTTTATCAGCTACTACCGTCGTAAATCATCGTATCTCGATAAAAAATATTTCGTGCGTTTTAAATTTGACTTCAAGTTAAAACTGAGTCCGGAACTGTACAGCTATGATGAGGAATTTTCAACATCCCACGACCATATTGTCTCTCAAATTATGGCGAATGATCTTCTGGATCAGTATCTGACAGATAAAATTGATTCTAAAGACAGAAAAGAAAATTCTTTTGAAAATAGTAAGAATCTAGAGTGGACTGCGCCAAAAGTTGCGCTTGTTGAATTGCTATATGCTCTCCATCAAACAAAATGCTTTAATGGAGGTCATTCAGATTTAGCCGAAATTTTCCGATGGGCCGAGAATTCACTCAACATTAATCTGGGCAATTACCACAAGACTCTTAGCGAAATACGCTTTAGAAAAACAGAGAGGACTAAATTTTTATCATTGCTTCAGCATAATTTTGATCAATACCTTAATGATCTTGATATTTAAAAATTGTTGTAAGCTAATACTATTGGTTTATTGCAGATTATATATTCTTCGGTAGTACCGTTAAACTACCGAAATGTTTCCTGATAATTTGTTATTTACGCAGTTACTATGTCTAATAGATGCATTTTAGCCTGCAGTTGGATGATTTTAGATTCAATTGATATTTCAAAAAAAGTAAGTTAAGCGGAATAGTACAATAATAAAGAAGAAATTCCTTTAATTATGAGACAATAATTGATATTGACGGTCGGTTATAGCAGGTTTACATTTTTTTTTATAAGTTTTAACAGGATAGAATGAAATAACGGTCTGACTTTGATTTAAAATCTCTTCATTCATACTGCTTACAACAAATTCTTTCGGTAGTACCGAAAAACTACCGAAAGATATTTTGGCCATTTTTGAAATTTTGTGGATCGAATTATAATTGGATGAATTTAGAATTAACAATTCTTTTATTCAATTCAGAAAAATAATGGCAAATGAAAAATATAGATCCTCAAACCCCGATATCTCAGTTGACCGTCGCGGAATTTTTAGAGATTTCAAAGAGAGTCAATTCAGAGAAAAAATATGAATATGGCTTAAAAGGTCTGGCAAAGATTCTGGGATGCTCTGTTTCGAAAGCCTCGGAAGTGAAGTCTTCGGGAATATTGAATAAGGCCATCATCCAAAACGGAAATATCATCATCATTGATAAAGAAAAGGCGTTACAGCTTTTCGGTAAAAAATAGTGAATGTATTACCTTGAACTCATTGAAAGGTTTTGGATATTTAACGAAAAGGTAAAGCCAGGTTCGACCGCTATTGCAATGTACCTGTACTTACTAAAAACAGCAAAGGCTAGTGATGGCTATGATTTCAAAGTCTCTGATGTTGTTTTGAGCAAAGAGCTTGGATTGACCAGACAAACTGTAAAGGCAACAAAAGAAAAGCTCCGTGATTTAGGATTGATCAGGTTTCAGACTAAAAATGGCGTTTCGGGATCCTACAGGTTGATATTGAGTCATCCTTTAGAAGCTTCAGCACCCGAAGAAATGAAGAGTTCTGAACTTCAGATGACACCATCTTTTAAAGAACTTAAAGATGATTTGAATCTGGATCTCCTAAATACAGGAGTTAAAATCCCTTCCAGCAATATAGATCAGAAAATCAACGCTTCATCCATTCAACCTGCAAATGAAAATAGTAAGATTCCTGAGTTAGAAGAGTTCTTGGCGTATGCTCGGACATTAGCAGCTTATCAATCTGAATTAGATGAACTGATCAAAGATAAATATCAGAGCTGGAAAGATAGCGGGTGGAAAAACAATTCTGACAGGCTCATCACCAATTGGAAATCTTCATTGAAAAGTACCCTGCCTTTTTTTAAAATTGTTGCTCACGATGATCAGCTATCACTACAAACCATTCCGGATATTAAAAGGCCAAAGTCCAACTTTGGTAAATAGCAATAGGCTTAAATACTAAGAAGGAAGCAGTTCAAAATTTAAATTTTATGGCGTTTCAGGAAAAGGATCTGCGGCTGATCCGCAAAGAGTTTGAAGTCAAGACCGAAAACAATCCCGAGAGGATCAGGTTGGGGAATCATTTTGTAGATGATTTTATTTTTGAGGATCACGAAGCCGCTGATATCCCGATCAACGCTTTAAGGGTGATCTTCAATATCATCTCCATCATAAGCAATGAGCAGTTCCGTCCTGAAGACCGACCGAAACAGCTTTCATTATTTGATGAAGAATTTGAAACGGATAACAACATCTTTGCTTCTATGAAGATCAGAAATAACAAGATCTCTCCAAGCGGTTCAAGCAAACAGGTTGTTGATGCCTATGAATTTCTTGCAAAGTTTAAGATGAGCTGGTACCGATCAGTTAATTCTAAAGGAAAAGAAATCAAGACTTTTGGCGGACTTATCTCAACGCCTAGTTATGATCATAGGGGTTATACCAGCTTTTTAATAAGCAGTTATTGGCTCAAGAAACTGATGGTTATTCCGGAGTACAATTATGTGCTCTATAATCTGGTTTATAATATCCGAAACAACAAACATATCATTTTTGCCATCTGGCTATCAAAGCTGCCCGCTAATGGAACTGCTGTAAAGCTATCTACGCTGAATAAAAAATTCGGACTTAATTATAAGACAGCCAATGATTTCTGTTTCAAATTTCTGAAGCCGGCAAGGCTGAGCTTGCACCAATACAATAATTTGTCATTTAATTACAGGTACAAAGGAGATTCTATCTTCATCTTTCCTTATCATACCAAAATCAGCACAGACATTGATCTTTCTGTTAAAAATACAGGTCAACCTGAAATCACCAGAAGATTAAGATATTTCAGGAAAAGATATGGCCTTCAGGAAAATGAGATGGTTCAGTTTACCTATCAGTACAAAAATATTGCGCAGACCCGTGAGCTGATCGAAAAAGCTTTCAGGGAATTCATCAGATACAACAGATCAAAGGGCATAAAGTCAACTTCATTTCAGGGGAAAGCATTTTTAATTGAGATTCAGGAGATCATCATCAGACTATACAGGAATACCAGAACGGGAACATTGCTTCCGAACGGATATCCTGTTATTATATGAATTCGGAATTGCGCTCATCCGTATTTCGGAATGGCACTCATCCGATAGTCGGATTTGCACTCGCTGAAGTTAAGATCGTCTTAAAATTTGGATTTTTTGAGTTTGGTTTTCGGAATTGCGCTCATTTCAAATTGTTTAGAGAGTGAATAAGTATAGGACATTGTGGATAAACCGGATAAACAATTGAAAAGCAAAAATTTAACTCGGAATTGCGCTCATTCTTATAAAGGTTGTTTTTCGGATTTGCACTCATTGATCTTTCGGAATTCCGCTGATCTGTAATTCGGAATTCCACTCGTTCCAAAATGACGTCAAACCATTTATGAGAAGCTGATAAAGCGGCTGGTTAAAAGTACTCTGAAAAGAAATGAAAAGTCTTTTTTTATTAAAAAGGAACTGGGCTTAGAAATTTTGCTTTGAAAAGAAAAAAAATGAATTGCGAAAAAATAAAAGAGAGCGTTAGCATCAGAACGGTTCTGGAATCATTCAATCTTTTGCCTGCAAAAGAAAATCGGAGAACTGCTTTCTATTTTGCTTTGGACAGAGAAGAGAAAATTCCCAGCTTATCGGTTGATTTTGTAAAAAATAAAGCGTTTGACTTTGGGACAGGGAAGAGTTATGATGTGATCTCGCTCGTCCAACAGATCAACAAATGTTCTGTTTCTGAAGCATTGAAATATCTTCATAAATTTGATCTTTCCGTTTTAGAAAAGGAGAGTGTCGCAGAGATTGATTACAGTAAAAATTATGAAATTATCCAAGTTGGAAATGTCCGACATCCAGCATTGGTCGAATACTTAAAATCCCGTAAGGTCTTTGAGCAAAGACATTTGGTGAAAGAGATCGTTTATCGATTCGACGGTAGAAAGTTCTTCGGAATAGGATTTCTGAATGATTCCGGAGGATATGAAATCAGAAATAAATATACCAAGATCTGTTTGGGCCAAAAGGATGTGACCTGGATAAAAAATGGGTGTCATACAAATAATGAAGTTCTCATTTTTGAAGGTTTTTTTGATTATCTCACCTACAGAATGTTAGAAAAAGAAGAAAATTCAATTCCGGATCATCTGATCCTGAATTCCACGGCGATGCTTTTTAAAGTGAAGCAAAAATTAAAGGATTATCATAAGATTTCTCTTTTCCTTGATAATGATCTTAATGGAAGAGCTACCAAAAAAATGATTCAAAATGATTATGAAAATGTGGAAGACTGTTCTTTATTGTATATCGATTTCAAAGATCTGAACGATTGGTTCTGTAATTTCAATGAAAAATTATGACTTCTGATACTTGTTGACTGCCTCTTCAATATCTTCTTTGATAAACTCCCAATACTTTCCCTGAAGACAGATAGGGTCGAAATCGTCATCAGCAGATGTGAAGTCAATAAAATTCTTTAAGATCAAATCCCTGTCGTGACCGTACGGATATCGCTCTTCGTGAAGCTCCAGCATCTTGCCGATACCATAATTCGGGAGGCACTCGTGCAAGTCCCAAAAATCTTTTTTACGACCGCCTCTTTGAACAACATCTATTTTCATTGCAATGATCTCCTCAATTGTTGCCAATCTTATTGCTTCAACTGTTAGTACTGGCCGTATAAACGTATCTGTGTAATAAATATCAAGTTTCACGGTATTATCTTTATCAGTTCCTATGAGATAGGATTTTCCCATTGCCGGATCAAGATCATTGGAAGAGTCTACATAAGTAAAAGCAGATCTGAGAAAAATGTCCAGTTCATTAAAATCAATACTTCCATAAATTGCATCACTGAACAGGTCTATGTCTATAGACATACGATGACCCAACTGAAGGCTTAAAGAGGTTCCTCCCACAAGCCTGAAATCTTTAAAGACTTCTGAAGCCATCAGAATCTGCAGGCTATTTTTCAGTAATTCATTGACGGTATTGTAATACATATTGCTCATTATGACTTTTTATGCAGCTTCATTGGTTGCGTAGTGGTTGACTTTAATGCTGATTCAACTTTTCTTTTTCCGTAGAAACGGATGGTTTCATTTTTTTCATCATCATTACCGCGTTCAAAAACCCTTTTTATAACTGCCTTGTGCTGTCTGTTCCAATCAATCCGGTTGATATCGGTATCCCAGAACAAAGACCTGCGAAGAATTGAAAGTTTTGGAGTTTCTTTCATTTTATCCTTTTCAAGCTTGATGTCGTAATAACTTTGAAGGATAACGATGCTCCCTTCTTCCAGCTGGAGTTCTTTCTCGATCTTCAGTGCAAGGGCAACAGGAATCTTTCTTTTTCCATTGGTGATATTATTAATGGCCTGAGCAGATTCACCGATAGATAAAGCAAAAGGACGCTTTTTGAGCGAACGCTTCTCCAGCTCCCGTTCAAGAACGATTCCTGGGTGTATCCCTTTATATTTTAACAGTGATTTCATAATACAAATATAAACAAATTTGTTTACATATTTTGAAGGCTTATATTTTGAAATTGAAATAAGCCAGCTTCTGATATTGAATTTTACATTCCGAAATATCATCGACCATCTATGTAATTAAGTACAATTGATGTCTTGCTTTTTACTAATGCAAATGTAGGACAGCATTAGTCACACCAAAAAATATTTTTGGGTTTCTATAAAAATTCTTTCCACACGTTCCAATAATTTTTCCAGACACTCCTGAATCCTGCGGACAAAAATATTTCGAGCCTTCTCCTCCAAAGTGTTGGAGGCTCGCGGTTTTATGTGCCTGATACTTTCCTATGATCATCGGCAAAGAAAAAGCCGGAACCTCAGTTATACGAATCAATCACATCACAGACGGTCTTTGACATCAGCGGAAAAGCAATAAATCAAAAAACGAAAAAAATGCTTTTCCAATTCAGTAAAAGAAAAGAAAAGCCGAGTGTCCTCGGAACCAAATCAATCAGATCTGAAAATTTAAAATTAACAAAAGTCAATTATTAACATTTAAAACCGAAAATTATGAACATCGTAGGCAGAATTACTAAAAACGCAGAAATCAACACTTTGAAAAATGACAAAAAAGTAGTGAATTTCTCAGTAGCCATCAATGATAGCTACAAGACTAAACAGGGTGAACGCAGAGAAGAGACAACGTATTACAATTGCTCGTACTGGATCAGTGAGAATGTGGCAAAGATCCTTACCAAAGGGACTTTGGTTGAGCTAACAGGCAGAGTGAGTTGCAATGCGTGGATCGGCAAAGACGGAGAGATCAGATCAGGTCTTAATTTCCATACATCAAACATCAAGTTGCACGGAGGTGGTCAAAAAACGGAAACTGTTGAAACAGTCAAATCAAAACCACAGAACGCCAAAGTGACAGAAGGAGAAAATGATGATGATCTGCCATTCTAATTATTAACAATCAAATATCAACAAAATGAAAATATCCAACATTCCAACCGATTACCTTTTGATAAAGGCTTTTAACGAATCCGAACTTTGTGACTTTGCTATTATCAATACAACAGTAGAGTGGAAAGAAATACAAAAGGAAAGGCTCAACAGTGTAAAGGCATTTGAAAATGACGATTCATTCAAATGGCTCAATTATAATGACGAGGCAGTCGATTTTTACCGCTATTCCAACGAAGGTTATCTTGAGATCCGAGAATGGCTTTGTGACGATTCTGTTCTTTTTATCGAAACCAATGAGGAAGAATTACGAGAGCTGAAGGGAATAGATTTTAAACTGTCGAGTTATCAGATGCAGGTATTCAGTAACGGCAACGCTGTTTACAGTTGCTTTGAAAAGAACTTAGGCGATGAGTTCTGGACATCCGAATTTTCATTGAAACAGCTCACCAACTAAAACAAGATTATGCAGACCAATTTTTTCAGACAGATAGCCAAACTCAATCTCACAGGAGATTTGCAAATCACGCTCCGACCGACCACAGAAAGCAACTTTGTCCTTTCCGTATTGCTCAATAATGAGCAGTGCGGGGACGAAGCAAGGAAAACGATTCCGCCCCTTAATTTGAGGGGAACAGCGGAAGAATTGGATAATGGTTTTTTTGAAAGTATTTCTATGCCATTACAAACTGCTTCCGCATTGATGGTCGATATGGAATCTTTTATGAAGCAACTCGAAGAAACCAAGAGGAAATCAGCGATGGAAAAAGAAAAAACCGATAAGGAGAAGAAAGAAAAAGCAACCAAAGACAAAAAGTATAATGAAGCCTTACAGAAAGCCAAAGAATTGGAGAAAGAAGGCAAGTATAAGGATGCGTGGTCTGCGCTTCCGAAAGGTTCGGATTTTCCCGAATACGCAGATATTATCCGTAAAAAGCAAGATGAGTACGAAAGACATTTTGCACCAAGTCTTTTCACAGAAACCACGACTGAGAATTTTACGGAAAATCAAGCCATTTCTTAACCCCAGAATCCTAACCCCCAAAAATTCTAAACTATGTTATTAGCAACGCAATTAGAACGAGTTTTTATACTTAAAGACAACGGACAGGAAATCCGACTGAACGACCCCGAACCAAAATGGAACGTAGAATCGGTAATGAATTTTTACGCCAATATGTACCCGATTTTGACAACTGCAAAAGTATCTGCACCGCAAATAAAAGATGATGCAATAGAGTACAAATTTGAGAGCGTAATGGGTACGAAAGGTTAAAACAAAATTATAAAGCGATGAATTATGCAACGCCAAATTATATCGGGAGTTATCAGTATACCAGAACAGAAACGGCAACGGCAATTGCACCGACAGTTGGGCGAGTTCGCCAATTGGATGCAAAGACCAAAAGATGCAAACCAAGTGCAGAAAGACAAGCAGAAATCCGTACCGATAGCAATGTTACCAATGGTATTCTAAAGTGTACGTTTCTGCCAAAACTGAAAACAGCACAATCCGTACAGGCTTGTCAGAAAACGGAGAGGGATTTTTACAAGTCCCTTTCCACACTTGCCGCGCATTACAGCATTGAGCCAATGCAGACGAAAGATTTTGATTTTCCCTACAATATAACCTTGGCTATGTGGGATATGGAAACCAAAGTAAAACGAAAGAATAGCAATTGGAATGGTTTTACATTGATACAGGATAGCAAGAAAACCTACTTCACAAGCGAGGAACGATACAGCACAGGTACAACCTTGTACTATATTCCTATTGTGCCACTCTTTAAAATGCTTAAAGACCTAAAGCGTAAAAAGACCGCACAGCTCCTACTATCGGTGTGTAGTTATCTCTACCACATTGCCCAAATTCCGTATTACAGACAGGAAAAAAGTTATTTGTATTGGTTATATGAAATGCACAAAGATTGGGTGGAGCAGGACGAGCAAACAGACGATATTGAAAAGTATAAATGTGAGTTAAGAAATGCCGAATATACAGGCGATAAGATAGAACAAAAGCTATTTAACCGTATCAATTTTAAGGTATTTGAACAGCGTTTGAACCGATTTAAAATTGCTGATGCGTTCGATAGCGAATGCTGGCAAGTTGCTCACAATGCGTTTGCACTTCTTACAGAATATCCGAACGCAACCATTTTCAGAAACGCACCTTTGCCAGAACAAGACCCTTGTAATGATGATGACGAAAATGAAGTAATCGGAATGGAAAAGTACATTTCATTTATTGCAGATACAAAAGGCTGGTTGTACGAAAGCCTTTCAGATACCATCAACAATGAATTTAACGAGTATGGAGCAATGGAAGAACCAACTATTTCCAAACGATTTGACGGAAGCGAAATCCCAACAGTCACCCTCGATTTTGAGAACCGTTTGTTCGGCTTATTGAATGATTTGAGTGGATTATTATACGAATACAAAACGGTAGAAAAATGAAAAATACAACAGATATAACCGACCATTTTGGCACATTGTACTATCCAAAATCCGCTTTGGTTTTCTATGAAACCAAAGGATCTGAAACCGATATGTATGTGGAGCATTTTGATATGGACAGCAATGGAATACCTATCAATGCCCATCCATTAACCGTAAAGGAAGCTAACGTTTTAGCCAAGTCCTTACAGACCGATGAAGAAAAGAACCAAGCCTTTTTAAAACCAAAGGGAATCTTGCCGACCAATATCCTGCATATCAATCCGAATGCTGAAAAAGGTACGGCGCTATGGTACACCAAAACAGAACAACGAAAACTATATTTTGTGGATAGTTTGGGCATACCTAATGGAATGGCACAAGTACCGCCAATGCTGTGGTTAGCGAGCAAAAGCAGTCTTAGTGTATTTGCTTTGGCAAGCGACAGAAGACCAACGGAAAAAACGCCATTGCATTATGCGCCTTTTTTCAATATCTACGAAAAAGGCAATGTATGTATGGGTACGGTGAGCATTGATATTACAAATTCGGCTTCGGTTGAGGAATTTATACAAGCTTGGGAACATTATTTTTTCAATTCCTATTTCAGCCATTCATTATGCGAAAACTTGACGAAAAAAAACATTGTGAACCTTTGGAAAGACCTTATCAATACCGATAAACCCTTTCCCAAAGAAGCATTGAAAAAGAATAATAAAACCCTTAAAAATCTATTGTGATGAATACGACAAAAACAGCAGTTCATTTTACGGACAACTATTTACTCAATCCTACCAACCCGATTTCGGTAAACCTTATCGGAGCAGGTGGCACAGGATCAAAAGTATTGACCGCCTTAATGGAGATAAACGAGAGTTTGATAGCATTGGGACACGCAGGGTTGCAAGTCCGTCTTTGGGATGATGATGTTATCACGAGTGCTAATTTAGGCAGACAGCGTTTTGCAGAAAGTGAAACAGGATTATACAAATCCGTTGCTTTAATCAATCGGTGCAATCGCTGGGCAGGTACAAATTGGAAAGCCGAAACGGTAAAATTTGAAAAAGACAATTTTGGCAGACTGCCCGAAAAATCAAGGGCAACAATTACCATTACTTGTGTGGACAATGTACAGGCGAGGTTTGACGTAGCTGAAATTCTTAAAGAAACAAGCTACCGCAGGCACTACCAAGACGAGCCAAGATATTGGCTGGATTTTGGCAACAGCCGAGATACGGGACAAGTTATATTTTCTACCATCGGAGAGATTAAGCAACCCAATTCCGAAAAGTACGAAACGGTGGCAAGTCTGCCATTTATTACCGATGAATTGGGCGAATTGCTGAAGCAATCCGAACAGGAAGACAACACGCCAAGTTGCTCACTTGCAGAAGCATTGGAACATCAAGATTTGTTCATCAATTCATCATTGGCACAAATGGGATGTTCTTTGTTGTGGAACTTGTTTCGCAAGGGAATGACCGAATACAAGGGATTTTTTCACAATCTGAAAGATTTCCGCACCCACCCGATAAAAGTCGCCTAAAAGCCGGAATCGGCGGGCAAAAATGCGATTCCTCCCTGCGGTCGGAAAAGCATTTTTGCGATTTAAAGCGGATGCAACACTTTGTCAAAATGAACAGCTACACAATACCCCTCTCGTACATTTTACCAAACAGATTGCGAGTTTTTTGCGTGGGATATTCATTATCCCATTTGTTGTATTTAGCACTTACTTCCTCTTCTTTTTTATTCACAAAGCAGTCCAATTAAGTAAGTGCAGTGAGTATCATACTAAACTGTTAACGATAAGGTTTTATTCGAAGAGAATACCTCGAGGCTTGCCTCGGGGTTAAAAGAGGAAAAGGTTGAAAAACGGATGGTTTTTCATAAAACTAAAAATAGAATCTATTCCATTGAATACCTCGGGGCTCTGCCCCGGGGATTATTTATTATAGGCGACTCTATAGGTTGCTTTTTAAAAGAAACTTCGCCTGAATCGACTTGGAGGGTATTCCGAGCGTTTTTAGGTCTGGTTTTGAAAAAAAGTTGCAGATTCACATTTAAGCAGTAAACCTAATAATAAACTTTTAAAGATAGATTTTCTTGATTAAATTTGTTCAAAACAAAACCATCAGAAATGATCTATGCTGTACCGACAAAAAAAGGATTAGGAGTTGAAATATGGGGAACCCGTGATGATTTAGAATACCTTTATGAAATTATTTCCAAATTCTGGAATGACGAATCTTTTTATCATATCAAAGGTTACGAAGACAAAAACAAATTGATCAGCAGTTTTTCGTATGAAATACGAAAAGCATCCTACGGAAGCAGATTAACAAAAGACAATAGTCATTATTCCATTGAAGAAATTCCTTATGTCGGGTTCAAAATTTCCTGGCCGCATATTGTTTTTTCCATTATTGCACTAAGATACAATATGAGAATGGTCGATAGTAATAAAGCTGACATTGCAATGTTTCTACATCTCGAATACTGGATAGAATTGGCGATGGAAAATTATGATTCTGTCGGCACCAAAAAGCTCTTACCTTATCTCAATGGTGCTGTAAATGCGGGGAATGAATATTTGTATCTGTTTATGAGACATATTAATGCGTCATTTTTTGAAATGAACGGCGGCAAGAATTCTTATAGAAAATTAGCAGATCTAATGAGAGTTTCTATATATTCTTCAGAAGAGTATAATGACCTACTAATTTTTCTTCAGTCGGAGGCGAAAAAGTATAATTGTAAGATAGAAGATCTGGAATTAAGTGATGATGATAAAATATATGAAATAGAGTGGTAGGTCTTTCAGCTAAACCAATAAATAAAAAATGACAAATGAATCACTACAATCTTTGCTTGAAGGATTAAATGAAAATAACCAAATATCTAGTCTAATTTATCGTAGACCTCTAAGTTCAAATGTGGATTTTGCCAAAATATGGGATGATATACCCAAATTGACAGATAGTGTAACTTCTTCTGATGGACCTGACAATTTTTATCTGATAAAAAATGCAGAGAACATTTTTGTAGCCATTGTATATGATATGGTAAGAGATTTACATTGGTTTGTACTACCGGAATATCGGGGAATGGGACATTTGACAAATGCCTTGAAGCAAAGCATTATTCCTCATTTGTTTTTAAAGAGAGATGAACAGAGAATAACGATTAACGAAGTTGAAATAGGTAAAGATAATTTTACAGCTTCCGAAAAAGTGGCGCTCAGGTTGGGCTTTATAAAGAGTGATGATAATGATGGTGAATATCTTTTGTCAGATAATTGTTCTAATGCTAAGGATTATAATTTCGGCAATGATTCTGAGATTTCCTATGACAGAATGAATGAGTTAAAAAAGCATATCAATTTTTTGAGCAGGTCTCTTTGGACAATACAGACTGAAATTGAAATGAAGCTTGGACAAACTGATTACTCTGACGAACTAAAGGATTTAGTCCACGAAATTAGAAATCATACCTGGAAACTGGAGGATTTTTGGTGGTCAAGAAATACCGATAATAATTCTCGGTAGAATAATATATCATCAGTTTTATGATTACTTAAATGACAGAAGATAATTAAAATCAATTTCAAACTTTTTCTTTTCATCCAATTTATCATACCTTTCCTTGACCAAGGGAAATTTATTTGTAATATTTTTTATCATTATACTGGTCATCAGATAGGAATAAAAAAGCATAAGGTAAAGGGTTTCCTTCATATGTTCGTGTTCCATCAGATGTTTGGTCTCTTTTAACTGAAAGGCAAGAATGCCTTCTGAATGAGCATAAACAGAAGCCGTATAATAGAGTTTTGAGAATACGCCCTTTTCACTGAATTTTGATTCTAAAAATAGAGTATCCCAACTTTTAAACAATTTTCCGGAACCATTTTCCAGCAAGCTTTTTTGTTGTTTCTCGGAAAGTTTTTGAAAAATTTCATTGTTTGAAATACTTTTGCGTAATCTCATAATTGCTTCTTGTTCATTCTCAAACCTCTGCTTGTCAATTGCTGTCGACCGAGAGAATACTTTAGACCTTAGCATCATAGAAGACATAATCCACGACTCAAATCTTAATTTTTGTTCGTTTTCACAATCGGAATTAATGTATAAATGTTGATACATTAAAAGAGACTCATACTGTGACCTCACAATTGTAATAATCGAAGACAGATCTAAAAACTTAATATGTGGAGCTTTGTTCTCGTAAAAATTAGATTTGATTGAATGTCCTTTTGATAGCTCTAACAAGCTTAAATTCTGAAGGTGCAATTTAATGACCAATTGTTCCGAGTACATATCTTTCTCCTGTAGCTTTAGGTTTTTTTCCGCTAAGATTTCGTGTAGATATATCATAATATCAGAAATGTCGAACAGCCTCTTCTTTATTTCGTCAATATTTCTGCTTTCGTACAACTTGTAAAATTCTAATACCCAAGTAGTCTCTTTTCCTAAATCCATTTCTTCTCTGCTTATTTAGTCAAATTTATTGAATTATCATTTTATATCTTATTGATTTCATTGTTGTATTTAGATATTTGTTCAACTTTGGGTATTATAAATGGAACTTAAGTCCTTCTTGTATCTGCGTAAAGAAACTATAGATTTAATATCCTACCTGTATAAAATAATATAAGTTCATTCTGGAACCTGTGTAAAACAAGCACAGGTGTAATCTTATACCTAGGTAAAATAGTAAGGTTGATTGTAAGCCTGCGTAAAATGACTACAGCTTAAGCCTTCGTGAAGAAAATACAAGATTTGTTTTTATCAGCCTGTGTAATTTAAATACAGGTCATTACTTAACCTGCGTGAAAAAGATAAAGGTTCAATCTATACCTGCAAAATTAGAATACAGGATAATATTTTCTTATAATATTGTGATTTTTTTTCTCTCTATGACAATGCTGATTTAATATAAATGAATAATTATCAGCGTTATAAATTGTACAAAAATTCTTTTTCAGAGCTCTGAAAAAAACGGCACACTTTTATGGCAAGATGTGTCTTTGTATATACAAACTTTTACAAGTTTTATATCCTAAGACGCTCTTGCCTTTTTTGCAAAAAGGGGAAAAAACTGCGGAACTTGTTTTTTTAGAGTCTCAGCTAATATTTTTTTTAAGTATAGTATTTTCTTTTTAGCCATAAACTAACCCTAACCAATAAAATTAATACGGGTACTTCCACAAGAGGGCCGATGACCCCAACAAATGCTTGTGAAGAATGGATTCCGAAAACCGCTATCGCTACAGCAATGGCTAATTCAAAATTGTTTCCTGTTGCCGTAAAAGCAATCGATGCATTTTTGTCGTAAGGTACTTTCAATGCTTTACTAATGAAAAAACTGATGAAGAATGTAAGAACAAAGTAAATTACTAATGGGATGGCAACTTTAACAACGTCCATTGGTAGCTCTAAAATTTTGTCTCCCTTTAAACTGAACATCAATACTATAGTAAACAGCAAAGCATACAAAGTAATAGGTGAAATAGCCGGAATGAATTTTCTATTGAACCAATCTTTTCCTTTTAATTTAATCAAGAAATAGCGGCTCAAAAATCCTGCAATAAATGGAATTCCTAAATAAATGAATACACTCTCGGCAACATCTTTCATTGGTACCGCAATATTAAAATTTCCTAAGCCTAGTTTTTGTGGTAATACATTAATGAAAAGCCAAACATAAAAACTATAAAACACCAATTGGAAAATACTGTTTAATGCGATTAGCAGAGCTGCATACTCCCGATTACCTTTTGCAAGATCATTCCAGACAATTACCATCGCAATACACCTTGCCAAACCAATCAAAATTAGACCAATCATATAGTCTGGCTCATCTCGTAGAAAAATGATAGCTAAAACAAACATTAAAATAGGACTGATAATCCAATTGAGTAGCAATGATACCGACATTACTTTTTTGTCTTTAAAAGCCATTGGTAACAGGGAGTAATCCACTTTTGCCAAAGGTGGATACATCATTAAAATTAAGCCTATCGCTAATGGAATATTAGTTGTTCCGACAGATAAAGAATTTGTGACAGTAGAAATATTAGGAAATAAATATCCCAACCCAACGCCCAACAGCATTGCTAAAAATATCCATAGGGTAAGAAAGCGGTCGAGGAATTTTAATTTTGGTTGCATCGTCTAATTATTGAGTTGAGCGTATTGTTCCGCAGTTAATAAATTTTCAGTTTCTATTAGGTCTTCAATTTCAATTTTCACCATCCAGCCATTATCAAATGGATTAGAATTTACAAGCGTTGGCTCTTTTAAAAGGTGCTCATTGGTTTCAATAATTTTTCCTGAAAGAGGCATAAATAGGTCGCTGACGGTTTTAATTGCTTCTACAGAGCCAAATACTTCGTCTTGATTGAAGTTATGATTAACATTCGGCAAGTCAACATATACGATTTCTCCCAATTCCTTTTGAGCAAATGCTGTAATACCGACAGTTGCAGTTTTGTTCTCAATACGAACCCAAGTATGTTCTTTTGAATAATGTAGATCTTTTGGAAGTTCCATTTTTTTAGATTTTAACAATTAATAGCCACGTCTTAGATTTTCTGCATACTCGTTTGGAAGAGGGCTGTCTTCCACTGCCTTTGCTGCCTTTTCAAAGTCATAGTCGAAGCGGATAAATTCTACACTGATGCTTTCTTTGTTCAAAACAGAACTGTTTTCATCAACTGTCAACATCACATAACCACCTCTGATATCATTGTCTTTCGGCTTCCCAACAGAACCGATATTTACAGCATGACGAAAATGATCTTGTCCATCAATACCCGAATTTAAAACTCTATGATATGGTTTGTGTGTATGTCCGAAACACATAATGTCGGCATCGGCTTGTTCCATAATACGAAGCATACTTTTTTCTTCACGGTCTTCGAAAAGATATTCATTTATTTTTCTCGGACTCCCGTGTACCAAAAGCAGGTTCAGTTTGTCTTCGTTCAGTTGAAATTCTACTTTTATATGTGCTGGAAGTGTTCGCAGGTACGCCCTTTCATCATCTTTCATCAAAGAATTGGTAAATGAAATGGAGATATTTCCGTTGTCCTTCTCAGCATCTGTTTTGTAGGCGCAACCGCATTCATTACTCATTCTCCCAATGCCAAAATCGTAGTTGCCTGCAATAGTTGGTATTCTTCTTTTACGGATTTCATTGACCACTTCGTTTGGCCAAATATTGTAACCTACTAAATCTCCCAAGCAATAAATGCTGTCGGGATTTCTTTTTTCAACATCTGCAAAGAATGCCTCCAATGCAGGGAGATTAGCGTGAATGTCGCTGAATAATGCAATTTTCATTTTATTTATTTTTATTTAAGAATTCTTCTATTTCAATTATTGTTTGTTTTGCAGATCTGTTTATACCAATTAATGTTGCAGATGCGTAGCCTGTCCAGTTACCATAGCCAACAAACCATAAACCTTCCATTTCCAAAGATCTGCTATCTGTGGTTTTAGCGATACCTCTTTCATCTATACGGACGATTGATCTTAAGTAGGCGGTGTCATAACCAAAGCCTGTGCACCAGACAAAAGCATCAAACTCTTCTGTATTTCCATCATCCCATACCACGCCTTGATCATAAATCTTATGAAATGAACCGCTTGAAACTAAAACACCTCTTTTCTGAGCTTCTTTAACAGGAGGAACCATAACGATATTTCCTAAATTGTACTGCGATGCATCAAAGGGTTTTCCTTCTTTTTCCGCTTTGTATTTCGCTGACGCAACATTAAATAGGTAATAACCATCTACATTGTCTGGAAGAAATTGAGGTTCTCTTTTTGTAGACCATTTTGTTTCAGTAAATCTTGAAACTTCAGCTACAATCTGTGCACCGGAATTCCCTTCACCAATGACTAAAGTTTTCATTCCTATAAAGTCCTCTGGATTTTTGTAGTTTCCGGAATGAATTTGTATTCCCTTAAAACTTTCGATGCCATCTATGTTTGGAATAGTAGGGTTTCCCCAGGTTCCGGTTGCTGAGATAATTGACTTAGCTTTTATAGTGTTCTGTTGTATATCAACGATAAAAAAATCTCCATTTTTTTTGATATTATTAACCTCAAATCCCCGTCTTATATTCAGCTGATAGTGTGCTTCGTATTGCTGTAAGTAATTTATTACTTCTTGCTTAGGAGGAAATTTATTTTTAGATTTCGGCATCGCCCAGCCAGGCAAGGAACTGTAATCGGCTGGTGAAAAAAGGGTTAGACTGTCCCAAGTATGAAGCCAGGCACCTCCAGATATATTTTGTTTATCCAATATTACATAATTCAGTTTAGCTCTTCTCAAATAATATCCGCAGGCTAAAGCGCTTTGTCCTCCTCCAATAACAACGACGTCGTATATTTCATCCATTAATCTTTGGTTTTGATTATTTTACAATGGCAGATTAGTGAGTAAATTATGTTTAGCAACATCCTCCACCTGGTGTGCAAGAATTGTTTTGATTTACATTAAGTTCGGATAAGTTTTTCTTTTCTTTTTCTGATGTAATTCCACAAGCGTCCTGTGCTAAACAAGCTGTAGTCTTATTTTTTAGAATAAATGTTTTCCCGTTAAATTCTAAATCATATTTACCGATTGTCTCACTTTGATATTCAACTTCAATATCAAAATCTTCGATTCCTAATTTATCTTCAGAAAGTTTGATAATGTTGAGTAATTTGTTAGGTTTCAAACGATGTTCAAAATCGTCTGCATTCCAAAGCTGAAAATTGACAACCTTCTCTGAACGGATGACACCGCCACAATCAATAAAGTTTTTATTTATCATTCCTACTTCCGTAACGTGAAAATGTTCCGGAACAAAAGTTCCATTTTCTAATTGGAATTCAACATTTTCTAATGTTGGTAAAATTTGTTTTATTTCTGATAATTTCATAATTAAATGTTTATAGGTTAAATGCAATATTGCGATATATTTAGATAAAAAAATGCTAACAGCATTTTGATTTGGTAACAGTTTGTACTATTGCGGAAAAATAAGTGTTTAGAATTTCGATAGTCTTTTCGTCTATGCAATAGCAGATAGCGTTTCCGGAAATGTTTCCTTTTATAATCCCTGCGTTTTTCAGTTCTTTCAAATGTTGAGAAACGGTTGGTTGAGCTAATGGCAATTCGTTCACAATATCCCCACAGATGCACTCATTGACTTTCATCAGATATTCAATAATTGCTATTCTGGCTGGATGCCCTAATGCTTTTGCAATTGTTGCAATTTGATTTTGCTTATCTGTAAAATGTTCTGTTTTAGTAGCTCCCATAGTTGCAATGTTTAATATTGCAATATTACGATTAATATTTTGAAGAATCCAAATTAATCCAGATTATTCTTTTTTAATCTTCTGAAGTTTCCAGACTAATCCAGATTATTCTTATTTAGCCCAAACCCTTTGAATACTATTGTTTTGGAAGGTTTTAACACCCAATTTTGTCACAGAATTTTTAATCAAAATACTAATGAAAAAATTGAGTCATCTTCTACTATCATTAATAGTAGTATCAATCCAAGGTCAGGTCGGCATCAATACCGAAACTCCAGAGGCGACTTTAGAAGTGGTAGGAAAACCAAATGATGTCAATCATTATGACGGAATTATTCCTCCACGAATTACAGGAAACCAACTCGCTGCAAAGACCTATTCATCTACAAAAAAAGGAGCTATCGTCTTTGTAACATCTCCGGCTACCAATTTATCAGGACAAGTCATTCAAATAACCGAACCCGGATTGTATTATTTTGATGGCAATTTGTGGCAAACATTTTCAAAAGAAAAGCAACCCACTGAATATAGAATTCTATTGACATTTGACCATACCAGCACTGCGGCTCTTAGTGCAACTTCTACATGGTCCGCTCCGGTTAATTATAATGGAAATACAAATAATTATTTAACCGCTTCTAAATACTATACCATTGGGACCAAAAATTATGGAGGCTTAAAAGGATCCGTATCATTCAGAAAAGTTAATGGTATCGTCAATGTAAAATTTCAAATATTCAGGTCGACTGATTCAGAACCAATTACTTCAGACGCACTTATAAATATTCCGGACATCTTTAGTGACATAGGGTATATTCCTAACCAGATTGTTTTTTTACATCCTGAGAATTCAACAATGCTTATTCCTGCCTTGCTTGAAAATTTTACCATAAAAATTCCTCAAGCTTCTTTAGGCGCAATATCAACATCATATTTTACTTATGGAGAACTTCAGGGCTACTCAAATTGGATCAGACCCTATCTACAATAGGATGCTGAAATTATAGCAATTAATATAAATTATACACAGTTAATACGATTCTTAAGACCAAATGAATTTTAATTAAAAAAACAAAATGAAAACATTAATTTATTTTTTTCTGCCTTTCATAGCAATATCAATACAGGGACAGATTGGCATCAACACCCAGACGCCCGAGGCTACTTTAGAAGTTGTAGGGAAACCAAATGACACCAATCATTATGACGGGATTATTCCTCCAAGGATTACAGGAAACCAACTCGCAACAAAAACATATTCATCTGCAAAAAAAGGAGCGATCGTGTTTGTAACATCTCCAGCTACTAATTTATCCGGTCAGGTCATTCATATCACAAAGTCCGGGTTGTATTATTTTGACGGTGATCTATGGAAGTCATTTATACAAGAAGACCCACTAGATACAGTTGCGCTCAAGGGCAACACTTCTACGGTTGAACTTATTGTCAAGAACAGTCTGCATCTTGATTTTGATGAGAAAGAAAATTACATACTGGGCATTTCCAGAAGTCCAATCATAGGTGATTACAATTCTATTTTTGCCACCGATTCAAATATAACGTCCGGAAAGGGAAATTCAGCCAGCGCTTACGCAATGTCTCAAGGCGAAATTACAGGTAAACTTAATTATGGAGCAGGAGTTTCAGCATTGAACGGAATCTTAAATGGAGTGATTTCCGGAAGCAGAAATATCGGAATTGGTCCTGGAGCCATGTCATACATCACTTCAGGAAACGATAACATATCTATCGGCTACCTGTCAGGAACAGGAAACAGAACAGGATCTAACAATATTTTCATTGGTATTGGTGCAGGCAGCCCAGCCACAGGAAACAGAAGCATAAGTAATAAACTGGCTATACATTCAACCCCCGTCACAACAAGTTCAACCAGCTTTTGGGATAGTATCACGAACAATTATACGGATTACAAATTTGCTTTGATTTCGGGGGATTTTTCTGAAAGATGGTTAAATATCAATGGCAAGCTCAGCGTAACACCTTCCCAAATGCCCAATGCAGACGGAGATTTATCCTATACAAAAAAAGTGGTTGCCAAAGCTGATGGATCATTTGGTTTCGCAACAGAAACGGTTCCTAACCCTCCGTCTACCGGAACATATATTCTGAAAAGTGTTAACGGCGTAACAAGTTGGGTAACGCCATAATCATAAAACTATGAAAATTTTTTTTAAATCTTTATCGCTAATAATTATCGTTTCGCTAACATCTTGTAGAGCTATTATTTCGAATCCGGGCAAACCATTAAAAGATAATTCTCTAGAAATAAATCAGAAATATGAAGTTCAGGATTTCACTGCAAAAATCCACAAAATAAAAATCACATTAATTGATAATAAAAGTATTTATGGCATTTCCAAAAAAGGAGAGACTATCTCAATCGATAAAAAACAAATCAGGGAAGTGAAAAAAGTAAAGGTCGTGAGTTCTATCGTTGTAGGCATTATGGCAATTGCAACGGTCATCCTTGTTCCAATATAGAAAACAACATTTAGAAAATCAAATTTGAATTTGAAAGATGAATACTGATGAAGCAAAAGATGAGGTGATTTTGATCAGGATCAAGGGTCAAAAAAAGAAAGACTGGAAAAATCTTTGTTCCAAAAAGCAAATTTCTCTGACAAGCTTAATCATCGACTCTGTTGAGAACAGGATTTTAAATGATGAGAGGAGAAAAATATTGGCGTTCATTGAAAAACAGGATAACATTTTCGGGAAAATTGAAACCAACATCAATCAGGTAGCAAAAATAGCAAATGGTCAAAAGTTCATCAGCGAAAAAGAGCTCAGAAATTTTTCGGATAAGTTAGCAGAGATCTTAATTCTGAAAAAAGAACAGAACGAAATATTTATGAAAATCTATGCAAAGCTATCAAAATGATTGTTAAGATCATGGATCCGGCAGGTCCGAGTTTTCCAGGAGTTCATTATAACGATAAGAAAATTGATAATGGAACCGGAGAATTAAAGCTGATGAAAAATTTTCCTTCCTTCATTAACGAATCAAGCAGCAAGGAAGAAGTAAGAAACTATTTGAGAGCTATTTCGATTGGGAACAAAAAAGTGCAGAAACCTCAATTTCACGCAATGATCTCTACGAAATTTCAAGGACATTCGAAAGAAGAGCTGACTAAGATCGCGGCGAATTTTATGGATGAAATGAAATATGGCGAACAGCCTTTCATTGTGGTGTTTCATAAGGATACAGATAATAATCACGTACACATAGTTTCTACCCGAGTTGATAAACAGACAGGGAAAAAGATCAATGACAGTTATGAAAGGCTTAAAGCCCAAAAAGCATTAAGCGTTACAATGGAAAAATTGTATGGTCAGAAACCGGAAGAAGAACTGGAAAAACTGCTGAACTACAAAATAAGTTCGCTTAATCAGTTGGAAACTCTACTCAATAGAAATGGATATAAGATAGGCAAAAACACAAATGATGAAAATTCTTTTAAAATTTTAAAAAACGGGGTAATACAGCAAACACTTTCAGGAAGTCAGATTGTTTTTGATAACAGCAAAAATGATAAAAGGGCAAAGCAGATCAAAGGTATATTAAGCAAATACAAAGAATTGTATTCCACCAAGGTTTTTAAAGTAGAAGATGATAGGCAACTGAAATCGATGCTCCCAAAAGAAAAATTAGAAGAAAATGATTTAAAAGTAAAAATCACTTTTGAAAGTGAACTTCAAAAAAAGTTGAGAGATGTTTTCGGGATCGATATGGTTTTTCATCATAAAGAAAAAAATCCTTTTGGCTACACTGTAATCGACCATAAAACACAAAAAGTATATAAAGGTAGTGATCTACTGAAAATGAATGAAGTATTTGAATTTACTTCTGAAAAGCTGGATAAGAAGACTTTTGAAATCCTGAAGGATTATAATATTCGCAGCCAGGAAACAAAAAAGATCCTGCTTGAATTTTTTAAGAAGAATAATCCGGAAGCAGAAATCAAGGACTTTATGCTTTTTGAAAACCGGGGTAAAAAAGATCTGGAAACCTATCGAAAAGTCCAGTTTGAAGTAAAGGACTTTATTAGAAATAACAAAAACACAAATGATGAAAAAAAAGATATTTCTATAACGACTGCTGAAGACGGAAAGCTGTATGCTGTTCATACCAAGTTCCATTACGTGGGTGAACTTCAGCCATTAATCGGAGAAAAGGAATATCAAAAATTTCTGAATCCCATAAGCGTAAATGAAGTGCAAACAGAAAACCGGACTGAAAATAATGAAAAAACAGAATTAAACAAAGCCGTCAACGAACTTCTTTTTGAGTTGATGAAAAGTTCTGGAACTGCAAAAGACCCTGCCGAAAATGAACTCAAAAAAAGACAAAAAAAGAGACGATAAAGTTGATGGAAAAATCGTCTTCAGTCCAGTAAAAATCAACTAAAACCTATGATCATCACATTTGCTACCCAAAAAGGAGGAACCGGAAAAACGACATTAGCCATAGCTTTTGCCAATTACATTACCGCTATTTCAGAAAGGAAAATCAATGTTTTCGATTTTGATTATCAGAAATCATTTTACTACAAATGGAAAGATGATGAGCTATTGGACATTCCAAAATTGTACGATGTAGAAATTATTGGCGAGGAAGAAGAGCAGCCTTTTTCAGACTTTGAAACTCTCATTAATTTAAAAGAAAGCGATGAGATTAACCTCTTTGATTTGGCCGGAACGCTCGATGCAAAATACAGTGATTTGCTCATATACAGTGATTTTATCGTAACACCTTTTGAGTATTCCGATGTTTCTGTAAAATCGACTTTGGTCTTTATCAATATGCTGGGACTATTGGAAAGTGAGGCTGAAAGAGTATTTATCCGTTCCAAATATGATAAAGGCTACAAGTATCTGAATCAGGAAGCAATGGACATTGAGCTCGCAAAATATGGAATGCTGCTGCCAAGTCCGGTATTCAAAAGAAACTGCCTACAAACTATTAATACCAGAAGCCTGATAAGCAAACAAAAATATGCAGTAGAACATACATTCGATGAACTTATAAAATACATCAATGAAACCTCAAAAATCAAAATACAAGTGATTAAAAAGAAGGAAAAAATAAAAGATTCAATACCAACATAAAACAACGATCGACTGACAACTAAATCAATAAAAAATGATAAAAATCTCACTTACCATTCTGGCTGTTTATCTGATGTATTATGCAGGTAATATCTTATACGATCTGTTTCTGAAAAAAGAAAGAGAAACCTATAAAGAAGAGACGGAGGAATTTTCTTTGTCCGAAATTTCCGAACAGTACGAAGATCTTACTGCAACTATAGGGATTGAAGATGTAGAAAATCTCAACACTCCCAAGTCCTTTAATAAAAATGTAATCCATTCTGATATCACTGAAGGAAATGAAGAACGACAAGATCTGGAGTATTTAAGAAAACAATTTGAATCTGAACAAGATCTGGATGAATTCGATAATCCATCAAAAAAGGATTTTACCGAAATTGAAAACCAATCACATCCTGAAAATGCTGAATCAAGCGAAGAGTATTTTGAACAAAAGGAAAAAATATCAACCGAAAAGGAAAATCAGAAACCTAATGAAGTGATTAGCGAAAACCCGATCACGGTTAGTGCAGACCAGAAAACTTCCAGAATAAAAGATTGGAAGGCGATGCTCAATCTTTCTGAAACCTTGGTTCAAATGGTTGCGAACTACGATGGATACAAAGTTTATCAATCCACCATGTAGTTAGCCAACTTAAACAAAATCTAACGCACTGATTATTAGAATTAACAGCGGATTTCCATCCGTTGTCCGGGACTTCTATGCCCAAAATTTAACACTCAATTGATTATTAACCCTTTATAAATTTTTTGAATTATGATGAAAAATTTTTTCACAAAAAACGTGACAACAAAAAAAGTTCTAACCCTGGCCTTGGCAATTATGGCGATAACCCCCGCATTTGCCCAAGGTGGTGCAACAGCAATTTCGAATGCAGCAAGTGATATCACTGATTATTGGGATCCGGTCAAACTGATCTTGAAAGCAGTAGGAGGATTGGTTGGTTTCATCGGAGGTCTTCGGGTTTACAACAAATGGACGAATGGTGATCAGGATGTCAACAAAGAGATCCTTGGTTATGGTGGAGCAATGATATTCCTGATTGTAGTTCCGGAATTCGTAACAGCATTCTTTGCCTAATATGGGATTCTATCTCTACAAGGGGCTGAAAAAGCCTCTTGTATTCTTCGGACTCAAAGGGAAATACATCTTTTACGCAGTCGGCGTCATCGGAGGCGGGATCATTTCCGCATTGGTACTCTCGAAGTTTGGTCTCTTAGGCTCTTTGCTTGGTCTTGCAGTCACTGCGGGAGGTGTTTACTTCATTTTCAAAAGACAGGATAAGTATGGTTTGTATGACAAGACCAAAAACTTCGATCACATCTTAATTTTTCCAAAAAGGTTAGACAGTAATAAACTTTTAAAGAATGGCAACAACAAAAAAACAAGCATTTAGCATCCCATTTATAGGCTATGATTATGGAAAAGATTTCAATTGGGATTTTGATGTCCTTTTCGGACAATATGGTAATCCGATTATCGGGATCAAGATAAAAAATATTGTAGAGCAATATTCGGCAGACCCGGATAGCTATCTTAATTTCCACACGGTGTTAAATCAGGTGGTATCGATCATTGGAGAGGGAAGAATTGTTCAGAAGCTCGATATTTTTTCTAAGAAGAAATATACTGCAGAGCAATCCAACCAATTTCTACAACAAAAATATTCAGAACATTTTGACGGCAGGCTTTTCAAAACCATTGAAACGGTTCTGTTCTTTACAGATATTATTGATGATAAACTGAAAAAGAAAAAAAAGCATTACAATTTCTCTGAAAAAAGCTATAAAGAACTACGGGACAAATGCCAAAAAGTATTGATGCTTTTGAAGCAGAATGACTGTGAACCGCAGTTTTTGTTTGAGAAAGATTTTGAATATTACATTTCTGGTGTTTTGTCGATGCAGTTTTCCGAATCTCCCCTATTTGATAATATCAAAAGCACCAACGAATTTTTGCAGATTGGGAACCGATTCGTGAAGAACATTTCTTACGTGGATGTAGAAAACATCGATTTACCTTCAGAAATCGAACCTTATTCTGTTCTCGGCGGTAATGGCGCGGCAGCTGAGACGGCGGTTGATAATTTTAGTTTTATCAATGAACTGGAAGACTACGAAACGATTGTCTATAATCAGATCATTGTGATTCCGCTTCAGGCACAGCAGCAGAGGGAACTCGACAAAAAGAAGAAAAAGCACGAGGGAGCAGCCAACAATTCTCCTTCCAATGCGATCATAGCAGACGAGATTCAGACCCTGCTTCATAACATAGCCATTGACGGACAGCTAGTTGTTAACGCTCATTTTTCCATCCTTTTTTCTGCACAGACACTGGAAAAAATGGAGAACATCCAATCGATGATAGAAAACAAATTATTCACAAAAGGAATCATTGTTTCAAAAAATGCCTACAACCAATTGGAACTCTGGCGATCAGCCATTCCTGGTAATGGAACAGAACTCAGGGAGTATGATCTGTTTATGACGACAAGCGAAGCGGCCTTGTGTTTTTTTTTTAAAGAAAGTTACCCCGTCAATGAAGAATCCAATTTCTATCTGAGGTTTACAGACAGACAAGGCGTTCCACTAAAAGTAGATCCTTCGGATCTACCGATGAAAATAGGAAGAATTAATAACAGAAATAAGTTCGTTCTCGGACCTAGTGGGTCAGGCAAGAGTTTTTTAATGAACAATATTATCGAGCAGTATTTGACCTACAATTATGATGTAGTCATTGTTGATACGGGAGATTCCTATTCGGGAACCTGCAAATATAAGGGAGGAAGATACATCCAATACACTGAAGAAAAACCGATTACTATGAATCCTTTTCTGATGAATAAGAAAGAATTTAATATCGAAAAAATCGAATTTTTGACCAACCTGATCTTCCTGATCTGGCAAGGTCCGGATGCTGCAATGTCATCCGCACAAAAATCCATTTTAGACAATGTGTTGATGTCGTATTACCATCAGTATTTCAACTCGGGAACACAGTGGTATGAAAATAAAACATCTGAAGAACTCATTCTATATTTGGGTAAATACAACATTCACGAAGAGGATCTTTTTTCTGAATATGAGAATGAAGCCAAAGGACAGCATACTTACTATGACATTTTGGGAATTACTTTCGATGCCAGTTCCGATGAAATAAAAGAAGCAGGAAGAAAATTGTTGAAATTTTATCATCCTGATAAGAACATCAATAATCCGGAATATGAAAGCGAAAATTTTTACAAGGTTTATGAAGCGTATGACACGCTTAACGATGAAGAAAGAAGGAAAATATACAATGAAACGCAGTTGATTTTAATCAAGTCGAATGACATCATCAGACAACCCAGATCAGCTGATGAATGGAATGAATCCTTTAGAAAAGCCATCATCAGAAAAATCAAAGAATTAGAAGAAAAGCTAACAGTAGCAGAACTTTCGTTCAATGGGTTTTATGATTACTGTGATCAATTTCTTCCTATCTACCTGAATAACAAAAAACACAATATTATAGAAAAGGAATTTAATCTGCGCACTTTTTTATTTGTACTGAAAGATTTTTACAAAGGCGGAAGGTACGGCACTACGTTAAATGAAAATGCAGATAATACGCTGTTTGACGAATCTTTTATTGTTTTTGAAATTGATAATGTAAAAGATAATCCCAAACTCTTTCCGATCGTAACACTCATTATAATGGACACTTTTATTCAGAAAATGCGCCTTAGAAAAGACCGCAGGAAAGCATTGATTATCGAAGAAGCCTGGAAAGCCATTGCGAGTAAACTGATGGGAGGCTACATTCTTTATTTATACAAAACGGTAAGGAAATTTTGGGGAGAAGCAGTAGTGGTAACGCAGGAGTTGGATGATATTATTGGAAATGCAGTGGTTAAAGATTCCATCATCAATAATTCGGACACGTTTATATTGCTTGACCAGACGAAGTTCAAAGACAACTTTGATAAAATAGCATCACTGCTTTCGCTCAATAAAGTAGAGCAAAACAAGATTTTTACGATCAACAATCTTAACAACAAATTCGGGAGGAGCCGATTCAAGGAATTTTATCTGAAACGAGGTTCAAAAGGAGAAGTGTATGGAAATGAAGTGTCCCTTGAACAGTATTTGACCTATACCACGGAAAAGCCCGAAAAGTCAGCAGTTGAGTACTATGTGCATCAATATGGAGACTATGACGAAGCATTGCACAGGATAGTTGGTGACTTAAAAACCTTCGGAGATAGTCTCGAAAACTTAGTGTCACTCGTGAACTTATATCAAAATCCTCTGGATCAAAAAATCAATTCCTTTTACAGAATGATGAAAAAAGAACACAAAGGAAAGAATGTTTTCAAAGTCATCTCGCAGGAATTGGAAGACCGAAATCTCAGTTTTTTAGAATTAATCAACCAAAAACAAGAGCTATATGAAAAAATTTAGTCTCAAAATAGTAATGCTTCTTTTCCCACTTTATGGGACAATGGCATTCGCTCAAAACACCTACATCGACCCAACCGTAACGGCGGCAATGATTCTCTATTCTGAAAATCTGAAAGCCAAACAGAACGAAGTCATTGAGGAAACTTCAAAGTTAAAGGACGCACAAACCTGGGTGGGAACCCAGATGGTTGCAGCTAATGATATTCAGAATAAAATTTTGAAGGGTTTAAAAGAAGTTTCCGGCACTTTACAAAATGGAATTCAGGCACAGGAAATCTATTCTGAGCTTAATAAATGCTACAATTATTCATCGCAGGTTGTACAACTAGCATCAGAACATCCTGAATATGCAATATTCGGAGTGAAAGCTTCACAAAAAACCTATGAGCAAAGTCTAAAGATCGTGACCGATGTATCTGATATTCTCGCATCCGGAGAACTGAATTTTGCTACTGCAGGAGATCGATATAAAATCCTGCATAATATTTCCGGTAATGTGAAAAATCTGAAGCTTTGGCTTTTGGCGATAAAGTTACGATTGGAAAAAGCCAATCGATTAGGATTCTGGAATTCAATTAATCCATTTGCAGGGTATATCAATACCGACAAAGGTATTGTTGAAAACATAATGAACAGGTACAAACGGAATTTTTAAAAAATTACAAAATGTTAAAGAAGATTCTTCTTAGCCTATTTATTCCGGCTGTTTATTTTGTGTTGACATCCTCCGGTGGCGGTTCTACACCTGCCTGGCAACAGGAAAATGTTTCTTTTCCGATGATGGATATAGAAATCAATGCCACTATGAAAGAACACGACAGGCAAAAGGAAATGCGCCAAAAACAAATTGCCAATGCTACCGTAGAAACAGCTAATAGAACCCAATGGAACCAATTCAAGGAAAAGATTACCAAAGTTCAGGACAGATTGCGGATTATTTCATTTGCCATTCAAGCTGTACCGACAGGAATAGCAATGAGCAGGGAAATAACCAAAATAACAAACAATCAGACTGCTATTATCAATGAAATAAGTGATGCTCCTTATTCAATTATTGCGGTATTGCCTTCCCAGGTTCAATTTGTTGATGATCTGCAAATGGTAACAAGGTTAGTAACAGGGATCATTTTGTCTTACGGAGCCATCAACCAAATGGAAAAATCAGAACGTAAAGTATTATTGGACTATGCTTTAGGGGAACTAAAGGCAATAAGCAGGAATTCTACGCATATGCTGCTCAAGATAAGAGATATTAAAGCCAAAGTAAAACGTAACAAAAGAGCCTTTCAATATTATGTCAATAGGGATAAGCAAGTAGTTGAAAGCATCATGGATAACATCAAATCTTTCTAAAATGAAAAAACTATTTTTTTCCGGAGTTTTTTTCTTCTCTGTTGCATCTGTAAAAAGCCAGCAAATAGTGATTAACGACAAACTTCTGTCACAGATCACCGTAAACCACGGTGTTCGATTAGGAAGCGAACAGGCTTTTCTGGATTCCTATGAAAAGCAAAAAGAATTGTATGATGATATCAACAATAAAATCACGCAGATCATTGCGATTCAGGAATACATCTATCAACAACTGAAAAATGT
>NZ_AUAA01000025.1 GCF_000428485.1 Epilithonimonas tenax DSM 16811 | reverse complement strand
CATAGATGTGACAAAAACCAATGAGTTTTGGAAGTATGGTAATTATGATAAGGAGGAATAATTTTAGCGCAAAGTCAGGAGACTTTGCGCAGCGGGCCTTATACCGTTATAAAAGATGCTTTGTTAATCGGAAACAAATACTACCTAAATAAAGATAATGAAAAAAATAATTAATTTACTATTACTACTAATCCTAACGCAAACAGTGTCCTGCCAGGAAAAAAATATCAATACTATGAACAATACCTATAATAGAGAAAAAGATTATGTCATTTTTGAAAATCAGCCCAAAACGGGTTATTTTATACAGGTTAATAGTCAAAACTGTCATTATAAAATTTTATTGGACGACTTTTTAGTTTATTCTTATAATGATACATATCCTGCATATTCGGTAAGACCAATGTTAAATTCGAAAATCTTAAAAAGTGGGGAGCAAAAGTTATCTATAATTGTTACGCCTCAAAACGGAGAAAGACTCACACGTAACTCAGATTTGACTATTCGGCTATTGCGCTATTCGGACATGTCAAATAAAGCTGATTTTGGAGGAGTAAATACCATTTTAGAATGGGAAATGCCTCCCATTGATGATAAAAATCCGTTACCTTTTGTAAAGTTTGATACCACATTCAAAGCAGATGTGCCGTATGAGATGAACACTATTAATTATGCGATTGATTTAACAAAAACAAATAAAGATGTGCTTTTGAAAGAAGTGGTAGAAAAATACAAGGAATATCATCAATATATTAGTAACGATTATGATAAATACAATCAAGAGGCAAAACAGAAAATACTTTCTTCTGTAGTTCCAAATTATAAAACTAAAACAGAATTAGAAAATATATTAGCGGAAAACAAAAAAGATTTTGAAAATGATAAGTACAACTCCACATTACAGCCAATAGAAAACTACAAAATGGTTTTATATGGAAACGGAAGAGTAGCAGCATTAGAACGCATAAAAGATGGCGGTCGCATTATCTGGTGCAAAGATCCTAAAACAGGAGAAGAAATACTCTCCCTACCTTTATTTATTTACAAAGACAATAGGGATAAGCAATGGCATATTTGGTAGTTCTAATTTTATGATAATGTAATTTAAACTTTTACTATGAAAAAAATACTTTTTTTATTCCTAATTCTACCAAGTTTAGGATTTTCACAATTAAACCTTAATGAACTAAAATTTCTTGCTGATAATAAAAATGATGTTAATCTTCAATTTATAAAAAAGAAAGGATTTGTGTATCGAGAAGAAAAAGATATAGGGGATGGTACAAAAAAGCTTATTTACGAAAAAAATGATTTCAGTAATTCTTTAATAGTAATGAGAGTTGACAAAAAAGGAGAAAATCTTATCACTTACGTCCCCGCTGCGCAAAGTCCCCCCCCCGCTGGCGCGAGCGTCCCGCTCGTGCCGGTAGAGTAAAAAAAACATCGCAATTGCGATGTTTTTTTTTGAGTTAATGATCAAAAGGTTTACATTGTGAAAACCCAAACGGTGCATCACAACATCTTAAAAACGATTTTTTTTAGGGAATGGTTTTTGTAATTTTTGAGGCTTTAGAATTCTTAAATACCAAATCTCAAAATAATATGAAAAATTATCTTTTACCAGCCGTCGCCGTGCTGTTTTTCAGTTGTAAAGAAACCAAAAAGACCGTTGCTTCCGCACAGAGCGAGGAAGCAGTCACCCAAACCGACACCCTGAAACTGCCGCCACCCGACGAGAAAAATTCTAATACCAAATTCAGCAACGTCATAGGTTGGGGCAAAGACAAGGCGCCCACTGCGCCGGAAGGTTTCACGGTGACACGTTTTGCGCAGGATATCAAAAGCCCGAGAAATATGATTCAGGGAGAGAATGGTGATATCTTCGTGGCACTTTCCAACTCGGAACGTTCCACCGCAGACAAAATCAAAAATGACCTCAGTGGAAAAAGCGATGCTGAGGTGGGCGGCCAATCTGCCAATCGGATTATTCTGTATCGCGATGCCAACAAAGACGGCATTCCGGAAACGTCTTCCGTATTCCTTGCCAACCTGAACCAGCCTTACGGGATGCTGATTATCAAAGACAAATTTTACGTTGCCAATACCGATGGGCTCTACGTCTATCCATACAAAGCAGGCGATACCAAGATCACACAACCCGGTAAAAAGATTGTGAAACTGCCAGCTGGCGGTTATAACAACCACTGGACGAGGAATCTGATTGCCAACAAAGACCAGTCTAAGATCTACATCTCGGTAGGATCAGGCAGCAACGTTGGCGAGAACGGCATGGCATACGAAGTGCGAAGAGCCAATATCTTGGAAGTAAACCCCGATGGCAGCGGCGAAAAAATTTACGCATCGGGACTTAGAAATCCTGTCGGGATGAGCTGGAATCCAACAACCGGACAACTCTGGACGGTTGTGAATGAGCGAGATGAACTGGGCGATGAGCTGGTTCCTGATTACCTGACCAGTGTGAAGCGTGATGCATTTTATGGCTGGCCATATGCCTATTTCGGAAAGAATGAAGACCCGAGAAGGAAAGGCGAAAAGCCTGATCTGGTTGCCAAAACCATTGTGCCGGATGTGCCTTTGGGAAGCCACACGGCTTCCCTTGGTTTGACGTTTTATACAGGATCTCAGTTTCCGGAGAAATATCAAGATGGCGCTTTCATTGGGCAGCACGGCTCCTGGAATCATTCTGCTTTGGTAGGTTATCAGGTGGCATTTGTGCCTTTTAAAAATGGAAAAGCTTCGGGTTCTTATCTGTCATTCCTTACCGGATTCGTTGCCGATGAGGCCAAAGGTGATGTTTACGGCAGACCTGTAGGGGTGCTTCAGATTGCTGACGGATCTTTGCTTGTTGCAGATGATGTGAGCGGCATTGTTTGGCGTGTTTCCCACAGCAAAAAGTAAACATGCTGTCAAACGAAGAATCCGTCTCTGTAACCTAGACGGATTCTCTTTGTTTCTATTGATATCGTTCGTGTTCTTTTGGTTTGGAGAATCTCTCTATCAGTGGTTTGAAGAGTGCTTTGTATTTCTCGATATCAAACAGCTGAGAATCTGTCAGCGCCTTGTAGGTGATCCATACACTGAAGGGGAACAGTACAAAGTTCGGGATCCAGGCAGCGAGATAAGGATTCAGTTTTCCTTTCCATGAGATGTTTTCTACGGTAAGGTTCAGGACGTAAAAGATAATAAAGATCACGATGGCGATGATCACAGGAAGTCCCATTCCTCCTTTTCGGATAATGGATCCAAGACTGGCTCCTATCAAGAAGAAAATGATACATGTGAAAGAGTAGGAAACGATCCGCTGCTGGTACATCACGATTTTATTGTGATTTTTTACCGTGTCTGCAATGGCGGTCTCGTTAGATGCGATGGATGTTTTCAGCACATCTACCTTGCTGTAAGCGCCCCATAGTACTTCCAGTTTTTTGTCCGTTTTCAGCGTGTCAATTTTATATTGCTCTTTGATGATCTTATCTTTGGTTTTAAGTTTATCAATGTACTGAACATAACTATTGGTCTGCGTCAGGACAGGCGATGTCAAAGAATTGATCATCGAGATGTTCGTTTTTCGGTTTTTCTCCAGCGTTTTATTCACTTCGGTATAGGTTTGAAAACGATAATCCTCTGTGATTTTTTCTTGTTCTATGGCATTGTTGATCAATTCACTGATATCAAAGTGATACACCAGACTATCAAATTTTACCGATTGATTGGGCTGTTTTTTTCTTTCTTCGTACGGTTTCCCGGAGATGTTGTCTTCGTAAACATAACCGTTGTAGAGAATCAGTTTGAGGTAATTGCGGTCTTCTGCAGGAGCAAATTTTCCTTTCTTGGCAATAATGGTTTGTTGGTTATCGTAAGGACTGGCGTTTTTGTGGAGGAAGACACCTTCCAGTTTTTCACCGCCTTCACCATAGATCTTGTCAAACTTCACCGAGTATCCACTGATCTGATCTATAAAAACACCTGGTGTAAAATTGATTGCAGGCTTGGACGACACAATATTGAAAAGCATATTCTTGGCCTTGCGTTGAAAATTGGGGATGACGTTATTAGAAAAGAAAAACAGAATCCCAGCCAGAAAACCTACCGTAACGAGTAGTGGCATCATCACCCGAAGGAGAGAAATCCCCGCCGCCTTCATCGCCGCTAGCTCATACCGTTCCCCAAAATCCCCAAAAGTCATTATGGAGGACAGCAGGATCGTAAGCGGCAAAACCATACTCACAACGTTCATGCCAAGGTAGAAAAGCAGTTTCAGGATCTCACCGTAGGTCAGTCCTTTTCCTGTCAGTTGTGACATTTGGGTCCAAATAATGTTCACAATGAAGATGAAAAACAGCACACTGAAAATAAAAAGAAATGGCCCGAAAAAGGTTTTGATAATATATTGATCTAATTTTTTCAATTCAGAAATTTAATCCTCAAAAATACTGCAAAAAAAGCAATACTGAAATGGGTTGGCGGATTTTAGGACATATTTATAAAGTAAGTTATTTGGGCGCCTTCATCCGTCCTCCGTTCCCGCTTTTTTTGTCATTGCGATCCACTTTTGTTAATCTGTAGAAATGTTCAAAAATCGCAATGACAAAAAAGAGCTCCACTCAGGCCGGGGCGCGCTTCGCCATCATCCAAGATTAGTTAATCAAATCTGCCTTTTGTTATTTTGTGAAGAGTCAAAATTTAACTACCGATAATTAAAGAACGAAAATCTTTAGTCCTTAAACGAAGAATTATTCAACGCGAAAAAATCCGCAACAATCAGTTGCGGATTTAATTTATAAAAAGGAAAAAAATCTATTATCTATTCGTCTATTATCTATCCGTCTATTATCTATCCGTCTCTCTAAAATATATAATCCGTACTCAGGAAGTTAGAATCGTGGTCTCTTACGATAGCGTTCAGTAATGCTTTGTTGGATTCTGTGATTTTTGCAGCCACCAAAGACCTGATGGAGAAAGATCGCAACGCATCAAAAACAGAAAGCGTTCCTTCCGCACTGTCTTTTCTTCCGGTGAATGGGAAAACGTCCGGACCTCTTTGCGCCTGACAATTGATATTGACACGGCTTACCAAATTTACAAACGCGTCAATGAGCGTAGAGGTTTCCTGCGGATCTTCGCTGAAGATGCTCACCTGCATCCCGTGATCTGCATTCACCTGATAGTCGATTGGCTCCTTGATGTCATCAAAAGCAACCACGGGAATCACTGGCCCGAATTGCTCTTCGTGGTACAGTTTCATCTGGTCATTCACAGGATAAACAACAGCTGGGAAGACAAAAGAAGCCTCGCTGTAACCACCGTTTTCGTTCAGGACTTTGGCTCCTTTTGATACGGCATCTTGGATGCATTCTTCAAGATAAGGTGGTTTGTGCACTTCAGGAAGCGGCGTGATTTTTACCTCTTTTTCCCAAGGCAAGCCAGCTTTCAGGGCAGAAACGGCGGCGGCTAATTTCTGGTTAAATTCCTCTGCCACATCTTTCTGAACGAAGATTAATTTCAGAGCCGTACATCTTTGACCATTGAAGGAAAGCGCACCGAGAATAATTTCGCTCACGGCAATATCTAGGTTGGCATGTTTTGTAACGATGGCTGCGTTTTTTGCATCCAGACTTAAGATGGCTCTCAGTCTGTTGACTTTGGGATGCCGTTTTTTCAAGCCATTGGCGACTTTACTTGATCCGATAAAAGCGAGTACATTCACTTTTCCGCTTTCCATAATTGGCGTGATGATCTCGGAACCTTTGCCGTACAGCGTGTTCACAGTTCCTTTTGGAAAGGCCTCCTGGAAAGCTTTCAGCAAAGGGTAATGTGCAAGAACGCCGTGTTTCGGCAATTTGAACAAAATGGTATTTCCCATAATCAAAGCGGGAATCAAGGTCGTGAAGATTTCATTCAATGGATAATTAAACGGTCCCATACTCAGGACCACGCCAAGCGGTGCTCTTCTAATCTGGGCAATGGTGCCTTCTGCCTGTTGGAATCTGGATGATTCTCTATCCAGATCTTTTAGCGCATCAATCGTTTGGTTGATGTAATCTACGGTTCTGTCGAATTCTTTCGTAGAATCGGGGAGTGTTTTTCCGATTTCCCACATCAGTAACTTGATGACCAGCTCACGTTGCTGAATCATCAGATAGACGAACTTCTGCATACACTTGATTCTGCCTTCCACAGACATCGTCGGCCATTCGCCAAGTCCGTTGTCGTAAGCTTTTACAGAGGCTTCCAAAACAACCATCGCGTCTTGTGGGCCGATGTTCGGGATGCTTCCCAGAAGTTTTCTTTCCAGTCCGTTTTCTGTTGGGATGCAGATGGGCGAATAGACTTCGGTGACATCGCCGCTCCATTGTACCAATTCGCCGTTCAGCAGATATTCTCTCTGGTGGATGACGGGAACTTTGTATTCTTCGGGAATTTCGTTTTCGCGTTTGAATATGTTTTTAAAATTTGGATGTTCTGTGCTCATCGTTTTATGAAGTGTTATTGATTAGGTTATGAATTTGATGCCAATAAATGTAGAGATAAAGATTGATTCCGGGAAGCTGTTAACATAGATTTATTCTATGCGAGAATCAAAAAACTCAACCGTAAAGTTGAGTGGTTATTGTTTTGCTTTCTGGCCCATTTGCAGGTGCGGCAGATTTTCATTAAAAGAATCTGCTGAATGTGCGTCATCTGCGAACGGTCATGCCTCTTGTTTTTTATTTGTAGACTTCAACGCCCAGGCGATCAATGCAGGCTGCATAAATAACCTGGCGAATCTTTTGCTGTCTGTATTGAGTCCAAAGCTGCTTTTCCGATTTTTGTACTGCGCAATATTTCCCGGGAAAACGGCAGTGAATAATCCGGCTGCGAGTTGTCCTACGAGAGATTCGTACTTCCTAGGGGCGGCGATGATGGCTGCTCCCATGGCAATCTCTACGATCCCGGAATAGACCACCGTATCATCTTTTTCCAGTGGCACCCACTCCGGAACCTGAGCCTGAAATTCTTTTCTGGCGAAGGTAAGATGTCCGATTCCTGCTGTGATCAGCATAGCGCCTAGGCCGTATTTTGCGATGGTTTTGATTGTACTTGCTTCCATAATAAGGGATTTTCTGAGAGTAGGTTCAAGAATGATTCCAAAAAATACTAATGGACTGTTAAATAATTTAGCGTTATTTTAATTCTGACATTAAATTTGAAATGCTGTTGATTTGAATCTTTAATAAAAAGAGATAAATTTGTTTAAAATTAAAAATATGGTTTCCAAAATAGTTTTCGGTGCGTTGTTATTTGTCTCAGCATTTGTTTTTGCTCAAAATTCTAAAAAAGGCAATACCGTTCTGATGGGCGGAAATCCCGTACAGACCTATTCCCAATTGCCGGCAGTGAATCAGCAGGCGCCCAAGTTCACTTTGGCAGGTGTGGATATGAAAGACCAAAATCTGGACTTTTACAAAGGGAAGTTTCTGATTTTGAATATCTTTCCAAGCGTAGATACGGGTGTCTGTTCTGCGTCGGTGCGTCATTTCAACGAAAATGCTGCAAGCCTTCCCAATACGGTGGTGCTGTGTATTTCCAAAGATCTTCCTTTTGCGCAGCAGCGGTTTTGTGGGGCAGAAGGCATTAAAAATGTCGTGATGCTGTCTGATTTCCGTTCTGATTTTGGGAAAACATATGGCGTAGAATTGACCGATTCTCCTATGAAAGGGCTTTTGAGCAGAGCTGTTGTGGTGATAGATCCAGCAGGAAAGATTGTGTATGAAGAGCAAGTGAACGACATTTCCCACGAGCCCAACTATGAAGCGGCTATGAAGGCAGTCAAATTATAAACGAAATGGTGGGTTAACAGATAAAGACTCGATTAAAACTTCGCAAAAGGAGTTTTCTCTCTGTTAAGAATCAAGATGAAAGTACCGCGGGTCAGGAAATTGAAATTTAAAATCTAAATCTTGGATCAATTTCTCCGGAGATACAGTTCTTCCCACAGCCGTTCTTTCGCCACTGTAGGCTAAACCTTTCTGTGCATTTATCACCTCTTCTTTGCTGGGATGAATGGGTGCAACAACGTTGTATAATTTAAATTCAGAATGGCTATTCAGCATTTTTTCTACCACTGAACAAATATCTGCGTAATGAATATGATTCACCAACTGATCGAGATTGGTTATGTTGTAATTCTTCAGAAGCCGCTGATCGCCCATTAATCCTGCCAATCTCAAGATATTCGTTTTCGGGAATTTTTCTAAAATGAAACTTTCACTTTCCACATCTTGCGAATCAAGATCGTCTTCGGTAAATTCTTTTTTGGTATCTGGATAAACGCCTGTGGAACTTGCTAAAAATAACTGACCTTTAAAATCTCCTAAAAAGTTCAGAAGATTTTGCCTTTTGTCATTCATAGGAATTTGAGCACCTCGAATGCCCGAAAAAGGTACGCTGATGATGATGGCGTCTAAGTCTGCTGCAGATTTCCAAGGTTTCATTTCTAAATCTAATTCGTTGGGGAAACTTACCAGCGTGGTGTGATAGCCTTTGGCGTTGAGGTTTTCTGCTTTTGATGGCGTAGTGGTGGTGGCGAAAATTTCGTATTGACCTGACAGTCTTTCTGCGATATGATTTCCCAACCAGCCGAAGCCGATGATGCCTAGTTTTTTCATTTTTTGATTTTAATTTTCAGCGCTTTTTAATTGTCGTCTGAGTATTGAACAATCTGAAAATATTTTATCGGATTTTCAACAACAAATTCGGATCCGGACAGTTTTCTTTATAGAAATCAATTTCTTTAAAACTGCAAACCCCGGGATAATCGCCTTTTTTATTTTCGATATTTTTAATGATCTGAAAATGCAGATGCGGTGCATAATCTCCATTGATGGGCGGTTTTCCTAGTTCTGCAATTTTCTCGCCTTTTTTCACGACTTGACCTTCCGTTTTTCCCTCTAAACTTTCAAGGCTTAGATGTCCGTACAATGTATAAAAAGTGCAACCGTCGATTTTATGTTCCAAAATAATGGTAGGACCATAATCTCCCAAACCCAGATTGTGTTGAAAACTGTGAATTTTTCCGTCTAGTGCGCTTAAAACCGGCGTTCCGGCTTTGATCCAAAGATCCAAACCGATATGAATATTGCGCTCCTCGGTATTTTCATCATTAAAAGTTTCACTTCTTTTATACAGATTTCGGTGTTCCAGATAACCTCCAAAAGCGACTTTTGCCTTATTTACCGAAAGATGATTTTCTACAAATTCCTCGAATTTTTCTGCGTCTGTAAGATCCAGATCCAGTTCATCCGTATGTTTTGCAGAAAGATCGAAGGGTACATAATTTTTGTAATCGATTGTAGCATCAATCACTTGTACGTCGGTTTGTTCTTTCAAGACATTTTCAAATATGGCCATCATTGATTTTAAATTAAAAAAAATACTTTGCCAATTTAAGAATAAATATTTTTTGAAATAGCAAAATTGATATCATTCTCTGAGCTAAAGTCGAAAGATTTTTAGTGCTCAGTCTCACTAATGAAATTTTCATCGTTTAATGTGTTTTTTTTCATATAAAATGTGCTAATTACTCAAATAAAATATAAATAATTATGCATTTGGCTTAAAACATTTTGCGGAGAATAAAATGCAGTTGCAGATCTCGCGGATTTGCAACCTGTGAGTATTATAAAAGCTAATGCAAGGATTTATACATATTGGAAGCCGCTCTATCGGCCGATCGGTAATGGAGGCAATTAAAAAATGGTATTAATTTCATCTATTTTTAACCAGTAACCATCCTTTAAGTAGAGCAAAATTCGGGATTTCAATAAGATACCAGTAGGTTCCAGAAGATAATTTTTGGTACGGGTTGATCTCATTATTCGCAGGATTTTTCCCATCATTGATGGTTAATTCTTTTACTAAAGTGCCGTTTTGATTAAATAGTTTCACTTTGATGGCTCCTGAATAAAAATTTAATGTACTCAAATCCCAAAAATCATTTATTCCATCTCCATTTGGAGTTATCACATTCGGAATTAAGGGGATGTGAATGGTATTCGACGCAACACAATTTGCTTTGCTCTTTTCCCTTACAAAAATGGTGTATGTACTGCCCTTTGAATACGGGAACTGATTTTCGTTCTGCCAGTTGATGCCATCTAAAGAATATTCATATGGTGCATTTCCTGAAGTGACGTGCACGATCAAATAGTTGGGAATTATTTCAATAGTAAATTCCGGCAAAACTCCTTCTTTAACCAAAACACATTGCACAAAAGAACAACCGTCAGTTGAGGTAATTTTAACGCAATATTCACCAGGTGAGCTCACCTTTATTTTCTGGGATTTTTCATTTGTAGGTGTCCATTCATAACCGGAAAATCCTTCGCCTGCATCCAATTCTAATGTTGTTCCTTTGCAAATATAATAAGGACCTGCACCCAAAGTAGCTGAATATGGATTTTTTCTAACATACAAGTCCAATGTTGCATACACTGTACATTTGTTTGGAACAGAAATTCTGGCAAAAATTATATCATGATCCGGAACGGCATTGGGATAAGAATTTGTGTTACTAATTGGGTTCTGATTCTGTTCTGCATCTTGCAAAGTTTCAAAAAAACTTACCGTTGCGTTAGTTTCTGTAGTTAGTGATGCCTTTGTAGATACCAAATCGAAACTGCCAACTCCTGTTCCCGTTATATTACAACTGAAAACATCCAAATTTTGAGTGTATTGTGGCTTTGATGTTATAGAAACTTGTTGTGTGTAGGTATTTGGAGCAACACAGCTTGTTAAAGATCCAGGATAATTGTAAGTCATTGTATAAACACCATTTTGACTGTTTGCAACATTTATCATGCCGGTTGTTGTATCAATAGATAAATTGGTGCTCGATGAAGAAAATGTTCCACCCATTTGAAAGCCAGAAGGTAAAATTGGCAAAACAGATGTAACATCATCACAAATTGTACTTGGAAAACTAAAATTGATGACAGGATTTGTGTAGGGCTTAATTTCAACATAAGTACCATAATCAACAGTTCCGCAAGTTGGATTTACATACTTGTTATAGTTTATTATGTAATTTCCTGGCGATGACTGAGCCAAATTAATCACGCCCGTTGTCGGATTTATTACTAAGCCATTGGTTGATGAAAAAATACCGCCTGCAGGAAAAGTTACGGGCAATTGCGGTGATAAAGAATTATATTTTTTAATACAAACCGGAGACTCATAACTGAAGTTGAGATTTGTAGTTGGTGGTGATGTATTGATTAATTGTATATCATCAAAAACAGTACAAATACCGTTACTCACCGTCCAGCGCAATGTGGCTGTTTGAGAATTTATAACAAAAATTTGTTTGGGATCCGATGAAGCATTGGGCGAAACATTACCATTGATAATTTCCCAAAATCCACTTTCTCCGGATGTGGGTACATTGGCATTCATTTGAAATATATTTGAACATTTCGTTTGATCTGGACCCGCATTGGCAATGGGTTTCGGAACTACTTCTACCAAAACATCTTTAGTTTTAGAACATGCACCGGTAGAGGACACTTTATATAGCGTTGTTGTAGTGGGAGAGGCTACGACGTGACTCCCAGCTGTAGTATTCAATCCCGCGGAAGGACTCCATACAAATGGACCGCAACCTTGTATTACATTTAAATCAACAGAATCTCCTGCACATATTTTTGCAGATGGAGGATCTACTCCAATTTCTTTTAGATTAATTCCTGCTGTCTGTTCAATGGCATAATCAAAATAGCATTTGTTACCAATTCCTTCAAGTTTGATGGTATACAATTCGCATTCTTCCAAAATATTATTTAGCTTCAATTCATAATAATTGGGATCCGGTATCCGATTTAAATCATAGGGTAAAACAAATCTTATCAATGGTTGAGATCCCGAAGTGATACAATCCGACTTATAAATACTAACATAAAGTTCAATGGGTGCATATCCACCTATGGTCTGCTCTGGTCCTCCATTTTTTATCCAAACGCCAAAAGCGGCACTTTTTCCTGATGCTTTGAATTTTAAATAACCTTTCTGAGGATTTAAAAAAGGTGTTCCATATGCATTATTATAAACGCCACAAAAAGATTTTCCGTATTCACAAAAAGCCTCGTTTGTGCATGTCGTCGGGATGTTGGTACTACAATTTGGATATGGCGGTTCGGGAGGAGTGATAACAGGTTTGTTGCCAAATGTTAAAGTCCAAGTGATCAAATTTCCAGATAATGAGGTTGAATTATTGTAAATTATTAAAGACCATTTTCCATCTCCAGATCGATTATTATTTAAAATTCCCAATGACGTTTCTGGTAAAAAATCCCCTGTAAATGGAGCGTCTCCTAGCACAACACTGTTTGTTGATACACCATCAAAACATGTTCCCAAATAATCCGAACCTTGTCCACCATTATTTTCACTAAGAGTAATAATTGAACCGAAAGGCGAACGTAAGGCTAATTTCAAATTCTCATCATGTGGAAAATTTATAGTAACACAAATTTTTTCTAAGCCGTAGCTGGAGTTCAAATTTCCAATGCCGTTAACCGAGATATCAAAGATGGTATAATCATTTTTCGGAATATTTCCTCCTACGCCGCTGAATGTCTGCGCTGTACAAAAATTAATAACAATGGTTAATAATATTATAAAATATTTTTTATCGATCATATGAAACAAATATGGTGATCTTGAATTTCTACATTTAACTTTCTGCGATTAATTTTTAGAAAATCCAGCGCTTTAGGAAACGTACCTGCAATATAAGGAATATATTCTTCGGGCGTATTCACGATTGAAATGAGTGCAGTTTTGCCATTTTTTTTAGCAAAATCGTAACGTTCAATAGCATCTTCGCCATCATTTGCTTCGTCCTCATCAGAATGACCTTCATCGTTCTTCCTGGCGATGACTTAAAAAAGATTCTCATCCACAAAATTCGGCAACGTCACCTTCAAATTCGGTTCTGCTTCCATTGCTCGTTTAATCGCAAAAACAGCGCCTTCATTTCTTGCCCAGCTTCGTCGGGAAATTCCGTTGTTCACGTCCCAGAAAAGCATAGATTTTAATCTTCTGTCAGCATCATCGCTACCATCGAGCAACATCCCGAATCCACCATTGATCACTTCGCCCCAGCCAACGCCACCACCGTTGTGAATACTCACCCAAGTCGCCCCACGGAAACTGTCGCCAATCACATTGTGAATCGCCATATCTGCGGTAAATCTTGAGCCGTCATAAATATTGGAAGTCTCTCTGTACGGCGAATCTGTTCCCGAAACATCGTGGTGGTCTCTTCCCAAAACCACCGCTCCGATTTCTCCGTTGGCAATGGCTTTGTTGAAGGCTTCAGCGATTTTCATTCTACCTTCGGCATCCGCGTATAGAATTCTCGCCTGCGAACCAACGACCAAATTGTTTTCCTGAGCGCCTTTAATCCACGTGATATTGTCTTTCATCTGCTGTTGAATTTCTTCGGGAGACGTTTTAATCATTTCCTCTAAAACGGCACACGCAATATCATCTGTTTTCTGCAAATCTTCCGGTTTTCCGCTTGCACAAACCCAACGGAATGGCCCGAAACCATAATCAAAACACATCGGTCCCATAATATCCTGAACGTAAGATGGGTATTTGAACTCTCTTCCCAACGTAGGATTTTCAGACATTACATCGGCTCCGGCTCTGGAAGCTTCGAGTAAAAAGGCATTTCCGTAATCGAAGAAATAAGTTCCTTTTGCTGTATGTTTATTGATAGCTGCAGCGTGTCTTCTCAAAGTTTCCTGAACTTTTTCTTTGAACAGTTCCGGGTTTTCTGCCATCATTGTATTGGAATCTTCAAACGAAATTCCAACCGGATAATAACCGCCCGCCCAAGGATTGTGGAGCGAACTTTGGTCTGAACCGATATCGATTCTTAGATTTTCTTCATCAAATTTTTCCCAGATGTCTACGATGTTTCCAAGATAAGCCAAAGAAACTGTTTCCTGATTTCCCTGAGCTTTTCTTACTCTTGCCACCAATTCATCCAAGTTTTCGTGGATTTCATTCACCCATTTCTGTTCGTGACGGATTTTGGTAATCTTAGGATTTACTTCTGCAATTACAGTAATACAACCTGCAATATTTCCGGCTTTTGGCTGAGCTCCAGACATTCCGCCCAAACCTGAAGTGACGAATAATCCTCCTTTTGGTTCTTTATTTATTTTTCTGAAAGCATTCAAAACGGTAATCGTCGTTCCGTGCACAATTCCCTGCGGACCAATGTACATATAAGATCCGGCGGTCATTTGTCCGTACTGCGAAACACCCAGCGCATTGAATTTTTCCCAATCATCCGGCTTGGAATAATTTGGAATCATCATTCCGTTGGTCACAACTACTCTCGGCGCATCTTTGTGCGAAGGAAATAATCCCATCGGATGACCGGAATACATCGTCAACGTCTGTTCTTCCGTCATTTCAGAAAGGTATTTCATCGTCAGAAGATACTGTGCCCAGTTGCTGAAAACTGCTCCGTTTCCACCGTAAGTAATCAATTCGTGAGGATGTTGAGCCACAGCATAATCCAGATTGTTCTGAATCATTAGCATAATTGCTTTTGCCTGTTCAGATTTTCCGGGATATTCAGCAATATCTCTTGCTTTCATCTCATAATCGGGACGGAAGCGGTACATATAAATTCTACCGTATTTTTCCAGCTCTTCTCTAAATTCAGGCAACAATTCTGCGTGGAATTTTGGGTCGAAATACCGTAAGGCGTTCTTTAATGCGAGCTTTTTCTCTTCATCTGTTAAGATTTCTTTACGTTTCGGAGCGTGGTTGATTTGCGTGTCGTATGTTTTTGGCTGAGGTAATTTGGTGGGGATACCTTGCTGTATTTGTTCTTTGAAAGTCATTATATAATTGATTGTTGTTGGTTGGTTGTTGTTGAGTTTTTTGTGGTTTTAAAGATATTCAAATTAGAAAAATATATGATAATGAATTTTGATAAAATTCTGCTCCATTGGAGGGGAGAATTTTGAAATTCACTAGGTGAATTTTAGAAGGACGGTTTATAGGAAATCTAATTTAGTAAATTTCATAGAACAATTGATATCACTTATATTTGCAGCTTCAAAAAACGATTCCAGTACATAATTTAAAGCTATCCAAGAAATGAATTACGAAGATAAAATCCAACAATCAGAAACGCGTGTTTTTAAAGTGGTTTTCCCGAATACGACCAATCACCACAACACGATGTTTGGTGGGAAAGTGATGGAAATGATGGATGAAGTGGCGTTTATGGCGGCCACTAGGTTTGCCAGAAAGTCTTTTGTAACCGTAAGTTGTGACCGGATCGACTTCAAAAAACCAATTCCGGCTGATACGATTGTAGAACTCGTGGGGCGTATCAAATATGTCGGAAATACCAGTGTAAAAGTGAATGTGGAGATTTTTGTGGAAGAGATGTACAATGATACGCGCGAAAAGGCGGTCTCAGGCGATTTGACTTTGGTGGCGATTGATGAAAATAAAAAGCCTTCCAGAATATTTAAAGATTTAAACTAAGCAAAAAAGCTTACCGAATGGGTAAGCTTTTTTGTTTCTTTATTCGATGATGTCATCGTTTTCTTCTTCGTGGTCATCTTCATTGTCGCTGGTGCTGTAATAATTGTTTTCCTCGTCCGGCAACTGATTGGTAATTTGATCAAAATTATCATCGTCTTCCGCACCTGGAACATCTAATCCGAAAGGCATCTCATCATTCACGTGGCTTGGATTTCTGATTGGATTTCCGTCGCCGTCGATAGGAATATGTTCTTCTCTGTTGAAAATATCTTCACCTGGATTGTAATCCAAATCTTCTAAATTTTTTTCAATGTGATCTTCTGGTGTCATACTATTTATTTTTGGTTGACTGAAGATAGACAAATATGAGTCCAAGCTTGGTTTTTGAAAGATTTATTTTAATGACTTTAATCTTCGTACACTACAGGATTCACGCAAGTCGGCATTTTTTCGCCTTTACTGAAAGCGACTACGTTTTCTGCTGCCAATCTTGCCATCCCGCTTCTGGCTTCCAAAGTTGCGGAACCGATGTGTGGTAAAACACAAACGTTTGGAAGGGCTAATAATGGACTGTCTTTCTGCATCGGTTCTGGATTGGTGACGTCCAAACCTGCACCCCAGATTTTACCCGAAATCAAAGCTTCGAACAAATCTTTCTCATTGTGAAAACCACCTCTTGCCGTGTTGATGAAAATCAGGTTTTCCTTCATTTTTTCGAAAACATCCTTATTGAAAAGGTCAGCTTGTTCGGGTGTATAATTGGCGTGGATGCTGATGATGTCTGAGTTTTCAACTAATTCGTCGAAAGAAACATATTTTGCGCCGAGTGCTTTTTCAGCTGGTTCGTTGTGGTTTCTGTTGTGGTAGATGATGTTCGTCCCGAAAGCGGATTTGCATTTTTTAGCCATTTCAAAACCGATTCTTCCAAGTCCTAAAATACCCAAAGTTTTTCCGTACAGTTCCTGACCGAGTTCTTCCATAGCGTCAAAATCTTTCCAGTTTCCCGATTTTACTTTGGCGATGTTGTAGCTTGCTTTTCTGGAGACCATCTGCATTAATAGAAATGCGACGTCAGAAGTAGCTCTGCTCAAAACGTCTGGCGTATTTCCGACTGCGACTTTTCTTTTTGTCGCTTCAGCGATATCAACTTGGTCGAATCCAACGGAGAATAGAGCGATGGCTTTTACATTCGGGCAAGCGTCGAAGAATGATTTGTCATATTTGTTTTTTCCGCCGACACTTAGGATGATGTCTGCTTTCTTACAGCTTTGCAGCCATTCCTCGTGGGTTGGATGTTCTGTTTCCGGTAACATAATATCTAAATTTCCGTCCTTCAAAATCTCAATGCCGTTTTCAGGAATTCTTTTGTTGATGAATACTTTCATTTTATTTAGATTTTAATATAATTACTGAAATGTGATTTTAACAGTGAATCTGCAGCCCGACTTGAACGGAAATCCTTTTTTGCTTGTAATCAGTTTCTATTGAACTGAAATCGTTCTGCAAAAAAGATTGACTTCGTCGAACCACTTCGTTAGGTTTGGGAGTGGAAGGCGGATAAAGCTGCCCAAACCTAATGCAATAGTTGGATGTAGTCAAATTTTAAAAAGGAAAAACCGGAAAATTGCTTCCGGTTTTTTATGTTGTGCTGATATTTCAATGTTTGATCAATCAATTTTCGTTGGTCTTTCTTTATCCTTAGTGAAAAAGAACTTGATAATGATAGGCAAAGTTGTGACCAAAACGATGACCAAAACAATGATTTCCAGTTTTTTCTTCAAATCGATGCCGAATTGGTCCATAAATAATTTGTCCAGATAATGCCCGGCAAAAATCATGGTGAACGACCACGCAAATGCTCCGACGACGTTGTAGTAGAAGAATTTTTTCTTGTCCATCTTCACAATTCCAGCAACGATGGGTGCAAATGTTCTTACGATTGGTAAGAATCTGGCCAGGATTACGGCTACTGTTCCGTGGTCTTCAAAGAAATCGTGTGCTTTGAAAAGGTATTTTTTCTTGAACAGGAACGTGTCTTTTCTCTCGTACAACAAAGGGCCGCTTTTGTAACCAAACCAATAGCCAATCTCGTTTCCGATGATGGCGGCAAAGGCAACTGCCGTCGCAAGAATCGTTGTGTCCAGAAAATCTGAACCTGTCGTTCCAAATGTCGTATCAATGATCTTAACGGCGTAGATCCCTGAAATAAAGAGCAAACTGTCGCCCGGCAAAAAGAAGCCTACAAAAAGTCCTGTCTCTGCAAAAATGATAAATAAAATAAGCCAAAAACCACCCATTTTGATGTAAAATTCGGGGTTAAGTAAGTCTTTCCAGCTTTCGAAATGTTCCATAGTTTTCTGTCTTGCGCAAAGATATTAAAAGGAAATTGAATTAATAAGCTTAAAATGAAAATTAGGAATATTTAACTCAAAGATCATATTTGTCTTTCCATTTATCCTTGAGCTGTTCGCGGATTTTCTTCTCTGTAGAGTTGTTGGCGGGATTGTAAAAAGTCGTGCCCGTAATGTCGTCCGGTAAAAACTCCAGGTTTACAAAATTGCCTTCGTAGGAATGTGCGTATTGATAATCTTTTCCGTAATCCAGATTTTTCATCAGTTTGGTTGGCGCATTTCTGAGGTGGAGTGGGACTGGCAAGTTTCCTGTCTTCTTTACAAAAGCCATTGCTTCGTTGATGGCGTTGTACGTGGAATTGCTTTTAGGAGAAACAGCCAGATAAACGGCGGTTTCGCTGAGGATAATTCGGGCTTCCGGATTTCCGATGACGTTGATGGCCTGGAAACAGTTATTTGCGATGACCAAAGCATTTGGATTTGCTAATCCAATATCTTCAGCTGCAAGGATCATCATTCTTCGGGCAATGAATTTGATATCTTCGCCACCCACCAGCATTCTGGCAAGCCAGTAAATAGCACCATTTGGGTCGGAGCCACGCATCGACTTGATAAAGGCAGAAATGATATCGTAATGTTGTTCTCCGTTTTTGTCGTACAACGCCATATTTTCCTGCAGAACCGAGAGGACATCTTTGTTGGAGATCTGATTTTTTTTGGCGGATTTGAATTGATTTAAAACCAATTCGATAGAATTAATCAGCTTTCTCGCATCACCTCCGGAATATTGGATGAAGGCTTCTTTTTCTTCCAGAAAGAATTTGGTTTGGTTAAGGTCATTGTATTTGGAAACAGCAATGTCAGCAAGCTCTTCCAATTTCTCAAAAGTCAAAGCCTTCAGGATGTAAACCTGAGTTCTGGAAAGTAGCGCAGAAACGACTTCGAAACTTGGATTTTCCGTGGTAGCACCGATAAGCGTGATCCAACCTTTTTCAACGGCGTGAAGCAAAGAGTCCTGCTGAGACTTATTGAATCTATGAATCTCATCAATGAAAAGAATCGGGTTTTTTCCGGAAAAGAGATTTTGTTTTTTGGCTTCGTCGATAATATCTCGTACGTCTTTTACACCTGCGGAAACGGCAGATAATTTGTAGAATTTTCTTCCTGAACTTTCGGAGATGATTTCTGCCAAAGTCGTTTTTCCTGTTCCTGGCGGTCCCCAAAAAATCAGGGAATTAATGGTGTCATTCGCCATCATTCTTTTGATGGTTCCGGATTTTCCAGTGAGATGTTCTTGGCCCAAAACATCATCCAGAGTTTTCGGACGCAGGATTTCGGCAAGAGGTGAATTGTTCATATATCAAAATTACGGAATTTAAAGACTTTCCGAAAATTATACATCTTAATAAAATAGCATTTAATAAAAAAGATAAATATTTATTGTTTATCAATAAATATTTGTTGATATTTGCGATGTCAAAATGATTACAAATGAAAACAAAAACAGTTCTTTCTATTCTGAATGTCCTTGCCTGGATTGCGTTTATAGGATTGTGTATCCAAACGGGAACCTTCTTATTTGCAGGCATTGCCGGTTTAATGTTCGAGGGAACTGGTGGATCAAAAATTGCCATTCTGGGTTATAATTTTTCAGATTTACATTTTCAGACCAAAACGAATTTTCTCTACCTAATTTCTATTCTTGTTTTCTTTTCCGCATCCAAAGCTTATCTTTTTTATCTGACGATTGAGATTTTGAAAAAGATAAATTTAGAAAATCCATTCAATAAAGTCATTTCGAATTTGATTTTGAAAATCAGCTATGTTTCTTTTGAAATTTGGATTGTTTGGGTAATCATCGATCAATATATAGAACGTCTAATCAAAAACGGTTATGAGGTTTCAACAATTAAAAATCATATAGATTCTGCTGGAAGTTTCATCTTCCTCGCCGGAATCATCTACGTCATCGCTCAAATCTTCAAAAGAGGCATCGAGTTGCAAAACGAAAACGATTTAACCATTTAAGTAATGCCTATAATTGTAAACCTGGACGTGATGATGGCCAAACGCAAAATGTCACTCAATGAACTTTCAGGAAAAGTGGATTTGACGCTTTCAAACCTTTCAATTTTGAAAACAGGAAAGGCAAAAGCCGTAAGATTCAGTACTTTGGAAGCGATCTGTAAAGCTTTAGATTGTCAGCCGGCGGATATCTTGGAATATAGAAAAGAAGATTAAAGCTTTCTGCTGATCACGTAATCCAACATCAGTTTCAAAGATTCCTTCGCTTCGTTGTCAGGGAATTCTGATAGAATCGCGAGTGCCTTCTGCTGATAATCCTTCATTGTTTGAATGGCATAATCCATTCCGCCAGAAGATTTTACAAACTCCACCAGTGCGCGCACTTTTTTGGAATCGTTGTTATAACGCTTTATTGTTGCGAAATATTTTTTGTAATTCTCAGGACTTGCGTTCTTCAAAGTATAGATCAATGGCAAAGTCATTTTCTGTTCTTTGATGTCAATACCAACAGGTTTCCCGATGATGTTACTGGTCTGATAATCAAAAAGATCATCTTTGATCTGAAAAGCCATGCCGGTGTAAGTCCCGAATTCCTGCATTTTTTTTGCAGTCGCTTCGTCCACGTTGTTGGAAAGAACTCCCACTTCACAGCAAGCTGCAATCAAAGTGGCTGTTTTCTGGCGGATGATTTCGTAATAAACATCCTCTGTAATATCCAGTTTTCGGGCTTTCTCCAGTTGTAGCAATTCACCTTCCGACATCTCACGTATCGTTCTGGAAATCACCGCAAGAAGGTCAAAATCCTTATTGTCCGTAGAAAGCAAAACCGATTTGGAAAGCAGATAATCGCCAACCAACACTGCAATTTTATTTTTCCAAAGTGCATTGATAGAGAAGAAATTACGGCGTTTGAAACTCTCATCCACCACATCATCATGCACCAAAGTTGCCGTGTGGATCAGTTCAATCATACTTGCACCACGAAAGGTTTTTTCGTTTACATTTCCCACCAGTTTGGCGCAGAGAAACACAAACATCGGACGCATCTGTTTCCCTTTTGTGGTAACGATGAAACGCGTGACCTTGTCCAATAGAGCAACATTACTTTTCATAGATTCGTAAAACTTTTGCTCGAAAAGTTTCATTTCATCAGAGATCGGAGCCTTGATTAATTCTACTGTATTTGCCACTGTTTGCCTTTAAAGATTATGTTTTTTTGGGGCAAGACGATTGTTTTTCTTGTCACTTGTCCAACCCGCTTTCCGTTGCAATCTTTTTTTGTCGCTGACTTCGACTACGCTCAGTCAACAACAAAAAAAGGATTTCCACTGCAATCGGGGCTATGTTGAGGATTTGTCTATCGATTGACCCAAAAATGATTGATAAAAATAGGATGCAGAATTTATGAGTCTTATTTCTAATATCCCACTTCTAAGATCTGATCTATTATTCTACAAATATAATTATTCTAAATCTTTAAATGGGATAAAATAGAGACTTTGAGGTACTTTTTTGATTTTTATACTGAATCGCTCTCCCGAAATATAAATTCCTTTTTCCGTTGCCGTAATTCCTTCGATTTGTCCAATGTTGAATGCTCTTCCCAAAGCATATTTTTTTGCGGGCTTGCTGAAGAATAGATTTCCAGTTTCATCTCTTTCAAAAATCATCAAATATACCGACGCATTTTTGGTATAACCAACCACGTACAATTTATCACCAAAAACCGAAGCGTCCGTCACCACAAATCCTGTGTCAAAACTTTCCAGCTTCTGAGCTGGTTGATCTTCTGTCAGATTTTGATCAATCATATAATGAGACACAGTGTTCGTAACCCATTCTTTCGTGAAAAGATGAATGTTTCCATCCAAAAAAATCATCGCCTCCGCATCAAAATTATTGTCAATATTTTTCGGTGCAAAATCAATTTGTTCCGGATAATGAAAAGGAATTATTTTTATTGAATCAGCAATCAAAGAATCATTCTTGAAAGGAACTTGATAGATTTTCAGGTCTTTCCTAGTTCCGAGATTATTTCCAAATTCTCCAATGTAAAAGTTTTCACCATCATTAGTCATTGCTTCCCAATCAATATTTTTAAGTCCGGTTGGATAAGCGTTTTCTATGAATGAACTTCCAGCTTTTATTTCAAAAATTTCGCTTGTATTACCGCTGTCGTTGAAGGAAAATAGTCTTCCATTTATACTCGTCAAACCAGAAGATTCTTTCAAGGAATCGCTTAAAACTGCAATTTTATAATTTTTCAGATTTAAAGATTGCGTTTTCTGTGCATCGATTTGAAAACTTAATAAAAGAAATAAGAAATAGAAAATCTTTTTCATATTTGTAAAAATAAGAATAGATTTTTTGAGAAGAAAACTTAATGGATTAAAATATTGTTAAAGAATTATTTGAACTTAAGTTGTAAATAACCAACTGCTGTGATTGTGGAAAAATAGTATTTTCGATATTTTACCCAGAATCTATTTTTGGTTTTAGAATCTTCCTTTAAAATGATATTTATGTTTTTTGGCAAGATTAAAAGAGAATTTCCATTTTCTTTTTCACTGTGTTTTTGAGTAGAAGTGCAGATATTTAATTCACTTGAATTTTTACTTATTAAAATTTGATTTTTATCATTATCAATAAACAGAATTTTATCCGAATTATTTATTTCTGAATCAATTTCAATAATTATCAAATCTGATATTTTATTACCAACAAAAATATTGATTATCAATAAAACAGCAGCAAACGAAAAGTATTTGAAACCAGATGGTTTTCGGATTAAAGTGTAAATATACGCTACAAATAATATAATTGAAACAGAAAGAATAATAAAATAAATAACTTCTAAAAAGGAAATCATTAGTCAGCAGATTTATTCGCCAATTGTCCGCAAGCTGCGTCAATATCGCCGCCGCGGCTTTTTCTGACCATGATGGTGATGCCTGCTTTTTCCAGTTCACGCACGTATTTTTCTTCAGCAGCAATACTTCTGTGGTCAAATTTCCCTTCACCAATGGGGTTGTATTGGATTAGGTTGACTTTGCTAGGGACTTGTCTGCAATATCTGATCAAGGCTTTGATGTCTTCATCACCATCATTGATGCCTTTCCATACGCAATATTCAAATGTGATAGGTGAACCTGTTTTCTGATACCAATATTGAAGCGCATCCATAATGTCTGTCAGTGGAAACTTTTCAGAAAATGGCATAATGTCATTTCTTTTATGCTCGATTGCGGAATGTAAAGACAAAGCCAATTTTACTTTGATCTCTTCATCTGCCAGCATTTTTATCATCTTCGGAATCCCGGATGTAGAAACGGTGATTCTTCTTGGCGACATTCCCAAGCCTTCCGGTTGTGTGATCTTATGAATGGCTTCGACGACGTTTTTGTAATTCATCATCGGTTCACCCATTCCCATAAACACAATGTTTGTGAGTGGTCTGTCAAAATATTCCTTACTTTGACGATCAATCAATGCTACTTGATCCACGATTTCTGCAACTTCCAAGTTTCTCATCCTCTTCAGTTTGGCTGTTGCGCAAAATTCGCAATTCAAAGAACAGCCAACTTGCGAAGAAACGCAGGCGGTACTTCTGGATTCAGTCGGGATTAAAACCGACTCAACCATCAATCCGTCGTGAAGTTTCACGCCGTTTTTAATCGTTCCGTCTGTGGATTTTTGTAAAAGATCAATTGAAATGGGGTTGATGAAAAAATCGCGTGACAGATTTTCCCTCAGCTCTTTGGAAAGATTAGACATCTCATCAAAGGAATGCATATTCTTGCTCCAAAGCCAATCGTAAACCTGTTTCGCACGGAAAGGTTTTTCGCCAATCGTTCCGAAATAGTCTTTGATCTGGTCCAAAGTAAGTGTTCTAATGTCCTTCAATGCTGTGATATTTTTGCAAAGATACGGGATAATGTACCAATTCAAAAATATTACAATATAACAATAGATAAATATGATAATCGAAATATTGTCAATATTAAGACATTTACTTTTAAGTATTTAATTCATTATTAAATTGTTACATTGTTAGGCTGATTTATTGTTCGATTAGATTAAAGTATTTTGAATTTTGAATCGTCTTTATTAATATATTCATAATTCTTACATTTGCATTGATTTTTACCCTCATGGAATTCCAAACCCTTTACGATAGCCCTTTTAAACTGAAGCTTTCTTTTGAAAAACTGATTCAAAAAATGGAGTCAGAAGCTTTTCAAAATGCAGATTATGCAGTTTCTCATCACAGTATTTTAGAAAGAATAAAAGACTTTCCAGAGCTGAAAGAAGGCATCAATGATTTGGGGTTTTTTGTGAAAAATGAAACATTGATGAAGGATCTTCTCAAAGATCTTTTCCCGCCAATGCTCACGAAAAACGAAATCAAAGCGATTGGTTTTCCTTTTTATAATTTCTTTTTCAACCCGACAGAACGTTTCCAGACGATTATACAAAAAGCAGGTGAAAATTTTGATATGCTGATTAAAGATATGGATCCGCACCGTTTTTACGTCATGTGTTGCTGTATTATTTTGAGGGATTATTACAATGTACAGCTTAATTTTGCCATGCCTTTCATTTTTGATATTCCGAATGAGGAAGGCATTGTGAGCCATTACCGTTTCCTTAATAATGTGGATTTTATAGAGGTCTATCCGAAGGAAAATGTCAAGAGATTAACAGAAAACGAGATTTCAGAATTGCTAGACAATTTCGAAGATCAGGAACTTTGGAAAGAAAAATTCCCTCTGGAAAGTTGGGAGTTGAAAGGTTTTGCGGTGATCAGTTTCTTTGATGCCACCACAGAAAATGCGATTTCAAATCTGAAAAGCAAACTCATCAACATCGAAGAAGATGAGAATCTGAAAGGCGAACTGAATACCATTTTTCGATCCATCTTTCAGGTGGCCGATCTGGAAGTAGGGTACACAGCCATCAATCACGAAGATAATAAATTTGTGAGAAGCCCTATCAATGGGGTGATGGATAGTTTTATCCTGACGTCAGGCCCTAGAGATTGTAAGAATGAAATGCTTTGCGAACAGAGTTTCAATACCTTGGTAGATTCAAAAAAATACTTCAGTGTTTCTGATGTGGACAAAAGTTTGCAGGAGTATCCGGAAAGCCAGATGGTGAAACAGCTGTACGAAGCCGGCATCAAAAGTGCCATTTTTGCGCCCATCATCAAGGACAAAAAGATACTCGGAATTGTAGAACTGGTTTCCAGAAAAAAACAGCTGAATAGCATCAATGCCAACAAAATGGAAATCGTCATGCCTTATCTGGTAGATACGATGGAGAGGCTTTATACGGGAATCGAGACTAGAGTTCAGGCAATTATTCAGCGAGAATATACATCCATACACCCCAGTGTTTACTGGAAATTCCGGCAGCAAGCGGAACGTCACATTGGCCTCTTCAATGAAGAGTTTGATTTGCCTTACAGAAACATCACTTTTCAGGATCTGACGCCACTCTTTGGACAGACCGATATTCGGAATTCTTCGGTTTCCAGAAATCAGGTGATCAAGCAGGATATGGACATTCAGTTGGGATTGGTAGCCGATTTGCTATCAAAATTCAGTTCAGACATTGACCTTGATATTTTAAAAAATAAGCTCAGTTATTATAAAGAATTGCTCCAGACCGATATCAAAGCTGATACAGAAAATATAGTCCAGAGCTTCCTATTGTCGGAGGTTCATCCAATACTTACTTCTGTAAAACTTCAGAATATCGAGTATAATCAATGGGTTACAGAATATTTCAAAAAGTTGGATCCAAGAACCAACATGGTTTATGATTTCCGAAAGAAATTTGATGAGAGTCTGTCTGCTATCAACAAAAATCTGGCAGACATTCTGGACAAACGACAGGAGGAGCAGCAGCTGCGTTTTCCCTTCTATTACGAGCGTTTCAAAACCGATGGTGTGGAACACAATATGTACATTGGGTCTTCTATTGCACCAGATTTGACCTATGATAAAGTCTTTTTGAAAAACCTAAGATTGTGGCAGCTGCGTGTCCTTTGCGAAACAGAACTAGCGTATAACAGCTACAAGAAAAAACTGGATTATTCTCTGGATGTCGCCTCGCTAATTTTGGTTTACAGCACGCCAATCAGCATCAGATTTCGAATGGATGAAAAACGTTTTGATGTCGATGGAAGCTACAATGCGCGCTACGAAATGATCAAAAAACGAATTGACAAATCAACGATTAAAAACTCGACGGAACGCATCACACAACCAGGAAAAATCAGCATTATTTTTTCTCAGGAAAGAGAAAGACAGGATTATCTGGAACTGATCAGGATTCTTCAGAATCAAAATGTGCTGGAATCAACAGTGGAAGAACTGGAAGTGGAAGATCTGCAAGGCATCAATGGTTTGAAAGCTTTAAGAGTGGGCGTGAATTATGACGCTACGGAAGTGGATTATGATTTTGTGGAGGTGGTTTAAGATTTTATTTTTTTGTAGATAATTTTAACTCCATCTTTATTCTCTTCACTGTTAAATATTCTTGCATTTTCTGGGTATTCAATTTCAATGGCTTGATTGTTTAGCCATTTTGTTTTCAATTCTATAATCTCTCTACTTTCATTCATTTTAGCTATTCCGTGATCAGAGTCTGCGCTTAAGATATTTCCAACATCATTATCCCGTAGTTTATAATCAGATTCAACAATGCTAATTTGTGTTGCAAAATCTGATATCGCCACAATTGACTGAAAAAACTAAAACTTTTAATTTTCCATTTGGAGATAACTTAGATTCCACCAAATTACTTCCGCACATCTTATCAACTCCAAATATATTATTTAAAATAATCCCAATAAAGATCACAAATCCTAAAATGGAAATTCCAATAATCGAAAGAATTATTTTTAAGGTTTTAGACATTATTCCAAATTTCAAAAAAATCTAAGCCGTCACATGCCTAAAAGCCACCACAAAAGCAATCACAGAAACAATAATACCAATTGTGAAAACCGTGTAAGTCAGTCTCAATAATTTGTATTTTCTGTTCAAAACAATTCCCAGATAATAAAGATCTTTGATCATCGTATCGTAAAGATATTGTCTGTCGGCCATCATTTCCTTCATCGCCCAGAGATATTCTTCCATCGGCATTTTGTAGAAATTGCCGAAGAACAGAAGATTGACTTTTTTATCCTCAATTTCTTTTCTCGTAAACGTTCCGCTCGACACTTTTGGTCTTGTGGACATTATCGCCAAAATAATACACGCCACACTCGACATTATCATAATGAAAGTCGGAATGATCAGATGTGAATTATTCGGCGCATCCAATTTTGGAATTAAGGTAGATAGTGCGACAGAAATAATAATGGCATTCACAGAAAGCAGGATATTCGCTTTGCTGTCAGCTATTTGGCTCAGTTTTGTGTGGTTGTTCAGCGTCACTCTGAACATCGTTTCAATGCCTCTTTCCGGAGTATCCAGTTTTTCCAGTTTCTTCTTGTTCAGAAGTGCTTTATCTTTATCCTGATTATCTTTTCCTTTCTTCGCTTCTTTCAAATCTTTGATTTTGTCAAATATCTTTGCCGTATTTTTTTCTTTGATGGGTTGCCAGTTTTCCTGAGCAAATCTGGTGTAGAAGTGGTGTTTTGCAAAGAAAGCCGTATTCATTTCCGCCCATTGCAGTTTACTGAATTTCTGATGATGAACTTCCTTTATTTCCTGTCTCAGATTTTCACAAACGTCGAAATAATCATCCGAAGCCAAATGATACAAGTCTGCATCTTTGATGATGTTTTCCAGATGATTGGTCGGTTTGTAAAATTTTTCAGTGGCCAGAATCAGCTTGCCAATAGTTTCAATTCGATGGTCTTCCAACTGATGTTCTTTCAGAAATTTAGAAGCCATTTTCTGGCTTTCCTCCTCGTGATTGTCGCTGTCGTCAATGTAACCTAGATCGTGAAACCATCCTGCCAGAAGGAGATTTTCCGTATCTTCGGGACTTGCGTTTTCCTCTTTTGCCAGGATTTTTATCTTCTCAACAACCTGCATGGTGTGGTCCAGATTATGATAAGTATAAGCAGAAGATAATCTATCTTTGAATAAATTTTTAACGTAATCTTCTGAGATCTTTAAAATATCCATAAAAGCAATTTGAAACAAATTTAAGAAAGTATTGACAGCTTAGTAATTTTAATTTTGTTAAATATTGTTAGAGTTTCAGTAATTTTAGTTTTTTGATCAATAATTATTTAATTTTATGAATCTTTCAATCTTTTAACCATCATTATGGCAGCTTAATCCGTCCTCCGTTCCCGCTATTTTTTTTGCAGGCGTTTTTCAGATTAGCAGACGTTTGGTCCTGCAAAAAAAATGAGCTCCACTCAGGCCGGGCTGCAAACCTTCAGTTCCGGATGAAGACTTTAATATTCAAATACCTATGAAACAGATATATCAGCTTTACCTTTTAACAATCATCACCATAGCGGCCACTTCCTGCGCCGTTCGCCAAGCTGATTATGGTAAAAAAGCAAAAGATTTTGATACCAGGTCAACCATCAAAGACAGCATCATTCATACCTTCTATCTGGTAGGCGACGCCGGAAACCTAGACAAGGACGAGGCCTTCCAGAATATGAATATCCTGAAAGATTCACTTTCCAAAGCTTCCAAAAACAGCACACTGCTCTTCTTGGGTGATAATATCTATCCGAAAGGAATGCCGAAAAAAGACGACGAAAATAGAAAGCTCGCAGAGAAAAAATTGGACAACCAGATTTCTCTGGCCCATCATTTCTCAGGACAAACCATCTTTATCCCTGGTAACCACGATTGGTACAGCAACGGCATCAAAGGACTGAAAAGAGAAGAAGAATACATCACAGAAAAACTGAATGACAAATCTGCTTTTTCGCCAAGAAACGGCTGCCCGATAGAAACCAGAAAGATCAGTAAAAAACTCACCTTGATCCTCATAGATACAGAATGGGTTCTGGCAGACTGGAGCAAGAATCCTGGCATCAACGAAAAATGTGACATCAAAACACGCGAGGATTTTTACACAGAGTTAGAAGATCAGCTTAATAAAAATCAAAACAAAACCATTGTTGTGGCAACGCATCATCCGCTAATCACGCACGGTTCTCACGGTGGTTATTATTCTATGGAGAAGCAGATTTTTCCTTTAGAAAATAAAGTACCGCTACCGATTCTTGGTTCCATGATCAATTTGATACGGTCAACTGGCGGGGTAACGCATCAGGATATCAGCAATCAGAATTACAAAATGCTGTCAGACCGCATCAAAACATTGATCAGCGGTAGAAAAAATGTAGTCGTAGTCTCTGGTCACGACCATAATTTGCAGTACATAGAGCAGAATGACATCCGGCAGATCATCAGCGGAGCGGGATCCAAAACCGAGGCGGCGAAAGCTGTTGGTACCAATGATTTTTCTTTTGGAGAAAATGGCTACGCAGAACTTAAAATATCAAAATCAGGCAATGCAGAAGTGAGCTATTTTAGTTTAAAGCCAAACAAATCAGATCTGCTTTTTAGAAAAACAGTTTTGGGAAAAGAAGAAAAACCAGCTAAAAATTACCCGGAAAATTTCCCTCAAAATTCGGAAGCTTCTGTCTACGATTCTGTGATGACGAAGAAGAATAAATTTTATGAATATCTGTGGGGAAAACATTACCGTGACTATTATTCCAGAAAGATCAATGTAAAAAATCTCACACTGGATACGCTTTTCGGAGGTGTGAAAACGGATAGAGCGGGAGGCGGACACCAAACCAAATCTTTGCGACTGGAAACCAAAAACGGGGAAGAATATGTGATTCGTGCGCTCAAGAAAAGTGGTGTGAGATTTCTGCAAGCGGTCGCTTTTAAAAATCAGTACGTGATCGATGATTTTTCTGGTAGTTATGCAGATCAATTTCTGCTGGATTTTTACACGACATCTCATCCTTATACACCTTTGGTCATCGGAGATATGTCTGATAAATTGGGAATCCGCCATACCACGCCACATCTTTTTTATATTCCGAAACAGAAAACGCTCAATAATTTTAATGACACTTTCGGTGATGAATTGTATTATCTGGAAGACCGACCGATGGAAACGGATGACAACCCAAACAAAGTCTTGGGTACGGATGAAGTAATCCTTAATATCACCAAAGACGAAAAATATAAAATTGATGAAAAAGCGTGGATCAAAGCGCGTTTGTTTGATATGCTGATTGGCGATTGGGACAGGCATCACGACCAGTGGAAATTCGAAGAGAAAAAGGAAAATGGAAATGTAATCTACCGTCCTATCCCAAAAGACAGAGATCAGGCTTTTGCAAAATATGACGGCTTCATCACAGGAATTCTCATGGAGTTTCCCGAGCTGAAACATATGCAAACCTTTGACAGCGAGATAGAAAGTGTGAAATGGTTCAACCGTGAGCCTTATCCTTTGGATCTTGTGTTTGCAAAAAATTCTGTACAAAAAGATTGGCTGGCAGAGGCGGCATTTATTCAGAATCATTTATCGGAAAAAGACATTAGGGAAGCTTTCAAAAATCTGCCAAAGGAAGTTCAGGATCCGGTTTCGGAAGATTTGATTCAGAAATTACTGATCAGAAAAAAGGATTTGCAAAAATACGCTTCACAGTATTTCAGAATCTTGCAGGAAAAAGTGATCCTGACAGGAACGGGCAAAAAAGACAAATTTGTCATCACCAGATTACCAAATGATGAGACTGAAATCAGAATCTACCGCTTGAAAAAATCGGGGGAAGAGTTGGCGTCTTCCAAAATCTATTCTGGAAAGATCACCACCGAGATCTTACTGTACGGGCTGGATGACGATGATGAATTTGTGGTGGAAGGCCAACAAAAATCCAGCATCAGAATTGGACTCTTAGGAGGTTTGGATTATGATAAATACGTAGTTTCTAATGCTCAAAAGGTAAAAATTTATGATTATAAAAGCAAAAAAAATAATTTTGATAACAGAGGGAATGCAAGCCTGTTTTTAACAGACGATTACCATGTTAACCAGTACAATTACAGGACTCCAAAATACCATGTTTTCACCACCTATCTTAATTTTGGTTTCAACCCTGATGATGCATTGGCGGTGGGTTTCAATGCGGATTACACGGTCAATGATTTTATCAGAAATCCCTATTCCCAGAAACACCATTTCCTTGCTAATTATTTCTCAGGATCAGGAGGTTATGAGTTAGCTTATCAGGGTCTGTTTCCTGCCTTGACAGGCGGCTGGTTCTATGGTTTGGACACAAGAGTTACAAGTTCACACTATATCCGGAATTTTTACGGAATCGGCAACAGATCCACCAATCCAAAAGACGAATCTGGTGAAAGATTCAATAACGTAAGAGCAAGAGAATTTGCGTTTTCGCCGTCTATCAACTGGAACAAAAATGCAGCAACATTCTCAGCAAAACTGAATTACGAAATTCTGAAAATTGCGAAAACAGAAAACCGCTATATTTCTTTACCAGGCGTGGTGAACAATGATGTTTTCAACGCCAAACATTTTGGTGGCGCAGATGTTTCTTTTGTTTACGAGAATTATGACAACAAAGCGAATCCAAAACAAGGTATCAAATTCGATATCAAAACGGTTTACAACATCAATCTGAAAGATACAGACCGCCAATATGCATCATTGGAAACAGGACTTGGTTTTCTGCATTATTTGACCAATAATCAGAAATTGGTCTGGTCTTCTTATGCGAAAGCAAAATGGCTTCTGGGCGATGATTATGAGTTCTATCAGATGGCAACTTTGGGCGGAAATACAGATTTGAGAGGCTTCTCTTTCAACCGTTTTTATGGCAAGAATTCTTTCTATCAAACCTCGGATCTACGCTTAGAAGTAGGGAAGATCAAAAACTCAATTTTGCCTCTGACTTACGGGTTTTTTGGTGGATTTGATGTTGGTAGAGTTTGGATCCCGAACGAGTATTCCAAAAAATGGCACAACGCCTACGGCGGTGGTTTCTGGCTGAATGCCGTAGACGCAATATCCGTGAATATGTCTTATTTCAACTCTTCCGACGGTGGCAGATTGGTTGTGGGAATTGGCGGAACTTTTTAAAATCATTAGGGCAGCTATTCCGCCTTCCGTTCCCGCTTTTTTGTCATTGCGGACCTCTTGAAGCCATCATGAGAGAGCCATTCTACCATCGCAATGACAAAAAGAGCTCCACTCAAGTCGGGCTGCAGCTGCGCAAAGTTTGAACCTTTATTATAAAATGAATGAGGATGAAATTGATCTTTTTTCCATGTTACTTCAATCTCAATTCATAAAGATTACCAGTTATTTTCTTATCGCCTTCATCGGTCATTAGGATCGTGTTTTCATCTTTGAAACAAAGGCCTTCTTTCTGGGTGTGGTGATTCAGTTCGATTTTTTCTACGTTTCCTGATAAGAAATTATCGCCCTTCCAATTCGTGAAGATCCAGACTTTATCAGAACTGAGAATCGCGATTTTATCTTTATTGGGACTAATGTCAGCACTCGTCACAGCACAGTGGTTGAACTGGTCGCAAGTCACAAAACTGCCGATTTTCTTTGCGGGTAATTTCTGAAGTGGGTTGTTTTCAACCTCGTAAAGAACCGTCGTTCCATCAAATTTTGAACTGCGGTTCTTCGTAAAAAGATAGAATTTATTTTTAAAGATAAAAAATGATTCCACATCAAAGATCCGGTCTTTTTTCTTCGGCGGAAATTCTGTTTGTTCCGGATAATAAAACTGAACGATAAACTGTGCTTGCGCCTCGTTTTTATCCAGATCTGCGGCGTTTATTTTATAGATCCCAAGGTTTTGACGGTCGTTATCATTATTTCCAAAATCACCAATGTAGATGTTGCCTTCATCATCAGAAGTGAGATCTTCCCAATCATTATTTTCAACATTGGTGATGGTGATTTCCTTCATCAATTCTCCTGTTTCATTGAAGCCAAAAAGAATATGATGGTTGTGATGGTCCTCGATGGTCCAGATCAGTGGTGATGCTTTCGAGATTTCCGCAGCCGATGCTTCTTTCAGTTTTGCTGGAAGCGGAGCAATTGTAGAAAAATTCTCCTGAGTCTGTGAGCAGGAAAACGTGATGCATAGCATTGCTAATAAGGAAAATACTTTCATGGGTTGAAATTAATAAAAATTAAGCAAAATGAATTACAAAAATTACAAAGAGCAAATCATGCAGATCAAAAACAGCTTATTATAAGCTGCAAAAGAAAACTAAGATTTTGTTTTATTTATTGAAAATATATTCAGTAAAAACAAAGATATTGAGATTTATTTTAAGAAGTATAATCGATTTTAATGAGATTAATAGAAGCTTGTTTGGTGCAAATATAAAAAAAGGTATTTTTTCGCAAAATCATCTGATTTCAATGCGTTTTGTCTTAGAGTTTACTTTTTTTAACGTTAAGATAATTTTTTTAAGTGTGATTAAAATCGCTTTTGTGGTGTAGAAGTAAAAAATGCGCAGTCAAAAAAGCTGCGCATTTATATTTAGAAATTAAGATTCTTAAAGGATCAACATCGCGTCTCCGTAAGAGTAGAATTTGTAACCTTCTTTGATTGCTTCTTCGTAAGCTCTCATCACAAAATCTTTGTTCGCAAAGGCTGCGATCATCATAATTAAGGTAGATTTCGGTGTGTGGAAATTGGTGATCATGGCGTTTGCAACTCCAAAATCGTGAGGCGGATAGATAAATTTATTCGTCCATCCTCTGTAAGCGGAGATCTTTTTGTTAGAAGAAACAGACGTTTCCAAAGCTCTCATTGTCGTTGTACCAACGGCACATACTCTGCGTCCTTCTTCAACAGCTCTGTTGATGATCTCTGCGTTTTTCTCATCGATGATGGCTTCCTCAGATTCCATTTTGTGTTTAGATAGATCTTCCACTTCGATTGGGTTAAAAGTGCCCAAACCAACGTGCAGCGTGATCTCAGCAAAATCAATGCCTTTGATCTCCAATCTTTTCATCAGATGTTTTGAGAAATGCAGACCAGCAGTAGGAGCCGCAACAGCACCTTCTACTTTGGCGTAGATCGTCTGGTATCTTTCAGCATCTTCTGGCTCCACTTCTCTTTTGATATATTTTGGAAGAGGTGTTTCACCCAGTTCTGTCAGTTTTGTACGGAATTCTTCGTAAGAACCGTCGAATAGGAATCTTAAAGTTCTTCCTCTTGAAGTCGTATTGTCAATCACTTCAGCCACTAGAGATTCATCCTCGGTAAAGAATAATTTGTTACCGATTCTGATTTTTCTTGCCGGATCAACCAATACATCCCAAACACGTGTTTCACGATCCAATTCTCTCAGTAAGAAAACCTCGATCTTGGCACCTGTTTTTTCTTTGTTTCCAAATAATCTTGCAGGGAAAACTTTGGTATTGTTGAAGATGAAAAGATCTTTCTCATCAAAATAATCGATCACATCTTTGAATAAGCGGTGGGTGATGGTTTCAGTTTTTCTGTCAAGTACCATCAATCTCGCTTCGTCGCGGTTTTCTGATGGGTGCTCAGCCAGCAATTCAGCTGGTAAATCGAAATTAAAATCTGATGTTTTCATAAAATTTACGGATTTTATTGTGTTAGGCAGGAAAAAGCCTGCGGTTAATTTTTAGGATTGCAAAGATACAACATTAGAAAGCCTTTGTCAAGTGATTCTGGATTTTTGAAAAATTGAATTGATGACATTTGGATTTATTTGAGATTTTTTTTGGAAAATTAGTAATGTTATTTGGTGTTTTCTACAAAAAACATTTAATTTAGTGCATTTAAAAGTTGCTATCGCCAATTAATTTGCTTTGTTATGAGTATTGAAAACGAAAATCCTGAAATCGAAAAATCAAATTCTGAGATCCATTCTGCTGAAAATCAACCAGTAGAAGTGGTAGCTAAGGAAGAAGTTTCGGAAATTGAAAATCCAAAGTCTGAGGTTGCTGAAACAGAATCAGCAGAACGTGTGACTGCAGAAGAAAATCTTGCAACTGAGACTGAGACTGAAACTGAACACCAGGACATCGACATTGCAGAAGAAAACTATGCTGATCTTTCTTTAAAAGAAACTTTGGACCAAATGGAAACTATCGTCAACAAAGATGATGCTCATTCGTTAGCAAAAAAATTCAGTGCGCTTCGAGATCAAGCAAATCATAAGGTAGCGGACGAGGTTGAGGATAAGAAGCACGAATTTTTGGAACAAGGGAATGCGGAAGAGCATTTTGAATATCATCATCCACAAGCTTCAAAATTATCTGCGCTGATCCATATTTTTAGAGAAAAACAGGATAGATTTCACAAGTCTCAGGAAGCAGATCATCAGAAAAATCTGGATGAGAGATTAGCAATCATAGAAAGGCTTAAGAACCTGTATTCCAATTCTGAGCCAGGTATTAATCTTTTCAAATCAATCAGAGAGATCAAAGAAGCCTGGGGCAATGCCGGTCAGGTTGCGAAATCCGAATTCAAAAATCTGAATAACAATTATTTCCACCATCTGAAGATGTTCAATGAGATGTTGGATCTGAACAAAGAATTCCTTGAGCAGGAATTTGCTCATAATCTGGAAAAAAGACAACATATCATTTCAAGAGCCAAAGAATTGCTTGACGAAAAAGTAGTTCAAAAAGCATTGAATGAATTACAATATCTGCACAAACTTTGGAAAGAAGAAGCAGAACCGGTTGCAGAGGAGTTTCGTGAGAAAACCTGGGAAGAGTTCAAAGAAGTTTCCAATAAAATCCACGAAAGAAAATCCGAATTGATTGCAGTGATAGAAACTGAGCAACTGGAAAACTTGGAGAAGAAAACCAAAATTATCCAAGCGCTGAAAACGCTTGCAAAGCCAGAATCTATCAACCATACTTATTGGCAACAAGCGATAAAAAGGGTAGAAGATCTGCGTGCTGAGTTCCTCAAATTGGGACCTGTCCCTAAGAAAGTTTCGAATCAGAACTGGACAGATTTCAAGGTGGTTTTGAGAGAATTCAATACCGGGAAAAATGATTTCTACAAAAATCTGAAAGGTTCACAAATTCATAACCTTGAAGCTAAGCAAAACTTAATAAAAACAGCTCAGGACAATATGAATTCTGAAGATTGGGACGTTGTAGTTCCACTTTTCAAAAAACTTCAGGAAGATTGGAAAACAATCGGTCACGTTCCTAGAAGTCAGGCGAATAAGGTTTGGGACGATTTCCGTGATGCTTGTAATACGTTCTTCAAAAATTACAGAGAGAAAAATAACGCAACAGGCGATAACTGGAAAGAAAATTATAAAAGCAAAAAAGCACTTCTGGAGGACTTAAAAGTTTTGACAGACGAAGAAGGTTCTGTTGAAAAAATTGAAAATATCAAAAATGCCTGGAACGCTGTTGGTAAAGTACCGAAAGATAAATTGTCCATCAATACAGAGTTTAATAAAACGCTGAGAGAGAAACTGAAACTCAATAAAATCAATGAGTTTGACTTGAAAGAGGAAAACCTTTCTGAAAGTCAGTTGACGGATAAAGCGAGAAAGATCAAGAATCAAGTGGCGGATCTGGAATCAGAGATCGTTCAGCTGGAAAATAACTTATCATTCTTTGGAACTGCAAAACGCGACAATCCATTATTGAAAGATACTTATGATAAATTGGACAGTAAAAAAGAACAATTGGAAAGTTTGAAGCTTAGTCTTCACAATATTATTGCTGGAGAATAATCTTAATTTTTTGTTTTAATCATATCAATCCCCTTTTAAACAGGGGATTTTTTTTATTTGTATTTTGAGTGTAAATCAATATTAATATTCAAATCCAAAAAAATAAAAGAATTCTTATAAAAAAATGATATTTTTATCACCCGCTACCAAAAACTGTTGTATGTTGAAAAAATACGTCTTTACATTATCTATTTTCCCTTTTTTGTTAAGTGCACAAGCACCTGCAGACTACTATTCCGGGACAGAAAGTTTGACCGGTTATGCTTTGAAAACCAAGCTTCACGATATCATTTCGACCAAAGTTTATACGTACCATTATGATGATCTGAAAACGACGGTCAACCAGACAGATTTGGATACATATTATGAAAAGGATGGGACTATTTTGGATATCTACTCAGAGATCCCAACTGGTCCCGATGCATACAGTTACACAAGTTCCAATATCATTGGAAGTGCTAATTCAGAAGGTCTGGGGTGGAATCGGGAACATATGATGCCTCAAAGCTCTTTCAATAGTGCATATCCTATGTATTCTGATCTTTTTTTTGTAGTTCCTACGGATGCTAGGATCAACCAGTTACGGAGCAATTATCCGTACGGAAAAGCAGGTTCTACAGTGTATTATAATTTTACAAACGGCTCCAGGCAGGCTTCTAACGGAACACCTAATGCCAGTTATACAGGGAGGGTTTACGAGCCTATAGACGAGTTCAAAGGTGATGTTGCTAGAACCCTTTTGTATTTTGCAGTGCGGTATGAAGGGAAGTTGGGAAGTTTCAATTTCAGTACCAATGTGGATCCTACGAAAGATCAAAATCCTCTGGACGGAACCGAGGAGAAGGCTTATGAGAATTGGTATATGGCCATGTTGCTCAGCTGGCATCAGCAGGATCCTGTGTCGCAAAGAGAGATGGATCGTAATAACGCCGTGTACAGTCTTCAGAAAAATAGAAATCCTTTTATAGATCATCCGGAATGGATTGGTTCAATTTGGAATCAGACGTCAGATAATGTGGCTCCGTCTGCAGCTTCTTCATTGTTGCTGGCCAGAAATTCGGCGTATTTTGTAAACTTAACTTGGCTTGCAAATTCAGAATCGGATGTGATTGGTTATAAAATTTATCAGGACAACATCTTGGTCGCAACATCTAAGACCAATTCGGTTTCTATTGATCAATTAACTCCCGGAACCTCTTACAACTTTACTGTAAAGGCTTACGATAATGCTAATTTCGAAAGTCCACAAAGCAATACGTTGAACGTGACAACTTTGACAACAGATGTCTTTGCAAAGGACTTACAAATCATCAAATATCTTGAAGGAACAGGAAATAACAAAGCTTTGGAAATTGCCAACAGAACCGGTCATTCTATTGATCTAGACAAATACAAATTAGGAATTCAATTAAAAATTTCCAATTATTTCTTTGCGGAAGCATCAGAATTAGAAGGGGAAATTGAACATAATCAAAGCTTTGTAGTCATCAACCCTAATGCGAATTTTACTTGTTTCAATGTCTCTAATGCAAAATTTGTGACTGCCGCACCTGCGCTTACGTTTACGGGCAGTAATTATGTTGAATTATCTTACAAATCTACCACAATTGATGCGATCGGGACTAAAGGTGTTGACAATACAAACGCTAACAGATCTCTGTACAGAAACTCAAATGTCAAAAACCCTACAGCAACATTTGACCTTGCAGAATGGACCAGCTATGCATCAGATTATTGCCTTAATTTAGGAACCTTGGCAGTTGGAGATATCGCAAATAAAACAACTTATTTTAATATTTATCCAAATCCGGTTGCAGATATTCTCAATATCAATGGAGATGTCAGTCAAGCTAAGTCTGTGAAAATATATGATGTTTCGGGTCAATTAATTAAAGATCTTACCCACCCATTTGTAAACCGAAGATCAATAAACGTTCAGTCGTTATTACCCAATACCTATCTTCTGAACATCGATGGCAAATCGATAAAGTTTATTAAAAAATAGAACATCACAATAATAAGTACAGAACTCCTTTTTTCACGAAATGAGTTTTTTATTTTTCCATGATTTGGGCAGCTCAATCCGCCTTCCACTCCCAATCTTTTTTGTGTTAGCTTCGACAGGCTCAGCCAACACAAAAAAGGATTTCCGTTCAAGTCGGGCTGCAGATTCAGCGTTTTATTTGGAATTAATTTAGAAATAATGCCATCGTTTTTATCCATTTAGATTTAACAAATAATTTCGTAAATTTGTACATAAATCTAACAGTAAAAAGTTTAAATGGAAATCGTAAGATTCGCGAATTCTATTTAAAAAAAATGAAAGTCATTATGAGTCAAAAGAAAGAAATGCTTTACGAAGGTAAGGCTAAACAGGTTTTCGCTACAGACAAACCTGATGAAGTTGTTGTACGTTACAAAGATGATGCTACAGCCTTCAACGCACAAAAACGCGGACAGTTCGATAGAAAAGGCGAACTGAACAATGCCATTTCTACACTTATTTTTGGATATCTTGCAGACAAGGGAATCCCAACACACTTCATCGCAAAACTGGATGACAGAGAGCAACTCGTGAAAAAAGTGGACATTATTCCTTTGGAAATGGTTGTTCGTAACTATGTGGCGGGAAGTATGGCTCAAAGATTGGGCGTAGAAGAAGGACTGAAGTCACCAGTCACCATTTTTGATCTTTGTTATAAAAGAGATGATCTGGGAGATCCATTAATCAATGATCATCATGCCGTTTTCTTAGGAGCAGCCACTTACGGTGAGCTTAATGAGATGTATGCGCTGACAGATAAGATCAACCAGCTTCTGATCGATCTATTTGATAAAGCCAATGTCATCCTTGTAGATTTCAAAATAGAACTGGGGAAGACTTCTGACGGCAAGATCGTTTTAGCAGATGAGATTTCTCCTGACACTTGCAGGCTCTGGGACAAAGATACAATGAAGAAGCTGGATAAAGACAGATTCAGAAGAGATCTGGGCGAGATCACAGAAGCTTATGTGGAGATTTTCGACAGATTACAAACGGCTTTAGCTAAATAATCCAAAAACCAAAAAAATGGATTTAGAATTTCAAGAATATAGCACATTACCGAAATATGCTTTCCAAAATCGCTATCAGGAATTCGAAGAAACCAAACATCTTTCCAAAGAAGAAAAGGAAGAGCACTATCCTTTCGATAAAATGGAAGAGGAATGTGGGGTTTTTGGATTGCATTCAACAGAAAATCAGGATACATTTTCGCTTTCGCAATTCGGACTTTTTGCCTTACAGCACCGTGGCCAGGAAGCTTGTGGGATTGCCGTTGGAAACAACGGAAAAATCCATTCTGTAAAAGATGAAGGTCTGGTTTTGGATGTGTTCAAATCGATAGAAGATCCGCAGCAATATATGGGAAGTACCGTTATTGGTCACACCAGATATACCACTGCAGGAGATAAAAAGAAATATAACTTTCAGCCCTTTTTTGCAAAGAATGAGTATGATCAGATCATTCTTTCCATTGCACACAACGGGAATTTGACCAACGCAAAACAACTTAGAAAAGAATTGGAAGACGAAGGCGTGGTTTTCCGTGCAACGTCTGACACCGAGGTCATTCTGAGATTGATTCAGAAAAATCTTGATCTTGGCCTTCGTGGCGCAATCAAAGCCACGATGGAAAAGATAGAAGGTGCCTATTCTGTAGTCGGAATTACAAGAAACAAATTTTTTGCTTTTCGTGATTTCAACGGGATCAGGCCTTTGGTCCTTGGTGCAATTGATGAGAATACCTTTGTTGTAGCATCAGAAAGTTGTGCTTTGGATGGCGTAGGAGCGCAATATGTGCGAGATGTTCTACCGGGCGAAATTATTTATACCAGCGACAACGAAGAAGGTTTGCAGTCATATATTGTAAAAGATGATTGCGTCAACAAGATCTGTGCTTTCGAATATATTTATTTTGCAAGACCGGATTCCACTTTGGAGGGTATCAACGTTCACGAGGTACGCGAGAAATCCGGGATGAAAATTTGGGAACAAGCACCGGTAGAGGCCGATATTGTCATTGGCGTTCCGGATTCTGGCGTTCCGGCTGCGATTGGATTTTCCAAAGCTTCAGGCATTCCCTTCAGACCGGTTTTGATCAAAAATCGCTATATTGGAAGATCATTCATTATTCCGTCTCAGGAGATGAGAGAACATCTGGTCAACCTAAAACTAAACCCGATCGTTTCGGAGATCAAAGGCAAAAGAGTCGTCATCATCGATGATTCTATCGTTCGTGGAACCACATCAAAGCGTTTGGTCAAAATCCTGAAAAATGCAGGCGTAAAGGAAATCCACTTCAGAAGTGTGTCTCCGCCCATTATTGCACCGTGCTTTCTGGGGATTGATACGCCAACGAAAGATGACCTGATCTCAGCGAATATGAATAAAGAAGAACTGAGAAAATATCTGGATGTTGACAGTTTGGAATTTCTAAGTGTCGATAACCTGATCAGTATTTTAGGTTCTCCCAACCATTGTTTCGGTTGTTTTACAGAGAAATATCCAGTGAAAAGCCCAGACGAATTAGCATTCGTGGATCAAGGTGACTAGAATGGGCGTAGGTTGAACCTCGGCTTGAGGTTTGGGCAGCTGTTCCGCCTTCCGTTCCCGCTTTTTTGTCATTGCAAAGGAGATTTGCCAATAGGTTGAGCTTTTCTACAATCGCAATCACAAAAAGAGCTCCACTCAAGTCGGGCTGCAGATTGGTACATCAAATTAAGATACAAGATCAATTGGACCCAAGTCCTGTTGTTAAAATCACCAAAACAATTTGTTTTGGTGATTTTTTTTTGGCATTGGTGTCCTATCCAAAAAACAAAAAACCCCAACCGAAGTTGGGGTAAAAACTAATAACCATGAAAACTCAAATTAAACATGAGAATCGAATATTAACTAGCAAATGTTATGCCAAAAAATATCTTTTCCCAGAAAAGAATTTCCGAGGACAAATTTAATGAAAAAATATTGTAAATTTGCAAGACTTTAAAATAAAATAAAAAATAATGTCAGGAAAAATCACATTTACTATGATCAAGCCAGATGCAGTAGCAGATGGACACATTGGTGCGATCCTTGGAAAAATCAGTGAGGCTGGTTTTAAAATCAAAGCTTTGAAATTGACGCAACTTACTGTTGCTGATGCAAAAAAATTCTACGAAGTACACTCAGAAAGACCTTTCTACGGAGAATTGGTAGATTTTATGTCTTCAGGACCTATCGTAGCAGCTGTTTTGGAAAAAGACAACGCTGTAGCAGATTTCAGAACTACAATTGGTGCGACCAATCCTGCTGAAGCGGCTGAAGGAACCATCAGAAAGCTTTTCGCTAGAAGCATTGGAGAAAATGCAGTTCACGGCTCTGATTCAGACGAGAATGCATTGATCGAGGCGCAATTCCATTTTTCTGGAAGAGAGATGTTCTAAGCGCTTCCGAAAATTAAATATAAGAATAGGCTATCAAAACTGATAGCCTATTTTTTTTGTGGTATTTTGTCTATAGCCCCGATGGTAACGGCATCCTTTTTATTTTTTTTCTCTAATTGATGGTCTATGGATGACAAATCTTGTGAAAAAATAAAAAGATATAGTGAACAGCGGGATTAAGCTCCTAAATAATTTAGAATTTCAAAAGTTCAATCGTTCTCTCGGGATCTTGAGACGAGAAAACGGCATTTCCTGCCACCAAAACATCGGCTCCAGCATCAAATAGCTTGGAAGCGTTGTCGAGATTCACACCACCATCAACCTGGATCAAAGCGGTTGAGTTGTTACTTAGAATCAAATCTTTGGTTTCACTGATTTTTTTATAGGTGTTTTCTATGAATTTTTGTCCACCAAAACCTGGATTGACACTCATCAGTAGAACCAAATCCACGTCCGCAATAATATCTTCCAACATTAAAACCGGCGTTGCAGGATTCAGGACAACGCCAGCTTTTGCGCCTTTGCTCTGGATGAGGTGAATGGTTCTGTGAAGGTGGGTGCAGGCTTCATAATGAACGGAAACCAGATCTGCTCCCAGGTCTATAAATTCTTCCACATATTTTTCCGGCTCCACAATCATCAGGTGAACATCCACAAATTTCTTAGCGTGTTGCTGAACGGTTTTCATCACGGGAAAGCCGAATGAAATGTTTGGGACAAATCTGCCGTCCATCACATCAACGTGGAACCAGTCTGCCTGGGAATTGTTCAGCATCTCGATATCTCTCTGGAGATTTCCAAAATCTGCGGAAAGTAGGGAAGGTGCGATGAGTTTTGTTTTCATTTTTACTTTATTTTTTATTTCTAAAATGGATTGACAACTAAGAAATAATAAAGGAAAATGCTTCCAAATATTATTGCTTCTATGATTGCTAATTTTATATTATTAATCAATCTGACTAATAATCTGTCAATTATAAGCAGTCCTAATGGAACGATGCTGAAAATTGCCAGCATTTCAATCATCATATAATCTGCAGAACCAAGCTTTGGAGGGATTACCAATTTATATATACTTAGCAAGATTAAAAAAATAAAAAATAATGCCGTTGAAGTGGATATAAAAGTTGGTTTGCGGGTCAAATGATGTAACAAATCCTTTATATTAATGATATTTTAGTTTCATATCAGGTTTGATTTCTAACAAAGTTTCGTAGATCAATTTGATGACATTGCTGACGTCTTCTTTGGAAACCATTTCTACCGTGGTGTGCATATATCGCAAAGGCAAAGAGATTAATGCGCTTGGAACACCACCGTTGGAATGGGCGAAAGCATCTGTATCTGTTCCTGTTGCTCTGCTGGCGGCTGCTCTTTGGAAAGGGATTTCTTTTGCTTTTGCTGTGTCAATTATGAGTTCTCGAATCGTATGGTGAACGCTTGGTGCAAAGAAAACAACCGGTCCGTCGCCACATTTTTGGTCGCCCTCTTTTTTCTTTTCGATCATTGGCGTTGTAGTGTCGTGGGTGACATCTGTCACAATAGCAATGTTTGGTTTGATGGTGTCAGCAATCATGTCTGCGCCATAAAGTCCAACTTCTTCCTGAACCGAGTTTGTGATATAAAGACCAAAAGGTAATTTCTTTTTGTTTTCTTTCAAAAGTCTGGCAACTTCTGCAATCATAAAGCCACCTATTCTATTGTCCAAGGCTCTGCAGACAAAATATCTGTCATTGAGTTCAAAAAACTCATCGGGGTAAGTAATCATACAGCCAACGAAAATTCCTAATTCTTCAACTTCTTTTTTGGATGTTGCACCACAATCAATGAAGATGTTGTCAATCTTCGGGGTTGGTTCGTTCTGATTGGCGCTCCTGGTGTGGATTGCAGGCCAGCCAAAAACCCCTTTTACGACGCCTTTTTCCCCGTGGATGTTCACTACTTTTGAAGGTGCAATCGTCTGATCCGAACCGCCGTTTCTGATCACGTAAATCAATCCGTCATCAGTGATGTAATTGACGTACCAAGATATTTCGTCTGCATGAGCTTCTATGACTACTTTGAAGTCGGCCTCGGGATTGATGATACCGTACGCAGTTCCATAATGATCTACTTCAATGTTGTCCACGTAAGGTTTGATGTAATCCATCCAGACTCTTTGTCCTTGGTGCTCATAACCAGTAGGAGAGGCGGTGTTGAGATATTGTTCTAAAAATTTAATTGATTTCTTTTCGAATTTCATATCGATTGGGAATGATTTTTGATATTAATGTTTTTTAATTTTGATGACGTAAAAGTAATGATTTTTCATAAATTGATCCCGATTCTTTTCTTGTTTATAAGCGTGTTTTGTTTTTCACAACAAGATACGGTGCAGGTAAACTCCTTTGATGATATTCCTAAAGACAAATTACAAAAAGATGAGTTGGGTAACGATTATTTCTATGATGATGTGCAGAAAGCCAAGATATATAAAATAAATGGTGAGCAGGTGATCGTCATGGATGAACTGGTACTAAGGGCAAATCCTCATTTTAATAATCAATTAGATAAAAATTTTTATTTCTTTCTGAACAAGAAACTTAACCGTGTCTATCCCTTATTTCTTGATGCGTTGGAGCAGTACAGGGATATCCAGAAAGAGAGTGCAACAATGAAGGGATCTGACAGAAACCGGTATATGAAAGACCGGCAGACCGAATTGGCCGCCAGCTACGAAAAACAGTTGAGGCAACTTACGACAACAGAAGGTCAGGTTTTTGCAAAGTTGATGAACCGGGCTACCGGAAAAACCGTGTATGAAATCATCAAAGAGCTGAGAGGTGGGTGGAGCGCTTTCTGGTGGAACGTGAAAGGCAATATGGCAGATGTGAGTCTGAAAACGCCATATGATCCTCACAAATACAGAGATGATCTTTTTATAGAATCTCTGTTGCAGTCCAACTGGAATCTCGGATATCTGCAACCTTACTCAGGTTCCGGAGATTATAAAGTGTCAAAATAAAATTAGTATATAAAAAATGCATTACTTTCTGGTAACGCATTTTTTATGTAGGATGGTGAATGATTACAATTCTGTGATCAGGTAATTCTGATATTTTGACTTGTCAAATGTGAAAATCGAGGCGGGAAGTGTTTGATTCTCTTTGTAGTTACTTATTGTAATTACGGCTATATCATTATTATTAGAAATCTGTTCCAATTTGATGAGTTTTTTTTGTGGTGTGTTGACATAAAGTGTAACACTTTTAAGTCCATTGGCTTTTACCGGGCTCATTTTTATAATATCAACTGGGATTCCACTTATTGTTTTCTTACCAGAATAGGTGACATTGTACTCTTTTTTGTAAGAATCCAAATAGCTTAATGGGGAGAAGGCTACTTGATTATCATTAGGTTTTGCGATCGTGATTTCTTTGTCTTCATCGCTGATGCTGTAGATCTTGTTCCCATCAAAGATCTGCTCAGTACCCATTATTTTCAGCTTATATCTGGTGTTGTCTGAGTAAAAAATACCTGTCTGCGCATGGCCTCCAGCGATGTATGAAAATTTGAAGTAAGAGTTTTTTTTACTTTTATAACTTTTTGTAATATTGTCCAAAATAGTCTTTGACTTGGTGTCTATCGTTTGTCCAAAGACCATTGTACTAACGCCTAAAATAGCAATAATCGAAAAAGATTTTTGTATAGAATTTTTCATTTATAATCTGCAATTTAATTGATGCAAAGTTATGTTTTCAATATTAATGCCAATGATTATGAATAATAAACTTTGTTAAGATCTTAAAATAAAAAAAGACCTTTTCAGACATCGGCTGAAAAGGTCTTTACATTGATGATCGTATTGATTACTCTACGATCAATTTTTCTGCGTTGGATTTGCCATTTTCAGTAATTACAACCAAATACGTTCCTTTGATCAAGCCTTTTGTAGAGACAGAGTCTGAACTGTTTTTCTTTCTTTCAAGAGCTTTGACCAATTTACCGTTCATATCAAGGATTTGCACTTTTATAGTTGTGTTCCCAACCGTTGGAGCGGCTTTGATGAAGAATTCTCCCTTGGCAGGATTTGGATAGATACCAAAGCTTTTGTTTTTAGCAATGTCTTCTGTTCCCAGGACACAAGCAGGCGGAACTGTGAAATCCTGCACCTGATCTGATATGCTGGCGGCTGTTCCTGAAGAGGCATTAAAGCCTAGTCCTCTTTTAGCGAATACGTTCCAAATCAGGCAATTATCCACGCCTCCTGTTAGTTGGTCTGCTTGCAAAATTGCATCTCTTCCCGAAATAAAATTAGGATTACAAGGTTGGAGTTTCAGGCCATCCATGACGAGTTGTAATGATTTTGCACTACCTGAAGTAGGATCGGCAGTGATATTGTAGTTATAGCCGTATTTTTCTGCCATAGCCCAATGAAGATCCCAAAGCATAGTAGCCCATATCTCTCCGACAGCATGAGGTTGTCCTCCTGTGGTATTGGTATCTGCATAGGTATGAGGATTCACGGTCATATTGGTTGTGTATCTGTATTGTCTAATTCCTCCCGCAGTTGGCGCTGTGTTGGTGGAGTAAGTACCGATTCCTCTTGCAGTAGTCGATGTATAGCTAGGTGTATTGGTCAGCATTAATGCAAAGAAGTCTGACCAGCCTTCGCCCATCTGTTCCAAATTGGTAAGGCAGCTGTAACCTTGCCCTGTTAATCTGTTAGAAATACCGTGGCCATATTCGTGAACCATGACACCATTGTCAAAACTAGAATTTTTATAGCCAACACCCATATCTTTCAGAGTTACATTGACTGTTCTGCCCGCAGCTATTTCTGATGTAATAAATGTTCCTTCATCTCTTGGTATCATCACCATAGGAATAGTGATCCCGCTTCCGCTGGCCAGAGACCAGTCTGTGACGGTGTTGGAAGAGGTTCTGTGAAGCAGAACACCTATAGCTCCTGCGGCTTGTGCGTTTTTGATTTTAACATCATTCGTACATCCTGAAATTGTAATAAAGGCAATTTTACCAGTAAGGCTTCCTGTTGGAAGAGCGGTGCAGCCATTTGCTACAGACGCTATCGCAACATCTCCTGTCGCAGGAACTTCCATCAGATACCGACCTCCTCCGGAGCTGTAAGTCCCCACAGCGGTATTTACAGCTGGTCTGGTCGCTAATGTAGGATCTGTGTAGAATAACCTTTGTTGGAATGTGACGCCGTAATCCCAAAGATACATTTGCATCCTTGGCGCTTGTATTGTGTAAGTGCCGCCACCATTAAGTATTTCGTAGCCGGAAGCAAAATTAGCATTATTGTAGCCACTGCCATCATAGCCTTCAGCACGCACGGCGTCATTACCACCGCCTCCTTTTCCAAAATTATTGGTTTGGAAGTTTCTGGATGCTTCTGTAAATCCAAATTTATACATAATATCATGAATCATATTATTAGCATAAAACAGATTGGTGACAGCAGAGCTTTTATTGTTATAAGCACTCAGTGTTGTGCCTTCTGCAAAAGGAAAATCAAAAGTTAACGTACCTGTTGTAGAACTTGCAGGGGAAAAACCATTGATGTTATTGCTTGCATTATTATCCACATAAGCGAAAACGTTATTCCCACTCGTGTTGGTAAAATTGGTTGTTCCATTAGAATGCCAGCCTTCAGGCGAAGCGGTTAGATCCCAAGGGTTTGTTACGAGGGATCTGGTGCCAAAAGTAGGAGCTTCCAAAGGGAAGGGGAATACATTGTAAGTGGCATCTGTTACAGCTTTTGCAGTACTTTTACTTGTTGTTTGCGTGTTGAAGTGCGTTAACAGATGGCTTTCGTTTTGTGCTGAGTTGTCGGAAAAATGTTCCGTATCAAATGAACATTCATTGATGAGATTGTTGTTCTCTAAGATCTCACCAGTGGTAAGACTTACAAGAGTTGCATAGAACTTATTTTCTTTACTTTGATTGATGAAATAAAGCTGAGCAGGGATCAAGTTATTGTCTTTTTGGAAATAAAAACGGACGCTGGCTACTTGATGATCAGGCAAATTGACCAGATTACCGCTTGTCTCATCCATCAGCTGGAAATCATTGTCTTTGATGTTCAAAAATTTTAAAGCAGTGGATAGCGCTTCCGACTTATCAATCTTATCTGAAACTACAGTGTTGCTAACTTTCTGAAAGTTGTTATTAAAAGACACGACTTTTCCGTCTCTTATCACCGCTTTTGCCAATGATTTATAAATAGGCGTATTCCCGTGGTATTGCTGAACATTGACGATGTTGGATCTGAGGCTTGCGGATTGGTCTTCGTTTAAGATCTTAAATTCGGCATTTGTATGGTTGCGAAAACTGACATCGTTACTGATGAAGTTTTTAATGACTTTTTCGCTGTTCTGCGCATTAAGATTGGCAAACAAGAAGAAAACGCCAATACCTGCACATTTAGATAGTTGATTTATTTTCATATTAAAATTTTATTATCAGATTTTTAAAAAAAAGGATTAACAAAAATATTGAAAATTTTCCTTTTTCATAAAGAAAACACAAACAAATTTCTAATATTTGCGGTATTAGCATTTATGAATGCTTAATTTTGTTTATTTTGTAATTAGAAAAGTTTATTACCAACATAGACCCTGTTAGGATTTTCTAATAAAGATGATATACCATCACGAAATCTCATCATATGATCGGAAACCTGATGGTTGTGAAGGTCTTCATTGGATTCCCAAGTTTCGTGGATGAAAAAGATCCCTTTGTTTCTATTGTCTTCGAAGAGGTCATATTGGATGCACCCTTTTTCTTTACGGGTTTCTATCACTAGTTTTTTTAATAATTCAACAGCATCCATCAGGGCGTTTTCTTTGATATGAATGATTGCACTTAGATAAATAGTCATAGTATGATTTTAAGAATTTTGATCATCAAATTTATAAAAAAATAAGCCCTGTAAATTTTAAAAAATAGAATTATATAATTAATAAAAAAAAATGTATTTTTGGGGAAATTCAAAAAAGAAACAATGGCAGAATACAAACTATTACTTCCAAGTATGGGCGAAGGAGTTATGGAAGCTACAATTATCAGCTGGATGTTTAATGAAGGTGACTTTGTAAAAGAGGATGATTCTGTAGTAGAAATTGCTACAGACAAAGTAGATTCCGATGTTCCGACACCAATTTCGGGAAAAATCATCAAGATATTGAAACAGAAGGATGATATTGCAAAAATTGGAGAAGCCATTGCCATTTTGGAAACGGATGCCGATGCTTCAAACGAGCAGAGCCAAGATGTTCCAGAAGCTAAATCTTATGAAGAAGTAAAAGATCAGATCCATCAACCAGAGCCAGAGGTGATCCATACTTTGGAGCAAGCTTTAGCTCCTGCTTTTGATAAAAGTTCCAGCCATAATTCAGATCTTTATTTGTCCCCTTTGGTAAGATCCGTAGTTCAGCAGGAGAATATTTCCGAATCGGAACTTAAAACCATCAAAGGAAGCGGTCTGGACGGTAGGATCACCAAAGAAGATATTCTGGTTTTTGTGAAAAACAGAGGCAACAAAGTTGAAACTGAATCCACTTCGAGTGTTCAGTTCGCAGAGGTTGTCGATACATCAGCACCTCAAACTTTACCAACGCCATCTCAGCCGATTGCTGTAAACGAAGGAGACGAGATCATCCAAATGGACCGTGTCCGTAAGATTATTGCAGAAGCGATGGTGAGAAGCAAACACACCTCACCGCACGTTACTTCTTTTATTGAATCTGACGTGACAAATGTTGTGACATGGAGAGCCAAAAACAAAGATTCTTATCAGAAAAGAGAAGGCGAGAAGTTGACTTTTATGCCGATTTTCATCCGTGCAGTTGTGAAAGCCATTCAGGATTTCCCTATGATTAATGTTTCTGTGGATGGAGATAAGATCATCAAGAAAAAGAATATCAATATCGGAATGGCAACCGCTCTACCGGACGGAAATCTGATAGTTCCCGTCATCAAAAATGCAGATCAATTAAGTTTGTCAGGATTGGCAAAAGCCATCAATGATCTGGCTTACAGAGCACGAAATAAAAAACTGACTCCAGCCGACACGCAAGGTGCCACTTACACCATTTCCAATGTGGGAACTTTCGGAAACCTGATGGGAACGCCAATTATTCCTCAGCCGCAGGTTGCGATTCTGGCAGTTGGTGCGATTGTGAAGAAACCAGCGGTTATCGAAACGGAGTTTGGAGATGTGATTGCCATCCGTCAGAAGATGTTTATGTCACATTCTTATGACCATAGAGTAGTGGACGGAAGCTTGGGCGGAATGTTCCTGAAACACGTCAACGATTACCTCGAAAATTGGGACCTCAATACAGAAATATAAAATCAAAGCCTCAGAATTTTCTGAGGCTTTTTTATGTTTTAAATTAAAATTTCTTTTTACTTGGAGATTGTCTGTTGGAAAAGAAAGATAAAATCTCAATACTTTCATTTTTTACTCGATAATACATTGAGTTATATTTCAAAAGTACAGCTTTATGAATTTTTTTATTTTCCGATTTTGGAAAAAGGTTTGGGTTTTTCGAAATCAGTTCAATCGTTAATTCAATTTTTTCTGCTAATTTTTTGATTTCCTTTTCCGGAAAATTTCCTTCAAGATATTCGATTGTTTGCTCCAATTCTTTCAAAGCATTTGGAGTCCAAAAAATATCACAAATACTTTTCATAAAGTTTTTTTGCTGAGGAATGCGGTTTGAGAAGATTATCGTCAGCTTCTGAAATTCCTTTTTCTATTGATTGTTTTTCTTTATCGGATATAGATTCCCACCAATCTTTGGTTTCTTCTTTTCGGAATTTCAATAATTTTTCAATAATCGATGTATCTTCCAAAGTTGATAACCATTGGATTAATTCAAGTTTATGATTAAGGATTTGCGTATTCATTATATTGATACTTTAACTCAAATTTAGAAATAATAATTCAAATTTGTTTGAATTTTTTTACAACTCATCCATTTCCGCACTTCCAGCTTGCCCTTCATTCATCAGATAAGCTTTCAGGAAAGGCGTGATGTTTCCGTTCATCACACTGTCTACGTCGGACGTTTCGTGTCCGGAGCGGACATCTTTAACCAATTTGTAAGGTTGCATTACATAATTCCGGATTTGAGAACCCCATTCGATTTTCATTTTTCCGGCTTCGATTTCATTTCTGGCCTTCAGCCTTTCATCAAGTTCGATTTGGTAAAGTCGGGATTTCAGGAGTTGCATTGCTTTTTCTTTATTCTGAAGCTGAGAACGCGATTCTGAGTTTTCAATGATAATGCCCGTTGGTGCGTGGCGAAGACGAACAGCAGTTTCTACCTTATTGACGTTCTGTCCACCAGCGCCGGAGCTTCGCATGGTTTCAAAACTGATGTCGGCTGGGTTGATGTTAATTTCAATTGTATCGTCCACCAAAGGATAAACATAAACGGAAACGAAACTTGTGTGACGTTTGGCATTGCTATCAAAAGGTGAAATTCTCACCAATCTGTGAACGCCATTTTCACCTTTCAAATAGCCGAAAGCAAACTCGCCGTCGATTTCTATCGTTACGGTTTTGATGCCGGCAACATCGCCTTCCTGGAAGTTGAGTTCACGAAGTTTGTAACCTTGCTTGTCTGCCCACATCGTGTACATCCGCATCAGCATACTGGCCCAGTCGCAAGATTCTGTTCCGCCGGCTCCAGCAGTGATTTGAAGAACAGCAGAAAGTTCGTCGCCTTCATTGGAAAGCATATTTTTGAATTCCAGATTTTCGACTTTTTCAACTAATTTTGGGAAAGCTTCGTCCAGTTCTTTTTCAGAATCTGGGTCTTCTTTTGCAAATTCCAACAGAACCTGAAGGTCTTCAAATTCTGTCTTGATATCGTCGTAACCTTCCACCCATTTCTTCTTGGAACGGAGTTGTTTCAGGAAAACTTCGGCTTCTTTGGAGTTGTTCCAGAATTCGGGTGCTGCGGTTTTCTCGTCGTCGTTGGAAATTTCGATTTTTTTCTTTTCGATTTGGAGGAACTTGTGCAGGTCTTCGATTCTGGATTGGATATCTTTTATTTGGTCTGTGTTTACCACGTTTGTTTTAATTTTTGCAAAAATAAGAAGAAAATGATGAATGTTGGGAATTAATGGTCATTTCAAAAATTTTAATACAAAGCACACTAGGGTTTTTCTCTCTCAATGAAAATATTTTTAAGGTTCGCAATGGCGCTTCGCTCAGCAAAGTTTCAATCGTTGGGAAAGTTTCAATTTAATGAATTTAATTTCAGGCAATAGCATTAGACTTATTCCTTTTGCATCCAATATTGAAGAATTTAAATCAACTCCTTTTTGGTTTTGAGTCCAGACTATTTTTTTCAGCCATTCTTTGAGTTCCTTTTGAATGCTGTCATTTGATAAAATATCTGCACTGTCAATTTAATTGCTTGCCTCAGAAATTGCTGTTTTTCATCTTCATTGGTACTATAAACTGATTCATCAGCCGTGAATTTCAATTGTTGCAACAATTCCTTTAGCCTGGCTTTATCATTAATACTCGTACTATGATTGATGAGGTCTAATTTTAATTCTGCAGTATTCATAACTTCAAAATTAATGACTTGAAGATAACATTGTAAAAGTTACTTGGTTTTCATTGAGGGAAATTAAAAACATCTCAGCATTACTTTTGCAAGTCTAATTTTTTATTTACATTGGCAAACAGGATTTAGAAATGAAAAATTTACAGTTAATCGGATTGTTTTTGGTTGTGGCAGGCAGTTTTCTGCCCTTAGTTCATATTCCAATTGTTGGAAACTGGAACTATTGGAAAGTGGATCACACACTCGCCATCATACTTTGGGGATTTTCTTTGTTGACGCTGGTTTTCATCTTAATTGACAGAACTAAACTCGTGAAAATAATGGTATTTTTAATGATTTTGCTTTTTGCTTTCACAATTGTTGCTATTAAGTTAAAATCTTTGGATTATTTCAGTTTTTTACCATTCAAATCGTGGCAATCTACATTCGCAGGAATCGTGAAATTATCCTGGGGATGGTTCATCGAGTTTCTGGGAGCGGTTGTTATTTTAATCGCATCGAGAAACAAAAATCAAATTAATTAAAATTCAAAAAAATTAAAAATATTATGAAAGAAGTATTCATTGTATCAGCGGTCAGAACGCCAATGGGAAGTTTTATGGGAAGTCTTTCGACAGTTCCTGCAACACAATTGGGAACTGTTGCTGTAAAAGGAGCTTTAGAAAAAATCAACCTGGACCCGACTTTGGTTGAGGAAATTTATATGGGAAATGTTTTGCAGGCTGGCGAAGGCCAGGCTCCGGCAAGACAAGTGGCTTTGGGCGCAGGTTTGTCCAATCATACGCCTTCCACAACCATCAACAAAGTTTGCGCTTCCGGAATGAAAGCTGTAACAATGGCGACTCAAGCCATAAAAGCTGGGGATGTCGATATCATCATAGCTGGCGGGATGGAAAATATGTCAATGGTTCCTCACTATATTGATGGAAGAAACGGTGTGAAATTAGGCGAAATCAAGATGCAGGACGGACTTCTGAAAGATGGTTTGACCGATGTTTACAACAAACAACATATGGGCGTTTGCGCAGAATTATGTGCCAAAGAATATAACATCACGAGAGAAGAGCAGGATGCTTTTGCAATTCAATCTTACCAAAGATCGGCCGCAGCTTGGGAAGCGGGAAAATTCTCAGAAGAAGTTGTTCCGGTTTCGATTCCTCAAAGAAAAGGAGAACCAGTTGTTTTTTCAGAAGACGAAGAATATAAAGCGGTTAAGTTTGATAAAATTCCAACTTTAGCAACAGTTTTTCAAAAAGAAAAAGGAACAGTAACTGCAGCCAACGCTTCAACATTGAATGACGGTGCTTCTGCTTTGATTTTGATGTCAAAAGAAAAAATGGAAGAATTGGGATTGACACCTTTGGCGAAAATTATTTCTTACGCGGACGCGGCTGTAGAACCCGAAAGATTCACGATGGCACCTTCCAAAGCTTTGCCAATCGCGCTTAAAAAAGCAAATTTAACAAAAGAAGATATCGATTTCTTCGAATTGAATGAAGCTTTTTCAGTCGTTGGATTAGCCAACACAAAAGTTTTAGGATTAGATGCTTCGAAAGTTAATGTCAATGGAGGCGCAGTTTCTATCGGCCATCCGCTGGGAAGTTCCGGTTCAAGAATTATTGTCACTCTAATCAATGTTCTGAAACAAAACAACGGGAAATACGGGGCAGCGGCAATCTGTAATGGTGGCGGTGGTGCAACGGCTATTGTGATTGAAAACTTACAGTAATCTTCTTATCAAAATAAAATTCAAAACCCTTTCAGGCTTCCAAGTTAGAAAGGGTTTTTCTTATTAAATTTTTGATACAAACGCATTTTTTTGTCAACTTGTAATTCCTTTTTTTACTTTTGTCTAAATAATTATTTCCAATGTCTGAAATAGAAAAAACAATTCCAGAAAACCCAATTAAGAATAATCCAAAAATAATGCGCGCCTGGGCTTTCTATGATTGGGCAAACTCGGTTTATTCGTTAGTCATCACATCCACTATTTTTCCTATATATTACAGTATTCTAACCACGGCTTATGAAAAAGATGAGTACGTGCAGGAAACCGGACAATGGATCAAAGTTCCTGTAAGACATCTGATTAAAGTTTTTGGGAAAGAATATCAGCCTGATGCGGTTTATGGTTACTCGTTAACACTGTCATTCTTAATCGTTGTTTTGCTCTCTCCAATTTTGTCATCTTTGGCAGATACGATTGGCAACAAAAAGTCTTTCCTTCAGTTTTTCTGTTATCTTGGTGCAACGTCTTGTATGGGATTGGCTATGTTTACGGGCATGGGAAGTGTTTGGCTGGGATTGCTGTTCAGCATGACGGCCAGTGTCGGATTCTGGGGGAGTTTGGTTTTCTACAACTCCTTTCTGCCTGATATTGCAACGCCTGATAAGCAGGATTCGCTTTCTGCAAAAGGGTATGTTTACGGATACATCGGTTCTGTAATTTTGGTTGTGATTTGTCTGGTTTTGATTCAGGTCTTTGCGGAAACTCCCAAGCAGGCGGCCATTTACACTAGAGTTAGTTTTCTTTTGACAGGTGCCTGGTGGTTTGGATTTTCGCAATATACATTTAAACATTTGCCACAATTTGGTCAGGTAAAAGAGCAGTTGCCAAAGGATCTTGTTTTACTTAATTACAAAAACATCTTCAAAAGCCATACAGAGCAAGGTGGTTTTTTCGAAGTGCTAAAAGATAACATCAGTTTTTATATTGATATTGTAAAACAAAGTTTCCGTGAATTGTTCAAAGTGGGCGGTCATTTGTTTAGAGACAAAAATCTGAAATATTTTCTTTCCAGTTTCTTTTTTTATAGTGTTGGGATGCAGACGATTTTCCTGATGGCCACTTTGTTTGGGAAAAGTGAAATCAATATGGCGCAGGATAAATTGATATTGACTCTTTTGTTAATTCAGATAGAAGCCATTATCGGCGCTTTGTTTTTCTCCTGGTTATCGCGAAAAATTGGAAACAAAAATGTCATCAGTATTACCGTGACAATGTGGATTGGCGCTTGTCTAGCAGCCTATTATCTGAACAAAGAAAACCCCAATGTAGAATACCAGTTTTACGGAATTGCTGCAGTGATCGGTTTGGTAATGGGTGGTTTGCAGGCCATGTCCAGATCTACTTATTCCAAATTGCTTCCGACTGATTCTATGGACAATACCACCTATTTCAGTTTTTACGATGTCTTGGAAAAGTTAGCTATTATTTTAGGAACTTTCATTTTTGCAACATTGATAGAACATTACAACAATATGCGCTATGCTGCTTTATCTATGACGATTTTCTTCGCTATTGGTTTGGTGCTGATTCGTTTTATGAAGGTTAAAAATAACACCAAATAATCTTATTTTGAGACCTTTAAGTTTTGCTTTTCTTCTAGTATTTGACATTTTAAGTTCGCAGAATCCGCTTGTTGAAGATTTGAAGATCACAGAGAAACTGACTTTGAACTCGGAGATCCTTAACGAGAAAAGAACGCTAACATCTCTCTTCCGCAGACTTATGATAAGAACAAAAGCTATCCTGTTATGTACATTTTAGACGGTTGCATGAATGAGGATTTCCTGCATTAGGTAGGACTTCAGCAGTTTTTTAATATGCAGTTCAGAATGCCAGACTTCATTATTGTCGGAGTCGAAAATGTGGACAGGAAAAGAGATTTTACGTTCCATACAGATTTGAAAGATTTGCAGGAAGATGATCCCACCACTGGACATTAAGACCATTTTATTCAATTTGTTGAAAAATAATTACAGCCATTAATCGATAAAAATGATAAAACCGAAAAGACAAAATATCTGATTGGGCAGTCCTTGGGCGGCCTTTTGGCAACGGAGATTTTATTAAAGAACCCACAAGTTTTCAGCCATTGTTTTATGAGTAGCCCAAGTCTTTGGTGGGATGATGATAGTTTTTTGAATAAAGCAAATTCGTTACTTTCTGTTCAAAAAGATGACGAAAGATTCATTTATGTTTCTGTCGGGAAAAATGAACATAAAACGATGGTAAAGGATGCGGATTCACGTTTTCAAATTCTCAAAAATTCAGGTAAAAAGAAACTGAAATTAGAATATAATCTAATGCAGGACGACAACCACGCAACGGTTTTGCACCTAAGTGTTTATGAAGGATTTTTGAAATTGTATCCATGATCAGATTAATTTGAATTATTAATAAAAATTTAAAATCACGGTTCATTTTTTGATAATAATCGAATAGTTTATTTTTTGTAAATTTGCAATATCAAAACACATTATGACAAACCCTTTATTTTACGCTAAAATTCTTTTGTTCGGCGAGTATGGTATCATTGAGGATTCTCAAGGTCTCACTTTACCGTACAGTTTTTATAAAGGAACCCTCAAATTTTCCAATCTTGACAGTGATTTTGAAAGAAAATCCAACCTTTCTCTGGAAAAGTATGCCAATTATTTGCTGGCCCTAGAATTGCCTTCCGAGTATACACTGGACGTGCAGTCTCTGAAAAAAGATATCTCAAAAGGTCTTTTCTTTGATTCCAATATTCCGCAAGGTTATGGAGTAGGAAGTTCGGGTGCTTTGGTTGCCGCGATTTTCGAAAAATACTCTTTCACAAAAAGAGAACCTGATACGATTTCCAAAAATGAACTGAAGGATTTGAAAATGATTTTCGGTCAGTTAGAAAGTTATTTCCACGGAAAAAGTTCAGGAATCGATCCATTGATTTGCTTTATGAATCTTCCGATTCTGATTGAAAGCAAAGACAGCGTTGACAAAGTTTCCATTCCCGCAGAAGAATTGGGCAAGGGCGCCATTTTTCTGATAGATTCTGGAACGATTGGCGAAACCGGACCAATGATTCAAATCTTCTTTGAAAAGTTGAAAAACGAAGGTTTCCGAAAAACTTTGAAAGAAGAATTCATCCGTTACAACAACGCGTGTATTGATGCGTTCCTTAGAAAAGATATGAATCCGTTTTTCAAAAATTTGAAGAAATTATCCGTTTGGGCTTACGAACATTTCCGTCCGATGATTCCGGAAAATCTTTTTAATATCTGGAAAAAAGGAATAGATTCCAACGCTTACTACCTCAAACTTTGTGGGAGTGGAGGTGGAGGTTACATTCTTGGCTTCTCCAAAGATTATGAAAAGGCAGAGAAAATGCTGGAAGGTTTTCATAAAGAAGTGATTTACAGATTCTAAAATCGAAATATAAAAATAAAAGAACCCTTCTAGAGTGACTAATTCTGGAAGGGTTTTTAAAATAGACAAAAAATGACCAACGAAACAAAACCTAGCTCCCGAAATGCCATCTATCGTGTTTCTCAGTTGATGGGTTTTCTTTTGGGCGCTCGCTTTTTCGTGGCAATTTTGCTCACATTTGCACTGTACGTTTCAACTTTTTTCCTGTTTAATCGCGAGGAAAGTTTCAGGAATTTTGTGTTTGATTATAAAGTTCATTTTATCATCATTTGTTCTGTTCTTAGTATTTTGGCTGGTGGAATTATCAATCGGTTTTACGATAAGGAAAAAGACCAATTGGTCAAACCTTTCCGTTCCAGATTACAGAATTTCCTCAAAGAAAAATATTTTCTCACCGCTTATGTTATTCTCAACGCATTATCGCTTGGGTTGGCGTTTTTTGTGTCGCACAGGGTTTTTGTTTTCTTTTTGATCTATCAGTTTTTGATGTGGTTTTACAGCCACAAACTCAGCAAAATCATCGTCATCAACAACATCACTTTTGTAGCATTGACGCTTTATCCCTTCTTCGGAATGCTGATTTATTACCAAACATTTTCCCTCAAGATTTTGTTCCTGGCAATCTTTCTTTTTCTAATGCTTTTCATCATTGATTTGATAAAAGATACATTGACGAGAAATGCCGATAAAATGTTTGGTTATCAGACTTTTGCCAATAGTTTTGGATTTCAGAATACCAGATCTGTACTTTTGATTTTATTATTTGTGACAATGTCTGTTTCTGTAATTTTAAGTGTTGGAATTGGTTTCAAAAATATCATTGCTTGGTACTTTCTCCTGACGGTCATCGTGATTTTAGGAACCATTTATATGTTGTTTAGAAATCAAAAAAACGACAAATTCAAAGCGCTTAATCTTCTCAGGTTGTGGATTTTTTTCGGAATATTAGCAATGCTTCTTGATGGGATTTATCACAAATATCCTTGGTTAATTTAATTTTTTTTTTTAAACAAATGTCAGTGATTATTAGAGAAATTGAAGTGGAAGACAACGAGATACTTGCAAAGATTATCAGACAATCTTTTCATGATTTTCATGTCAAAAACACGGCCGGAACAGTTTATTCCGACCCAACTACAGATGATTTGTATTCATTGTTTCAAACCGAGAAATCTGCTTTGTTTGTGGCAGAAGAAGATGGTTTTATTTTAGGTTGTTGCGGACTTTTTCCAACAAATAACTTGCCGGACGACACAACAGAACTCTCCAAATTTTATCTCTCAAAAAAAGCAAGAGGTAAAGGAATTGGAAAATTATTACTCGAAAAATGTATTGAGAAAGCTAAAAATTTAGGATATAAAAATGTTTATCTCGAAAGTATTCCAGAGTTCAGCAAAGCAGTGTCTATTTATGAAAAACAAGGATTTCAATACTTGGAAAAACCTTTGGGCAACTCAGGGCATTGTGGTTGTAATCTTTGGATGATTAAAAATCTTGGTTAATATTTGAGAATAGAAAAACGGCTTGTTGAACAGAAATAAAAAAGTCCAATAACCTTCTGGAATTGGACTTTTTAAAGAATTGACTTTAGGTTTTACTTACCCGAAAACATCATTCAGGACCTTCGCCAAACGCAATCCGCCGTACAACAATTGTCTTTCTACAGTAGATTCAAAACGGTAATTGTAATCGTAACTCAATTTGGAATCTTTCGGTGTGTGATAGTAAATCGAGTTCGCAATTTTCTGACTGTCATACAACCAATCTTCCAAAGTTCCACCTTGGATCGTTTTCACTTCATCTTTCGATTTGATGTCCAAAAGATTGGCAAATTCTGTGTAGCTGTATTTTCTATCTTCCACCATTTTAGTATCCCAAAGTGAATGGAGATTTGTCTGTTGTCCGAAATAGTTTACAGTGATTTTATTGCCACCCAAATCTTCAAAACGGCCAACGTGAAGCGGTTGATGAAGGTCGCCCATCAAATGGACAAGAAAAATAAGCGCATTTTTCTTATCACTTTCCGATGTGTTTTTGTCTTTTATTTTCTTTGCCAGATTTTCGATTTGCGTGTAAAGATTTGGACTTTTCTGAGCTTCCAAAGAATCTTTGAATTGCTGATAATTCTTTTGAGCATTGATGTTCACATAATGCCAGGAAGACGTTTCTTTCCATACACCAGTGGTATCAGATTTGATGAAATCCGGCCAGTTGGCGTAGTAAGCCAGTTTCTCGTTTCCCAAAAGTTTTTTGATGTTTCTTTCAGCTTTGGAACTCAAATGATGTTGAGCGATTTCTGCAATCACGCGGTGACCAGTCAATCCCCAAGCGAAACAGTAGAACGATGAGAATATGAAAACAGCCAAGGTGAATTTTGATAAAATACGTTTCATTTTTTTTTAATTTAAAATTTATTTCAAGCGACAAAGATAGGTTTATCAAAAATTTATTGAAGGTCAAAACTCTGTTAAATATTATTAAACTTGAATTGAGGTAAAGTGCAATCGTCAATTAAATTCCGTAAATTTGCGTTTTCCCAGAATTGGACTTTTCAATGAAATCGCTGTCATTAAAAAGTGAAAAACACAATGAAGATTAGCGATTCTATTTGACCTTTAAAAAAAGAAATGAATATCTATAAATGAAAGATAATCAGGAGTTTATCGAAATATACGGCGCCAGAGAACACAACCTCAAGAACATCACCGTCAAAATCCCACGCAACGAATTGGTGGTCATCACAGGACTTTCCGGAAGTGGAAAATCTTCCCTTGCATTTGATACGATTTTTGCAGAAGGGCAAAGGCGTTACATCGAGACGTTTTCTGCGTATGCAAGGCAGTTTCTTGGCGGATTGGAACGTCCCGATGTAGACAAGATCGAAGGCTTGTCACCCGTTATCGCCATCGAACAGAAAACGACCAACAAAAATCCACGTTCAACCGTTGGAACAATTACCGAGCTTTATGATTATCTGAGACTTTTGTTCGCAAGGGTTTCTGATGCTTATTCGATGAGTTCCGGAAAACGTTTGGTGAGTTATACGGAAGATCAGATCCTGGATACCATTAAGGAAAACTTCAAAGGGAAAAAAGTCTATCTGATGGCGCCGGTGGTGCGCTCCAGAAAAGGACATTACCACGAGCTGTTCATTCATCTTTCCAAAAAAGGCTATTCCCAAGCAAGAATCGATGGTGTTCTCCAGGATATCGAATATGATTTGAAACTCGACCGTTACAAAACCCACGATGTGGAAGTGGTGGTGGACAGATGGATTATCGGAGAAGCTGCGACTGAACTCAGAATGCAAAAATCTCTGAAAACCGCTTCTGATATGGGTGAAGGATTGATTGGAATTCAGGAAATGGGAAGTGATGAGATTCATTTTTTCTCTAAGAATCTGATGGACGATATCACGGGTGATTCTATGGCTTTACCGGAACCGAATACATTCTCATTCAACTCGCCGAAAGGAAGTTGCGAAACATGCAAAGGGCTTGGAACCATCAAAAAAGTGAACACCGACTATTTTGTCGAAAATGATAAATTATCCATCAATCAAGGCGCGTTGTTGCCTCTAGAACAGATCAAATCCAACAAATGGATTCTTTCTCAGATCAAATTGATCCTGGAAGTTTTCGATTTAAGTTTGATGACGCCCTTCAAAGATATTCCTGATGAGGCTTTGGAATATATCTATTACGGTCATAATAAGGATGTTACGAAAGAACTGAAACACGCCGGAATTTCAAAAAAAATCAAGATTAATTTTGAAGGTCTGGTTCATATCCTGGAAGAAATTGTGGACGAACGTGAAAATTATGACGCCGTTTTGGTGGAAAGACATTTTACAACGGAGGAAACTTGCCCAACTTGTAAAGGTGCGCGTCTGCGTCAGGAAAGTTTGAGTTTCAAGATTGATGGGAAGAATATTGCAGAAATCAACGGCCTGTCTTTATTAGATTTAAAAGAATGGCTGGCTGATGTGAAAAATACATTCAGTGACAAAAATAAAATTATCGCTTACGAAATCCTGAGAGAGATCGAAACCAGATTGCAATTCCTTTTGGACGTTGGTTTGGATTATCTGAGTTTGAGCAGAAGCTCGAAAACCCTTTCCGGTGGAGAATCTCAAAGAATCCGTTTGGCGACTCAAATTGGTTCTCAACTTGTGAATGTCCTCTATATTTTGGACGAACCTTCGATTGGTCTTCATCAAAGAGATAACGAGAGACTGATCAATTCTTTGAAACATCTTCGTGATATCGGGAACTCTGTGTTGGTAGTAGAGCACGATAAAGATATGATTTTGGAAGCCGATCACGTTTTGGACATTGGTCCCAGAGCAGGGAAATTCGGTGGTGAAATCCTTTGGCAAGGTCATCCAAAAGACATCAAAAAAGCCAACACCATCACGGCGGATTATCTCACAGGAAAAAGAAAAATCGAGATTCCTGCAGAACGACGAGCCGGAAACGGAAAGTCAATTGTCTTGAAAGGTGCAACGGGAAACAACCTTAAAAATGTCAACCTAGAAATTCCGTTGGGAAAATTGGTGGTCGTTTCAGGGATTTCCGGAAGTGGAAAATCGTCTTTGATTAATGGGACTTTATACCCAATTCTGAACCGTCATTTTTACAGAGCGATTCAGGAACCTTTGCCTTACAAAAGCATTGAAGGTATTGATAATATCGACAAAATCGTAGATGTTGACCAAAGTCCGATTGGTAGAACGCCACGTTCCAATCCGGCAACTTACACCGGAATGTTCACGGATATTCGTAATCTTTTTGCCGAATTGCCGGAGAGTAAAATCCGTGGTTACAAAGCCGGAAGATTCTCTTTCAATGTCAAAGGCGGACGTTGCGAAACTTGCCAAGGAGGTGGTTTGAAAGTCATTGAAATGAACTTCTTACCCGATGTTTACGTGCATTGCGAAACCTGCCACGGCAAACGATTCAACCGTGAAACTCTGGAAGTTCGTTACAAAGGAAAATCGATTTCGGATGTTTTGGAAATGACCATCAATGAAGCGGTAGAATTTTTCCAGCCCATACCAAAGATCTTTATCCGTGTGAAAACTTTACAGGACGTTGGTTTGGGATACATCACAATCGGACAACAATCCACCACTTTGAGTGGCGGAGAAGCCCAGCGTGTCAAACTGGCAACGGAACTTTCCAAAAGACAAACAGGAAACACACTTTATATCTTGGATGAACCAACAACAGGCCTTCATTTTGAAGACGTCAAAGTCCTGATGGAAGCGATCAATCAGTTGGTAGAATTAGGAAATTCTTTCATCATCATCGAGCATAATATGGACGTCATCAAGTTAGCAGACCACATTATCGATGTTGGACCAGAGGGTGGAAAACACGGTGGACAGATCATTGCTGAAGGAACACCTGAGCAGATTATCAAATCTAAGAAAAGTTTGACGGCGAAGTTTTTGAAGAAGGAAATGTAAATTAAATAGAAGTTAGAGCTTAGATTTTAGAACTTGGACTTTAATAATAAAGAAAAAATGTCATTCCGATTGGAGTGGCATTTTTGTTTGATCTAAAAAAAAGTGGTGATCACCATCAACTTAAAAAATGAATTCTGATATATGGTATCAATTTTGTCAATCATGAAAAAACAGTTATGAAATCACTTAAGATCTATCTATCACTTTTAATTTTTGCAGTAGGAACGACGTCGTGTGTGGCTCCGCCAAGACCAGCACATCCAAGAGGCTCCAAACCTATGCCACCGGGACAAGCTAAGAAAATCTATGGAACCAAATCAGCGAAACCATTTGCGCCAGGACAGAACAAGTAATTCTTTACAATAACCAATTTTAGAATTCCAAGACGTTTCTGCATCTTGGGATTTTTGTTTTCAGTTCAATATTAATTTTTCACCATCAATGTTAATTTAATATGAACCAAACATTAAAAAGTTGTAACTTTGTTTTTTTAATTAGATAATTGTTAGCTCGTTCTGAGCACGGCGATAGATAATAGATAAATGTTTAAATTGTTAGTAAGAAGCCATACACATCTTTGCGTATGGCTTTTTTTGTGGCAGGATTTTTCTGACCTAAGGATTTTTTGGGCGCCTATATCCGTCTTCCACTCCCGCTTTTTTCTTTTTCGTTGCCTTCGGCTACGCTCAGGTAACGAAAAAGAAAAAGAGCTCCGTTCAAGCCGGGGCGCGCTTCGCAAAGTACCAACATTTGTTATTTATTTTTCGCCCCCAAATCAAATCGATTTTTCCAAATTATCCCAACTCCATTTCAGAGAATTTAAGGTCAATTGCAATCTCTTTCATCTTTTCTCTATTTTCTTTCTGCTACTCAAGCGGATTTTTTTATATTTATGAACTTAGAAACTGAAAGACAAAAACTCAATTTTATGATTGATAAAAGAGTGAAAAACGCCCAAGAAGCGGTAAAAGATATCCAAAACGGAATGACCATAATGCTCGGCGGATTCGGACTTTGCGGCATTCCTGAGAATTGCATCACAGAGTTGGTCAACAAAAACGTGACAGATTTAACTTGCATTTCCAACAATGCCGGCGTGGATGACTTCGGATTGGGATTATTATTACAGAAAAAACAAATCAAAAAAATGATTTCGTCCTACGTGGGCGAAAACGCAGAATTCGAGCGACAAATGCTTTCCGGAGAATTGGAGGTAGAACTCACGCCACAAGGAACACTTGCCGAAAAATGCAGAGCCGCACAAGCCGGGATTCCTGCATTTTACACACCAGCAGGATTCGGGACAGAAGTGGCGGAAGGCAAAGAAGTCAAAGATTTCGATGGGAAACCACACATTTTGGAACACGCCTACAAAGCAGAATTCTCCATCGTAAAAGCCTGGAAAGGCGACCACGCAGGAAACTTGATTTTCAAAGGTTCAGCCCGTAATTTTAATTTCCCAATGGCAGGCGCTGGAAAAATCACAATTGCAGAAGTCGAAGAGTTGGTAGAACCGGGACAATTGGACCCGAACGAAATCCACATTCCCGGAATTATGGTTCAGAGGATTTTCCAAGGCGAGAATTATGAGAAAAGGATAGAGCAGAGGACTGTGAGGAAAAAAGCTTAAAAATTAAAACCGTTTCATTTAAAAATGAGACGGTTTTCTATTTATCGTTGTAATGTCCTAAAGATTGGATGAGCGTTACAGACACCTCTTCCTCAAAAATTTCATATACAAATCGGTCTTTTTTATTTACTTCTCTGCTCCAGACTTCGCCATCGTGATATTTTAGTTGTTCTGGCGAGCCTGTTCCAGTTCGTGGATGTTCTTCCAATTCGATGAGAAAAGTTTGTACCTTTTCCATATCCAATTTTCTGCCAGACTTTTTTATGGCTTTCAAATCCTTCAAAGCTCTTTTTGAAAGTTGAACTATATATTTTCCCATATATTTTTTGGGTCAATGGTCAATAGTTTTCCTTCTTTTTTTTCTTTTCGAGCTTCGTTGATTTTCTTTTCGAGTTCAGTATTTATGGGTTCACTTTCATCTTTTTCATATCTGAATTGGATTTTCATTTCTTCCAACAACAATTTCAACAATTGTAATTGCTTTTCATTTTTAGGCGTGATTAAAATGTTATCCATAATCGTATTTTTCACAAAGTTATCGATTTTTCAAATCCTTAAATTTAAAATTACAAAATTTTCTTTAAATACGCCTGTAATCTAAATATTGTTATATTAAGATAACGAGACGAACGAAATCCATATTCCAGGAATTACGGTTCAAAGGATTTTCAAAGACGAGAATTATGAGAAGAGGATAGAGCAGAGGACTGTGAGGAAAAATATTTAGTCTCGAATTTTGTCAATTATTATTTGATTTGTAGGTTTTTATTGATTTTTATCATACAATTTTATTGGCAAAAACAATTTTGGATGATGTTTTATTTTCTTGTTTTTTTTGTCATATAAATATCTTAGAAAATTAATAAAAGTCACTCTTTGTTCATAATTATAATTGTGGTTATGAAAAGTCAAAATATTACAAGAATTATTTTTTTTATTTGATAAATTCTTTTTTTCGATACCTAGAAAAATTGTGTTATTTTCAATTTCAAATTTTTTTGTAATATTTAATAAGTTATCTTTAGAGCCTGTTTAAAAATTAAATTAGAAAAATTTGTAAGGAGTGGATCTGTAAAAAAATAATTTAAAAAATTGATTGTCAGTTGTTTATGTAGATTATTTTTCGTAACTTGTTGGTAACTAATCAATTAAGCTACGGTGAAAAATTACTCTACAAACATTTCTGACAATCAATGGCAATTTATAAAAAAGACTTTAAACTTCAATAACAGAAAACGAAAATATGATTTAAGAACCATTTGGGATGCCATTATGTAT
>NZ_AUAA01000024.1 GCF_000428485.1 Epilithonimonas tenax DSM 16811 | reverse complement strand
TTTGGTACAATAAAAAAAGACGTCACAGTACACTGAAATACAAAACTATTGAAGAGTTTAATAATCAAAACAAAATTTATCAAAATGTAGCTTAACTTATACTGGAATTTTTATTTGCATATCCAGTTCAGTATTATGCTTCAAAATTAGCCATCACCACAAAGAAGCTAAACAAACTTACCAGAAAGCATTGTGATGAAACAGCTATTAATGCCATTCATAACCGTATCCTTCAGGAAATCAAAAGATTGTTGTTGTTTTCTGATCTTTCTCATAAACAGATTTCTTTAGAACTGGGATTCAGTTCGCCATCTGCGCTGAACAAATTTGTGAAAAATAAGTTACAAGAAACACCCACCGAACTCCAACAGGAATTGGCTCAAATTTATAACAGATAGACCCAATTATATAACACCTCGCTTTCCGCCTGCCATACCTTTGTACTATAATTTTAACACAAAATAGAGTATAAAATGAATCAGTTATTGATAGCAGGAACAGTTTTCCACAGGGCAGATTTTACGGCAACTAGAACATTATCAGATCCTTATGCGGTTTTTAATCCTAAAAAAACTGCTGTTACAGAATTGGAAGCCTTGGGCAACACTTGTCATGAAGGTCTTATTGATGCAGAAAAGCAACAGAAGACCGTACTTTCATAAGATCTAGTAATAATCACTGGTTCCCAATAGTGAATCCCTGACTATTCTTCTAAAAAATGATGCGTTTATTTTAAACGAAGTCATCATACTCATACAGAATTTTTAAAGACAAATGACATGGCATATCAAGAATTGACAAGGCAATATTTGGATCTGATCCTCGAAGAAAATCAACGGTCAACGCAAGACTTAGATACATCTGATTTGGATATTCTGATACAAGATATCAAGACAGCCAAGCGGATATTTTTTATGGGAACCGGCAGAAGTGGTCTTGCATTAAGGATGGCAGCAATGCGGCTGATGCACATAGGTTTGGCGGTTTTTATTGTTGGAGATACCCTTACGCCCGCCATCTTGGAAGGTGATATTCTCTTGGCTGCATCAGGTTCCGGGACCACACCTTCCGTCATCAATGTGGTAGAAAAAGCGATCAGTCAAAAAGCGAAAGTCACCGTTTTGACAGCATCGTTGGAGAGCAAATTGGCCCAGCTGGCAGACCATATCCTTTTTGTTCCGGCGGCATCCAAGACAGATTTTGGGATCTCGGCATCTGCACAATACGCAGGAAGTCTTTTCGAGCAGTCGGTACTATTTGTTTTCGAAACTACTTTTATGGTTCTGTGGAAGGAATCTGGTCTTACAAAAGAAGACCTTTGGCCAAAACACGCCAACCTAGAATAGTTTAATTTAATTTTTTTAATCTCAAAATTTATATAAAAATGGCAAAATTACAAGTTGCAATTGATCTTCTAACAACAGAAGCGGCATTAGAATTAGCAGGCAAAGTAGCTCCATACGTGGACATCATAGAACTAGGGACGCCGCTTATCAAAGCAGAAGGACTGAAAGTGGTAACAGCAATGAAAGAAGCGCATCCCACCAAATTGGTTTTTGCCGATATGAAAACAGCTGATACCGGTGCTTTAGAAGCGGAGATGGCTTTCAAAGCAGGAGCAGATCTGGTAACGGTTATGGGTGCTGTAGATGATGCAACCATCAAAGGTGCTGTGGAAGCCGCTGCGAAATATGGCAGAAAGGTGGTTGTAGATACCATAGGTGTGAAAGACCGTGTTCAAAGAGCTAAAGAAGTGACAGCATTCGGTGTTGCTTTTGTGGAACTGCACGCTGGTTTGGATGAGCAGGCATTACCTGGCTACTCGATCCAGAAATTAATCGACGAAGGTAAAGCCGCTAACGTTCCTTTCTCCATCGCTGGAGGCGTTAATATTAACACCATCAAGGCGGTATTGGAAGCTGGTGCAGAGGTGATCGTTGCGGGCGGAGCTATCTATGGTGCCGAAGATCCTGCCGCTGCTGCAAAAGCTTTGAAGGAAGCCATCAGTTAAAAATGTTTAACATCATATTAAAGAATGGGGATCAGTGTATTTTCCCCATTCTTCGTATATTTGATGGTGCAAAATCATGTATGGCTTTTGGTACAAAATAAATATAGTAATTTATAAGTAAAAATGGAAAAGTATAATTATGGAATGATTGGTCTTGGTGTGATGGGGAGAAATCTTCTTTACAACATCGCAGATAATGGGTTCTCTATTGCAGGGTTTGATCTTGATCAACAGAAGATCAAAGAACTGGAAGATGGTGCCACTACAGGAACAGTGGTGGCTGGTACAGATTCTCTCGAAGAATTTGTCTCCAAGCTGGAAACGCCAAGAAAGATAGTTTTGATGGTTCCTGCAGGAAAACCTGTGGATGCCGTTTTAGAAAACATCAAATCTCTTCTGAGCAAAGGCGATATCATGATCGATGCCGGAAATTCCTATTTCAAAGACACCAACAGAAGGGTAGCAGATTTGGCAAAACAAGGTCTGCATTTTATGGGAATGGGCGTGTCTGGCGGAGAAAAAGGTGCTCGATTTGGTCCCAGTATAATGCCGGGCGGCGATTTGGAAGCTTTCCATGCAGTGCGTCCGATGTTGGAAGCTATTGCTGCGAAAGTCAAAGGTGAAGCTTGTACCGCATATATGGGAAAAGATGCAGCAGGACATTATGTAAAAATGGTACACAATGGCATCGAATACGCTGTTATGCAGCTCATCAGTGAGGCTTATGATCTGCTTCACAGAGGCGCAAATCTTGGTAATGAGCAGCTTTATGAAGTTTTCAAAGACTGGAACAATGGTGAACTTAATTCTTTCTTAATTGAAATTACAAGAGATATTTTCAAGCAGAAAGATCCGGCTACAGGTGGGTTTTTAGTAGATCAGATTTTAGATAAAGCAGGATCGAAAGGAACAGGTAAATGGACTTCTGAGGAAGCTTTGGAAACCGGCGTTGCTATTCCGACCATCGATGCAGCGGTGGCATCCAGAACTTTGTCTTCTTACAAAGAGGAGAGAGCCCAGGCTTCCAAACTCTATTCAAAACCAGAAATCACTGCGCCGGAAAATACAGATTTGTTTATCACCGAAGTAGGTGACGCGCTTTTTCTGGCAACTATGATCAGTTATACGCAAGGCTTGGCATTATTGGTCAAAGCTTCTAAAGAATATCAGTTTCAGATTCCGTTAAAAGATGTGGTAAAGATCTGGCGTGGAGGCTGTATTATCCGTTCCTCGTTATTAGAAACATTCTATGAGGCTTATTCGCAAGACCCAAATTTGTCTAATATCCTGCTCAACGACAGCATTTCTATGTTGGTAAAATCAAAAGTTGCTTCATTGAGGAAAACACTTGCTTTTGCAACTTCCAACGGTATATCAACACTTGGCTTACAGACTGTTTTGGCTTATTTTGATGCCTACACTACAGAAAATTTACCTGTCAACCTCATTCAGGCGCAGCGTGATTATTTCGGTGCTCACACCTATCAGAGAAAAGATCAGGAAGGTGTTTTTCATACCCAATGGGAATCTACAAATCAATAATATTTGCATCAATGAATGACGACAAAGTGTTACAACCAACCAGTATTATTATATTTGGTGCAACTGGAGATTTAGCAAAAAGAAAACTTTTTCCCGCGTTTTATAATTTATTTTTAGAAGGCAGAATGCCAGAGCAATTTAATATTGTGGCTTTGGGAAGAGCGGATAAAAACAATGATGACTTCAAAAATTATATCAAAGAAAATCTCGTACTTTTTTCCCGTAACCAGCTCTCTACCGATGCAGAATGGGAAAAGTTTCAGTCACAGATCACTTATTTCAGACATCAGATAGATGAAGAAAATTCTTACAGAGAACTTGATGACAAATTAAAAACACTGGATCAGGATTATGGTGTGAGAGCAAACAGGCTATTTTATCTGTCCATTGCGCCCAATTTCATTTCCATCATTTCCGGACATCTCAAAAATACAGCCTTAGCTTCCAATCCTTCACAGGATCGTATGATTATAGAAAAGCCTTTCGGACACGACAAAGATTCTGCAATAGAACTTAATAATTTGTTGTCCAAGACTTTTGAAGAAGAGCAGATCTACCGCATCGATCATTATTTGGGAAAAGAAACAGTTCAGAACATTCTGGCATTTAGGTTTGGTAATTCGATTTTCGAACCTTTGTGGAACTGTAAATATATAGAATCTGTACAGATCACAGTGGCAGAGGAAGTTGGTGTAGAATCCAGAGGTGGTTTTTATGAAGGCACAGGTGCGCTGAAAGATATGATCCAAAATCACCTGTTGCAAGTGCTTTGTATGGTAGCGATGGAGCAACCGGCTTCTTTGGATGCGGGCGAGATCAGAGATTGTAAAGTTGATGTTTTGAAGTCAATCAGAAGAATACCGTTGGACAAAGTGAGTCATTATGCGGTCCGCGGACAATATGGACAAGGAACGGCGAATGGCAAAGACCTCAAAGCTTACCGTGAAGAAGAAGGCGTAGCGGCAGGTTCTAACACAGAGACTTTTGCGGCAATCAAGTTTTATCTGGATAACGAGCGTTGGGAAGGTGTTCCTTTCTACGTCCGTACAGGAAAAAGGATGAAAGAAAAACACTCTTACATCACCATCCATTTCAAGCCGCTGCCACAATCTACCTTTATAGCAGGCAAACATCCACTTTCTCAGAATAAACTCATCATCAATATTCAGCCTTTGATGGATATCAGACTTCAGTTTATGACGAAAAAACCGGGACTTACGGTGGAACTGAAACCAGTAGAAATGGTATTCGATTACTTTTCCTGCAAAGAAGATACACCGGAAGCGTATGAGACACTGCTACTGGATGCTTTGGAAGGTGATCTGACATTATTTATGCGATCAGATCAGGTAGAGGAGGCTTGGGATGTGGTAAAAACGATACAGGAGTATTGGGAAAACAATCCAGATCCCAACTTTCCAAACTATGCTGCCGGAAGCAACGGACCTGAGCAATGTGAACTGTTGCTCAAAAGAGAAGAACATAGTTGGGTATAATTAGATTTAATAAAGCTTAAAAATATGGGTGTAACGATAGTTGATAATTTGGAACTACTTTATAAAGAGGCAGCAGATCAATTTGTTGATTTTGCGAAAGAAGCCATTCAGGACAAGGGGATATTTGTGGTAGCTGTGAGTGGAGGAAGTTCTCCCAAGGCTATTTTTAAATTGCTGGCAACCCAAAATTATGCAGAACAGATCGATTGGAAAAATATCTATTTCTTTTGGGTCGATGAGCGTTGGGTTCCGCTGGATGATGAGAAAAGCAATGCGAAAATGACTTTTGAAACGCTTCTGAATAAAGTCCCAGTCCATAAAGATCACGTTTTTCCAATGTTCAAAGAAGGGATTTTGCCGGAAGATTATGCTGTAGAATACGAAAATGAGATCCGAAATGTCCTTGGCGACGAAGGCCGGTTCGATTTCATCCTTTTAGGAATGGGCGATGATGGCCATACGGCTTCACTATTTCCTGGGGAAGAGATCCTTCATGAAAATAAAAAGTGGGTAGATGCTTATTATCTTGCACCCCAAAATATGTACAGGATTACATTGACGGCACCTATCATCAATAGAGCTGAGCATATTTTGGTCATTACGTTTGGCGCATCAAAAAAACATGCTTTGAAGGAGGTTCTCCACGGTGCGTACAATCCCCATCTCTATCCGTTGCAACTCATCAAACCGGAGAAAAGAGAATTGCAGTTTCTGACCGATTCCGAAACTTTGCAATCAGTTTAAATGAAGTGACAGACTGGCTTTTGTGTACCATACAACTATTTTAAGGAAATCCGCAATGGTTCATCTTGTTTTATTTAGGAAAAGCCCGAACAAAGAATTTGACAAACCAATCGTTTTTAAGCTATAGAAAATCATAGGGTGACTGATGGTGCTTGCGGTTTTAATCTTAAGACCAGCCTATATGAATTGCATCAAAATTATGTCTCCGCCCCTCAAGGGCGTCACTTTGACGTATTTTTCAAGACATTTTGCCGACCTCCTTTAGCTTTTGGGAAAAAAAATGTCCTGAAAATTTTCTTGTTAATTGGTTCTAAACAGACTCAAAGACTTCCAATCAACGTTTTTCAAAGAAAAACCCCGATCCAAAAAAAAATGAAACGGGGTTTGTGATTGATAAGGATAGCGAAACTTAAACTTTTAAGATCTCTGCTTCTTTTGATTTGTATGCATCATCAGACTTTTTCACGTAAGCATCTGTCAGATCCTGGATGTCTTTTTCAGCACCTTTGATGAGGTCTTCTGCGATACCATCCAATCTTTTCAGTTCTTTGTTACCTTCTTGTCTGGCGTTTCTGATCACGATTTTCGTCTGGTCTGTTTCACCTTTTGCCTGTTTTGCGAGGTCACGTCTTCTTTCCTCTGTCAGCGGTGGCACATTGATGATGATGACATCGCCATTGTTGGATGGTGCAAATCCAAGGTTGGAGTTCACGATTCCTTTTGCGATCGCACCTATCGCCGTTCTGTCCCAAGGCTGGATAGAAAGCGTCATCGCGTCTACCACAGAAACATTGGCCACTTGGCTTAGAGGTGTTGGCGCGCCGTAGTATTCAACCATGACGTCTTGTACCATAGATGTAGAAGCACGTCCGGCTCTGATCTTTTGGAATGCATGATCCAAATGCTTGATTGCAGCATCCATTTCTTGCTTTGCGGAGGCTACAATGAGTTCTAATTCTTCCATTGTATATTTAAAATTTGATAATTGACACATATATTTATTTAATAAATGATATTTGATGCGTGATAAATGATTTATTTGGGCAGCTATTTCCGCCTTCCACTCTCGCTTTTTTTTGAAAAATCCCAAGTGCCAAGTCCCAGCTTATTTCTCAAAAAAAGAGCTCCGTTCAAGTCGGGCTGCGTGAGATTCAACGTTTAAAAATAGAAGCTTTGAATCATTTGTCAATCATCACTAATCATTTATACATTGACCAGCGTTCCGATATTTTCGCCGTCGATCAGTCTTTCCAGGTTACCTTCTTTGTTCATATCAAAAACAATGATTGGTAATTTGTTTTCGTGACTTAGGGTGAAGGCGGTCATATCCATTACTTTCAGATTTTTTTCGAACACTTCGTCAAAAGACAGGCTGTTAAATTTCACGGCGTCTGCATTTTTCTCAGGATCACTGTCATAGATACCATCTACTCTTGTTCCTTTCAGGATCACGTCTGCATCTATTTCAATAGCTCTCAGTGTTGCAGCAGTATCAGTTGTGAAATAAGGGTTTCCCGTTCCCGCGCCGAAGATGACCACTCTTCCTTTCTCAAGATGACGTACGGCTTTTCTTTTGATAAACGGTTCTGCCACTTTGTCCATTTCGATCGCAGATTGTAATCTTGTGATGATTCCTGCATCTTCCAAAGCGCCTTGCAGAGCCATTCCATTGATCACTGTTGCCAGCATTCCCATGTAATCACCTTGCACTCTGTCCATTCCTGTTGCAGCGCCTGCCAATCCTCTGAAAATGTTTCCGCCACCAATGACGATTGCGACTTCGCAGCCTTTGTCAACCACTTTTTTGATCTCCACAGCATATTCTTTCAGTCTGTCATTATCGATTCCGTATTGGCGTTCTCCCATGAGTGCTTCACCACTCAGTTTCAGAAGGATTCTTTTGTATTTCATCTATTTTGTAATTACTTTTTTATTCTGTCAAAAAGAACACCGGATGATGGATGTTTCAATTTTATTATCATTTTTGACTGTGCAAATATAATGAAAGGAAAAGAATTACGTTAATCAAAAAAGATAGTCGTTCAAAAATTTTGATAAGCATCAAAATAGATTATTTTTGCAAAGCTAAAAGATGGTGTTGAAGAACTTTTACAATCTCTTTTTTTTCGTAATTTCCAGTGTGGTTTTTTCTCAAACAGGAACCACGGTTTATCAGTTCCTTAATATTCCAATATCTGCCAGACAGGCTGTGTTGGGAGATGCCGTTTCTGTTAGGGATTATGATGTCAACTTTACAGCGGCCAATCCTGCATTGATGAATCTTGAGATGGATCATATGCTTTCTGTGAACTATGCTTCATATCTTGCGGATACAAAAATCGGAAGCATCAGCTACGTTCGGGATCTGGAGTTTGGGCATTTGGTTTCCTTCAATGCCAGGTATATGGATTATGGATCTATGCCGAGAACGGATGAAAATTCTATCATCAATGGTGATTTTTCTGCGATGGATGCTTCGTTAGGACTTGGTTATGCCTACCAGTTCGAAGATAATTGGACAATTGGTGCTAACGTCAATTACATCACTTCAAAAATTGATACTTATTCATCTTCAGCGATTACGGCAAACGCCGGTGTGACTTATTATTTCGATAAGAGTAATGAAACGCTGGCTTTGGTTTTTAGAAATTTCGGATATCAGATTCAGCCCTATAATGGTGTTCGGGAAAAATTGCCTTTCCGTGTGGATCTGGGTTACACCAAGATTTTGGATGAGTTTCCGGCTGCACTTACCATTACCGCACACGACATTCAGCAGCCTAATATCTCTGCGAAGACAGATATCAATGGACAGCCCACCAAGTTTGGCAGAAAAATTCTGGATCATTTGTCTTTCGGAGCAGAATTGTTTCCAGGTCAGGCGTTCAATCTTAGATTTGGTTATAATGTGAAAAGAGGCAGTGAGCTGGCTGTTTTGGACCAGAGAAGTTTCACGGGCTTATCAGCGGGTTTGAGTATCAAGATTTCATCTTTCAGATTTGATTATTCTCATATGCGCTATCACAATTCTTCCAATGTTAATATGCTGGGTCTCACGTTGGATCTGGTGGAGTTGGGTGGAAACAGGAGGTAAATTACGGGTGAGAGTGGATCAGTGTTTTTGTTGGAGCGTTTGGAGCGCTTCAGTTTAATTGTAAGTCTTGTCAGAACTTAATCAGAAATTCAATTTTCAAATATTTTCTGTTTCCACATTCCTAAGGAGTAGAAAGATGCTTGAAGACTTCATCAAAATGAGACCATTTAAGGTTAGTGTATTTCAGTTTTCGTGAAAATTTTAACATGTGCTAGAATTCATTAATCTTTCAATTTATATAATGTCGTAATCTCAAAATTTTTTAATTTTGTGCTATGACAAAAAAACCGGTTATCGCGATCGACGGATTTTCATCCACAGGGAAAAGTTCTATATCAAAAATCATTGCAAAAACGCTTGGTCTCATTCATATGGATACGGGCGCACTTTACAGAGGGATCACTTTTTTTGCACTGCAGAATTGCATCAATGATAATCAATCTATTGATGTTGAAAAATTATTGGTTGCTCTTCCCAAGATTAATTTGGAATTTCAGAATGTTGATGGCGAACTCCAGTTATTCCTCAATGGTAAAAATATCGATAAGGAAATCCGCTTCCCACAGGTTTCTGACCACGTAAGTCAGGTGGCCAAGGAAGCGGATGTAAGACATTTTTTGATGAAAACCCAGCGCGACATGGCCGAAAAAGGAGGCGTTATCATGGATGGCAGAGATATCGGAACTGTTGTCCTACCAGACGCAGATTACAAATTTTTTATGACAGCAAGTCAGGATGAACGTGCCAGAAGGCGTTTTCTGGAACTGGAGACAGCCGGCGAAAAGACAGATGTGGAAACGGTGAAGCAAAATCTTATTTCCAGAGATAAGATCGATAGTGAGAGAGATATTTCTCCTTTGAAACAGGCTGATGACGCCGTTCTTATAGATAATACAGCTATCAACAAAGAAGAAACAATTGAACTGATATTATCGCATATTAAAAAGTTTTAACAAAGTTTTAAGAACATATTTCTTTCTTTGGCATTTTAGTTGTAAATTCAAAATCATTATTATCAATTATAAATTAACACAAAAAATAATAACAATGTCTAAAAAATCAAACTCAGCAGCGGTATTAGCTGCATTATTGGCCGGAGCAGCAACAGGTGTAATTCTAGGTTTGCTGTACGCACCGGAAGAAGGTAAAGAAACTAGAAAGAAAATCAAAGACAAGGCCAATGATCTGAAAGATAAAGCGGTTGATGAATATGGAAAAACTTCTGAAGTGGTGAAAGATAAATATTCTGAAGTATCCCATAATGTAAAAGATAAATACAACTCTCTGTCATCCACTTTCAAAGAAACAGCTCAAACTGTTGCTTCGACTGTAAAAGACAACTATGATAAATATAAAGATCAGATTGTGACAAAAACGTCTGACGTCGTGAAAGATGTTGAAACTGAATTGGACGGTTTGAAATAAGCCTTATATTACAGTGTTCTCGAGAAGGAATTTAGAAACTAAATTCCTTTTTTTGTAAATTAATGTGTAGTTTTATATTTAATAAGATTTTTATGATTGATGTTATAAAAGATTATACGACCAAGCGGCTGGACCTCATCAAGCTTCAGTTTACAGAAAAGTCTTCTCTTTCAGCGGGGATTATTGCGTTTTTGTCGATTGTAGTTATTGCATTTTCGTTCTTTATCATTTTGTTTAATTTCGGTATTGCTTTTTTGATTGGTCAATCTATAGGAAGTATGGGATATGGTTTTCTCATTGTAGCAGGATTTTATTTTGTAGTAATGATCGCCGTTTTTTTCTTGAAAAGGTTAATTGTAAAATCCATTGCGAATCAGGTTATCGAATTTCTTAAAAAATAATTATGGCGACAAAATATACTAATCTGGATGAACTGAGAAGTGAAAAAAGACTTCTGAAAATGGAGATTGGGGAGTTAGAGGATATTCTGACTTTCAAAAGTAAAAAAGACAGCCTCAGTGTGATGACAAATGGCCTCACCGACAAATTTCTCAAAGAAACGCAGGACGAAGAAGGTAAAATATCTCTTTCTCTCGATACGCACAATATGATGAGAGAAGTGTCGTTGGGAATGAAAGAAACTGCCTCAAAAAAAAATATGTTAAACTTGGCAAACGACGGTGTCAAATCAGGCCTGCTGGAAACGACCATCAAAATGGGAACTGTGGCGCTGGTAAGTAATTTTGCAAAAAAAAGTGTGATGAATAAAAATTGGAAAAGAAAAGCTGTGGGTCTTGCATTGGTATATCTTGCGCCCTACGCACTTAGATTTATCAGAAAAAAATTGGATGAGTATCAGAAAAACAAAACAACGTCTAGTTTAGAAAAATTAATCTAAAATTACTTTTTAGAAAATACTTCTCCTAAGATAATCCCGGCAGACATAGAAACATTGAGACTCTCTGTTGACTGTGAATTTCCGAATCTTGGGATGGTTATCATTTTGGTAATAAGATCTTCCGTGGAAGGTCTTATTCCGTTTCCTTCATTTCCAAATACCAAAGAAAATCTTTCTGGAAATTGGGTTTCATAGATGCTTTCTCCGTTCATATCGGTTCCTAAAATAGGATGTTCATAGTCTTTGAGATAGTCTTCTATATCTGTATAAAATACATTGACACGCAAAAAAGATCCCATTGTTGCCTGGATCACCTTTGGGTTGTAAACGTCTACCGTATCAGTGCTGCAGATGATCTGCTCTATCCCGAACCAATCTGCCAACCTGATAATAGTGCCCAGATTCCCAGGATCCTGGATGCCATCCAATATCAGTTGAATCGACGTATTTTTCAGTAATTTATTTTCCGGAATTTTGCAGACTGCTACAGAATCCTTCGGATGCTGAAGAAAACTTATCTTTTTGAGTTCTGTGGGCAGGATTTTTTCGACTTCCTGCGTTTTAAAAGTTAGCTTCTCGGGATCTGTAGAGTAGAGGTTTTCAATTTCGTAGTCAGATTTGGGTAGTTCTTTTATCATTTTATTACCTTCAACTAAAAACAAATTGTATTTTTGCCTGTATTTCTTTTTGTCCAGAGATTGTATAGTCTTTATAGTATGAGCCGTAAGCATATCAACAAATATTTTCAAAAGTATCATATATTTTGTTACGCCGCAATTTTAACTGTGATTTTGTACGCATGTAATGTGACCAAAAAAGTCCCAGAGGGAGAATATCTTCTCACAAAAAACAAATTCCAGTACACAGATGGGAAAGTTCTGGGAGATGAATTGCCAGATATGGTGGCTCAAAAGCCTAATAAAAAAACATTACTCATTGCTCCGTTAGGATTGATATTTTATAATGCAGCTAATCCTAAGTACGACACGATCCTGAAAGAATATATGACTTACCCCAGTGAGATGAGAAATCAAAAGCTTCGTGATTCTTTATTTGTGAAGTATAATCATCAGGACTATGTGGGAAAAAATCTTTTTTGGAATCGTTTTTTTCATACCGTTGGACAGCCTCCTGTGATTTTCAGCGATGCAAAAACAAAACAGAGTGTAAAAAGTATCAATAATAGATTGATCAACAGAGGCTATTGGGATGCAGAAGTTAAAACCAACGTTGATAAAGATTCTGCTGCTAAAAAAGCAGAAGTAGAGTACATTATTACGCACAAAGATCCGACGAAGATCAAAGAGTATTATTACAACATCCCGGATCCTAACGTAAGGGCATTGTATGAATCCAGATTGGATAAAAGCCTTGTAAGAAAAGGCCAGATTCTGGATGAGACGGTTCTCGAAAAAGAAATTACAAGAATTAATGATTTAGCAAAAGACGCCGGTTATTATAAATTCAATAATGATAATCAGGATATATATTTTGTAGCCGATTCTTTACAAAGCAGAAAAGATGTGCCACTTACAATGGCTATTCATAAAGATTCTGCAGATACACCGTACAGAAAAGCAACGATTGGCACGGTCAAAGTTTCTGTTGCAAGGAATATCAACGATACCAGACTTCCGCTGAAAGACAGCATCCGGGGAATTAATATTTATCGAAAAGATAGTGCGTACACCGCCAATTCACTTTGGTTGCCAATTACTATAAAACCGGGTGATCTTTATAGGCAGAGCAATTTGGATCTTTCCAGAAGGAATCTCATTACGATGAATAACTTCACGATCCTGAAAGCGTCTGATGAACTTAGAAAAGAAGGAACTGCGGCAGAAAGAGACAGCATCATAGATGTAGAGTATATTTTGAAGCCGTTGCCAAAGTATGAGTTCAACATAGCGACAGATATTCATTATTCTCAGATCCTTAATTTTGGGTTTTCTCCTTCGGTAGATCTTACGACCCGAAATATTTTTGGTGGTGCAGAAAACCTGATCACTAGTTTTTCAGGAATAATCGGAACCACAAAAGATCCTAAAGATCCAAATGCATTTTTCAATGCATACGAATTATCTGCACAAGCCGCACTGCAATTTCCCAGATTGCTGGTGCCTTTCAGGAATTACTGGAAACTGATTCCTAAAAGATATTCGCCCACGACAAGTATTAATTTGGGTGCATCTGTGCAAAATAACATCGGTCTGGGAAGGATCAACTTTAATACAGGCCTTTCCTTTAACGCCAATGTGAATGATGGACGTGTACAACACAGATTAACTTTGTTCAACACACAACTGAGTCTGACGCAAAACAAAGACGGCTATTATAACTATTTTCCTGCAGATAATGAGATTAGGAAAAATATTTTTGATCTTTATAGGGTAGATCATCCAGAGATCAATGATATCAGTTCCTATGACGATATCTCTGCACTGATACTATCAGACACAGCCTTTATCACAACCCTAGCTAATTCTGACAGGAATCTGCTTTTTAACTACCTGCAATCAATTTATAACAAAGAACGTCAGACACAGGATGTCATTATTTCTTCTATTATTTATAATTTTACTTATAATGAGATCGGGAAAAAAGATTACAAGAATCCATTCTCGTTTACTGGTAAAGTGGAGATTGCTGGTAACTTCCTGAATATGGTGACCAAAAAAGAAGAAAATTATCTGGTCTATGGTAATACAAAAACCATTTTTAATATTCCGTTTTCTCAGTTTATCAAGTTTGATCTGGATTACCGCAAGTATTTTACGTTCTTTAATGATCGTGCAAAGCCGCACACTTTGGCCTTCCGTCAGTTTATAGGAATAGGAATTCCTTACGGTAATTCTACGGAGATGCCATTTGTGAGATCTTATTTTAATGGTGGTGCGTATGACATCAGAGCGTGGGTTGCTTTTGGCGGCTTGGGACCTGCAGATTCTCAGTTAGACGAAAGAGTACGGTCCTACGCGATGGATAATGTGAAGCTTACCACAAGTATAGAGTACAGACTGCCGCTTACAGATACCTTTGAAGCTGCGCTTTTTACAGATGTAGGAAATATCTGGGGCCTGAAGGATAATGGTTTTGGAGATCAGTTCAAATTCAAAAAATTCATCAGCCAAATGGGCGTGGGAAGTGGTTTCGGAATCAGAATGAACATTGCCTATGTCAATCTGAGACTGGATATGGCTTATAAAATGTACAATCCAAACCGTCCGGAAGGCGAGAGATGGGTGATTGGTAAAATCCAACCGCTGAAACCAACCGTCAACTTCGCCATTGGTTATCCATTCTAAAATTTAAAACTACAAATGCGTCTTCTCAAGTTTTTCATCATCCTTTTTTTCTGCTTATTTGGGATCTATTCTATTTCTATGAATTTTGTAGACGAAAGCAAAAGCTTTGTCCATCATTCAGAAATTCCTTATCCTGTCGATAAAGTGTTTCCTCAATTTAATAATCTTCAGAAGTTCACGGCCTGGAATGATTTCTTTAATGAAAAAGAGGCTGTCAGCTATAGTTTTTTTACCCCGTATGAAGGTCTTGGTAGTTCTATGAAGTTTTCTGACAAAAAACGTAATAATTTCGGGGATTTGTTTATCAGATATTCCAACGTTAATAGGACTTTGCGTTATCAGCTTTTTGAAGGAGAAAGTAAAAATCCTTATTTGATCGACGTCAAGTTCATCCCCTCAGGGACCAAAACCAAACTGATCTGGAATATCCACACGCCCAAAAGAAGCTTCCTGGAACGGTCTATGAATCTGGTTGCTGAGGATTTTTTTGTTGAAAATATTGATCAAAGTATGAAAAATCTTTTTCAGCTTTTAGGTAACAAAGTGGATAGAGATCAACAGTTGGCTTCCGTAAAATATGACAGCATCATGGTAGAAAACAAGCAAGGCGGGCTATTACTGGGCGTGAATGTAAGTACAAGAAATACGAAGGAGATTATGTTTAAAAATGTTCTGATGAATCGCAATAAGGTTATCAATTTTGTAACATCTGATCTTGCAAAAAAAGAGGACGAGATCGGAGTACCCGTTCTGCTTACAAATCCTGTTAATTTAAAAGATAAAGAAATCTCCTATTTCTACGGTGTCCCCTTATCAAAAAGAACTTCCATAAGTGATAATAACTTTAATTTTCAAACGCTCAACGCTTCTAGGGTTTATGTGATCTACTTTCAAGGTAATTACAACAACAGGATAAAAAACATCCAGGAACTGCTTAAAAAGGCGAAAAAAGACACGCTCAGAAACGGACAGCTCATGGAAGAGTTTCTCGAAGAACCAATTGATGTTCAGGATGTAAAACTAAAATTATCATTGCCGGTTTACCGTTAGCGAATCTGATAAAAATCATGTATATTTACGGTAATTAATAAACGCTATATATGCCATTCCACAAAAATTTAGTAAATTTGTTGGCAATTATTTAATAATAAAATTTAACAGATAATCTGTAATAATGGATAAATTTTCATTTCTAAATGCCGTTCATGCTCAGTTAATTGATGATATGTACGCGCAATACCAAAAATATCCCGATTCCATAGAACCTTCTTGGAAATCATTCTTTCAAGGTTTTGATTTCGCTCTAGAAAACTATGGTGAAGGTGATTGGGCTTCTGAAGCACCTTCTGGTTCCGCTCCTGTTCAATATGCTCAACAAGCTGTAACCAATAATGCGGTTTCAGAAGATATTTCGAAGGAATTCAAGGTGGTGAACCTAATCGAGGCTTACAGATCAAGAGGCCATCTTTTTACCAAAACAAATCCTGTCAGAGAAAGAAGACACTACTTCCCAACTCTCGATATAGAAAACTTCGGCTTGTCGAAAGAGGATCTGAACAAAAAATTTAATTCTGCAACACAAACCGGAATGCCTGCTCCTGCAACCTTACAGGACATTATCACACACCTTCAGAATATCTATTGTGATTCTATCGGTGTAGAATATATGCACATCCAAAATGTGGAGGAGAAAAAATGGATTATGGAATGGGTCAACGTGAACGAAAACCATCCAAGCCTTTCTGCAAAAGAGAAAACAGAAATCCTTCTCAAATTAAACCAAGCGGTAGCGTTTGAAAATTATTTGCATACAAAATTCGTAGGTCAGAAGCGTTTTTCTCTGGAAGGAGGAGAATCTCTGATCCCAGCTTTGGACCAGCTGATCACTAGATCTTCACAGTTAGGCGTTGACGAAGTGGTTCTGGGAATGGCCCACAGAGGACGTCTGAATGTTTTGACCAACGTTTTCCAAAAATCTTACAAGCAGATCTTTTCAGAATTTGAAGGAAAAGAATTTGAAGAAGATGTATTCTCCGGTGACGTGAAGTACCACTTGGGTTCTTCTAAAAAAATTACCACAGCAAACGGAGAAGAAGTTAGAATCAATTTGACACCAAATCCATCACACTTAGAGACTGTAGCTGCACTTGTAGAAGGAATATGCAGAGCTAAAGTGGATAATGTTTACAAAGACGACTATTCTAAAGTTTTACCCATTATCATCCACGGTGATGGGGCCATTGCAGGGCAGGGTATCGTTTATGAGATCGCTCAGATGATGAATCTGGAAGGCTACAGAACGGGCGGAACGGTTCATATCGTTGTGAACAACCAGGTGTCTTTCACCACTAATTTCTTAGATGCAAGATCTTCTGTTTATTGTACAGATATTGCAAAAGTGACAGATTCTCCAGTAATGCACATCAACGCAGATGACGTAGAAGCTGTTGTTCACGCCATGAGATTTGCGGCAGATTTCCGTGCGAAATTTGGTAAAGATGTCTACATAGACCTGTTAGGGTACAGAAAATATGGACATAACGAAGGTGATGAACCAAGATTTACACAGCCGAACCTTTATAAATTAATCTCAAAACATCAAAATCCAAGAGAGATCTACAAAGATCTTTTGATCAAGGAAAATGTAGTTTCTGACGAAGTCTTGAGCAAGATGGAGAAAGAATTCAAAGCGTTGCTTGATGAGAATTTTGATGCCTCGAAAGAGATTGAAAGAAATACAATGGACGTCTTTATGAAAGACGATTGGACAGATTTCCCAATTGGAGCGAAAGGAGCAGTTGCCAATGCAAACGTAGATACCACTTACGATCTTGCAAAACTAAAAGAACTCGCTCTTAAAATTTCGACACTTCCTGCAGACAAAAAATTCATTAATAAAATTACCCGTCTTTTCGAAAATAGGGTAAAAATGGTTGAGAATAATTCTTTGGACTGGGCAGCAGGAGAACTGTTGGCTTATGCAACACTGCTTACGGAAGGTTACAACGTGAGACTTTCCGGAGAAGATGTCGAAAGAGGAACGTTCTCTCACCGCCACGCTGTGGTAAAAACAGAAGACACAGAAGAAGAATACATCCCATTGCGTCACATCAATGAGCAAAGATTCGATGTGTATAATTCACACTTATCAGAGTATGGTGTTCTCGGCTTTGATTACGGCTATGCAATGGCTGCACCTAAAACATTGACGATCTGGGAGGCGCAGTTTGGAGATTTTACCAACGGAGCTCAGATTATTGTTGACCAATATTTGGTTGCAGCGGAGGAAAAATGGAAGATTCAGGATGGCTTGGTCATGATGTTGCCTCACGGGTCAGAAGGTCAAGGCGCAGAACACTCTTCTGCAAGATTAGAAAGATTCCTGACACTTGCCGCGAATGAAAATATCATCGTTGCCAATATCACTTCGCCAGCCAACTATTTCCACTTATTGAGAAGACAGATGAAGTTTGGATTCAGAAAACCATTGGTCATTATGACGCCGAAATCTTTACTGAGACATCCGAAAGTAGTTTCTCCATTAGAAGATCTTGCAACGGGAACTTTCCAACCAATTTTGGATGATCCAACAGCAGATCCAGCGAAGGTAGAAAGATTGGTGCTTTGTACTGGAAAATTGTACTATGATCTTTTAGCAAAGAAAGAAGAAATCAATGATGACAAAGTAGCTTTGGTAAGACTAGAGCAGATTTATCCATTGAACTTTGAAAAAATCACAGCGATTTTTGATAAATATAGTAACAAGAAAGACTTAATCTGGGCTCAGGAAGAACCAGAAAATATGGGTGCTTGGAGTTTCATTTTGAGAAACTTCCGTAATACCAATATCCAGTTGATTTCTCCGGTTGCCAGCGGAACGCCTGCACCAGGAAGTCACAAGATGTTTGAGAAAAACCAGACGAAGATCATCAATTCTGTTTTTCAATGCAATGATGAACCTGTAAAAAGACCAGTTACAGCTTAATAAAATTAATAAACTATAAAGAATAACAGTCTTCACAGATTGTTCTGAAATTAAAAACAAAAAAGAGTATGTCAATATTAGAAATGAAAGTTCCTTCACCGGGAGAATCTATCACAGAAGTAGAAATTGCGACTTGGTTAGTACAAGATGGTGATTACGTAGAAAAAGATCAGCCCATTGCAGAAGTAGATTCTGATAAGGCCACTTTGGAACTTCCCGCTGAGCAGAGTGGTATCATCACTTTGAAGGCAGAAGAAGGTGAAGTGGTTCAAGTTGGTCAAGTAGTTTGTCTTATCGATATGGATGCAGCAAAGCCGGCAGGAAGTGCTGCGCCAGCTGAAACTCCAAAGGAAGAGCCTAAAGCCGAAGCTAAAAAAGAAGAGCCAGCACCTGCTCCAAAAGCTGAGGCTGTGAAAACTGAAACTTACGCTGCGCAAACGCCTTCTCCTGCTGCTAAAAAAATCCTTGACGAAAAAGGAATTGAAGCTTCTCAGGTAACTGGTTCTGGCAGAGATGGCAGAATTACAAAAGACGACGCTGTGACTGCTTCGGTTCCTGCAATGGGAAGCGCAAGTGGTGGAAACAGAGGTACATCTACTACAAAACTTTCAGTTCTTAGAAGAAAGATTGCTGCAAGATTGGTTTCAGTTAAAAATGAAACTGCAATGCTAACGACTTTTAACGAGGTTGATATGTCAGAGATCTTCAGAATTAGAAAACAATATAAAGAAGAATTTACTGCAAAACATGGGATCGGTCTTGGTTTTATGTCTTTCTTCACGAAAGCGGTAACAAGAGCATTGAAACTTTATCCAGACGTGAACGCATCTATCGACGGCGATTTCAAAACCAACTATGACTTTGCTGATATTTCTATCGCAGTTTCAGGGCCAAAAGGTTTGATGGTGCCAGTTCTTAGAAATGCAGAAAATATGTCTCTTAGAGGCGTTGAAGCTAATATCAAAGATCTTGCTCTAAAAGTAAGAGACGGGAAAATTACAGTGGACGAGATGACTGGCGGAACATTCACGATTACCAATGGTGGTACCTTCGGGTCGATGTTATCTACGCCAATTATCAACCCACCACAATCTGCCATCTTGGGAATGCACAACATCATCCAAAGACCAGTTGCTGTGGACGGGCAAGTCGTGATCCGCCCAATGATGTATGTTGCAATGTCTTACGACCACAGAATCATAGACGGAAAAGAATCCGTAGGTTTCTTGGTAGCTGTAAAAGAAGCAATCGACAATCCAGTAGAATTCCTAATGGATGGCGACGAAAGAAAAGCTTTGGAATTGTAAGAAATTTCAAATGTAAAATATATTCAAGAGAGCAGATTTTGCTCTCTTTTTTTTATTACCTTTAGTGTATAAAGACACATATGATGGATCCGATGGAAATTTTTTTCGAATCGCCGCTGTATCAGAAGGCGGAAGAGATTGATGGAACGCTCAAATCAATTTCAGCACTTATTCCAGAAAATAAAGTAATGTTACTTTTTGTCAATGGGCTTATTCAGAAGGCGAGTTCCAGAATTACCCAGAATCTGATTAGGGCAGAGGAGAGCAAGCGTTATGATACGAAAATGTATTGTGCTGGACTCATCAGAAGTGGCTGTCTGGATGTCGTGGGTTTGGGCAAAGAACTACAAAAACGTGGTTTTCGGGATGGTAAATATTTCGCAATTGTTGAACGTCAGGTAGAAGAGTTCAGATTGCTTTTTTTGGATTGGGTATCTGATTTCGACCAAAAACAGTTTGTTACAGACCGATGGGGTTTGTTTAATCCGCCCGGAATTTCTAAAGATTACGTTCAAAATCCTGATGATATTTCACATTTGCTTGCTGAGGATGAGGATGATAATGATGATGATGATTTCATCGACCAGTTTCTGAACAACGATGACAATTAGAATTCATTTTATGATCTTGGATTAAATTCAAAAGGCAATTCAAGTTGCGAGATAGAATTCATCAGTTCTTAAGCAATAATTCTGTGAGAAATTTCACCATTCAATTTTTTTGATGTCTGGAACTTTTCTTTATCAGGACATTAGTCCAAAATGCTGATCTCGATTAGAAATATTCTGATAAAACCATTTCCAAAATTCACAATTAATCCTTACTTTTGAGCAATGGAAAATTTCATCGTATCTGCACGCAAATACCGTCCGCAAGAGTTTGACACTGTTGTTGGACAGTCGCATGTTACCGATACTTTGGAACACGCCATCGATGAAAGTCAGTTGGCTCAGGCATTGCTTTTCTGCGGACCAAGAGGTGTTGGTAAAACAACCTGCGCCAGAATCCTTGCCCGCAAGATCAATGAAAAATCGGGTGCTGCAGACGAGGACGGTTTTGCATTTAACATTTATGAATTAGATGCCGCTTCCAACAACTCTGTTGACGACATCCGTGAGCTGATAGACCAGGTGAGGTTTGCGCCTCAGGTTGGTAAATACAAAGTGTATATTATTGACGAGGTTCACATGTTATCTCAGGCTGCCTTCAACGCATTCCTGAAAACTTTGGAAGAACCGCCAGCGCACGCTATTTTCATCTTAGCAACGACGGAGAAACATAAGATCATCCCGACGATTCTTTCCAGATGTCAGATTTATGATTTCAAAAGAATCACGATTGATGATATTCAGGAGCATTTGCGAAAAATTGCCGAGAAGGAAAATATCACTTACGAAGACGATGCACTTTATCTGATAGCTCAAAAAGCTGACGGTGCTTTGAGAGATGCTTTATCTATTTTTGATAGATTGAGTACTTTTTCTCAGAAAAATATCACGCTAGAAAAAGCAGCGGAAGTTCTCAATATTCTGGATTACGACCAATATCTTAAAATTGCTGATTTAGCAAAAGAGAATGATATCCCTGGTGTTTTGACGGCGTTTGATGAGATCGTAAAAAAAGGTTTTGATCCACATATTTTTATTGCCGGATTGGGAAATCATTTCCGTGATCTCATGATGGCGCAGAATCCAAAAACTCTTAATCTGATAGAGGTTGGAGAAAAAACCAAATCCAAATTCGCTGAACAGTCCCAAAAATGGAAAGCCCAGGAATTGATAGACGGTATCGAAATCTGTAATTTTGCGGATATCAATTATAAAAATTCTAAAAATCCGAGACTGACCGTTGAGATTGCCTTGATGCAATTATCAAGTCTGACGGCAGGTTTGGAAGCTAAAAAAAAAAGTTCTTAATATTAGCACCACTTCTTGAAGCGAACCTTATACAAGAGCCAAAAAGCAATACTGAAGAGTCAAGACCACAGGTAAAATTACCAACAACCGATCATCAGCAGCCATCAACCAAAATATCTTTTGAAGAACCTAAAAAGGTGATTCAAAAAGCATCTGAACCCATTGCCAGAAGTTCTTCCAATTCCAAATTCAGCATCAAAGCGGCATTGGAGAAAAAAGAGGAAATTAAGAAAGATGAATTTGCTGAAATTAAAGACGAAAATCTGCCTTCTAATCACTTCTCACAAACGGATGTTGATAACGAGTGGCATATCTTTCTGAAAGATTTGGCAAGGACAAACACTTTTGTTTACAACGCCATTAGCAGTTTCAAATTAGAAAAAACGGACGAACATATTATTACTGTTAGATATTCTTCGGAGTTTGCGAAGTCAGAATTTGACAGACTGAGTATCGAGTTTTTTAACCATTTCAAGCACAAAGTCAGCAATTTTAAAATTGAAATCGAATATCAAACAGATCTGACCATCAAAAAAGAAGTGTTGACCAAGCGTAAAATCTTCGAAAAGTTTGTGGAAATCAATCCGCTTTTGAAAGATTTGGATGATTTGATGCGATTCGATTTGTCTTAATTCTCATCAGTTTTATTTCATGCCATTGGATAATGCCGGTAGAAAATGTTGAGAGAGTATTAATTAGAATCAATTATCCGAAAATGAAAATTTCCAAACTCAGCAAATCCTTATGATAGTTTAGTTGAAGCTTATTTTAACAATAAAGAATATGCGCTTTCCAAACAAAATTATCAGAAATCACTGGAGCGGAATTCTGATAATTCCAATGCGAAAGAAATGCTTTTAAAAATAGAAAAACTGAAAAAATGATCTCTGATCGATTTGCAAGATGCTGGTTAATCTGTTTTCTTCATCACGGATTTGCGAACACCGTTTGCTCTGTCTTGTTGTATTTTTTTTATGAATTCGGTAGGTCGTATTCCGTTGATTTCCTGAAACAAATTAGAGAAATTGGTTCTGGAAGCGATGCCGCATTTTTCTGCCAGTGTTTCTATTTTATAGCTGAGAAAAAGTTTGTCGTTGTATAATTTTTCTGTGATATAATTGATGCGCAGTACACCCAGATACCGATTGAACTTTACGCCTTTGTGTTCATTAATGATATGAGAAAGGTAATTGGAATTTGTATGGAATTTGTGAGCCAGTTTATTGATGGTCAATCCTTGTTCAATAAAACCACATTTTTCTTCAAAAGATTTCAGTTTCTCTAATATGTTGGCGGTCATCTCTTCTGTCATCGCGCATTTGTCATCATCTTTCACGTTCATATCAATTTGGTGAGACGATGTGTATTCCTTCCTCAGGATCTTTTCCTCCAGAAGTCTGTAATTAATTCTATCTCTTTTTTCCATTCTCTCTTTTACGAAAATGATTGTCATCAATACAATGGCTAAGGTAGAAAGCGTAATAATGATCCAAAATCCCCACGAGACTCGTATTTCCAGTCTTTTCTTTTCCTCCTGCAGGGTTTTTATATCGTATTTTTTGTGAATGGTAGAGGAGAGATATGCGAAATCTTTAGAAAATGTATCGTCTGCTTTTAGTAACTGTTTGGTGTAATACAGTTCGGCACGATCATCTTTCTCCTTTTTGTAATGATTAATGAGCAACTCATAATTTTCCAAAAGCTCAGGAAATACAACCGCGTGCTTTTGAAAGATATCATCCACTTTTTCAAAATACGGAATGGCTTTTTTAAAGTTATTAAGAGCCAGATAAGCTTTGCCAAGATAAAAATAAGTAACAGCTTTACCTGCAAAATCGTTGATTTGCGAAATGGGTTGTAGGGATTTGTGTAGGTTGATCAATGCTTTTGTGAATTCTTTTTGATGTAAGTCTTCAATGCCTCTTTCTTTGAGAAAATAACCATATTCTTGCTGGAAATCGGGATTATTCTGAGTTTGTGATACTCCTGTATTGATCAAAGAATCTATAGATTTGAAATTATTAAGATTTCTGTGGCAGATAATGATGCTGTGTAAAGTGTTATAATAGGCTTTTTTATTATTGAAGATGACGTTCGGAGGTGCTTTTTTTTGCATATTCTTATAGGAAAAATCGTGGGCTTTTTGAAAATGATCCAATGCAGAATCGTAGTAACCCATGTAATTTTTCACAATGCCAATACGGTAAAGGATCTCATTTTTCAAATAGCCATCATTCGAATCTTTGGAATATTCGTAAGCTTTTATATATTGATCTAATGCTGGTTTGTATTTTTTAAAGTTAAAATCATAAACAATACCTTTTTTAAGATAAGAATTGCTGATCAGGTCATTATTTCTGGATGATAATGCAGCTGTGATGGTACTGTCTGCGTATTTTAATTTGTCAGTTCCTGACTCTGAGTAGAAGGCGGCATCTTCGTACGCCTGGGCAAGTTGAGCACTGTTTTTATCAGTCTTGGCGTGTTGTATATAGAGATTGATGTAATGAAATGCTCGGCTGTCATTTTCACGGTAATGTTCATAATTTTTCCGGAAATTATCATCATTAGTGAACCGCTTCTGCTGAGAAGGGAGTGTGGTAAAAAACGAAAATACTACTAAGAGATAAATTTTTTTCATCGCCTTAAAATAGAAAATCTAATCTTTCTAAACCAAATTTAATCAAAAATAAAATTGAAAGGCTAATTATATTTTTTTTATTTATAAAATAAAGCGTTACTGTTGTGTTTTTTATCTATATATAAATCAATTGTTTAAGTATTATTAAAAATAAGTAAAAATGTGTGCTTATTCTCGAATAAGTACAAAGAGAACTTTGAAGATTGATTTTCGTCCATTACATTTGTTAACATAATTCTAATAACCATAAGCCGATCAGGTTTCAAATTGTAAACATTATGAAAAAGAAATTGTCTAAGCCACCTTAAGTTACCATTTTCACTTCTGAACTTCCGATCCCGTTGGAATTAAGATTTTTTAAAACCCATTGGAGGTAGAGTAGAAGCTGATTTGATTTCATAAAATGCTTCAGTTGTATTGTCAATGACAATAATAATCCACCTGGATAAAAATAGATAGATCCACAAATCTTAAAAACCAGTCACTATCGAAACTTAACCTAATCGTGATACCTCAAAAAACACCAGTATTTAATTCTTATGGATGGATAGGAAGTACGACTATTTGTGTTAATCAATTGGATGGCTTTTAATCAAAACAAATTAATACTAAACTCATGAAAAAGAAATTCTACATATTGGTCGTCTTGGTATTCACGACGATTCTCAATGCACAAGTTGGGGTGAATACCTCAGACCCCAAATCAACACTCGATGTCAACGGAAATTTGAAAATACGCACGGTGACTGCGTTAAGTTCATTGAACACAAATCATACGATTTTGGTCAGAGACCAAACGTCTAGCACAGGAGATTTCGAAATTAAAGAAGTAGCTTCAGCCTATTTTATGCCTGGTAACAGCAGTGCCTACTATGCAACAAAAACAGGTTCTGGGTCACTGGTGGATCTCGGGTTGGGAAGTTCTTGGTCCAGGGTCAACCTCACAGGAAGCAGTGATACAAAATTGGGAAGTCAGGCACTTTTTACCTCAGGCGTTTATACGGCTCCACAAACCGGTGTGTACGCGGTTACTTACGAGTATCAGTTCAATGCCGGGGTGAACTTGGAAGCCTTGGGAGGTAAAAAATTGGGATTGATCAAGAATGGTAACATCATTTGGGATGAAAAACTTTTTGATGGCGTTAGAGTGTCTTTGCTAGGCATAACGCTGGCTTCCGTACCCGTGACTTCTACAACACTCACCTCATTGGTACAGCTCAATACCAATGACACTCTCACCTTCGCTGTCAATGTTTCCGGACTGCTACCTATTGATTTGACATTGCTTAATAGTGGAAAAGTCAACATTTACATTTATAAAATTTCAAACTAAAACACAGATCTAATTATACAAAGAGAATACAGATGTTGAAATCAAATTTTAGAAAAGCAGGTATATCCTGCTTTTCTGATTTCTCAAGAGGAATGAAAGTATTTGTCAGTTTATGAAAAATTATTGACCTGATCATCGTGCTCATTTCCTATTAATTTATATATTTGTTCAAGATTTCAATGAAAATAGTTGAAATCCTTTAATCCAACCAAGCTAAAAAGCCTTTCAATAAGGCATTAATGAATGGAATCAACCCAATTTCCATATTATACAACTTCTAAATCGACCGAGTTTTTTGGTGGATTATTTAGCTTTTTTGGATCTTATTATAGAAATTTTAGAAACTATTACCGATTTTATTGGTTTAGCTAAAAAATTTCTTTCTCAAAAATCTGCGGATTATTCAAATCTCCGCAACTCATTTAAAGTTTTTAAACCTTATTTTTTGGAAAAGAATTATAAATCAACATTTATAACAGATATACTATTGCATTAATTTAAAATATATAAAATTTAAAATATGAACTTAAACGAATTGAAGAACGATTGGATCAACGACTTCGCAAATCCAATGATCATCGCAGGACCTTGTAGCGCAGAAAGCGAATCTCAAATGCTTGGCACCGCAAAAAGACTGAAAGAAAGTGGTGCGCAGATCTCCGCCTTCCGTGCTGGGATCTGGAAACCGAGAACAAAACCAAACGGTTTCGAAGGTGTAGGCGTCATTGGTCTCAATTGGCTGAAAAAAGTGAAAGAAGAATACGGTTTCAAAACAGCAACAGAAGTAGCAAACGCACACCACGTTTTTGCAGCGTTGGAAGCAGACGTTGATATCCTTTGGATCGGCGCACGTTCTACAGTGAATCCATTTACAGTTCAAGAGATTGCTCAGGCATTGCGAGGAACCAACAAGCCGATTTTGGTGAAAAATCCAGTGAATCCAGATCTGGCACTTTGGATTGGTGCTTTGGAAAGGTTGTTAGGTCAAGGGATTGAAAATGTTGGCGCGATCCACAGAGGTTTTTCTACTTACCAAAAAACAAAATACAGAAACATCCCGAACTGGCAGATCGCATTGGATTTCAAAAATCAGTTCCCGAATATCCCATTATTCATAGATCCATCTCACATCTGTGGCAATAGAACGGGTTTGGCTGGCGTTGCGCAGGAAGCCTTCAATGTTGGGTACCAAGGTGCAATCATAGAAAGTCACGAAGATCCGGACAACGCTTGGAGCGATGCCTCTCAACAGATCACGCCAGAAGTATTGGCAGAGATGATCAGCAATCTTCAGATCAGAAATTCTGATATTTCCGGTTATGAAGATGAGATGGGAAAACACAGAACGTTGATCAGCGATATGGATTTCCAATTGATAGAATTGCTATCACAAAGAATGAAGATCTCTGAAAAAATCGGAAATCTGAAAAAAGAAAATAACATCGCCATCTTCCAGCCAGAACGTTGGAAAGTGATCACAGAATACGCCAATCAAAAAGCAAGCGAAACAGGAATGTCTCAGGACTTCATCGAGAAAGTTTTCAAAGCGATCCACGAAGAAAGTATCGAAGTTCAGAATGGGATTATGATCAACAAATAACCGTCCATCCAAAGCTCTCCAAGACTTTGAATGATTTGGGCAGCTTTATCCGTACTCCGTTCCCAAACCTAACGAAGTGGTGCGACGAAGTCAATCTTTTTTGCAGACGTTTTCAGCTCAAGTTGAGATGGATGACCACGCAAAAAAGAATTTCCACTCAGGCCGGGCTACAGATTCAACGTAGAACACGTTTTGTAAACTAAATACAAACAACCCTTTTAGATTTAAACTCTGAAAGGGTTTTTATTTGTAAACACGATAAAAGCCTTAACTTTGTGAATTATTAAAATCTATTTTTTGAAAGGAATCATCATCAAATCTACGGGAAGCTGGTATCAGGTTTTGGAAGCAGAATCTAAAACTGTTTATGAAGCCAGGATCCGGGGCAAATTCAAATTGATAAAAACAAGACTTACAAATCCATTGGCCGTAGGTGATGAAGTCGAATTCTCTTTGGAGCAGGATGACGTGGCGTGGATTACCAAAATCTTTCCAAGACGTAATTATCTCATCAGAAAATCCGTGAATCTTTCAAAGGAAGCACATATTATTGCCTCCAACGTCAATGTAGCGTGTTTCATTTATACTTTGAAATTCCCCGAAACATCTTTGGGGTTTTTGGATCGTTTTCTCGCGTGCTGCGAAGCTTATAACATCCCGACTTTGATACTGTTCAATAAAATGGATACTTTGAACGACGAGGAGAAACAGATCGTAGAAAACATCGAAGCCATGTATCAAAACATCGGGTACGATACTTTGAATATCTCTTCCTATACCAAACTGAATCTCAATTTTCTCATTGATAAGATAAAAGATAAAACCTCCGTATTCTTCGGGCATTCTGGGTGTGGAAAATCAACATTGGTCAATGCGATGCAGCCAGATCTCCATATCAGAACTGGAGAGATATCAGAATCTCAGCTCAAAGGAAAACATACGACCACTTTTGCTCAGATGCACTTTTGGGATTTTGGAGGCTCTGTAATAGATACACCTGGTGTTCGGGAATTTGCAATGATCGATGTACAGAAAGAAGAGATTCAGCATTATTTTCCTGAGATTTTCAAAGCGGGCAGAAGTTGCAAATACCACAACTGTATGCATATCAATGAACCAAGATGTGCCGTCCTGCAAGGATTAGAAAACGGAGAGCTGGAAGAAACCAGATACATCACCTACCTCAAATTGATGGAAGAGGCAGATGAGATGAACCAAAACTAAAACAAAAAAAGTCCTGAAAAAATCAGAACTTTTTTTTTTTAAATTGGATTTGTTTAAAATTTCCAACCTAGCGTGACGAAGATATTGCTTCTGGTGTTTTTGACTTTAGAAACGGCGTAAGCATCACTTAACAATTCTGTTCCTGAAGGATTGTAATAACCAGTCGTCGTGGCATAATTGGGATCCGTTACAACACCGTACAAGGAAGGACTGGTGTAATCTGAGGAGATGTTTTGGTATGATGCATCAATATAAAAAGCTTTGAAATCATAGCCGATACCAGCGCCAATGGTATGGCGTTTTCCTACTAAAAGATTTGAAAAAGATTGGTCAGATTTTGAACCATTATCATTAAAACCGGATAAAGTTAATTGATCGAAACTGTTTCCCTGATAAGCATAACCGCCTCTCAATCGGAATGCACTGATCCTATATTCTGCGCCGACTCTTATTTCTGAAGCATTTTTATAAGAATCACCGAAGAAATCATTGAGTTCTCTTTCTGCATCGCCATAGTCTTTATATTTTGGTTTTGTTAAACTTTGTATAAAATCGACATTGACAGCAAAATTTTTAGTTGGGACAAAGGCTGCGCTTAAAGTAGCCTTCATTGGTGTAGAAAGTTGTCTGTCTTCTGTGAAAACATCGTAGGTGTTACTGCCTTTGTAATATTGGTTGTAAACTCTGTCGATACTCCACCAAGTAGGTGTTTCAATCGCAGCACCAATGCGGAACTGATTGCTCAGTTTCGCAATCATCCCAATGTTTGCAGAGAAACCATCAGAATGTTCCTCGTGATTGGTATACTGTTTATCGAAAGTAGAAACAACATTTGTCGTCAGGTTTTGAAAATTGGCGATGTCGTCCTGCCCAAAATAGGTGTTATGGAAATTAAATCCTGCACCAAAATAAAGCCGATTGTCATAGTTGGCACCCAGTGTGAAATTGGTTTTTGAAATGTCACCATATCTGTTATAAGCATGTCCCTGAAATGAGTAATTTGCAACGGTGGATAAAGTAGGATTGCTGGCGATTTTTATATTGCCGTTGCCGGCGGATTCTAGGTAGTTGTCGAGTGATTGTGTGGAATAATTAACGCCTATGTTGATGAACTTCCATTTGGAATTGCTGTCTGCAACATTAATGGTTAAAACACCGCCCGAATTATTCAAATCAGTATGGTTTTTTTTATAACCCAAGGACTTTCCTACGTGGCTCGTTGTATTCTTATGATGATCAATGCCGAGGGTGAGATTCAAGTCATTGGTGATAAAAACTCCTATACCTGCAGGATTGACGTTTGCAGATGATATGTCACCACCCAATGCGCCGATAGATCCCGCCATAGCATTATACTTTGCCGTTGCATTAATTGGATTTCCTGAGTAAACATCTACTGTATTTGTGATTACTGATATGTCCTGTGCTTTTAGATAAAGGAAAGAAACAGGAATAGTGAGCAGTAACAAAGTCTTTTTTAACATATTGATATGAAATGTATTTTAAATGATAAACTATCTTCTTCCACCGCCGCCACCAGATCTCATTCCACCGCCGCCTGATGAACCACCGGATCTGAATCCGCCACCACCAGAGTTGAATCCGCCGGAGTTACTACCAGATCTGGACGGAGCAGAGTACGTTTCATTTCTGAATCCACCATTACTAGGCGCTGTTCTTATCCCACCATTGCTTGGATAGTTTTGAGTCCTAACTCCACCGGTGTTATTTGGGAAGTTACTTCGTACGTTTCCATTATTGGGATAGTTGATAATGCCGCCGCTGTTTGTTCTGATGCCATTAGTAGAATTCCTGATGCCGTTGTTAGAACTTCTGATCCCAATATTTTGGTTTCTTGAGCCATTATTGAGGTAACGATCAGCCTGATTTCTAAAGCCGTTGTTATTTGCCCGTGAGCCACTGCTGTTGATGCCACGGAAACGTCCATTATTGTTATTGATCATTCCGCTAAGTCTTCCACCATTGACCCCAGATCTGTTGTAGTTAAGTGGGTGATGATATCCTCCACCATAATATCCACCCCATCCACCATAACCGTAGTATCCCGAGTAGAATGGGTCATAAAATCCGCCACCCCAGCCCCAAGGCGAGTAGAAAGAATTGCCCCAACCGAAGCCCAAGCCCCAACCCCAAGAGTTAAAGGGACTGTTCCAGCCGTACATTCCGTAGCCAGGATAGCCCCATCCACCAAAACCACCGTAGCCAAATCCCATTCCCCAACCGCCATAACCCCAGTTGTTGAAGCTGGTGTAGTTGGTTTCGGTTCCTGTGTAAGATCCCCAATCGGAGTCTGTGGTCACAGCATAACGGTTTTGCTGATCCTTCAGGTTTTGTTGGTTGTTATCATAGATGCTTGGATAAGTATCTTGGTAATTATAATAATCATCTACCTGATTCCCATAATTGCCAGAATATGAGCCTGCAGGCAAAGAATCTTTGTTTGGATCATAATAAACACCATCAGTTTCTGAGTATCCGCCCGTGTAGATTACACAAGAACTCAGTAGAGAACTGCTGGCAATCAGGATCAAAGCTTTTGATTTGATCAGATTTAAAAAGTGATTATTGTTGAAATTTTTCATTTTATGAGAAGTATTAAGTTTGCTATATTTGTATTCTTAAAAGAAACCAAATTTTATACCAGTAAGTAGTTACAAAGTAGTGTAAAATTAGGCTTTTTATTTAGATTAAGAAAAGTTAAAAAAGTTAAAAAATAGTTTAAAAAAATTTATGGCAAAGTTAACATCAAGAGCAGAAGATTATAGCAAATGGTATAACGAATTGGTTGTGAAAGCAGATCTAGCAGAGAATTCTAGTGTTAGAGGATGTATGGTGATCAAACCTTATGGTTATGCAATTTGGGAAAAAATGCGTGACGAAATGGACAAAAAGTTCAAAGAAACTGGACATCAGAATGCTTACTTCCCACTTTTTGTACCCAAAAGCCTTTTCGAAGCTGAAGAAAAAAATGCAGAAGGTTTTGCCAAAGAATGCGCTGTTGTTACCCATTACAGATTAAAAACTGATCCTAATAATCCTGCGAAACTCATTGTAGATCCTGAGGCGAAATTGGAGGAGGAACTCATTGTTCGTCCAACTTCTGAAGCGATCATTTGGAGTACGTATAAAAACTGGATCCAGTCATACAGAGATTTGCCTATCCTGATCAACCAATGGGCGAATGTTGTTCGTTGGGAAATGAGGACCAGATTGTTCCTTAGGACGGCAGAATTCCTTTGGCAGGAAGGCCATACTGCTCACGCAACAAGAGACGAAGCTGTTGAAGAAACTGAAAGAATGCTTGAGGTTTACGCAAAATTTGCCGAAGATTTTATGGCGATACCAGTATTCAGAGGGATCAAAACACCATCTGAAAGATTTGCAGGTGCAGACGAAACCTACTGTATAGAAGCGTTGATGCAAGATGGAAAAGCGTTGCAAGCGGGAACTTCCCATTTCTTGGGACAAAGTTTCCCTAAAGCTTTCGATGTCAAATTTACCAACAAAGAAGGGAAACAAGAATACCCTTGGGCATCATCTTGGGGAACTTCTACAAGATTGATGGGCGCTCTAATTATGACGCATTCTGATGATCTTGGTTTGGTTTTGCCCCCAACTTTGGCACCAATTCAGGTGGTGATTGTTCCAATTTTCAAAGGCGAAGAACAATTGGCTGAAATAAGCGAAGTGGCGTTAGAAATTCAAAGTAAATTGAAGTCCAAAGGCATTTCAGTTAAATTTGATAATGATACGCAGAACAAACCAGGCTGGAAATTTGCTGAGTACGAGTTGAAAGGTGTTCCATTAAGAATCGCTCTTGGACAGAGAGATCTTGAAAACAAAACAGTAGAATTAGCAAGAAGAGATAATTTAACCAAAGAAACGGTTTCTATAGAAGGTCTTGATGTTTATATCGAAGAACTGCTGAAAACAATTCAAAGTGATATCTATAATAAAGCATTGAAGTTCAAAGAAGAAAATATTACGAAGGTTGATTCTTACGAAGAATTCAAAACAGTGCTTACAGAAAAAGGTGGTTTTATCCTTGCACATTGGGATGGAACGGCAGAAGAGGAGGAGCAGATCAAGCAAGAAACCAAAGCTACCATCAGATGTATTCCTTTGAATAACGAGCAAGAAGACGGTATTTCCTTAATTACAGGAAAGCCTTCGAAGCAAAGGGTGGTATTTGCTAAAGCTTATTAATACTTTACAATTTTACATATTTTAAAATCCGGAGAAAAGCTTCGGATTTTTTTGTTAGTTAAACAATTTCGAAATCATATTTTTGTTTATCATTACTTCATATATGATTACTTTATGCTTAATATTTGTTTAAAGTTGATATAATTATACATTTTTCAATTCATATTTGTAATTAATTTGTTAAAGTTGTATTAAAATTATTAATTATTAAATTTATTGGATTAGAATTTGTTAATATTACAAGTATTAAACACGAAAAATAAACAACTATGTCAATTAATCTTATCGACCTTATCAAAGGTCAGCTGGGACCTTCCACAGTGTCTCAGGCAGCAACTCAACTTGGAGAAAGTGAGTCAGGAATTTCGAAAGCAATTTCTGCATTACTACCAGCAGTCGTTGGTGGTTTTGCCAACAGCAACACACAATCTGAGCTTTTCGGTACAGTAAAAGAGGCAGCATCATCAGGTATTTTGTCTAATCTATTGGGAAATGGTAACGGAAGTGATTCTTTGATCTCAAGGATCCTGAGTTTGATTTTTGGGGACGGAGACAAACTTGCAGCAATTACAAATTCGGTTTCCGCCTACGCAGGAATCAAGACAGAGTCTACAAACGCTTTGCTAAACCTTGTCACTGGTGCCACCGCCGGAACTATAGGGAAATATGCTGCCGATAATAATCTGAATGAATCTTCTTTCGGAAGTCTATTGAGCGGACAAAAAGGAATTTTGTCATCATTGTTGCCGGCAGGATTTAGTTTTGCCGCACTGGGGCTCGGTAATTGGTTTGGGTCTGCAGATGCTGAGCCACTTAATGTGGTGCCGGAACCATTACAGACACCTATTGTAGATGTGAATCCAGTAACTCCGGTTACAGAAAGACCAAGGGTTAAAGAAACACCAAAAGTAGATGTGAATAGAAGTGGATCGACTCACGAGATCGTTTCTGACCATTCCGGAGGTGGAAGCATTTGGAAATGGTTACTACCATTGCTGTTGTTATTACTCTTAGGATGGTTTTTCTGGAAACAATGTGATAAAAAAGCAGAACCAGTCGCAATAGCAACTACAGATTCTACTGCAGTGGTTTCTGATTCTGCCAATACTACAGAAGATATGGTGACAACCAGTAGAGAGACTTTGGTGGTCACTCTCCCAAGTGGAAAAACTTTACAGGCTTATAAAGGTGGAATCGAGGATCAAATCGTGACTTTTCTGAAATCTGATGAGTATAAAATTGCAACAGAAATGCAATTGAAAGATAAATGGTACAACTTTGATAATTTGAATTTCGAATTCGGTACAACTAAGTTGACACCAGAATCTAAAGTTCAATTGGATAACTTGAAAATGATCTTAACGGAATTTCCTGATGCTAAAATCAAAATCGGAGCCTACACAGATAAAAAAGGAGACGCGAATGCAAATCTTAAGTTATCTGCAGACAGAGCCACGGCTGTAAAAACTGCTATAAGTTCTGCGCAAGTATTAGGCGCAGAAGGTTACGGGTCCAAATTTGCGAAAGTTCCTGCAGAAGCTACTGATAAAGAAAGAGAGTCTGATAGAAAAACAGCGATTAGGTTTACAAAGTAAAAGACCATATCAAATTAATTAGGAAACTGCCAAGTAATTGGCAGTTTTTTTTGTTGTAAGCTTGTGAGTTAAGTAGAGTATAACTATTTTTGTTAGTCTAATCTAACAATAACATTATTGAATCCAATAAATAACAATAGCGGCTGGAGAAATGGGAAGAGCTCGAATTCTTTGAATGAGGTTTTCGCCAGCGTCCAAATTCCCAAAGACGGGAGTTTCAAAAAGAAATTATTGGCCTATATGGGACCAGGACTTCTCGTGGCTGTAGGCTACATGGATCCGGGAAACTGGGCCACAGATATAGCGGGTGGAGCACAGTTTGGCTATACTTTGCTATCTGTTATTTTGATTTCTAATTTGTTTGCCATCCTGTTGCAACATCTTTCCGTAAAATTGGGTGTGGTGGCAGAGCGGGATTTGGCGCAGGCATGTAAAGATCATTTTCATCCGGCTGTCAATTTTGTGCTTTGGATATTTTGTGAGATAGCCATTGCTGCCTGTGATCTTGCAGAAGTGATAGGATCGGCGATTGCACTTAATCTTTTATTTGGAATCCCGCTGAGTGTCGGGGTTGTTATTACCATCATTGATGTTTTTCTCATCTTGTTTTTACAGGCAAAGGGTTTCAGATACATAGAAAGTATTGTCGGTGGATTGATCTTCATTATCTTCATCGCTTTCTTTTATGAGATCTTCCTTAGTAAACCAGATCTTTTTCCTTTACTAGAAGGTCTTATCCCTAAAAAAGAAATCATTACCAATCCATCAATGCTCTATATCGCCATTGGGATTTTGGGTGCAACAGTGATGCCACACAATCTGTATCTCCACAGCAGTATCGTTCAAACCAGGGATTATCCCAGAACTACGGAAGGAAAAAAAGAAGCTTTGAAGTTTGCTAGTATAGACAGCAGCCTTTCTCTAATGTTGGCTTTTGTGATTAATGCAGCTATTCTTATAATTGCAGCAGCCACTTTCCATACCTCGGGGAATAAGGATGTGGCGGACATCAATGATGCTTATATGCTTTTGACACCACTTTTGGGAACAACTTTGGCTAGTATTTTCTTTGGAATTGCTTTGCTGGCTTCGGGTCAGAATTCTACTTTGACGGGAACATTGGCCGGACAAATCGTGATGGAGGGATTTCTGAATATCAAATTAAAGCCGTGGGTGAGACGACTGATCACAAGAACGATTGCCATCATTCCCGCTTTGATTATTTCTATATTGTACGGTGAAAAAGGAACCGCAGATCTGTTGGTTTTCAGTCAGGTGGTTTTGTCGATGCAGTTGAGTTTTGCGGTTGTTCCCCTGGTGATGTTTACCAACAGTAAAGCAAAAATGGGAGAGTTTGCCAATAAACTTTGGTTGAAGATTCTTGCCTTTGTAATCAGTGCTATTATTATTGTGCTGAATCTCTATCTTCTGAAGGAAACTTTCTTTTCTTAAATGCTTGTATGGTTGTCCGTGATTTTTCTTCCTGTTTAATTCAGCGCAAGGTCAAACAAAGAATGGGCTACCTAAGCGTTTTGCAAGCGACATCAATAAGTCAACTTCAGCAAGAAGTATAAAGGGTGTGGATGGATTACCATTTGGGGACAATCACAAAAGCTTGCACTAGTGTACAAAAGAAAAACCGCCTTGTTTAATTCAAACAGGACGGTTTTTTTTTGATGTGGTATTTGATCAGAAACCATGTTCTTTGCGCAGCGCACCCCGAGCTGAACGGAGCTCTTTTTTGTGATTGCGATGGCAGACAAGTCCAACGGATGGTTTCAGGTCTTTCGCAATGACAAAAAAAGCGGGAGTGGAGCGCGGATCAGGTGCCCAAACACGTCTGAAATGATTAACCTAACTTTTTGGAATCTGCCACAAACTGAGCCAATCCAGAATCTGTAAGTGGGTGATTGAGTAGATTGAGGATGGATGGAAGTGGTGATGTAATCACGTCTGCGCCGATCTTTGCACAGTTGATGATATGCATAGGACTTCTGATAGAAGCTGCAAGAATCTCGGTTTCGAAGTGGTAGTTGTCAAAAATAAGACGGATCTCCTCGATCAAATTGAGGCCATCTACGGAGATGTCATCTAATCTTCCTAGAAACGGAGAGACATAACTTGCGCCTGCTTTTGCTGCCAACAGTGCCTGTCCTGCGGAGAAGATCAATGTGCAGTTGGTTTTGATGCCTTTATCCGAAAAATATTTTAATGCTTTGATGCCGTCTTTGATCATTGGGATCTTGACTACAATTCTCTCATGAAGAGCCGCCAGCTCGTCACCTTCTTTGATCATTTCTTCGTAAGTTGTAGAAAGGACCTCTGCAGAAACATCGCCGTCTGAGATATTGCAGATATCAACATAGTGTTTGTTGATGGCTTCTTTTCCGGAAATGCCTTCTTTTGCCATAAGCGAAGGGTTTGTTGTAACGCCATCCAGGATTCCTAGATCTTGTGCTTCTTTGATCTGCGCCAGGTTGGCTGTGTCTATAAAAAATTTCATATTAAGGTTTTTGAAAAATTATGAACAAATATACATTTTTAGGTCGTGTTGGAAAAATGAAAAAAAGAAGCCCGGAGGCTCCTTTTGCATTATTTCATTGCGGTTTCTTTTGCTTTGAATTCGTTGTATTTTGCAGTGTTCTGCGTGGTCATATACATTCCTTTTAGAAGGCTTACCAATTCTTTGTTATTGGGATCAGTCTGGTACATCTGTTCTGCATAAGGTAATGCTTTTTGGAATCTGGCTCTTCTTTGTTCCAAGACTTTATTGGCTGCATCTATTTTGCCTGCTTTTTTCAGATTTCGATATTCCTCGATGGTCTTAGCATCGTCTTCTCCAATGATTGAGAACACAAGGTTGTTCAGTGCATTCGGATATTTCGGATCTAGCTCTACCAATCGTTTGTAAGTTGCTTCTGCTTCTGCTGATTTTGCTGGGTCTTTGCTTAGCATGACGCCAAGATTGTAGATGCTCTCTTTGTCGTTAGGGTTTTTTGCAATTTTAGCTCTCAGGTTATTGACAAACTCATCTGTTTTTCCCGTTTTGAAATAGGAGTTACTTTGAACCTGCGATAAAGACTGATTGTTTGGGAATTTCTTCAAACCTTCGTCAGCTACTTTTCCTGCTTCATCATATCTTTTTTGTTCGAATAGCAAAGACGCCAAAAGATCATAGAGTTCTTCCTGTTTGCTAGGGGTAACTTCTGTTTTGAATTCGGTATATCCAGCACTGCCTGCTGTTTTCTTGTAAAGATCGTAGGCCGCTTTGTCAAGCGTTTCTTTTTCTCCGGCTTTGTTTTTTGCGGTATAAGAAGTTTCTACACCTGTGTAGCCAGATTTGATCAAAGAATCAAGGATATCTATCGCCTTTGCTTTGTTATCTGTGGTTTGCGCATATGCTACACCTGCGTAATAAAGGTAGTTTTTGTCATCCTGTCCCGCTGCTTTGAAGAGGAAGTAAGTCTCTGCGAACTTCTCTCCAGCTACATCAAATTTTTTGTCATTGTAACTTTTTGTCGCCATTTCATTTGCTTTTTGCAAAAGCGGATTGATGGATTGTCTTAATTTGTCACCCAAGGACGGAGAATATTGATCTTGTTTTAAAGAAAGGCCTGCTCCAAATTGGTCTGCAGCATCTTTTCCTACAAAATAGACTTTGTTTTTTTCAGCGTCTTTTCCTGTGTAGATGGCATCTTTGCCCAATGTTGCAATTTTTGCAAGATACTCTGCGCCTTCTGTGTTTTTTCCGGCCTTCAGTAATGCAAAACCTTTTGCGTAATAATACTGTTCAAGAACTGCTGGTTCCAATAAGTATGTTTTTTCTCCAAAAATACCTTCTGCTTTTGATATTTCTGAATTGGCAGTTGTAAGATCTCCTGAATCAACTGCTTTTACAGCGTTAGCGATTTCTTTTTTCTGTGCACTCACCAAGGCTACAGATAAAACTGCTAAACTTAAAATTAATCTTTTCATATTAAACTTTTTAATTTTTTTTTATTCTTTGTCTTCGGTTTTATCACTGTTTTCAGAGGTTTCTTCACCATCTGTTTTCTCAGTGTCTGATTCTTCTGATTCCTCGTTGTTGGTTTGGCTATCTGCTTTTTGAGGTTTTAATTTGAATTCCGGATTGTTGCTGTCGTTTTCTGCACCTTCTTCAGCTTCGTCTTCCACAACTTCACTGTCCATCTCAACTTTTGCAATAGCCGCAATCTCGTCTTTAGTTTTCAGGTTGATGACTTTCACACCCTGAGTGTTTCTACCCATTACGCGCATCTCTTTCATATTCATTCTGATGGCCACACCGGATTTGTTGATGATCATCAATCCATCTTCGTCTGTGACGCTTTGAATGGCAATTAGATTTCCTGTTTTTTCTGTAATGTTAAGCGTGATTACACCTTTTCCACCGCGGTTGGTTACACGGTAATCTTCAACAGCTGTTCGTTTCCCATAACCTCTTTCTGACACGACCAAAACGGTATCGTTTTCCAAGTCATTTACAACAATCATTCCGATCACTTCATCATTGTCTTCAAGAGAAATTCCTCTTACACCGATGGATCCTCTGCCGACAGCTCTTGCCTTTTCTTCAGGGAAACGGATGCATTTTCCGTTTTTGGTGGCGATCATGATTTCAGAGTTTCCGTCTGTTAATCTTGCGCCTAGTAGTGCGTCGTTATCACGGATCTCGATGGCGTTGACACCATTTGTTCTTGGTCGTGAGTAGGCTTCCAGGGATGTTTTCTTGATGGTACCGTTCTTGGTGATCATCACAACATTCATTTGGTTGATATATTCCTGGTTTTTAAGGTCTTTGGTTCTGATGTAAGCCTTGATCTTGTCGTCCTGTTCTATATTGATTAAGTTCTGAACGGCTCTTCCTTTCGAAGTTTTTGATCCTTCCGGAACTTCGAAAACCCTTAGCCAGAAACATTTTCCTTTTTCTGTGAAGAACAACAGGTATTCGTGGTTGGTTGCTGTTACGATATATTCAAGGAAATCTTCATCTCTTGTAGTCGCAGCTCTGTTTCCAACGCCGCCTCTGGATTGTACTTTGTATTCGGAAAGCAACGTTCTTTTGATGTAGCCGGCGTGAGAGATGGTCAAAACTACCTTCTCATCCGGGATCATGTCTTCAATAGAGAATTCTCCACCAGCATAATCGATCTCCGAACGTCTTTCGTCGCCATACTTTTCTTTTATTTCCTGAAGCTCAGCTTTGATGATCTCATAACGTCTTGGCTCATTCGTAAGAATGTCCTCCAAGTCTGCAATCATCGCCATTATCTCTTCATATTCAGCACGGATCTTATCAAGTTCCATTCCTGTAAGACGAGCCAGACGAAGATCCAGAACGGCCTGAGCCTGAATTTCTGAAAGTTCAAATTCCTCGATCAAGCCTTCTTTCGCAGCTGCAGGATTAGCACTGTGACGGATGATTGCAATCGCTCTGTCTAGTGAATCCTGAGTTCCGATTACTTTCATAAAGCCTTCAAGAATGTGTGCTCTTTCTTGTGCTTTTCTCAGTTCATATTTTGTTCTTCGTACAATCACTTCGTGACGGTGATCTACGAAATGCAAAATCATATCCTTCACGTTCAGCTGTACGGGTCTTCCTTTGACCAATGCAATATTATTAACCGAAAATGAGGTTTGTAGGGAAGTATATTTGTATAGAAGGTTTAATACCACGTTTGGTATGGCATCATTTTTAAGTTCGTAAACAATACGTAGACCTGTTCTGTCGGATTCATCACGGATCTCATAAATGCCGGGTAGTTTGTCGTCTTTTACCAATTCAGCAGTTCTGGCAATCATCTCTGCTTTGTTGACTTGATAAGGTATTTCTGTGACGATGATCGCATTTCTGTTTCCGATTTCTTCGAAGTTGATTTTTGCTCTGAGCACAATGCGTCCTCTTCCTGTGTGGAAAGCATCACGCACGCCATCATAACCGTAAATAATGCCTCCGGTTGGGAAATCTGGTGCAATGATGTGCTTCATAAGTTCATCAATGGTAATTTCTTTATCATCGATGTAGGCGCAGATCGCATCGATACTTTCGGCTAGGTTGTGAGGTGCCATATTGGTCGCCATACCCACGGCAATACCGGAAGCACCATTTACCAAAAGACTCGGGATTCTAGTAGGTAGAACGGTTGGTTCTGTCATACTGTCATCAAAGTTATTTTGAAAATCTACCGTTTCTTTGTCAAGGTCTGCGAGGATCTCGTCTGATATTTTCTTAAGTCTTGCTTCTGTGTAACGCATTGCTGCAGGTGGATCGCCGTCCATAGAACCGAAGTTACCCTGGCCATCAACCATCTGATAACGCAAACTCCAAGGTTGCGCCATTCTGACCATTGCATCATAAACAGAACTGTCGCCGTGCGGGTGGTATTTACCCAAAACGTCTCCAACAATTCTCGCAGATTTCAAATGTTTTCTGTTAGAAAAGACATTCAAGCCGTACATACCGTAAAGAACTCTTCTGTGTACGGGTTTCAGTCCGTCTCTTACATCTGGCAAAGCTCTTGATACAATTACTGACATCGAATAATCGATGTAAGAGGTTCTCATCTCGTCAACAATGTTGATTGGTATTAACCTTTCTCCTTCCTTATGCATAAATATTTTTTAATTTATTGTAAATCAGAATGTTAAATTACATTCTAATGCTTCAAGTTTTTCTATTTTTTATAACGGGCTAATTTACAAAAAAAAAACCGATTTTTGCATTCTGAATTTATCAACATTGATCATCAAAAAATATTAAAAATGAGCATACTCAGTATTACATTTCATACAATCGAAAATAAAATAGATGAATGGGACATCTATGTGGAAAATGATCTTCATCAGATGGTGGAAAATCTTCTGGATGTTGAGAAATATATTCTTTCCGAAGTAAGATCTGATATGGTAGATGAGGGGAAAAACACCAATCTGTTTTTGGTTTTTGATAATGACCTGATGCGTGATCAATTTATGGAAAGCGAACTGGTAAACCTAGAAGAGCGGATTGCACAAAAATTTGGTCAAACAGTGATGGTTTTTCCTACTTTTCTGGATCCTAAAAAGACGAGATTTTAACTATTTATTTCGCATATTGGACAGGTTTGACAGGCTTTTTTTTATTAATAGCTGCGAGAATTTTTTATTTAAACTCTTACTTTCAATCTCTGGTTCAGGATCTCCAAGACTTTTTTTAACTTGTAGGAATAATTTTTGGAGGTACTTCTTAGCTCCTTTATTTTGTGATTTATGTTCGATAAACAACAACGAAAACTTAAACGCTCTGCCAGATTAATTTCTGTACTAAGTAAGTACGGATTCAAAAATATGATTGCCAGAATGGGCAAAAAGACTGAAGAAAATACGCTGTCGTCTGAGGAAATCATTTCCAAAGGAACCGTTCATGAAAGAATAAGAATGGTTTTAGAAGAATTGGGGCCAACCTTTGTAAAACTAGGACAGACATTCAGTAATCGTGAAGATCTGCTTCCGGCGGAGTTGATTCTGGAGTTACAGAAACTTCAGGATCGGGTAGAAGTTGTTGATATGAACGTGAATGAGATGCTGGAGAATGAATTTGATATCTCTGTCGAAGAACATTTTTTGGAAGTTGTGGCAAAACCTTTGGCAACGGCCTCCATTGCGCAGGTTTACAGCGCCACTTTGATCACTGGCGAGGCAGTTATTTTAAAGATCAAGAAGCCAGATATCCTCACGGTTATAGAAGATGATCTGCTTCTGATTAAGGATTTTGTGAAGCTGATTTCAACCTATTCCGAGCTGGGTTCAAAACTCAATTTGAAACAAGCCATCGCCACTTTTGAAAAGTCTTTGTTGGAAGAGGTTTCCTTGGTAAATGAAAGGAATAATATCAGGCAGTTTGCCTTAAATTTTAAAAATAACAAGGAGACCTATGTTCCAATTGTCTATGACGAATTTTCTAATAACAATGTCCTCTGTATGGCGTTTATTGACGGAATTAAAGTCACGGACAAAGCTGAGCTTTTAAACAACAATATTGATCCGATTACGATTTCTGAAGTTGGTCTGAGGCTTTTCGTTTCTCAGATTTTGGACTATGGATTTTTTCACGCCGATCCGCACGCCGGTAATATTTTAGTCAAAAAAGATGGCCGCGTGGTTTTCATCGATTTTGGTGCAGTTGGAAAAATACAGCCAAATGACAAAGAAATTTTGGAAGGCCTTATTGTGGCTTTTGTTGCCAAAAATTCTCATAAAATCGTAAGGTCATTAAAGAAAATGGCAGTTAGCTATGAGATCCCGGATGAGAGGCGGTTTCAAAATGATGTGGAAGAAGTACTGAATTTTGTTCACAGCACGTCATTGAAAGACATCGATCCTCAGATGATTATTAATAAGATGAAGGATGTCTTAAAAGACAATCAGCTCTACATGCCGGATTATTTCTATCTCTTGTTTAAAGGAATTGGTCTTATAGAAGGCGTGGGAAGAAGTATTAATCCCGATCTTGATATTGTGAAAAGTCTTCATCCCTATACCAAAAAAATCTTGACCAAAAAAATAAGTCCGAAAAAACTCTTTAAAAACGGAATGGACAAGATGCTGACTTTCACAGACAGTGTAGACGAAATCCCCAAAGAATTACGCTCTGTTCTGCAGAAATTGGATGATAATAAATTTACCATTTCAAGTGAAATCAAGAATATCGAAAAGACCAATCAACTTATCAAATCAAGCATTATTAATCTGATTTTGGCGATGGTTTTAGGTGCAAATATGATTGCTACATCCATCGTTTTCGTTTCAGAATCCGGACCTAGAATTGGTGAAATGTCTGTGATCGCGGTTTTAGGATTTGTGTTTTCTGTGTTAATGGTGATTATTCTTTTGCTCAGAATCACAAGAAAGTAATTGAGGCATAGAATTATTGTTCTTCCTCAGGTTTTAAATTCCCGGTTTCTTTAAGGAAAATAGTGATCACGATAGCGCAAATGATCCCAATAACAAAAAATAACAGCGAATGCTGCAATAGTGAATGAGTGTCTAAGCTTCCTGCCAACTTAGAACCGAAGAGTTTTGAGAACAATGGTGCTAATAGTGTCGTCACTCCAAAAGTTAAAAAATTAATAGCTCCCGCTGCGCTGCCTTTCACTTGATCAGGATTCACTTCTTTGATGATAGAGTAAGGGATCATTGCCGCGCCAGAACCAATTCCCATTAATAATAGAGAAATATTTTCCGATATTAAACTCGGGAGATAAGCCAATTGCAATACGCTTAAGATCATCAAAACCGCACCTCCAATAATGACTGGGATTTTACGCTTGATCCTGTCGGCAATCCAGCCCAAAAGTGGACATCCAATCGCCCAGCCGATTGGAACCAGCGCACAGGCTACCGTTGCGCTTTCCTGCGAAAGACCTCGGCTTTTTTGGAGAAAATCGACACCCCAAATCATAGCGAAAATCGTAGTGGGAGCGAATAACAAACCCGAAACCAAACCTGATAAATAACTTTGTGGATTTGCGAAGATAATCTTATAATTATCAAGAAAATTCTTTTGCTTTTCGGTATTTATTCCAGGCTCTGACTTAGGTGTGAAAAGAAAAGCCAGTAAAGCTAAAATCAAAGAGCTGGCACCGAAGATGATCCAGATGCTGTGAACACTGTTTCCATTGGTCAAATAAGTGTTGCTCAATTTTTGACCAGCAGATCCGCCCAACATTCCTAATGTTTGCGTGATTCCGATGGCTGTCGCAAGATTCTTCCCGGAAAAAGCTTTCACTGCGATGTAAACTGCTGCCGGGAAAGCCATTGCAGAACCCATTCCCTGCATCAATCTTCCTGCATATCCAACGATATAATGTGATCCTCCAAAAAAAAGACAACCAACTGCCAAGACCAAAATGCCAAAGAATACGGGCTTTCTGGCGCCCATCCTGTCCAGTAACAATCCTGCTGCCAAACTGGTGATAGAGTAGCTGATGTAATAGGCACTAGCGAGCGAGCTTACTTCTGTAGAACCGACGCCGTAAGCGCTTTGAAGCTGACCGATCATTACACTGGGGGATGATCGCACCGCATATTCTAAGGCGTAAAATAACAAGGCTAATATCCAGGATATAAAAAATGGATTTTTGATAAAGGAAGTGTCGGTTTTCATAAAACAATATTGGAAGGGAAAACTAGAATTTTCACCAGATTTAAAGAGATGTAAAAACCTCTTTTCGCGTAAAGGAAGTGTAAAAATAGAATATTAAAATCTATATTTCTTAGTAAATTAAGAAAATCCAAACAAAAACAGTAAATTTGCACCACATTTTTAGACGAAATATAATTAATTAAAGCACTCAATACGGAGTGCAACACAAAACAATTTATGAGTATACCTCAAGCAATTACAGAAACGATTATTCTTGCAGACGGCAGAGAAATCACAATTGAAACAGGAAAATTGGCAAAACAGGCTGATGGATCTGTAGTAGTAAAAATTGGCGGAACTATGCTTTTAGCAACTGTTGTAGCCAGCAAAGAAGCAAAAGATGGTGTAGATTTCTTACCATTGACAGTAGATTACAGAGAAAAATTCTACGCAGGTGGAAAAATCCCTGGAAACTTTTTCAGAAGAGAAGCCAGACCATCGGATCAGGAAATCCTGACAATGCGTTTGGTAGACAGAGTTCTAAGGCCATTATTCCCAGAAGATTTCCACGCAGAAGTTCAAGTGATGATCTCATTAATTTCTTACGACGGACAATCTATTCCTGATGATCTTGCGGGTCTTGCAGCTTCAGCAGCAATTGCGATTACAGATATTCCTTTCAACGGACCAATGTCTGAAGTAAGAGTTGTAAGAATTGATGGTAAATTAGCGGTAAACCCTAATTATGCAGATCTTAAATTGGCTGACCTGGATATTATGGTGGGCGCAACTAAAGATTCTATCGTAATGGTGGAAGGTGAAATGAAAGAAATTTCTGAAGCTGAAATGCTTGAAGCAATTCAGTTCGCTCACCAAGAAATCAAAAAACAAGTGGAAGCTCAGGAAAGATTAGCCGAAAAAGTAGGCAAATCTTTACCAAAAAGAGAATACAGCCACGAGAATCACGACGAAGCCATCCGCGAAAAAGTTTGGAAAGAAACTTACGATAAAGTATATGAAGTAGCAAAATCACCTTCTAGCAAAGAAGAAAGAGGAGAAAAATTCAAAGCGGTACGCGAAGAATTTTTAGCTCAATATGTTGATAATGCTGAAGAATTGGAAAGAGTAACACCTTTCGTAAAAGTATATTACCACGACGTAGAAAAAGAAGCGATGCGTCAAATGATCTTGAACGAAAAAATTCGTCTTGATGGTCGTAACCCAGAAACCATTCGCCCAATCTGGAGCGAAATTGATTATTTACCAGGAGCGCACGGTTCTGCAATTTTCACAAGAGGTGAAACTCAATCTTTAACTGCTGTAACTCTTGGTTCAGTGAAAGATGCGAATATGGTAGACAGCGTAATGGTAAACTATGACGAGAGATTCTTCCTACACTATAACTTCCCTCCATTCTCAACAGGTGAAGCAAGACCTTTGAGAGGAACTTCAAGAAGAGAAGTGGGGCACGGAAACTTAGCTCAGAGAGCTTTGGCAAATATGATCCCAGAAGAAAATCCTTACACCATCCGTATCGTTTCTGATATCTTAGAATCCAACGGTTCATCTTCTATGGCAACTGTTTGTGCAGGAACTTTAGCATTGATGGATGCGGGTGTTCAAATCAAAAAACCAGTTTCTGGTATCGCAATGGGGTTGGTAACGGACGTGAAATCAGGAAAATTCACAGTGCTTTCTGACATCTTAGGGGACGAAGATCACTTGGGAGATATGGACTTCAAAGTAACCGGAACTGCAGACGGAATCACCGCTTGCCAGATGGATATCAAAATCCAAGGATTGTCTATGGATATTATGGAAAAAGCGCTTCTACAAGCTAGAGACGGAAGATTGCATATTCTTGATAAATTGAATGAAACGATTTCTGCTCCAAGAGAAGACGTGAAACCTCACGCTCCGAAAATGGTAATGCTAGAAATTTCTAAAGATTTCATCGGTGCGGTTATCGGACCTGGTGGAAAAATCATTCAGCAGATGCAGAAAGACACGGATACAGTTATCGCAATTGAAGAAGTTGGCGAAATCGGTAGAATCGAAATTTCTGGGGTTAGTAGAGAGAAAATCAATGAAGCGATTGCAAGAATCAACGAAATTACTTTCGTACCAACTATCGGTGAAGTTTACCAAGGTAGAGTAGTGAAAGTGATGGACTTTGGTGCGTTTGTAGCGATTGCTAAAGGTACTGAAGGTTTACTTCACATCTCAGAAATAGAGTGGGCTCGTCTTGATAAAGTTCCTTACAACGAAGGCGACCAAGTTGAGGTGAAATTTATGGGTTATGATGACCGTAAAAAAATGAAACTTTCTAGAAAAGTTTTGTTGCCAAGACCAGAAAGACCAGCTCCTAAACCGAGAAATGAAGGAAGCGTAAATCCTGAAGGTAAAGACCAGCCAGGAGAACACAAGCCTTTGAACGAAGCATAAGATTAAATCTTAATCATACAAATCCTCCGAGTTTTCGGGGGATTTTTTTTAGCAATATGATTTCAAATTTAATTGAATTTCAGCAGCGTGGCTAAAATTGAAAAAGATGCATCACAATCTTTAAACTTTCAGATAATAAAAGATTTTAAAATAATTGCAGAAACAGATTCTATGGAAAAAAAATATTCTGATATGATTAAAGAGAGGAATGTTTTGTTTAAAGGAGTTGCAAGGCTTCCCAGTATTGTTTTCCTTCCTCGGTTTCGTACGGGATCCACGCGTTTTCCTTCAGGGTTTCCGGCGAAATTTCCAATCGGAAACGGTTGGCGACTTTCATCCCTCTGTCGTACAACGTGGCGCCCGGCGCTCTAGAACCGTGGTGCATCACCAGCATTGTCTTTCCTGTAATTTTGCGCAGGTGATATTATTTTGGTTATTTTTGAGAAAATTTAAAAATAATGCTATTTGAACAATTAGAAAAATCAGCAGACGACATTCAGTTTAATGACGTTATTGCTTTTATTGATGCACATTACGATTTTACACCTACGAAATTTACGAACGGAAACACGGCTAATGAAGCTAACCAGAATAATGGTTCCTGCAAGGTTTTCAGTTTTGCGCAATTGAATGATCTGTCGAAAGAAGAAACTTTGGCCTTGTTTGGAGACTTTTACAGGATTGATGTTTTGCAGAATCCTGACGGGGATGATCATCAGAATATCAGAAACTTTATCAAGTTTGGTTGGGCTGGGATATCATTTGAAGGGCGGGCTTTGAGTCGGAAAAAAATTAAATTATCAGATAATCAGTAGGTTAAGAAAAGCAAGACGTAATTATTCGAATATGAATTTTTAAACAATATTTTATATATAACTTAGTTTTCTATTGACTTTGATAATTATATGTTAAAATCGTTTTGTTTTGGTCTGTCTGTTTTCTGTTGTTGTATAACGGCAGCGCAAAATAATTTGACGTTTTCCAATGATTTTTTCAGCGGAATCAATTCTGCACCGTGGGCGCCTACACAGCCATTTCTGAGCTCAAATCCTTGGGATGTCAATCTGGTTGCGGCAGATCTTTTTATCGAGAATGACTATGCGTACATCGCAAAGCAAAGCCTGCTGGGATTGGCCAATACAACAATAGAAGTCGCCAATCCTAAGGGAAATAACACAAGTGTAAAGACGGCCAATGTCCTGGATTTTTATAATAAAGACAAAGCCACATTTTTTGTAGCTTCTGATATTTTGGGACCTTCGTTTTCTATGACTGCCAACATCAGGGAAAAGAAATACGTGTTGGGGCTTTTCACCCGATTGAGAACCCAGAGTTCTTTTCTGGATTTTGATAATTATCTCCGTTATGGTAATGCAAGGGTTTTTCAGCCTTCGGATTACAAAATGAAACCCTTCTCTACCAATCTTATGAACTGGAATGAAATAGGGCTGAATGCCTCTACTACCATCTTCCCTTATTCTGAAAAACAATGGATTCTTGGATTTAATCTGAAATATGAAATTGGTTTGGACGCCGCAAATATCGCCAATCTTAATGATATTGACCTAACTGCAACGCAGCCTTCTGTCGGAGAAAATCCAGATCTTAAGAATATCTATGCTTCCAATTATAACCTACACGCCAGTTATACCACGAATTACAACTTCGAAACGAAATCTTATGAATACAAACAGAATGGTTCCGGTTTGGGTTTGGATCTTGGGATTGCAATGGTGGATAGAGATCCTCGGGAAGAGGAATACAATTATAAATTCTCTTTTAATTTACTGGATCTTGGTTTTGTCAATTTCAAACAAGGCATCAATCATGTTTTCAACAACGGAAATAGCATTTGGCTGCAAAATAATCCGAATCTGGAAAACCGAAAATTTGAAAGTCCGGAGCAATATCTGAAAATATTAAGTCAGGAAGCGTACGGCGATGAGAACCGGTCTTTTGCGGGCTATGGTTTCAAAATAGGTTTGCCAACAAGTGTCAATATCAACTACAGCCAGCGAGTGAAAGAACATCATTTCGTGAATGTGAACTGGGTCCAAAGGGTTCCGGTTTTTGAAAATTCTTTGAAACGGAACAATCTTCTCAATGTGAACTATTCTATCCAGAAAGAAGCTTTCGGGTACGGGATTTCTACCACTCTGTCAGAATTTCAAAATCTTCAGTTTGGTGGCTATTTGAGACTTGGGCCTTTGATTATTGGAAGCGAAAATGCCTTACCTCTCTTATTCAAACACGATCAGCTTCACGCTGCCAATCTTTATGTTGCGCTCAAGTTCTATCCATTTTGGGACAATGCTTTCAAACGCCACAGAAGGCAGGACTGTGATTGTGAGAAGTAAAATAAGTTCGATTAATAGCCGTGAAGGTCTATGTCGCCTGTTCGCTGCAAAGTCACTTTTTTGCCCATTTTCTTTTGGATCACTCGGAAATGCTGAAGCTCATCGTGGGTCAAAATACTAATGGCTGTTCCTTTTTCGCCGGCACGCCCTGTTCTACCAATTCTGTGGATGTAGTCCAACGGCGAACGCGGCAATTCATAATTGATAACACAAGGAAGATCATCGATGTGGATTCCACGACCTATCAGGTCTGTTGCAACCAAAATCTGAGCACCGTTGACTTTGAATTCTTCCAAATTATTTCTACGGGCACCTTGCGATTTTTGGCTGTGGATGGCAACGGCTTTGATTTTGTTTTTCTTCAGTTTTTCAACCAGATTGTCTGCAGATCGGGTAGAGGAAACGAATATCAGGGCTTTTCCAACCTTCTTTTCTTTGATCAAATAACGTAAAAAAGGCCCTTTGCTTTCGGGAGAAACGTGATAGGCGATTTGCTCGATATCATCTATTGCGACGTCTTCTTTTTTGATTTCAATCAAAGTTGGATTGATGGAAAGGCGTTGCTTCATTTCAGACACTTTATCGTCCAAAGTAGCAGAGAACAAAGTCGTTTGTTTCATCACAGGCATCAGGCCAAACAGTTGATTCATCTCTTCGCCAAAGCCCATCTGAAACATTTTATCCGCCTCATCTACTACCAGATGCTGGATTCCGGAGATGCTCAAAGCATTGTGATCGATCAGATCCAAGAGACGGCCAGGCGTGGCAATCAGAACTTCTACCCCAAACATGCCCTTCATTTGCGGATTAATGGAAACACCTCCATAAACAGCCATTGTCCGGATCTCACGCTTCAGATGGTCTGTAAACGCCCGGAAAACTTCATCAATCTGAATGGCCAGTTCTCTGGTTGGAACCAAGATTAGAACCTCTATATTACGGTCTTTTTTGACTTCTGCATTCTGCATTTTTTCCAAAATAGGCATGACGAAACAAGCTGTTTTTCCGGAACCAGTTTGGGCAATTCCCATCAGATCTTTTCCCTCCAAAATCACAGGTATCGCTTTTTCCTGAATTGGAAATGGCTTGAGATAACCTAGTTTTTTGACAGAACTGATAATATTGCTTGATAATCCCAGAGATTCGAATGACATATAATACTTATTTGGTGCAAAGATAAGGTATTGATCTCGTTTTTTATGGTCTTTTTAGAAGGAAGATCTTTTTGAATTTTGCCCGAATGACAGTTTCCTCATCTCTAAAATTAATGAAGTATTGCGCCTGCCAAAGCTTGGTTTTAACTGCCTGTTTTTGATCTGGGAAATGCCAGTCTGCGTAGATCCTGAAACCTCGTTTCCCTGTTTTTGATGGTGCGGATATCAGGTTTTCTTTTGCTAAGATCACTTTTGGAAAGATGAAAAATCCAGAATCATCATTTTCTTCGATTGAAATAATGTAGTAGTCAAAATCATCATTCCGGTCAAAAGGAATGGTTTTGCCGTCGCAACATCTCTTCCAAAAGCTAACAAATTGCCCCATTTTCTTAGGGGTCAGTTTTGACTTTCTGAATTTGATTTTGGTTTGATTAATGATGAAATTAAAACCAAAATAGTCCTTACATTCGGTCTCAGCAAAGATATCTGAGATTTTTAAATCTAAAGGATTGAAAACCGAATCGTTAATTTTTTTGATTTCTTTGATCATCTGTCTTTTTGTTTTAATAAAAAAACTTTGTCAAAGCCGGAGCTCTGACAAAGTTTGTATTTAGAAAGATTTAAAAATTACTTCACAATTTTCATCTCATTAAGAAGCCATTTGGAGTCTGCATATTTATCGATCACAAACAAGATATATTTGGTATCTACCATAATATTTCTACACAATTTTGGGTCATAGTTGATGTCACTCATCGTGCCTTCCCACTGTCTGTCGAAGTTGAGGCCTATGAGGTTTCCGTATGCATCCAGAGCCGGACTTCCGGAGTTGCCGCCAGTTGTATGGTTGGTTGCTGTGAAGTTGACAGGGACGTCCCCGGTTTTATCTTTGTACACGCCGTAATCTTTGGAATTATAAAGACTGATAAGTTTTTTAGGCAGATCAAACTCATAATCTCCAGGCACATACTTTTCCATCACACCAGCAAGGTGTGTCTGGTAACCGTAAGAAACGGCATCTCTGGGGTCAGAACCTTTCACCTGTCCGTAAGCCACACGAAGGGTAGAGTTGGCATCCGGGAAGAATTTTCGGTCTTTGTCGGTTTGCATCTGTTGTGCCATAAATTTCTTTTGCAGCGCGTCTATGTCCGTTTGCAGGGCAGTGACTTTGGCATCAGTGGTAGTCATGTAAGAATTTTTGAAAGAACCGTACATCTGCACCAAAGGGTCATTTTTCAGATTCTCGACCAGTACTTTTTGATCCTCGAAGAATTTGGTAAGGTCAGTTGCTTTTGTTCCTTTCATATCGCCTCTACCGGTAATGATGGACATTTTTGAAATAGTCTCGAAAACGCTCAGGTTTTTGCTAGCATTAGCCAGTTGATCAAAATCTTTTGGTAAAAACTGGGCTGGTGTTTTGTTGGCATACAGTGCAAGCACTTTGGCTGTTACTTTGGCGTCCAATTCTGGATCATAGTCTTTGTAAAGATCTGTCAGCCTAGCTTTCAGAGCAGCCAGATTCTTGCCGTCCATTTTTCCTGCTTCGTAACTTTGGATATAATTGGTATAGATCCCGGCCAGTGTAAATGTTTCAGAATTTCTTACAATTTCAGAATAGTAGGCTTTGTGAAGGTTGTAAGGTGCCTGCTCATTATACTTTTGATTTAGCAGATCGATCGTAGGTTTGATTGCTGGATTTTTCGAGATCAAAGTCTGCTCGTACTGTTTCTTTTTCTCAACAGCATTGGATTTTTTAAGACCTTCCACTTCGCCGATCCATTTTTTCCAATAGTTGGCGACTCTTGCATATTTGGAGGCGTACTGGATTTTGGTTGCCGCATTGGTTCTCATTTTTTCGTCCAGTGTTTTCAAAGCCACTTCACGTACGGCGATCATTGCTGGATCGGTTTCTGTCATGATTTTTTCCACTGCAATTGCCGGGAGATACTCCGTTGTCCTTCCAGGGAAACCAAAAACGAAAGTGAAATCATCCTCTTTCTTATCTTTTACAGATATTGGGAGGAAATGCTTCGGTGTGTACGGGATATTGTCTTTGGAATATTCTGCAGGCTTGTTGTTCTTATCCGCGTATATTCTGAACATAGAGAAATCTCCCGTATGTCTTGGCCATACCCAGTTGTCTGTATCAGAACCATATTTTCCGATGGCAGAAGGCGGTGCACCCACCAGACGGATATCTTTGAAAGTCTCAATCACGTAAGCATAAAACTTGTTCCCGTAATACATAGATCTTACCGAGATGGTCTGGTAAGACTCTGTTTTCTGAGTTTTTTTATAAGCCTCGATATTTTCATTGGTTTTCTTGGTAAGATCTGTACCAGTCAGGTTTTCTGTGCCAGCAAGGATTTGGGAAGTCACTTCTTTGATGTCCGTGATGAAGTCAACTGTTACGCCAGGATTCGGTAATTCACCTGTCATATCTTTTGCCCAAAAACCATTGGTCAACAGATCATTTTCTACCGTTGAGTGGGCTTGTATGTTGTCGTACCCACAGTGGTGATTGGTCAGGAGCAGTCCTTTTGGGGAAATCACTTCGGCCGTACATCCGCCGTCAAACTGCACGACCGCATCTTTGATACTCGCTTTGTTGGGGTCGAAGATGTCTTTTGCGGAAATTTTCATTCCCAGACTTTTCATTTCTTTTTCATTAAGTTCCGTCGGGATCCACATACCGCCGTACTGTTGGCCAAAAGCCATGACAGCCGGAAGAAACAGGGCTGATAGAAGAATTTTTCTTTTCATAAGTAGATTCTGTTATTTTTTTCAAAGGTCTGATGCGATCGCTCAGAGTTCATCGGTGTAGCAATTGACACGCGATGGCGATTTCATTATATCAATTTATAAAACGTGACGAATTTAAAGAAAATTTTCTGAACGATAGTGATGAAATAGTGAGAGATTCGATTGATTGAACAATCACGATAGGATGTGCACTTATGAATGATCAAGGCACATCTGCCACTTCGTCAGGTGATCCTACCATTTTGATAGCTTGACCTGGCATTTTCATAGGTTAAGCTAGCTTTAAACCAGATTGAGCTCTATGGATATAAAGACAAGGTCCCGAAAATTGATCTCGTGACGTTCTGGTTTTATCTTGATTACAGATTTTCTGGAGAAGTGTTTTTCACATTCAGTCTGTCTTCTACATATTCTATCGTTGTTTTGCCGTGCGGTTTCGGATTTCCGTCCTCGTCCAATGCTACAAAAACCAGCCTTTCAATGGTGATAATCTTTTGATGCGTCATTTTGTTTCGGACTTCGCAACGTAATGTCAGAGAGGATCTTCCAAATTCTACAGCTTCGATGCCGATCTCAATAATATCGCCTTGTTTAGCTGAACTTACAAAATTGATTTCCGAAATATATTTGGTCACCGTTCTCGAGTTTTCTAACTGGATGATCGCGTATAGCGCTGCCTCTTCATCGATCCATTGCAACAGTCTTCCTCCAAAAAGGGAATGATTGGGGTTGAGATCTTCGGGTTTTATCCATTTTCTGGTATGGTAATTCATCATAACGCTCTGCCATTTTAATTGACTGCAAAGGTAAAATTTACAATGTGATTTTGCACATCTACAGCATAGAAAAAGTAAATCACTCAATTAATTTTTAGAAATATAAGCTCAAATTCTTTGGTTGGATTTTTGATTCCCCATATTCTTAGTATTTTTGTAAAAATTTTTAGAAATGTCAAAAGTTAAAATAGGTACAGTTCAGATGTCTTGCGTGGCAGACAAGCAGGAGAACCTGAACAAAGCCATTGAGAAAATAAAAGAAGCTGCAGCAAAAGGCGCACAGATGATCTGTTTACAGGAACTTTTCACCTCCTTATATTTCTGCGATGTAGAAGATTATGACAACTTTGATTTAGCAGAACCTATTCCTGGGCCTTCTACAGACGCTTTGTCGCCAATTGCTAAGGAGTTGGGTGTTGTTATCATTGCTTCATTATTCGAGAAGAGAGCACAAGGGCTTTATCACAATACAACTGCAGTGATAGATGCAGACGGAGCTTACTTGGGTAAATACCGTAAAATGCATATTCCAGATGACCCTGCCTTTTACGAGAAATTCTATTTCACGCCAGGCGATTTGGGTTACAAGGTTTTTCCTACAAAATTCGGTAAAGTGGGTGTGTTGATCTGTTGGGATCAGTGGTATCCAGAAGCGTCAAGAATCACCGCTTTGATGGGAGCAGATATTATGTTTTATCCAACAGCAATTGGCTGGGACACGACTCAGGACGAAGAAACCAATCAGGATCAGTATAATGCTTGGCAAACCATTCAACGCTCTCACTCTGTAGCGAATGGACTTCCAGTGGTTTCCGTGAATAGAGTAGGCTATGAGCAAGATGGTGCGATGAAATTTTGGGGCGGCAGTTTTGTGACCAATGCTCAAGGAAAATTATTGTATCTCGCTTCTCACGATCAGGAAGAAGTAATTGTGACCGAAGTTGATCTGGCACAAACAGATTACATGAGAAAACACTGGCCATTCCTGAGAGACAGAAGGATAGAAACTTATTCGCCGATTACAAAACGTTTTATTGATGAGGATTAATGATTATAGATAAAGATTTTAATCCGTTAGAAAACGGATACACTTTCCCCGCAGAGTGGGAAGAGCATGAAGCAACCTGGCTTTCCTGGCCTCATAAGGAAGAATCCTGGCCGGAAAGAATCGATTTGATCTATCCTGCTTACGCCAAATTCATTGCTGAATTGACGAAAGGTGAGTTTGTCTGCATCAACGTAAAAGATCAGGAAATGAAGGCTTTCGCAATGGAACATATCTCAAAAGAAGGCGCAGATATTTCTAAAATCGAATTCTATTTTCACGAAACCAACGATGCGTGGTGCAGAGATCACGGTCCCGCTTTTTTAATCAATAAAAATGGACAAGAACCGCAGAAAATCATTCTCGATTGGGGCTTTAATGCTTGGGGTGGCAAATATCCACCTTTTGAACTGGATGATGTGATACCTACCAAAATTGCAGAAGAAAAGGGAATTCCTGTGCTTTATCCAGGCATCATTATGGAAGGTGGTTCCGTAGAATTCAATGGTGCAGGAACAGTGTTGACCTCGAAATCTTGCTTGCTAAATGCAAACAGAAATCCACATCTTTCACAAGAAGAAGTGGAAGAGTTTTTGAAAAAATATTACGGACAAAAACAGGTGCTTTGGGTAGATGACGGTATTGTGGGAGATGATACAGATGGACACGTGGACGACACGATCCGTTTTGTCAATGAAGACACCATTCTGACAGTGATAGAAGATCACAAAGAAGATGACAACTATGAGATCCTGCAGACCAACCTTCGCCAATTAAAAGAAATGAAATTGCTGGACGGAAGACCGCTCAATATCATAGAGTTGCCAATGCCAGATCCTGTTTATTGCGACGGACAAAGATTGCCAGCATCTTACGCCAATTTCTATATCGCCAACAAATCCGTCATTGTTCCGATTTATAACTGCGAAAAAGATCAGCTTGCCTTGGATATCATCCAGAAATGTTTCCCGGAAAGGAAAGTCGTGGGCATAGATTCTACCGATATGATCTGGGGTTTGGGAAGTTTCCATTGTCTCAGCCAGCAAGAACCTTTGGTTTAAAATAAAGATCCGCAACAGCGGATTTTTTTAATAGATTCAATTAAAATAATGAACGACATACAGTCTACAGATCAGGTCCGGAAGTTTCTTCCTTTCATTTTAGGAACTGCCATTTTTATGCAGATGCTGGACTCTACGATCCTGAATACATCCTTGCCATCCATCGCCAGAGATCTGCAGGAGTCGCCGTTGGATATGCAGAACGCCATCATCAGTTATGTTTTGACATTGGCTTTGTTTATGCCAGTGAGTGGTTTTTTGGCAGATCAATTTGGAACAAAGAAAATTTTTATTCTTTCCTTGGTTGTTTTTTCTTTGGGATCTCTGTTCTGTTCATTATCTCAAGACCTTACACAATTGGTTGTTTCCAGAGTAGTTCAGGGGATTGGAGGAAGCCTGATGACACCTGTCGGGAAACTTGCGCTCATCAAATCTTTTAAAAAAAATGAACTGCTGAAAGCCATGAATTTTGCCATTATTCCTGCATTGATTGGTCCGGTAATGGGACCTTTGGTCGGCGGTTATATGGTGGATTATTTGACTTGGCACTGGATCTTTTTGATTAATATACCGATTGGGATTCTGGGGATCGTGCTTAGTTTAAAGTATATGCCGAATTACAAATCACCCGTGATCGATTTTGACCTGAAAGGTTTCCTCATCTTCGCAATGGCTTCTTTATTACTTTCAGTTTCTTTAGAATTGCTAGGGAATGCACAAAACCTCACACCGGTTTTATTGGTTTTAGTTTTGGGATTTTTGATGCTTTACTTTTATTACAAACATGCCAAAACAGACAATAATCCCATCTTTCCGCTCAATCTTTTCCAGGTGCGGACGTTCCGCGTTGGGATTTTGGGAAATCTCGCTACAAGATTGGGAATCAGTTCTATTCCGCTTTTGGTACCATTGATGATTCAGATTGCGTACGGCCAGTCTGCGCTCACTTCGGGTTGGATCGTGGCACCGATGGCTTTGACTTCGATGTTTGGGAAATCTGCCGTTATTGGGATCTTGCACCAATTTGGTTACCGCAAAACATTGATGATCAACACCTTTGTGATTGGTGTTTTAATATGTTGTCTGGCAATTCCCAATGTTCAAAGCTCGATCTATTGGTATGTACCGATTTTGTTGATCTTGGGATTTTTCAATTCCATCCAGTTTACCTCGATGAATACCATTTCGATTGCAGATCTGCGACCGTATCAAAACAGTAGCGGCAATTCTTTGGTTTCTGTCAATCAGCAGTTTGCGGTAGGATTTGGGATTGCATTTGGTTTGATCGTTTTGAAACTGTTTGAAGGCGACACCACTTTCATAAAAAACGAGGTCCACAACGCTTTCCGGTACACCTTTTTAATTGTAGGATGCTTGACCATCCTTTCCGGTTTCGTTTTCCGACGGCTCAATTTCCGGGATGGCGAGAATATGAAATCGGTTTAAAATTGATATGATTTCGCTTCGTCGATCCTAAAGGTTTGGGCAACTTAATCCGTCTTCCACTCCCAAACCTAACGGAGTGGTTCGACGAAGTCAATCTTTTTTGCAGACGATGTCAGTTAAAATATAACCCAAGTACCAGCAAAAAAGGATTTACGTTCTAGCCGGGTTGCGGGTTTTCAGATTAAAAAGACGATTTGACAAATTAGGAAATTTTCCCTACTTTTAATTACAAATTCCACTAAAAATGGCTAAAAACAAAACCACTGAAAACGATCTTTCGGTAGAAAATTATATCAATAATGTCACTGACAAAAAACGCCGCGAAGATGTCCAAAAATTAGTGGAAATCTTTGAAGAAACATCTGGATTTCCTCCTAAACTGTGGGGCGAAGCCATCATAGGATTTGGAAGTTATCATTACAATTATGAAAGCGGGCACCAAGGCGACGCACCGGTGGTTGGACTTTCCAATCGTGCTGCCCAGATTTCGCTTTACGTTTATCAGGACCAAGATGATCAGGAAAATCTGTTTTCGCAATTGGGAAAAGTTAAAACAGCGAAAGCCTGTATCTACATCAAAAAACTGGAAGATGTGAACATCAATATATTGAAAAAAGTCATCACAAACTCCATCAAAACCATTCAAAATATTTACGGATAAATGGATTTTACAAACTTACTTTCTTCGGAAGTTCAACGCTTCATCAATCAAAATTTGGATAAGGATATCAATACATTGTTGCTTAGGAAATCACCGTTTCCAGCTGTTACGGTTCAGGAAATTGTTCAGCAGATCAAAGGCAGAAAAGTAGCCCAGAGAAAATTTCCGTTTTTATTAAAAGACCACATTGTTTTTCCGCCAAACCTCAATCTGGAACAGGCATCATCACAATCTACAGCCGATTACAAGGCGGAAGCGCTGATGGGAAAATCCTTCCTCGACTTAACTTCAGGTTTTGGGGTTGATGCTTATTTTCTGTCTCAAAATTTTGAAGAAGTCACTTTGGTAGAGCAGAATCCGGAATTGATAAAAATCGTCGAACACAACTGGGGGATTTTAAATAGAAAAGCAAAATTCATCAATCAAAACCTTGAAACTTTTCTTGAAAATCTTCCGGAAAATCAGACTGACCGTTTTACGAAGTTTGATGTCGTTTATCTGGATCCGGCAAGACGGGATCAGCATAACAAAAAGAAATTCCTGCTCGAAGATCTCTCGCCAAATCTTTTGGAAATTGAGGGGAAACTTCATTCTATTTCAGATATGATCATAGTGAAACTCTCACCTTTGATTGATATTTGTTATCTGGTTTCGGAACTTCGACATATGAATGAAATTAAAATCATCGCAGTCAGAAATGAAGTGAAAGAGTTGGTTTTAATGATGGAGAATAAAGGAAAAAGAGAAAAGAGTAAAGACACGACAATTACTTGTGTCAATTTGGAATCTGGCGAACCAGAATTTTCTTTTGATATTAATGAAGAGAAAAATGCCACATCAGAATTCTCGGAAACTCTGAAATTCCTTTATATTCCAAACAATTCCATTTTAAAAGCAGGCGCATTCAATCGCATAGCAGAAAAATATGGATTGAAGAAACTGCATCCAAATACCCATTTTTATACTTCGGAAAACAAAATAGAGAACTTTCCCGGAAGAATTTTACAAGTTGAAAAAATTGACGGGAAAGATTTGAAAAAGAATGATCAGTTCAATATCATTTCCAAAAATTATCCTTTGAAACCTGACGAAATCAAGAAAAAATACAAGCTCAAAGACGGCGGCAACCACTATCTTATTTTGACCCAAAGTATCAGCGGAAAAGAGATTCTGCGAAGTCTGTGATATAATGTGTTGATTAACAAAATTTTAAATACATGTTAATTAATCAACCTTATTTTTAAAAATAATTAAATGAGCGTCCATCTTACCATAAAAATTCACTACATTTGCACGCGTAAAAAATAGATATGCAAAATATTAGAAATATAGCGATTATCGCACACGTTGACCACGGTAAAACAACTTTGGTGGACAAAATTATCCACGCCACAAACATCTTCCGTGAAAATCAGGAGAGTGGTGATTTGATCATGGATAACAACGATCTTGAAAGAGAAAGAGGGATTACCATTTTGTCAAAAAATATCTCTGTTACTTATAAAGACGTGAAAATCAACGTAATCGATACACCTGGTCACGCCGATTTTGGTGGTGAGGTAGAAAGGGTATTGAAAATGGCTGATGGTGTTGTTTTGTTGGTGGATGCCTTCGAAGGACCAATGCCACAGACAAGATTCGTACTTCAGAAAGCTTTGGAACTAGGATTGAGACCTTTGGTGGTTATCAATAAAGTAGATAAGCCCAACTGTCGTCCGGAAGAAGTTCACGATAAGGTATTTGATCTTTTCTTCGCACTGGATGCTACTGAAGAGCAGTTGGATTTTCCAACTTTCTACGGTTCATCCAAACAAGGATGGTTCAACACTTCATTAGAGGAAACTGAAAATATCTTCCCATTGTTGGACGGTATTCTACAGTATGTTCCGGAACCGAAAGTGGAAGAAGGTAACCTTCAGATGCAGATTGTTTCTCTTGATTTTTCTTCTTTCTTAGGAAGAATTGCGATTGGGAAAGTGATCCGAGGTGAGATCAAAGAATCTCAGTGGATCGGTTTGGCGCAAGCTGACGGAAAAATCTTGAAAGGAAAAGTAAAAGAACTTTACGTGTTTGAAGGTCTTGGGAAGAAAAAAGTAGCTGAAGTGAAAGCCGGAGATATCTGCGCTGTCGTAGGTTTTGATGCTTTCCAGATTGGAGATTCTTTCGTAGATCTTGAAAATCCAGAGCCATTGCCAAGAACATCGATTGATGAGCCAACGTTGAATATGACGTTCTCTATCAACAATTCACCTTTCTTTGGTAAAGATGGAAAATATGTGACTTCCAATCACCTGAAAGAAAGACTTTACAAAGAATTAGAGAAAAACTTAGCACTAAGAGTTGAACAAACTGGTGATGCAAATACTTTCTTGGTATTCGGTAGAGGTATTCTTCACTTGTCTGTTTTGATAGAAACGATGAGAAGAGAAGGATACGAGATGACCATTGGTCAGCCACAGGTGATCCTGAGAGAAATCGACGGAGAAAAATGTGAGCCTTACGAATCATTGGTTGTTGACGTTCCTGAAGAATTTGCTTCTAGAGTGATCGATTTGGCAACTCAGAGAAAAGGAGATCTTCACATTATGGAAACTAAAGGTGAGATGCAGCATATGGAATTCGAAATTCCTTCAAGAGGTTTGATCGGATTGCGTTCTCAAATGTTGACTGCTACAGCTGGTGAAGCTATTATGGCGCACCGTTTCACAGAATACAAACCTTTCAAAGGAGCAATTCCTGGAAGAAGTAATGGTGTTTTGGTAAGTAAAAGTCAAGGTCCAGCGACTGAATATTCTATCGCAAAACTGCAAGATAGAGGTAAGTTCTATGTTGATCCGGGCGAGGAGATCTACGCAGGGATGATCATTGGTGAGCAAAACAAACCAGGCGATCTTGTTATCAATATTGTTGAAGCAAAACAATTGAATAACATCCGTGCTGCAGGTAAGGATAAAGATGGTGGCGTAGCGCCAAAAATCTTGTTCTCTCTAGAAGAATGTATGGAATATATCCAGTCTGATGAAGCAATCGAGGTCACTCCAAACTTCATCCGTATGAGAAAGAAAGTGCTTTCTGAAGAAGAAAGAAGAAGAATAGAAAGAGGCGCCAAGTCTTAATCTTATTTCTTATAAATAAATGAAGCTCCGAAGTAATTCGGGGCTTTTTTGATTTTAATTTTCTAATTTAGCATTATCAAGTTACATAAAGATGACCATTACTAAAGAAAAACTCCAAAAGCAGATTGATACATTTCCAGATGAGATCAGCATTGATGAAGTCATTGAGCGGTTGATCATGATTGAAAAGATTGAGACCAGAATTCAGGAATCAGAAAACAATCAAACCGTTTCAGAAGATGATCTTAAAAATGAAATGCAGGAATGGTTCAAATAAAATGGTTGAAATCTGCCAACACCGATTTGAAAGAAATCTATGATTTTATCAGTTTAGATTCTAAAAGATATGCAAAACATCAAGTTGAAAAGATTTAAAGTAAAACCGAGATTTTAAAAACAGGAACTATCATTGGAAAAAAGGTTTCTGAAATAGATGATGAAAAAGTAAGAGAAATATTTGAAGGGAATTATAGAATTATTTATCGTATTATTTCAGAAGATGAAATTCATATTCTCTTAGTCCATCACGGTGCAAAAGATTTGATAAAAAGAATAAAATAAAAGTAATAGCGTTTTGATTATAAATTAAGTCCCAATTTTAGGGGCTTTTTTATTATATTCCGTTTTCAAATTTCAAAACCATATTTAGATATCATTTTATGAAGCATAAACGCCTTTTGCAATTCTTTTGGTTGATGTTTATTTCTGTTGTCATATACAATTGTTCTCCTCAGAAGAAACAAACGACCAAAATCAAAACACCACCCTCCAAACCTGTTATCAAATCCGTTCCAACCCAAGCAAAAGTTGAAGACAACTTCCGGGTAGATTTACCAACCATTAAAAGAGAGTTCCGTGGTGCGTGGATCGCGTCGGTTGCCAATATCAACTGGCCTTCGAAAACGACTTTGACATCGGATCAGCAAAAAGCAGAAGCTGTCCAAATGCTGGATATGCTTCAGCATAACAATTTCAATGCGGTTATTTTACAGGTGAGACCTTCCGGTGATGCGCTTTATAAAAGTGATAACGAGCCTTGGTCTTACTTTCTGACAGGCGAGATCGGAAAAGCACCTTTCCCATATTACGATCCTCTGGAATTTTGGATATCAGAAGCACACAAACGCGGAATAGAACTGCACATTTGGCTCAATCCTTACAGAGCACACCATTCTAATGGCGGAAAAGTGACGTCGGCCTCTTTGGCCAACAAATTCTCGGATGTGACTTACAGATTGAGAAATGGGATGTACTGGTTTGATCCTGCGAGCCAAGTGATTCAGGATCACCTATCAAAAGTGGTTCTGGATCTGGTGAAGCGATATGACATCGATGGTGTTCATTTTGATGATTACTTTTATCCTTATGCCTCTTACAACGGCGGTGCAGATTTTCCGGATTCCAAAACGTGGAGTGCTTATAAAAATGCTGGTGGAAATCTTTCTAGAGCAGATTGGAGAAGAGATAATGTCAACCGTTTTGTAGAAAGGATCTATCGCGACATTAAAACTGAAAAGAACGAGGTGAAATTTGGGATCAGCCCGTTTGGAATCTGGAAACCGGATTATCCCACTGGTATCAAAGGATCTTCCCAATATGATGAACTGTACGCAGACGCAAAACTGTGGCTCAACAAAGGTTGGGTGGATTATTTCGCACCGCAGCTCTACTGGCCGATCAATTCTACTGGTCAGAGTTTTCCAAAACTCTTGGAATGGTGGAAATCCGAAAATCACTTTAACCGGCATCTCTGGCCTGGTCTCAATACGGTCGAAATAAAATCTTCTGATAGGCCGAATGAAATAACCAATCAAATCGAAGTAAGCAGACAAATCCTGAAGGATGATAATGGCGTCATCCATTGGAGTATTGCAGGACTTACTAAAAATGGGACTATGCAGACGACATTGAAAACGAGAGTGTACCAGGACAAAGTTCTGATTCCCAGAAGTCCGTGGCTGAAACCGGATAAAGCACTTTCTCAACCTAAGTTAAACCTGAAAAGTAACGGAAGTCATCTCTCTGCGAGTTGGACTCTGCCAAATCAAGAAGAAGCTTTCCAGTGGGTTTTGTTCACAAAATATGGGGATGAGTGGCAGACTCAGATTTTGAATTCTAATATTAAGAATCTGGACATCATCAAGTTTTATAATGGAACAAAACTCAATACGCTTGCCATCAAAGCCATTGACAGATTAGGAAACGAAACCGACTACCGGGCAGAGAAAGTGAAATAATGACCGGTGAAAGTTTTAATTTATTTAACCTTTAATGTGAATTTTGAAGCACTTTTTATTTCTAAATTTGATGAAAACTAAATGATGAATTTCACGTTCAAAATTACCTGTACAGACGAGAAAGGTCTGGTTTACAGAATCTCCGAAGTTCTTTTGGAAAACGGGCTCAATATCATCAAAAATGATGAATTTGTGGACAGCGAAAAGTCTCTCTTCTTTATGAGAACCGAAGTGGCCGGAATTGCCGATCCTCAGAAAGTAATCGCCCAGCTACAAGATCAATTGGGTGACTGCGAGATTGAATTAAGTAATGATAGACCAAAAGATGTCATTGTATTTGTAACGAAGGAGCATCATTGTTTATCAGATTTACTGATCAGAAACCAATTCAAAGATCTTAATTTTAATATTCTCGCCGTTGTTGGGAATTATGAAAATCTAAGGGATTTGACAGAGAAATTTGATATTCCGTTCCATTATATGGCTGCCGAAAACATCACGAGAGACGCGCACGAAAATCAAATCAAGGAAACGCTCAAGAATTATGAATTTGATTATTTGGTTTTGGCTAAGTTTATGAGAATTCTAACGCCTGAATTTATTAAGGATTTTAAAGGGAAAATCATCAATATCCACCATTCGTTTTTACCGGCTTTTATTGGCGCCAATCCTTACAAACAGGCTTTCGAAAGAGGCGTGAAGATCATCGGTGCAACGGCGCATTTCGTAACCAATGATCTGGATGAAGGTCCGATTATTTATCAGGATATCATCAAAGTCACGCATTCCAAAACAGCAAAAGATCTAGCAAAATTAGGAAGAGATGTCGAGAAAAATGTTTTGGCAAATGCTTTGAAACTGATCTTTGAAGACAAGGTTTTTATTGATGGAAATAAGACGATTATTTTTGAGTAATTGATCTTTCACGCTTAATTTTTAAAGTATATTGTATCACATTTTTATATGACCTTGATTGATTTTGGTCTAAAGAAATGATTTCAAATTTGTGAATTATACTTGTTGGTTATCAAGTTTGAAATATTGCGTTTTATCAAATTTGGTGACCTTTAATTAAAAATAATCTTTGCTCTTAGCTGCTGTAGATGTTGATGCTTCTTTGCGAAAAATATATTATTTTTAATGAAAATAAAACTGATATGTCAATCAACAGACGAGACTGGCTGAAAACCGCTTTGCTTGGAAGTGCAGCGGTCACACTTTCTCCACTTGAATTTTTAGCGAAAAGCACCCCGAACTTTACCGAACTAAGAAATGATGACAAAACCATCCGACTTTGTTTCAATGAGAATCCGTTTGGCGTTTCTCCCAAAGCTTTGGAAGCGATGCAGAAAAGTCTCAGCCTTTCCTCGATGTACGATTTTAAATTTGCGGATACTTTGAGCGGGAAACTTGGTGAAAAACACAACTTAAAACAAGAGAATCTTTTGGTTTCCGCAGGCTCCTCTTTTCTTTTAGAATTAATGATCAAATATGTTTCGCTGGAAAAAGGCCATTTCATCATTCCTGATCCGTCTTTCACGATCTTCGAACCGATTGGCGAATTTTTGGGAATGTCAAAAACCGTTGTCCCTTTGAATGAACAGAAGCGAATTGACCTGAACAAAATGAAAAGCTCGATCAAAAAAGATACAAAACTCATCTACATCTGCAATCCGAATAATCCAACCGGAGATTTGCTTTCAAGAAATGAAATTGAAAGTTTTATTAAAACTGTTCCGGAAAACATCACGATTTTGGTTGATGAAGCTTACATCGAATTTACCAATCAGAAATCTTTGAGCGATTTGGTGAATACTTATAATAATTTGGTTGTAACGAGAACATTTTCCAAACTTTACGGATTTGCCGGCGCAAGATTGGGTTACGCGATTGGAAATCCTAAATTAATCCAAGAACTTAAGAAACTTCAAAGTTGGAGTGGTGCGGAAATCAGCATAGTTACAATGGCTGGCGCAATTGCGGCGATGGAAGATCAGGAATTTATTTCCAAAGTTTTGGATACCAATCAAAAAGTGAAAGACTTCACAATGTCTCAATTCCGGAAAAGAGGAATTACAACCATTCCGTCTTCTGCCAATTTCGTTTATTTTTCTTTGGAAAATTACAAGGACAATTATTTTAAAAAGTTGAAAGATGCAAAGATTCTTGGCGGAAAAACCTATGAGCAAAAAGGAAAATGGACGAGAATCAGTTTGGGTACAATGGAGGAAATGAAGGTGTATTTTGGGGCGATTTCTTAAATTAAATAATATGACTGACAATCAAATAGTTTTAGAAAAGTTAAAAATATTCAGAGATTCAAATAAATTTTCAGATTCTGCTTGGCAAGAACGGGGATTAAATCCTTCTGCAACTGAAATGAGCAATAGACTTGAAAAGTTGTTTGACGAATGTACTGACGATTTAATTGAAGCCGTTAATAAAAGTTTTAGCCCCAAACAACTTAAAATTAGTTTAAAAATAAAGCTTGAAAATATCAATAGTTCAGATTACGATACGGAAGAGCGTGAGTTTATATGCGACTATTTTAATCAACTGTCAAATATTGTTTCTTTTGACTTCAAAGAGAATTTAAATCATTGGCTTTATGGATATTTTCTTAATACTTTATTGAAGGTGTCTTCTTTTTTTAAAGGAAAAAATAAAGAAATACTTTCTCAAGAATGTACAAAATGTGGTTTAAAACTGGAGACTTTTATTACAAAACAACAAATTGGAATTCCTGATTATTCCTGGAAAATAATACAATGTGACAATTGTAAGGAATTTAATTTACTTTCAACTGGACCAGACATCAAAGAGCTACGTTATGGTCATTATAAATTAATAGAACAATTACCAAAAACTGAATGGAACGAAGAAGAAGCTGCAATAAGGCTTAATCAAATTAAACTTTTTAGAAAAGATTGATCACGCCATAATATTACTAAACTCTTTCCTATACTGCGACGGACTTTTCTGCATATGTTCTTTGAAAGTTTTATTAAAATAACTGAAGTTGTTGAAACCGCTGTCTATACAGATTTCTGAAATACTCAAGGGTTGCTCCGCCAAAAGTTTTAGCGAATGCGTGATGCGATATTCGTTTACGAACTGCGTAAAAGTTTTATTCGATATTTTTTTGAAATATCTGCAAAATGAAGGAACCGTCATTGTTGCCAAACCTGCCACTTCTTCCAAACTAATCTGTTCTTTAAAATGATCCTTCACGTGGTTGAATATCAGGTTGATACGGTCATTGTCTTCTTTCTGCGTCTGCAGATAATATGTCCCGGCATTCAGGATTTTAAAGTCGCTCGTATGAGTCATATGATCCAAAATATCGATCAATTTTATCAGTTTGTCAAGTGATGTGGCTTTTTTTAAAGCTTCGATTTTACGCTGGATGGTTTTTTTTACATTTTTGCCAAATACAATTCCGCTTTTTGCAGTTTCCAGCATCGCCAATATTTTCTGCATTTCCGGAGCTTGCCAAATATCGGCTCCAAGAAAATCCTGCGAAAACTGAATCACGACTTCGTAATCGTTATTGGTATTTTCATTCGTCATTCCGCAATGTGGTAGGTTGCTGCCAATCAGGATCAGATCACCATCTGAGAAGTACGAAATATGACTTCCAATTTGTCTCTTTCCAGATCCACCACAGACAAAAATAATCTCGATCTCGGGATGATAATGCCAGACGTGCGATTTGATGTTCTCATTTTTAGAAAAATGAAGACAGGTAAAACTACTGCCAATATTGGGTTTTATCGCTTCGAAAGAAGGATTGTGATGTTTCATCAAGCAAAAATACAACAATTAAAATACATTTGTTTCATATTGTCTGTGATGGTAATAGTAATATTTGATTAATGTTAATATAGCACCTGTTTTTGAAAATCGTATGGTAACAATTTTTCAATATCCAGCTTAAATTTGTAGTAATAATAATTAATAAATTTTCTGTTATGAATCAATTAATGAAATTAAGTTTACTTGTAGGATTGATGTTTTTTTCTGCAGGCGTAATGGGAAGAGATAAGGATTTTTCAGTTTCGATAGGAGAGGTAAAACAAAAGACCATTCGTTTTGGTGTTTCCAATGCAAGAAACGTATCACTTTATATCTATAATGGAGACAAAGGTGAAGTTTTTTCGGATAAGATCATCAACCTGGACAGCGTCGAAAAGTCTTATAATATGAGCGATATGGCTTCTGGAACTTACTATCTGGTGGCTGAATCTGATTCTAAAATTGAAAAATACAAAATCACGGTCGACGAAAAGCAAGTGCTCATAGATCATTCGCCGATTTCTGCTATTACAAAACCAGAATACACGATCAACAAAAATATCGTAAAGCTAAAAATGAGCGATGTTACTGGCAATGTAAAGGTTTCTATTTCAGATACTGCGAACAATACTTATTATAATAACCCGTAGTGCATTATAAAAAAGGTTACTCATAATACGAAAATTTCGTATATTGTATTGACTATCAATCTAATACGTTATGAATAACCTAGATGCAATTTACGATTTTATTTTAAAGGAATTAAGAAAATTAACCATCAAAGAAAATTTTTATTTCAAACCAATTAAACCAAAATTATCTGATTTAGAGCTCATTGCAATAAATATTTCTGCGGAATATTTATCGATAGATTCAGAATATCAGTTGTTTAGATACCTCTCTAATTCAAAACTA